>NZ_JBFTKI010000001.1:0-538598 GCF_056395875.1 Arthrobacter sp. 05T45 | reverse complement strand
CTACTGGTCCCGCGGCGGAACCACCGGAGCCGGCAACGGCACCCTGCTCTGCTCCCATCACCACCATCTGATCCACAAGGAACACTGGAGCATCCAGATGCGCACCGGCATCCCCTGGTTCATCCCGCCACCCCACCTCGACCCCGCCCGGACACCCCGCCGGAACACCTACTTCCGCCTGGAGTGACCCCGTGGCCGCCGCGTGACAGAAGCCCTGACGGCCGGGTCACCGTGGGGGTCGAACGGCAGCGGCCCGGACGGCCGGGTGGAACAGATACTTCCGCCCCCACCAGTAGCGCCCCGCGGCGCTTACGGCTAGTCCCGCCGACACGTCACCGCCTCCACCGCGCGCAATATCGGCTGCGACTTCGACATGATCCCCGTCGTCCTCGGCGGCGAGGGCCAGGTCCTGGACACCGGCCGAATCTCTCCGCGTCCGGGGGCGAAGCCCACCCAATCACGTAGTAGTTCCGCGCCGGAACCACTGGGCTGGACAACGGGACAGGTCGATAATAAGAGCTCTGCGAGCGGTGGTTATTCCTCAGAGAATCTTGCGCCGAAGACTCACGATTGCAACGCAGTTAGGGCTGCGATAGTTTGTGCCTTGAACGACACAATCATGTGGAACCTGGGACGCCACTGTTAGGTGGCGCTCAAGTGTGGATATGAGCCACGCGCGTACTCTTTCAAGAAGGGTTTCGCTCGATGGCAAGCTGCACCAAGATCACCTACTCCACCCCCTGGCACGCGAACCGCGCGCTCAAGGAAATCATCCGGCAGGGCTCGTCATCTGGGGGCAAGTTGCCCGCGAGCGTATACCCATGCGGAGGCTGCAAGGGATGGCACCTGACCTCGAAAAGGGCAGCTGGAAAGGCAAAGAAGTGGCAACGCCATTCTTCGTGAAAGTTTCACCAGCGCGCTAATGGGACCCTGCGTACTCGCACAACCACGTGATCCACGAGGACTGTGGACCATCCGGATGCGGACCGACGGCATACCCGGTTCGTCCCCGCCGCACGTCGACCCGGCCGGGCCGGACCGGGCCGGGCCTACCGATGATCGCGCCGGCGCGTCATCAAGAGCAAGGGTGATCAGGAGGTCCGGCCGGCGCAACCAGATCAGCCCCGCCGGCCGAGCGGGCGTTAGAGGAACTCGGCCCGGCCTTCCATTGCCGAGGACGCCAATGCGTGTTCCCGCCGCGGGATCCTGCCGGCCGCTTTCGCCAGCCTGCCGGCGATGACGGCATGTTTGAAGGCCTCGCCCATGAGCACCGGATTCTGCGCACGGGTCACCGCCGTAGCCAACAGCACGGCGTCGCAGCCGAGTTCCATCGCCAGGGCAGCGTCCGAGGCCGTGCCGATCCCGGCATCCAGCACCACGGGCACGGACGCGCGCGAGACGATCAGCTCGATGTTGTGCGGGTTCAGGATGCCCAGTCCGGTGCCGATCGGGGCGCCCAACGGCATCACGGCCGTCGCGCCGAGGTTTTCGAGCCGGAGGGCAAGCACGGGGTCGTCGTTCGTGTAGGCGAAGACCTTGAAGCCTCGGGCCACGAGCTGTTCGGTTGCGTCCACGAGTTCGACGGCGTCCGGCAGCAGTGTGTGCTCGTCGGCAATGACTTCGAGCTTGACCCAGTCCGTTTCCAGGGCCTCCCGCGCCAGCTCGGCGGTAAGGACGGCGTCCTTGGCGGTGAAGCAGCCTGCCGTGTTGGGCAGTACCCGGATCTGATGGTCCTCGAGCAGCTGGAACAGCGAGCCCGTCTCCGCCGGCGAATAGCGGCGCATCGCCACCGTGGTCAGCTCCGTCCCGGACGCCACCAGCGCCGCCCCGAGCCCGTCCAGGCTCGGCGCACCGCCGGTTCCCATGATGAGGCGGGAGCCGAGCCTTACGCCGTCGACCACGAACGGATCGGCCACCGCACCGGTCATGGGGACGGCCTGTGTTCCTGCGAACGTCGTCTCGTTCATGCTGGTCATCCTCCCTGGACTGCCGTGACAAGTTCGACGTCGTCGCCGTCGGCGAGCGCCGTGGCGTGCCACTGGCTGCGCGGCACCACTTCGGCGTTGCGGGCGACGGCGACACCGAGCTTCCGCCCGTCGGCGGCGCGGCCGTCGGGGCCGATGCTCCGGCCAGTGAGCCGGCTGACGAGTGCGGAGACGGAGGCGCCGTCGGCGACGCTCTGATCCGTTCCGTTAAGTCGGATGTTCATGCTGCTTCCTTCTTAGGGCTGTCCCCGGACGTAACCGGGATGCGGGAAAAACGGTCGGGGCGGAACCCGGCCCAGCGCGGGTCCGGCGTGAAATCCATGAGTTGCCGGCACACGGCGGCAGCGGCGGGGGTCAGCAGGACGCCGTGCCGGAAGAATCCTGTGGCGATAATGAGTCCCGGGACGTCGCCGCCGTCCGCTTGTGCGATCCGCCCCAGCAGCGGGGCATTGTCCGGGGTTCCGGGCCGCGCCCGCGCCGTGGCTTCCAAAAGCTCCAGCTCGGCGACCGCAGGCACCAGCTGCTGGGCATCCCGCAGCAGCTGGTAAATGCCGCCGGCGGAAACCGCGTGCGGATCCGACGGTCCATCCTCCCGCTGGGTGGCCCCGATCACCACGGTGCCGTCCTGGCGGGGGACGATGTACACCGGGATGCCGCGCACCATGCCCCGCACGGTGGCCGTGAGCAGCGGCTGCAGATGCGGAGGCACGCGGAGCCGGAGGATGTCGCCGTAGACGGGCCGCAGCGGCAGCGCCAGCCCGGCCGGAAGCTCCTCGAGCGCGGCGGCGCCGAGCCCGTTGGCGACCACGGTCTCGGCAGCCCGCACGGTACCGCCGCCAGCCAACCGCACACCTGCCACCTGTCCGTCCTGCCACAGCAGGCCTGCCGCGCGCCGCCGGACGAAGCTGCCGCCTTCCGCACCGAGCACGCCGGCGAGCCGGGTGATCAGCAGGCGGGGGTCCACCTGGTGGTCGGCCGGGATGTCGAAGGCACACGAGATGCCGGGACTCAGCAGGGGCTCCCGGGTGCGCGCCTCGCGCACTGTCAGTGGCTCCACGGCCAGGCCGCATGTCTGCTGGACTTCCCTCAAGTCCGCGAGCGCGCGCCGGTCCGCCGCGTCGGCCCCCACCGCCAAGGTCGGCGTCGTTAAGTAGCCCGTACCTGCCGGCGGATCCGCGCCGGCGGCACCGGCGTCGAGAGCCGCAGCGAATCCTGGCCACAACCGGGAGGCCTCGAGCATCAGTTCCAGGAGCTGTTCCTCCTGGTAGTGCAGTTCACTCACGGGGGCCAGCATGCCGGCCGCGGCCCAGCTGGCTCCGCTGCCGGGAGCATCATCGATCAGGACCACGGATCGGCCCGAGCGGATGGCCTCGAACGCGATGCCATGGCCGATCACCCCGCCGCCGATCACGGCCACGTCGGCAGTCGTATCCCCCGCGATGATTCCCTCTGCGGTACCGGTCCCTGTGTCACAAACCTGGGCGGCGGCGTCATTTGCGGCTCCGGCTGCACGGCCTGCTCGTGTGCCCATGAAAAATTCCTTCCCTACGCCGGTACTAGCCGGATCAGGTCAAGCGGTCGGCTCTGACGCCCTCTCAGCCGGGCAGCGGCGACATGGCTGCTGCGGGCTCCCGCGGTATGCGCCCAGTTTAGAGGAACTAGGCTGGTCCCATGAGCCAGGACCCTCTCCACACCACCGCCCGCCTCTATCTCTGCACCGACGCCCGCAGGGACCGCGGCGACTTCGAGGACTTCGTGGACGCCGCCTTCGCCGGCGGCGTGGACATCATCCAGTTGCGCGACAAGTCGCTCGAGGCCTCCGAGGAGCTGGAACTGCTGGAGGTCCTGCACACCGCAGCGCAGCGCCACGGGCGGCTGTGGGCCGTCAATGACCGGGCGGACATCGCCTCCCTGTCCGGGGCTCCGGTGTTCCATGTCGGCCAGAAGGACATTTCGCTCGACGCCGCCCGCGGCTTTCTCGGCAAGGATGCCGTGATCGGCCTGTCCACCCACAGCCCGAAGCAGGTGGACGCCGCCATCGCTGCCGCGCCAGGCCGCAAAGGGCTCGATTATTTCTGTGTGGGCCCCGTGTGGGCGACGCCCACCAAGCCCGGACGCGCCGCCGTCGGCCTCGATCTGGTGCGCTACGCCGCCCAGGCGATCGGCGGGGCGGACGCGGAGGGAACCGGCAAGGTCGACGAAAGCGTGCTGCCGTGGTTCGCGATCGGCGGGATCGACCTCAGTAACGTGGAGCAGGTAGTCGATGCCGGTGCCCGGCGGATCGTCGTGGTCCGGGCGATCACCGACGCCACTGATCCGGCCCACGCCGCCGGAGCCTTGCTGGCGGCGCTGGACGCCGCCGCATCCTAAGCAGGTCCCCAGCCCGTAATGCCGGCCGGCACTGAAACTATCCGGCGAGACCCAGCTCCGTCATCCGGCGCGCGTGATTCGCTGCGAGTTCGGCCGCCAGGCCGTTGACCAGCGCCCGGGCGCCGGCGTCGTCCAGCCCCGACAGTCCGCCGAGGAACGCGTGCTCGGCGCTGACACGCTGGGCGTGGTTCAGTACTTCCCCCAGCAGACGCCTGGCCCACAACGCCAGGCGCGACGCCAGCCGGGGGTCATCGGCCAGGGCCGCCTTGATGCGCGCCTGCAGCACGGCCGTGGACTCACCGGTGGAGCGGACCTGCCCGATCAACTCACGGGTCGCGGCGTCGACGTACCGGCCCACGACGCCGTAAAAGTCCGCGGCGACCGTGTCGATCACGTAGGCCTTCATGAGGGCCTCGTACCAGTCCGACGGGCGCGTGCGTTCGTGGAAGTGGTCCACCGAGGGCTGGAACGGCAGCATGGCGGCCTCCGTATCCAGGCCCATGTGTTCGAGCCGGATTCGGACGAGTTCGTAATGCTGGAACTCGACCACCGCCATCCTGCCCAGCAACGCACGGTCATGCAGCGTGGGCGAATACCGGGCACTCGAGGACAGCCGCTCGAAGGCGGAAAGCTCGCCGTACGCCAAGACTCCCAGCAGGTCGGCAAGGAAGCTGTTGTAGAGGGCAGGATCGTCCGCAGTTGCGCTCATCATCCAAGACTAATAGCGGAAATCGGGCTACCCTGATTTTCGTGTCACATCATCGCCTGACCCCCAGTGTCCACGAGCAGCAGAACCAGCTTGCCGGGGCACTCAAGGCGTTGCGCACCACGCTGGAACTGCCCGGCCCGTTCCCCGAGGATGTGCTGCGCGACGCGGAGGCGGCGGTGGCCGAGCACAAGCTCCCGGACCTTGACCTCACGCACGTCGAGTTCGTGACTATCGATCCGGCATCGTCCACCGACCTGGACCAGGCCCTGTTTATCGAACGGAGCAACGGCGGCTACAAGGTCTTCTACGCCATCGCCGACGTCCCCTCCTTTGTCGCCCCGGGCGGGGCGCTGGACGCCGAGACCCGGCGCCGCGGCCAGACCTTCTACACCCCGGACGGCCGGATTCCGCTGCATCCGGAGATTATCAGCGAGGCCGCCGGCAGCCTGCTCGCCGGGCAGCTGTGCGCGGCGTTCGTCTGGGAGTTCGAGCTCGACGCCGCGGCAGAGGTCGCCTCGGTCCTCGTGCGCCGGGCACAGGTCCGCAGCCGCGCGAAGCTCAACTACAAAGGCGTCCAGGCCGAGCTCGACGCCGGCACCGCGGCGCCCGTGCTGCAGCTGCTGAAAGAAGTAGGCCTCAAACGGGTGGAACTGGAACGACTGCGCGGCGGCGCGAGCCTGAACATGCCGGAACAGGAGATCCAGCAACTGCCCGACGGCGGCTACCGGATCGTAGCGGCCCCGCCGCTGCCGGTGGAGGACTGGAACGCCCAGATTTCACTCATGACCGGGATGGCCGCCGCGGCGCTCATGCTCCAGGGCAAAGTCGGCATCCTGCGCACCATGCCCGCCCCGGACGAGGCATCACTGCGCCACTTCCACCGGCAGACCCACGCCCTCGGCAAGCCCTGGGACGGGGAAATGCGCTACGGCGAGTACCTGCGGACCCTTGACCCGACGGACCCCCGGCAGCTGGCCATTGTGCATTCGGCCGGGATGCTCTTCCGCGGTGCCGGATACACACCCTTCGACGGCACAGTGCCCAACGCCGCCGTCCAGTCCGCCATCGGCGCCGCGTACGCCCATTCCACGGCACCCCTGCGGCGGCTGGTCGACCGCTTCGTGCTGGTAATCTGTGAGGCACTGAGCAACGGCACCGAAGTTCCTGCCTGGGCCCGGGAGGCGCTGCCGTCCCTCCCCGCCATCATGGGCACCTCGGACCAGCTGGCCGCGAAACTGGAGCGGCTGTCGCTGGACACCGTTGAGGCGGCGCTGCTCGTCAACCACGTCGGCCAGGAATTCGACGCTGTCGTCATCTCCGGTCCCAAGCCGGCCAAGGGCACCAACGGCACCAGCAACGGCAACGGCGGGAAGACCAACGGCAACGGAAACGGCCCGTCCGGGATCGTCCAGATCGCCGAGCCCGCCGTGACCGCACGATGCCCCGGCGAGCTGGAACCGGGCACCAAAGTCCGGGTCCGGGTGGTGTCCTCGGACATCGTCACGCGGGAAATCCAGTTGGAGCTCGTGGGCTGACGGCCCCCTATCGGTCCGTTGACGGCCCGCTGGCCGTCCTCACGCCGTCCCCACGCCGTCGCCAGCCAGCGCTGCCGGCCGCCCTCCCGGTCACCTCCCGAGGCGTAATCACCCGCCCAGTCGAGGATCCACGCCTTGTACAGCTAGACTGAAGAGGTAGAAATGGATGCCCGGTCGTTGATTTCCATGATTTTCGAATTCAACAAGCCCGCCCCTACGCGATCTTGAGATACACCCGCTGGTCCCCAGTGCCAGCATTTAGATAGCCCGCGATCGGCTTCCACTGGAATTGCTTGCGCGCCTGAGCGTGCTCCGGAACGGCCACCACGGCCGGCCCCGTTGAGCAAGCAGCGCAGCCCAAAATGAATAAGGAAACTCCCCTGTGAGTGAATTGCACACGCACCAGCTTCTGACCGATGAGTCCGGCACGGAGACCATCGAGCCCGAAGAGACCATCATCTCGGACGAAAAGCCGCACGAGATTGCCGAGAAGACCTTTGCCGACTTCAATGTCCGTGCCGACATCGTGGAGTCCCTGGCCGACGCCGGCATCACGCACCCCTTCCCGATCCAGGCCATGACCCTGCCGGTCGCACTGGCAGGGCATGACATCATCGGCCAGGCCAAGACCGGTACTGGCAAGACCCTCGGCTTCGGCATCCCGGCGCTGCAGCGCGTCGTCGGCCGCGACGACGCCGGCTTCGACAAACTGGCCGTTCCCGGCGCCCCGCAGGCCCTGGTGATCGTGCCCACCCGCGAGCTCGCCGTCCAGGTAGCCAAAGACCTCGAAAACGCCGCCAAGAAGCGCAACGCCCGCATCGCTACCATCTACGGGGGCCGCGCTTACGAGCCGCAGGTCGAGGCGCTGCAGAACGGCGTCGAGGTTGTCGTCGGTACCCCCGGCCGCCTGATCGACCTCTTCAAGCAGAAGCACCTGAGCCTGAAGAACGTCAAGATCGTTATCCTCGACGAAGCCGACGAGATGCTGGACCTCGGGTTCCTGCCGGACGTCGAGACCCTGATCGCCGGCACGCCCGCGGTCCGCCAGACGCTCCTGTTCTCCGCCACCATGCCCGGCCCGGTCATCGCCATGGCCCGCCGCTACATGACCCAGCCGACACACATCCGCGCCGCGGACCCGGACGACGAGGGCCTGACCAAGCGCGATATCCGCCAGCTGATCTACCGTGCCCACAGCATGGACAAGGTGGAAGTGGTGGCCCGCATCCTGCAGGCCCGCGGACGCGGCCGGACCATCATCTTCACCAAGACCAAGCGCACCGCCGCGAAGGTGGCCGAGGAACTGGTGGACCGCGGTTTTGCTGCGGCCGCCATCCACGGTGACCTCGGGCAGGGCGCCCGCGAACAGGCGCTGCGCGCCTTCCGCAACAACAAGGTGGACGTCCTCGTTGCCACCGACGTCGCCGCCCGCGGCATCGACGTCGACGACGTCACCCACGTGATCAACTACCAGTGCGTCGAAGACGAGAAGATCTACCTGCACCGCGTGGGCCGCACCGGCCGTGCCGGCAACAAGGGCACCGCCGTGACCTTTGTCGACTGGGACGACATGCCGCGCTGGGGGCTCATCAACAAGGCCCTCGGCCTGAGCTACCCCGAGCCCGTGGAAACCTACTCATCCTCGCCCCACCTGTTCGAGGAACTCGACATCCCCGCAGGCACCAAGGGCCGGCTGCCGCGCGACAAGCGTGTGCTGGCCGGGGTCGACGCGGAGGTCCTCGAAGACCTCGGCGAGACCGGCAAGAAGAACTCGCGCACCAGCGCAAAGGACGGCGCAAAGGACGGCAGCCGCACGAGCAGCCGTGACGGCGCCCGTGAAGGCAGCCGCACGAGCAGCCGTGACGGCGCCCGCGAGGGCAGCCGCACCGGCGGACGTGACTCGCGCCGCAGCGGCACCGAAGCCGGCGGACGCTCCGGCGACCGCCGTCGCCGTCCCGCCGAGGCCGATGCCGCCACGGCGTCCACCGCGAACGGACAGGGACCGGAAGCTGCTGCCGCCGCGCCGGCGAAGGCCCCCACCGAGGTGGACCGGGCGACCCGTGCCCGGCGCCGGACCCGCACCCGCCGCCGCAACGGCGAGGTAGTGGCCGGCGGCGACGCACAGCCGAGCGGCGCCGAGGCCTAATCCCCTCCATGACTGACACCGTCTGGGCGCCGGACGGCAGCAACCTGGTGGTTCACGCGGACAACGCGGAATACCTCCCCACGCTGCCGGACGGCGCCTTCACACTGATTTACGTGGACCCGCCCTTCAACACCGGCCGGGTCCAGCGGCGCCAGGAAACCAGGATGGTGCTCAACGCCGGCGGCGAGGGTGACCGCGTCGGGTTCAAGGGCCGGTCCTACGACACCATCAAGGGCGCGCTGCACAAGTACGACGACGCGTTCAGCGACTACTGGTCCTTCCTCGAGCCCCGGCTCGTGGAAGCCTGGCGGCTCTTGGCCGACGACGGCACCCTGTACCTGCACCTGGACTACCGCGAGGTGCACTACGCAAAGGTCATGCTGGACGCGATCTTCGGCCGCGAATGCTTCCTGAACGAGATCATCTGGGCGTACGACTACGGTGCACGGGCCAAGTACCGCTGGCCCACCAAGCACGACAACATCCTCGTCTACGTCAAGAACCCGGCGAAGTACCACTTCGACAGCGCCGAGGTGGACCGTGAGCCCTACATGGCGCCCGGACTGGTGACCCCCGCCAAGCGCGAGCTCGGCAAGCTGCCCACGGACGTGTGGTGGCACACGATCGTTTCGCCGACCGGCAAGGAGAAAACCGGCTACCCGACGCAGAAGCCGGAGGGGCTGATCCGCCGCGTGGTTGCGGCCTCGAGCCGGCCGGGCGACTGGTGCCTGGACTTCTTCGCAGGTTCCGGCACGCTCGGGTCCGTGGCCGCGAAACTCGACCGCAGGTTCGTGTGCGTGGACCAGAACCAGCCGGCCATCGACGTGATGGCCAAACGCCTGGCCGCGCAGGCGCAGTTCACGTCTTTCCCAACCCTCTGACCCGCCGCCCTCACCACGCCCCGCCGTTCCCGCCCGTTGCGCTATCACTTGTGGCGGCTATTCGGGTCCTGGGGGGCCGCATAGGGACGCTAAGTGATAGCTCAACACGGGTCCAGGGTCTCAGCGGACTGGGTCTCAGCGCACCACGGACGAGCCCGTGCCCAGTTCCTCGATCCGGGCAAAGACTTCTGCGGAGGTCAGATTCTCGCCCAGCAGGTTCGGCTTTCCCGCGCCGTGGTAATCGGAGGACCCTGTGATCAGAAGGCCATAGCGTTCGGCGATGCGGCGCAGGAACGTCCGGCCCTCCTCGGGGTTGTCCCGGTGGTAGATTTCCAGGCCGGCCAGGCCGGCGTCGATCATCTCCCGGTAGGTCCCCTCCCCCACGATCCGGCCGCGGGCGGATGCCACTGGGTGGGCGAACACCGGGACGCCCCCGGCTGCACGGACCAGTTCGACGGCGAGCGCCGGCTCCGGCGCATAGTGCTGGACCCAGTAGCGCGAGCGTGCTGTGAGGATGGAACCAAAAGCCTCGGCCCGGTCTTCCACCACACCGGCCGCGACGAGCGCGTCGGCGATGTGGGGGCGACCCAGGGTGGCCCCCGGCGCGACGTGGTGAATCACGTCGTCCCATGTCAGCGGGTAGTCCTCCGACAAAAGGGTGACCATCTTCTGCGCCCTCGTGTGCCGGGCGTCCTTGGACTTGGTGATTTCCTCAAGCAGTCCGGGATGCGCGGGGTCGTGGAGGTAGCTGAGCAGGTGAACGCTGATGCCTTCCGCGGTGCGGCAGGAGATCTCCATCCCCGGGACCAGCGCGACCCCGGCTTTCCGGGCGGCGACGGCGGCCTCCGCCCACCCGGCAGTGGAATCGTGATCGGTCAGGGCGACGACGTCGAGGCCCGCGGCGGCGGCGGACTCCATGACGCCGGCCGGCGCCTGGGTGCCGTCGGAAACGTTGGAGTGCGCATGCAGGTCGATCCTCACCTCACCAGCCTAGTAGATGGCAGGATCCAAAGCCTCGGCCCCGTAGTGCCGGGGCCCGGCAGCGGCCCTGCAGCGCGAGCGCGCCGTTGGCCTAAGCCGCGGCGCTGGTGAGACTATGGGACGGTGAACGATGCAGATAACACCCTAGTCTCCGCTTCCCAGCCCCTCGAAGAGCGCGTCAACAACCGCTCGCAGCGGCCCAGCTCCGACGCCTTCAAGGCCTTCATGGCCAGCAACTGGGCGCCGGCCTCGCAACAGCTCCCCGAGCGGGATGCCGTCGCGGGCCACGCCGCAGGCCGGCGCCGCTCCATCTCAGGCCAGTTCAAAGGTGAACGCCTGGTCATCCCCGCCGGCCCGCTGAAGGTCCGCTCGAACGACTGCGACTACCGCTTCCGGCCGCACTCCGCCTTCGCGCACCTCACCGGCCTCGGCCTGGACCACGAACCTGATGCGGTCCTGATCCTGGAACCGGTCGCGGAGGGCACCGGCGACGACGGCGGAAACCACCACGCCACGCTGTACTTCCGCCCGTTGGCCGGCCGCGACACCGAGCAGTTCTACGCCGATTCCCGCTCCGGGGAGTTCTGGATCGGCGCACGCCCGACCCTGGCCGAGTTCAAGGCCAAGCTGGGACTGGACACGGCCGACATCGCCGAACTCGAACTCGCCATCACCAAGAATGTCGGTGCGCCGGAGATCGGCGGAATATCCATCAGGCTGGTCCGCAAGGTTGACGAGAACATTGATGCCCTCGTCGACACTGCCCGCTACAACACGGCCAAGGACCCCGACAACCTCGACCTGAGTGTGCTCGACGCCCTGGACGAGAAACTCACAGAGGCCCTCTCGGAACTGCGCCTGCTCAAGGACGAGTGGGAAATCGAACAGATGAAGATCGCCGTCGCCGCCACCGTGGCCGGCTTCACGGAGGTGGTCAAGGCGATCCCGCGGGCGCTGACCCACCACCGCGGCGAGCGCGTCGTGGAAGGGGCGTTCTTCGCCCGGGCCCGCGAGGAAGGCAACGAGCTCGGTTACGACACCATCGCCGCCTCCGGCAACAACGCCACCGTGCTGCACTGGACCCGGAACACCGGCAAGATCAACGCCGGCGAACTGCTGCTCCTGGACGCCGGAGTCGAGGCCGACTCCCTCTACACCGCGGACATCACCCGCACCCTGCCGGCCAACGGCAAGTTCTCCGAGGTCCAGCGCAAGGTCTACGAGGCAGTGCTCGACGCCGCCGACGCCGGCTTTGCCGCTGCCCAGCCGGGCACGAAGTTCCGGGACATCCACACCGCGGCCACCACGGTGCTGGCCGAGCGGCTCGCCGAATGGGGCCTCCTGCCCGTCTCCGTCGAGGAAGCCGTGAGCACCGAGGGCCAGCAGCACCGCCGGTGGATGCCGCACGGCACCAGCCACCACCTCGGCCTCGACGTCCACGACTGCGCCCAGGCGAAGCGGGAACTCTACCTCGACGGCGTGCTCACGCCCGGCATGGTGTTCACGATCGAACCCGGCCTGTACTTCAAGAACGAGGACATCGGCATCCCCGAGGAATACCGCGGCATCGGCGTCCGGATCGAGGACGACATTCTCATGACGGCCGACGGCCCGGTCAACCTCAGCGCCGCACTGCCGCGCAAGGCCGACGACGTCGAGTCCTGGATGGCGGGCATCTACCTGGAAGCGGACGGCCAGACGCCGTAGGTCAGCCAGGCAGTAAACAACAAGCAAAAAGGGAGCGTCCCGGCACCGGGACGCTCCCTTTTTGCTGCTATTTGCTGCTATTTGCTGCTGTTTCCTGCCTGAATCAGTGCTGCTGGCCGTCCTGGCCTGCCGCGGGCTTCTCGCTGTCCGTGACCCTGACCCCGTACTGCGGGCGGCCGTCCGGGAGATCCGGATAGCTCACCCCAGAAACCCGGCCGGCCGGGCGGGCCGCCGCCTCCTCAGCTGGGGCCGGTGCCGTCGGTGCGGGGCCTGCGGGGCCCTCCTGCTGGGGTGCACCGCCCTGGTACTGTCCGGCGGGGTCTGCGCCGGTCTCCGGCGTTCTCTGGCCGTACGGGTCGTTCCAGCCCGCGGGGCGCTGCGGCGCATGACTCTGCTGTCCCGGCTGCTGCGGGCCCGGCTGCTGCGGTGGCTGATGACGGTAGTCGTGCTGCGCGAAACCGCCGGCCGCGGCACCGGACGCGTCATGCGCCGTCATGGGCAGCTGGTGGAGCAGGCGCCGCGCTTCGCCGGCGGCCTCGAAGGAGACCACGACGTCGTAATTGGTCGCCACCACCTGGCTGGTTGAGGTGAAGTCACGCTTGCCGCGCTGCATGGCGTAGGTGACGATGCCAAACAGCATGAAGAACGCTGCACCCATCAGCACTGACGTCACAATCGAGAAATAACCGGGGGTTGTGGAGAAGAACGACAGCATGACGCCGACGAACAGGCCGAACCACATGCCGCTGAGGGCGCCGGAGAGGGCGACGCGGGGGTAGGTAAGCCGGCCGGTCACCCGCTCGACCATCTTCAGGTCATTGCCCACGATCGACACCATCTGCACGGGGAACTGCTGGTCAGCCAGGTAGTCCACCGCCTTCTGGGCATCCAGGTAGGAGTTGTAGGAACCGACAACGTCGCCTCTCGGGACGGTGCGTGCCTCGTCCGAGCCGTTGGGGGCACCGGCCCTGGGAGCACCAAAAATGTTTGACATATGCCCATTCTCACCCATCGGGCTGGTGTGCGGCTGGAAATTCAGCTAAAAGAGAGCAGACTCGGTAGCCTGTAGGGGTGAGCACGAATCTTTCGCGAGTGTTTGTCGCGCGCCTCCTCGGACTGGACGTCTTCGACCCATTGGGTGACCGTCTGGGTCGGCTGCGCGACGTCGTGGTGCTCTCCCGCGGAACCAGGGGCGCCCCGCACGTGGTGGGCATCGTCGTCGAGGTCCCCGGCAAGAAGCGCGTCTTCGTGCCGATGACCCGGATTACGTCCATAGACCAGACCCAGGTCATCTGCACCGGGCTGGTCAATCTTCGCCGTTTCGAACAGCGCGGCGCGGAAACCCTCGTGGTGGCCGAAATGTTCGACCGCCGGGTGACCCTTGCGGACGGCAGCGGCGACGCAACCATCGAGGACATCGCCATGGACCGGCACCGCTCCGGCGACTGGTTCGTCAGCAAGCTCTTCGTCCGCCGCGGCCACTCCCTCTCGCCCCTGAGCCGGCTGCGCCGCAATGAAACCCTCATCATCGACTGGGCCGATGCCCGGCAAGGCGCCAAGACCGAGCCCCAGGCCGCCACCCAGTTCGTGGCCACGCACGAGGACCTCAAGCCCGCCGACTTCGCCGAGGCCCTGCAGGAAATGAGCGACAAGCGCCGCTTCGAGGTTGCGAGCGAACTCCAGGACGAACGGCTCGCGGACGTCCTGCAGGAGATGCGCGAAGGTGATCAGGTGGAGATCCTCTCCGCCCTGGACGTCAACCGTGCCGCCGACGTCCTCGAGGAGATGGATCCGGACGACGCCGCCGACCTCCTCGCCGAACTCCCCAGCGCCCAGGCTGAAGAACTCCTGCAGTTGATGGAACCTGAAGGCGCCGAAGACGTCCGCCGCCTGCTCGAATACGACGAGGACACCGCCGGCGGGCTCATGACGCCCGTGCCGGTGATCCTGCCCCCGGAAGCAACCGTCGCCGAGGCACTCGCGCACGTACGCCGGGAGGAACTCTCCCCCGCCCTGGCGTCGTCGATCTTCGTCGCCCGGCCCCCGTTGGAGACGCCGACGGGACGATTCCTCGGCGTCGTCCATATCCAGCAGCTCCTGCGCTTTCCGCCGCCGGAGCCGCTGGGCAATCTGGTGGACAAAAGCCTGGAGCCGGTCTCCGACCAGGCCCACATCAGCGAGGTCGCCCGCGCGCTGGCAACGTACAACCTCAACTCGCTTCCAGTTGTCAACGATGACGGACGGCTTGTGGGGGCGGTGACTGTTGACGACGTGCTTGATCATCTGTTGCCGGACGACTGGCGCGCCCACGAGGACGATGCCCCGATAAGAAAGCTTGGAGGCCGCATTGGCTGATCCCACAGCACCACGGACCTCCAATGTCCGCCCTGGCGGCAGGACCACCGGCGGCCTCGACACGCCACTAAGCGGCCGGCAGCGTATCCTGCCCAACTTCCGTCCCGACCCGGACGCCTTCGGCCATGCCACGGAAGGCTTCGCCCGTTTCATGGGCACCCCCGCGTTCCTGATGTACATGACGGTGTTCTGCTTGTTCTGGCTGGGCTGGAACACGTGGGCGCCGGAGGAATGGCAGTTCGATTCACGGGCGCTGGGCTTCACGCTGCTGACCCTCATGCTGTCCCTGCAGGCCTCCTACGCCGCGCCCCTGCTGCTGCTGGCCCAGAACCGCCAGGACGACCGCGACAAGGTCTCGCTGCAGCAGGACCGCCAGCGGGCCGAGCGCAATCTCTCCGACACTGAATACCTGACCCGGGAACTTGCGTCCCTGCGCATCGCGCTGCGCGAGGTCGCCACCCGCGATTACGTCCGCGCCGAGCTCCGCAGCCTGCTGGAGGACATGCTGGAGGCCCAGGAGGAACTGCGCACCCACGATCCTTCCGCCGGCGCCCACGAGACCCCGCGGGAAAAGGTCAAGGAAAAGATGAAGGAGCGGCGCGACAAGCAGCGCAGCCCCCGGACCCAGCAAATCCCCCGGGTAAAAGCCGGCGGCAAGCGCGATGACCCGGCGAGGGACCGTGCCCAGGGCTCTTCGCAGGGCTCTTCGCAGGACCCGACAGGGAACCCTTCGGGGAAACTGCCGAACCCGTCGGCGAACCACTCCGGGGCCGCGGCCGATCCCACCCGCCAGCCCGCACACCGCACCATCCCCGAAAGCTGAGCATCGCCCGCATGAGCACCCCGCTGGAACAGGCAGTGCACGGCGCACTTGCCACCGTGATCGACCCTGAGCTCCGCCGCCCCATCACCGAGCTCGGCATGGTGGAGTCCGTTGAGATCGGCGACGGCGGCCGTGTGCGGATCGCGGTGCTGCTGACCATCGCGGGCTGCCCGCTGCGCGGAACCATCACGGCGGACACCGAGGCTGCCCTGTCCGCCGTCCCGGGCGTCACCGGCGTGGACGTGGACCTCAAAGTCATGACGCAGGTCCAGCGCGACGCCCTCAAGGAGCAGTTGCGGGGAGCCGGCGCCCAGCGCGGCATCCCGTTCAACGCGCCGGGCTCGCTGACCAAG
The DNA here is from genome assembly GCF_056395875.1 of Arthrobacter sp. 05T45. Lineage (NCBI taxonomy): Bacteria > Bacillati > Actinomycetota > Actinomycetes > Micrococcales > Micrococcaceae > Arthrobacter > Arthrobacter sp. 05T45. Next base: position 522,753 of record NZ_JBFTKI010000001.1, on the reverse strand, counting down.
GTGTACGCCGTCGCCAGCGGCAAGGGCGGCGTGGGCAAGTCCTCGGTCACGGTCAACCTGGCGTGCGCCCTGGCCGCCCAGGGGCTCCGTGTGGGGATCGTGGACGCGGATGTGTACGGTTTCTCCGTTCCGGCGCTGATGGGCATCACACAGGCCCCCACGCGGGTGGACGACATGATCCTGCCGCCCGTGGCCTACGGGGTCAAGGTCATCTCCATCGGCATGTTCGTCACCGGGAACCAGCCCGTGGCGTGGCGGGGCCCGATGCTGCACCGGGCGCTGGAGCAGTTCCTCACCGACGTCTACTTCGGCGACCTCGACGCCCTCTTCCTGGACCTGCCCCCCGGCACCGGCGACATCGCGATCTCCGTCGCCCAGCTGCTGCCCAAGGCGCAGATCCTCGTCGTGACCACCCCGCAGGCGGCCGCCGCGGATGTTGCCGAGCGGGCGGGTGCGATCGCCACCCAGACGGGCCAGACCGTGGCCGGCGTCGTGGAAAACATGTCCTACCTTGAAATGCCCGACGGCGGCAGGATGGAACTGTTCGGCAGCGGCGGCGGCGCCGTGCTCGCCGGGCGCCTCTCGGCCACTGTTGGTGAGGACGTGCCGCTGCTGGGCCAGATTCCGCTCGAAGTCCTGCTGCGTGAGGGTGGGGATTCCGGAGTGCCGCTGGTGCTGGGCCGTCCGGAGACGCCTGCGGCCCTGGCCTTGGCGGGGATCGCCGGCAGGCTGGCGTCGGTTCCCCGCGGCCTCAAGGGCATGCCGCTGGGTCTGCAGCCCCGCTGACAGCGGCCGGCCGCATCCCTGCGCAGGCACTGCGGCGGGCCCGCCGCGGGAAGTCCTAGGTCGCCTCTGAGTCGAAGGGTGCCGGTTCGCCCTCGGGCAGCCGCTCGAGCACCCGCTCGGGGCGGTGCGCGGCGACAGCAGTCGCGGCAGCGGCCGTGGAGACCGTTGCCGGTGCCCCGGCGCTCATCGGCTTGGTGTCATCGTCAAGGAGCGCTTCCTTGATGATCCGGCGGGGATCGTACTGGCGCGGATCGTACTTCTTCCAGTCGACCTCATCGATGTCGATGCCGACTTCTTCCTTGATCTGTTCCCGCGCACCTGACGCCATCCGGCGCACTTCCTTGACAATATTGGCAAGTTTTTGGGTGTATTCGGGCAGCCTGCTGGGACCAATCACCAGAAGGCCGATGATCAGCAGAAGTAAGAACTCCGGTCCATTGATTCCAAGCACTTTAGGAAGGTTACCCTCTCGCTCGGGCTGGCGACGATTCCGCGAAGTCCGTATGCCGGCCATGTCCGGCCCGTCCCTGCCTCACGGTGCCAGGTGCTCCAGGATTCGGCTCAATCCGCGCTCGATCCGTTCCGGAATTCCGTTGTGCGAGGCCGGCACGGGAGTGCGACTGCTGACCCGGGTCAGCGCGGCAACGCCGTCGTCCGCCTGCTCGGCCGGCAGGTCCGAAATGTACGTGTATGTCGCCGCCGACGTCTGGTAGATGGCCCGGTAGGGCGGGGCGGGGTTGACCCAAAGAAAGCCATACCCGGGTTCGGGGGCGGCCGACGGCGTGCCGGCCTTGGCCGGGATAAAGCCGTCAGCCACGGCGGCGTGTCCGGTCAGCACGTTGATGGGCGAATCTTCGGCCTGTGCGGGTGCGGGGGGCGCCGCGGGCGCCCGCGTCGAAGCGTGCTGTTCAAGGACCGTGGCGAAGTGCCGGCCATCCGTGAGGCGAAGTTCCAGGACCTCGTCCCCGGAGATGACGCCGGCACGGGCCCAGATGAGGTGGAATCCGAGCTCGCGCAGCTCCGGACATGTCCACCCCTGCGACCGGAACGCAGCAAGCTCACCGGTGTTCAGCGTCCCGGCAGGGGTGAAGTCGGGCTCGCCGCCGAGGCCGAACGCAACACGGGGCCCGGTTCCCTCAGCGCCGGGGACGCCGGATCCGCTGGCGTCGAACAGCTCCGTTGCACCGAGCGGCTCACCGCTGCCGGGCAGCCCGGGGGCATCCGGGTGGGCGAGGGTGGCAGTCCCTGCGCCCTCGGCGGGGACCGCGTCGTCGCCTCCCATGACGTACGCGGTGCCGGTCATGAGGGCCAAAGCGGCGACGGCTCCGCCGACAGCAAGCACCGGCAGGCGCGGGCCGCGGCGACGGGCGCCGTGTGGACCCGCGGCGGCGGCGCGACCGGCGACCGGTCCCGCGGTCCCTGGCCGGCCCGGCAGGGGGTGTCCTGCCGGGAACCGGTCCGAGGGCCACGGACGATGGCCTGCCCCGGCGGCGTCCGCCGCGCCCGGCCGTTCCGCTGGATCCAATACTTCCGCTGTGCCCGCCGGGTCGGGGCGTTCCGCCATGGCCCGTTCCGGAGCTGAAGGTGCCGAAGGTGTAGGAGCTGTAGCTGTAGCTGCAGGCACCGCAGCTTCCGGGGCTGTTTGTTCCCGCTCCGCTTCGGCTGTCCGTTCAGCCGCCGCCCGTTCCGCGGCCAGCTGACCGGTCCGTGCCAGGAGCCGTGCAGTCAGGTCCTCACTGGCCTCGGGCACGGCGGCGCCGCGGAGCTTCTCGAGGTACTGGCGTTCGCGCTGTTGCCGGGCGCGGCATTCGGCACACGATTCCACGTGATCGTGGCGGCCGGCGGCCCATTTCCGGGTAGCCCCGGGCCCGCCCCAGAACCTGCAGCCTGGTGCTCCCAGCAGCCGTCTCAGCAGACCCATTGACCGGTTCAGAGGAGGCCGGCGATGCGCGGCATCTTGAGCCGCGGCTTGAGGGACTGCTTGGCCGGCTGCGCCGGGCGCGGGTCGCGGTGCGCGAGCTTTTCACGGAGCATTGTCCGGCCGCGGTGAATCCGGGACCGGACGGTCCCGAGTTTGATGTCCAACGCGGCGGCGACTTCGTCGTAGGAGAGCCCTTCGAGGTCGCACAGCACGACGGCGGCGCGGAAGTCGGGCGGAAGTTCCTCGAGCGCTGCCTGGACATCGACGTCGAGGTTGTTGAATTCGAAGCTTTGCTCCGGCCCGGGCTCCCGGCCCGGCAGCCGCGACTCGGCGTCGTCGGCCAACGCATCAAAGCGGATCCGGCTCTTGCGCCGGGCCTGGTCCAGGAACAGGTTGGTGGTGATCCGGTGCAGCCAGCCATCGAGCGTGCCGGGCTTGAAGTTCTCGAGCGAACGGAAGACCCGCACGAACACCTCCTGGGTGAGGTCCTCGGCGTCGTACTTGTTTCCGGTCAGACGGTACGCAAGGCGGTAGACCTTGGCGGAGTGGTTCGTCACCACTTCCTCCCAGGTCGGCCGGACCCATTCGGCTTCCGCCGCGGTCCGGGACTGGCCGGTTGAATCTGTTGCCTCTGTTGCCGGGACAGGTGCCAGAATCGACATCGTCCACTCCCCTCGTGGATGGTACCTACGCCTGAATTGTGCCTGCTTGCACAGGTTCCTGCACCCTTCATTCGACGCCGATCACCACGCGGATGAGCGGATACCCATCATTTCAAAATAAGCTGGGAATTTCCTGATCCACCGCGGTCTTCCGCCGAAGGCAGAACGACCCCCTCCGGCCGGGGCCACGGTGCTGCCGCTTCCGCGTCCCGTCACGCCGGACACAGTACGCTGTAGGGAACACTCCCCTGCCGCCCAGAAAGCGATATCCCATGAGCGCCGATAAGTCCACGAGCTGGTCCTATGCAGAAGATCTGCCTGCCGAGGATGAGGTCCTGTTGCACGCGCGCGAACGGTCCTTCGAGCTTGGCGTGACCCCGATCGGCCCCGGCGTGGGCGCCGTGCTGACGGTGCTGGCGGCGGCGTCCAAGGCACAGACCGCCGTGGAGATCGGCACCGGCGCAGGCGTGTCCGGCGTGTGCATCCTGCGCGGGCTGGGTCCGCAGGCTGTCCTGACCACTATCGACGTCGACGTCGAACACCTCAAGGCAGCCCGCGAAGCGTTCCAGGAGGCCGGCAGCCCCGCCAACCGCACCCGCACCATTTCGGGCCGGGCCGGGGATGTCCTGCCCCGGCTTACGGACGGCGCCTATGATCTCGTCTTCATTGACGCGGACAAACCGAACTACCCCAGTTACGTCGAACAGGCCGTGCGGCTGCTCAAATCCGGCGGGCTGCTGATCGTCAACGATGCCCTCGACAAGGACCGGGTCGCGAACCCGGCCGCCCGGGAGGCCACCACCGTGGTGTTGCGCCAGATCGGCAAGTCCATCCGCGACGACGACCGTCTCGCTTCCGCCATGCTGCCCACCGGAGACGGCCTGCTGATCGCGGTGAAGAAGTAGCCGCCAGGATTCACTAGCCCGGGTGCAGGGGCGGGCCCTGACAGCAAAGGGCGGGGTCCGCAGCCTGGTGGCCGGGACCCCGCCCTGTTGCAAAGCTCTTGGCGTGACGCTATTCGGTGACGCCGACGAGGCATTCCTTGAGGTTCGTCGCCTCAGCGGCATTGAGTTCGACTACAAGCCGCCCCCCGCCTTCGAGCGGAACACGCATGATCAGGCTTCGTCCCTCTTTCGTCACTTCCATAGGGCCGTCGCCGGTGCGTGGTTTCATTGCCGCCATAAGGAATATCCCCTCCATTAGTCCCTGACATACCAGCCCGGCCGGGCTGCGTCCGCTTGGCCAATCAAGCCGTCCGGCAGCGCTCCAGGAGGCTGCCGTGACCGGCAAACTCACAAATAAACCGCTTACAAACTGTGTGCTTCTTGTCCTTGCTTATCCTCTATTATCGCGTAACAATCCGCCCGTAGCTAATCGTTGGACTTTCCAGCGCGTCCCGCCAGGCCGGGCCGGCACCGCCAAATGGTGCTGTGCGTCACGGCGGGTAGTCCCCTCCGCCCGGCAGTTGCGCCCACGCCCACAGCCACACAATCCAGACGACCTGCAGCAGCACGAACATGACCACCACGGTGCCGCGGTAGGCGCGGGAACGCGAGAGAAGGGCGGCGCTGAGGGCGAGCGGGAACAGCGGCAGCAGCATCCTGAACGTGCTGGTCTGGGGGTGCAGGAAGACCAGCAGGTAGCCCATATAGCAGCAGCACCAGAGCCTCAGCTCGGTGCCCAGGGCGACGACCGGCCGGGACATCATCAGCAGCGTGAACGCGGCAACGAACACGAAGGGAGCCAGCACGCCGAAAGTCGGCCCGAAGAGCATGATGCCGGCGTCGAACCATGGCTTGAACGGCACCAGGTCTTCGCCGCGCCATGCGGTTTCGGTCTTGGTGTAGGCGCCCGGATCGCCGGTCGCGGCCCAGGCGATGGCCGGCCACAGCAGGGCACCGATGCCGCTGACGGCGGTGAGCCCGCCCAGTGACCACAGCTCGGCTTTGCCGGGGAGGGCGAGGCCGTCGCGGCGTTGCACTGTGACGCCCTGTGTCGCGGGGCTCTGGTTCGCGGGGTGTTGTGCCGTGGCTTGTTGTGCCGTGGGGTGCTGCACAGTGCGGGTCTGCGCAGCACGGGTCTGCGCAGTACGGGTTTGCGCAGTGAGGCGCTGCCAGAGACGGTAGAGCAGCAACAGGCCCATCATCGCGGCAAACGGAACCCCGGTAGGCCGGGAAAGGCACATCAGGACCACAACGGGCATGGCCCACAGGTACCGGCGCTCCATGACAAGCAGCAGCGCGGCGCCGAGGAGCAGCAGGTTGAGGGATTCGGCGTAGGGCACCTGCAGCACCGGCGCCACCGGGAAAGCCGCTAGGAACACGGTCCCCCAGAGCGCCGTGCGGTGCGTGGCCCGGTGCCGGAAAATTCTGTACGCCACGAGGGCTGCACCCACTCCGGAGACCAGGGCGATGGCCGTCAGGGACCACGCCGGGCCCGTGCCTGTCAGCCCGGACACCACCCGGCCCAGCACGGGAAACAGGGGGTAGAAGGCCCACGTGTTCTCCTGGACGGTGCCGGCGTCGTCGGTCGGTAGGAGCGCCGGATACCCCGCCTGCAGCGCTTGGGCGTACCAGCGGGCATCCCAGATGTTGATGAAGTTCCAATAGTCGGGCTTGGCGGGAAACCACGGATTCACGCCCTGGTGCAGGGCGGCGGCCATGAAGATGCAGGCGCTGACCAGCCTGGCGGCGATGTAAAGTCCGGCCACCTGCGCCCACCAGGGCCACCGCGCCATCCTGGCGCCCGCGGCGGCGATGCGGCTCCACAGGGCCGCGTTCAACCCCTGGGGCTTCCGGGCCTCAGGCGCCGCGACGGTCTTCGGGTCTTCCACGCGGCTCACGGACGCTGTTCGGTCGGCGGACGGAGGCGCTCCAGTTCCTCCCCGAGTGCCTCGATCTCCTGGTCCTTGGCGGTGATCTGCTCCCGCAGGTCATCCAGGACCTGATCCACCTGGTCCATCCGGTAGCCGCGGAGTCCGACGGCGAAGCGCAGACGGTCAATGTCCGCCGCGGCCGCGCGCTCGGGCAACAGGACCGGCGGCAGGGATGCGACCGGCTCGTCGAAACCGTCGTCAAAGGAACCGCCCGCACCACCGTCCCGGCGGCGACGGAAGATTTTCGGTGCCAGGCCGGTGCCCAGGAGGACGGCGACGCCGATCAGCACAATCGCCAGGAAAACCAGGAAGAGACTCACTAGACCATCGTGCCAGAAGCCGGACGCCGGAGCGCTCAGGCGGACGGATCAGCCCCGCGTTCCCTTGATGTTTGCCGTGCCGGTCCCGTTGGTGGAGCCGCCGTTCGGGTTCCGGTGGCGGGCGGCGCCTTCCACGACCAGCTCGACGGCCCGCGCGGGGTCGTCCACCACCTGCACGAGGTCCAGGTCCTCGGCCGAGACCATTCCCTCCGCGACGAGAGTGTCCCGGACCCACTCGAGCAGGGGGCTCCAGAACGCGGTTCCCACCAGGACGATCGGGAAGGAAGTGACCTTGCGGGTTTGGACCAGGACCATGGCTTCGAAGAGCTCATCCAGGGTGCCGAGGCCGCCGGGGAGCACGATGAAGCCCTGGGCGTACTTGACGAACATGGTCTTGCGGGCGAAGAAGTACCGGAAGTTGATGCCCAGGTCCACCCACTGGTTCATGCCCTGTTCGAAGGGCAGTTCGATTCCGAGCCCCACGGAGACGCCGTTGCCCTGCACGGCGCCCATGTTGGCGGCCTCCATCGAGCCGGGGCCGCCGCCCGTAATCACGGCCAGTCCGGCCTCGGCCAGCCGGCGTCCGACCTCGACGCCGAGTTCGTAGTACGGGCTCCCCGGCACGGTGCGGGCGGAACCGAAGACGCTGACTGCCGGACCGAGATCGGCCAGCGCGCCGAATCCTTCCACGAACTCGCTTTGGATCCGCAGCACGCGCCAGGGGTCGGTGTGGACGAACTGTCCCGGCCCTTTGGTGTCCAGCAAGGTCTGGTCGGACATCGTGACCTTGGCGGCCTTGCGGCGCAGCTCAAGCGGACCCTTGTGGCGGATCCCGTTGGGCGCCGGTGTGCTCCGGGCCTCCCTTGCCGGCTTTCCGCCGGGATTCTGTTCCGGGTTCTGTTCGGGGTTTTGCTTGGGGCCGTGCTGCGGATCGGTACTCATGCCCATAGGCTAGCGCGGAACTCGGCCGCCGCCGCGTCGGCGCGTCGGCGCCGCACGGCCGCAGCCGCCTGCCGAGGCCGTATGCCGAGGTCAACGGCGAATGTCCGACGCAGTCCAGCAGGGGGCCTGACGTGCAGGTATCTCTTGAATCACGATCTGCACCAAAATGAGTGATTGCCGTCATATCTGGTCAATCTTCGCTAGATTCGTACTATGACTACTCAAGTGCCCGGCGATGCCCTCGTCTCCCTGAAGGCCGTGAACAAGCATTACGGCCAGCTGCACGTCCTGAAGGACATCAACCTGAACGTCCGCAAGGGTGAAGTTGTTGTTGTCATCGGCCCCTCGGGTTCCGGCAAGTCGACGCTCTGCCGCGCCATCAACCGCCTCGAGACCATCGACGACGGCGACATCAAGATCGATGGCAAGGAACTGCCCGAGGAGGGCAAGGAGCTGGCCAAGCTGCGCGCCGACGTCGGCATGGTCTTCCAGTCGTTCAATCTGTTCGCCCACAAGACCATTCTGGAAAACGTCACCCTCGGCCCCATCAAGGTCAAGGGCGTTGCCAAGTCCGAGGCCGACAAGGACGCCATGGCCCTCCTGGAGCGGGTCGGCGTCGGGCATCAGGCCCCCAAACTTCCGGCCCAGCTCTCCGGCGGCCAACAGCAGCGCGTTGCCATCGCCCGTGCCCTGGCCATGAAGCCCAAGGTGATGCTCTTCGATGAGCCCACCTCTGCCCTCGACCCGGAAATGATCAACGAGGTCCTGGACGTCATGGTCCAGCTCGCCAAAGAAGGCATGACGATGATCGTGGTCACCCACGAGATGGGCTTCGCCCGCAAGGCGGCCGACCGCGTCGTGTTCATGGCCGACGGCCAGATCGTTGAGGACGCGACCCCCGAGGAATTCTTCAACAACCCCAAGAGCAGCCGGGCCAAGGATTTCCTGTCCAAGCTGCTGACACACTGACCGACTACGTTTTCGCACCCTGGCTGCCGGACGGCGGCCGCCCAATGAAAGGAATGTCATGATGGCATTTTTGACCCGAAGGAAATCCCTTCTGGTTGCCGCTTCCGCAGCACTGGCACTCAGCCTGAGCGCCTGTGGCGGCAGCTCCTCCACGACCACCAACCCGCCCGTAGCCGAGAAGCCGAGCTTTCCTGCCGATTCCACCATGGCCAAGCTTGCATCCGCGGGCAAGATCACCATCGGCACCAAGTTCGACCAGCCGCTCTTCGGCCAGAAGGGCCTCGACGGCAAGCCCGTCGGCTTCGACGTCGAAATCGGCAAGCTGATGGCTGCCAAGCTGGGCATTCCGGCCGACAAGATCGAGTGGGTCGAAACTGTCTCCGCCAACCGCGAGCAGTTCCTCAAGCAGGGCAAGGTGGACATGATCGTCGCCACCTACACCATCAATGACAAGCGCAAGGCCGAAGTCGACTTCGCCGGACCGTACTACGAGGCCGGACAGGCGCTCATGGTGAACAAGGACAACAACTCCATCACCAAGCCCGAAGACGTCAAGGGCAAGAACGTCTGCTCCGTGACCGGCTCCACGCCAGCCTCGACGATCGTGGAGAAGTACGGAGCCGTCCTGGTTCCGGCCGCGACCTACTCAGCCTGCCTGGAACCGCTGCGGAACCACCAGGTTGAAGCCGTCACCACCGACAACGTCATCCTGGCCGGTTTCGTGTCCAAGGAACCGGACGCCTTCAAGCTGGCATCGGATCAGACCTTCACCAAGGAGCCTTACGGCATCGGCCTGAAGAAGGACGACACCGCCTTCCGCACGTGGGTCAATGACCAGCTGGAGGCCTCCGACAAGGACGGGTCCTACAAGAAGGCCTGGGAAGACACGGCCGGCACCGTCATCAAGACCACGCCCGCGCTTCCCACGATCGACCGCTACTAGCCGCCACTCCCGTCTTTCGCCTGGAATCCCCTCAACGCAGCTGAAGGAACTTATGGACGTCATTATTGAAAACCTCCCCCAGTATTGGGACGGTTTTCTCCGAACCCTTTTCCTGTCCCTGGTCTCGGGGATTATCGCCTTGGTCTTCGGCACCATCCTGGCTGCCGCCCGTGTCTCGCCCGTCGCCGCGCTGCGTGGCTTCAGCATGACGTACGTCGAGATCGTCCGGAACACCCCGCTGACCATCGCGTTCTTCTTCGCCGCAGTGGTTCTGCCCCGCCTCGGCGTTACGTTCCAGCAGTTCGAGGTCGCCGCCATCATCGCCCTGAGCGCCTACACCTCGGCCTTCATTGCCGAGGCCGTGCGCTCCGGCGTCAACAGCGTCCCGGTGGGCCAGGCGGAGGCCGCCCGCAGCATCGGCATGCAGTTCACCCAGGTGCTCTCGCTGATCATCCTGCCGCAGGCCCTGCGCACCGTGATCCCGCCGTTGATCAACATTCTGATTGCCCTGGTCAAGAACTCTTCTGTGGCCGGCGCGTTCTATGTGCTGGAACTCTTCGGCCAGGGCAAGCAACTGGCCAATGCCAACGGCGACGCCGTCATGTGGGTCCTGGTCGGCATCGCATTCTTCTACCTGCTGATAACCATCCCGCTTGGCTTCCTCGCCAGCGTCGTTGAACGAAAGGTGGCGATCGCACGATGAGCTCTGTTCTCTATGACGTCCCCGGCCCCAAAGCCCGCCGGGTCTCGCTGATCGGCTCCATCATCGGCGTGATCGTGATCGGTGGCCTCCTCGTCCTGGCAGTCGTGACCCTCGCCCAGCAGGGAATCTTCGACCCCAAACGCTGGGCGGTCTTCCAGCTTCCCGAGGTCTGGGCCCTGATCGCCGCCGGCATCGGCGCCACGCTGGCCGCCGCGGCCGTGTCGGCTGTGATTGCCTTCCCGCTGGGCCTGCTCCTGTGCCTGATGCGCATCTCGGACAACGCCTGGATCAGGGTGCCCACCCGGATCGTGCTGGAATTCCTGCGCGGCATGCCCGTCGTGCTCATGATGCTGTTCGTGCTGCTCGTCTTTGCCACCAGCTCGTTCATCGCCGTCGTGGCCGGCCTTGTCCTTTACAACTCGGCGATTTTCGCCGAGATCATCCGCGCCGGCGTCCAGTCGCTGCCCAAGGGTCAGCGTGAGGCCGGCCTGGCGATCGGCCTGACGAGCTTCCAGTGCCGGCTGACCATCGAGCTGCCGCAGGCCATCCGGCGCATGCTGCCGTCCCTGGTCGCGCAGCTCGTGGTGCTGCTGAAGGACACGTCGCTCGGCTACATCGTCGCCTACGGCGAGCTGCTCCGGGCCGTGCAGGTCATGGCGGACTTCCTGGGTCCGCAGTACCTGTTCCCGGTGTTCTTCGTGGCCGCGGCCATCTACATCGCGATCGACCTGGCGGTCTCCCGCCTGGCCATCTGGCTCGAACGCCGCGGTTCCAAGCGCGCCGCCGGCGGCGTGGCGCACGTGCCGGTCGCCGGTATTCCGGCCGCCAAGTAAGCCGTCCCGCCCACAAAGGGTCCGGAACCTCTCGGAGGTTCCGGACCCTTTGTGCGTTGCGCCTTGTTTCCTGCCTTGTTTCCTGGTCGTGGTGTCCTGGGCGTTGGTTCCTGGGCTTTGCTAGGCGCTCAGCCAGGTCCGCAGCGCCCGCAGGCATTCGCGGATGGCGTCCGCCTCGACGTGTTCGTTGTCCTTGTGCGCCAGCAGAGCATCGCCGGGTCCAAAGTTCACCGCGGGGATGCCCAGTTCACTGAAGCGTGCGACGTCGGTCCAGCCGTACTTGGGCTTCGGCTCCCCGCCGACGGCGGCGACGAAGGACGCCGCCGCGGGGTGGTGCAGGCCCGGCCGCGCGCCGGCCGCGCTGTCGGTGCGCACGACGTCGAATCCGTCCAGCAGTTCGCGCACGACGGCCTCGGCTCCGTCCGGGGTCTTGTCCGGCGCGAAGCGGTAGTTGATTTCCACGACGCATTTGTCCGGAATGACGTTTCCGGCCGTGCCGCCGTGGATCTTCACGGCGTTGAGGCTTTCGCGGTAGTCCAGGCCGTCAACCGTCACGGTCTGCGGCTCATACGCCGCCAGCCGGGCCAGGATCGGGGCCGCGGCGTGGATGGCATTGCTGCCCATCCAGGCCCGGGCCGAGTGGGCAGCCTCGCCGTTCGTGGTCACTTCGAAGCGGCTGGTGCCGTTGCAGCCGCCCTCCACCGTCCCGTCGGTCGGCTCGAGCAGGATCGCGAAGTCCCCGCCGAGCAGGGAGCCGTGATTGCGCACCAGACGGCCCAGGCCGCTCTTCACGGCCTCGACCTCCTCGTGGTCGTAGAAGACGAACGTGACGTCCTTGCCTGGTTCCGCCCCGCCGTCGAACATGGTGGCCGCCAGCGCCAGCTGCACGGCGACGCCGCCCTTCATGTCAGTGGCGCCGCGGCCGTAGAGGATCCCCTCTCCAGGGGCCCCGGAGGGCCAGTACGCCGGCACGGTCCCCAGCGAGCCCTCTGTGGTGGGCAACGGCACGGTGTCCAGGTGGCCGGCCAGGATGACGCGCTCGGCCCGGCCCAGGTTGGTGCGGGCGATGATCGAATCGCCGTCGCGGACCAGCTCCAGCTGCGGCAGCTGGCGGAGGGCATGTTCCACGGCGTCGGCCAGGACCCCCTCGTTGCCGGAGACGCTGTTGATGTCGATCAGGGCGGCCGTGAGCAGGGCGACGTCCTGGCGGAGGTCCAGATGGACCGGTGTGCGGACAGGGACGCTGGCGGTGGCACTGGCAGGGGTGCGCGGGTTCGTGGGGGTCACCGTTCCACCTTATCTGTTTGCCTCCCCGTCCCACCTGAGTCGCTGCAGGGGCCGTTTCCAGGCGTCAAGAGGTCCCTGCAGCGTGTCAATCGGGTTGTCATGAGTTTCAGCGCCCGACGGGCCTCTCGTTAGACTTGGGCCATGACTGAAACTGCTGCTTCCGCTGTGCCCGCCGACGCCCGTTCTGACGCCCGCTCTGCCTATGGCTACGGGGTGGCCACCGTCTCCACCCGCAACGGTGACGCCACCGTGCTGGACGTGTGGTTTCCGGCGCCCGCGCTCGGAGTCGCCGCGGAGCACCAGCGTGACGTGGAGAACGCGGACCAGTCGCTGATCGACATCGCCGCCAGCGGCATTGACCCGGACCGGGGCACAGAGCAGATCGTTGTCTTCGCCCAGATCAACCTGGATGCGGCACCCGCGGACACGGCGGACGCCTACCTTCGCCTGCACCTGCTCTCCCACCGGCTCGTCCAGCCCAACACCATCAACCTTGACGGCATCTTCGGCAAGCTTCCCAACGTGGTGTGGACCAACTTCGGCCCCGCAGCCGTGGAGGACTTCGAGCTGACCCGGGCGCGCCTGCGCAAGCGCGGCGCCGTCACGGTGTTCGGCGTGGACAAGTTCCCGCGCATGGTGGACTACGTCGTTCCCTCCGGCGTCCGGATCGCCGACGCCGACCGGGTCCGGCTCGGTGCGCACCTGGCCGAAGGCACCACGGTCATGCACGAGGGCTTCGTGAACTTCAATGCCGGAACTCTGGGTACCTCCATGGTCGAGGGCCGGATCTCGGCCGGCGTCATCACCGGCGACGGGTCCGACGTTGGCGGCGGGGCCTCGATCATGGGAACCCTCTCCGGCGGCGGCAAGGAAAAGATCTCCCTCGGCGAGCGGGTCCTCCTCGGCGCCAATTCCGGCGTGGGCATCAGCATCGGCGACGACTCGGTGGTGGAGGCAGGCCTCTACGTCACCGCCGGCACCCGTGTGCGCGTGATCGGCCCCAAGGACGCCGACGGCGAAGACACCAGCCGGATCGTCAAGGCCGTGGACCTTTCCGGCGTTCCGAACCTGCTCTTCCGCCGCAATTCCACCACTGGTGAGGTTGAGGTCCTCCCCCGCAAGGGCCAGACGGTGGAGCTCAACGAGGCCCTGCACGCCAACTGACCGCACCGGCTGGTACGGTATGGCGGGCGGCGAAGACCGCGCGGGCGGGGCCGACCCGCCCCGACGAAAAAGCCGATGACGCAGCCCGCAGGGGCCTGAGGGAGTATTTTCGTGGCACGACGAGGGAGCTGGCGGCGCCGGATTGTCCTTCTGCTGACCCTGGCGATGGTCGCGGGCGGCATCTACACCGCGGTGACGTTCCTGCAACGGTCGGAGACCTTGATCACCGAACGCTGCACGGCCACGGGAAGCGGCGGCGATGACCTCTCCACCGACCAGGCGGCCAACGCCTCCCTCATCACCGCCGTCGCGGTCCGGCGGGGACTTCCGGCCCGGGCCGCCAGCATCGCGCTGGCCACCTCGATGCAGGAATCAAAACTGCGCAACATCGGCCATGGCGACCAGGCCGGTCCCGACTCCCGAGGACTGTTCCAGCAGCGGCCGTCCCAGGGTTGGGGCACCACGGCGCAGGTGATGGACCCGTACCACGCCAGCAATGCGTTCTACGATGCCCTCGTCGAGGTTTCCGGGTACGAGTCGCTGGATATCACCGTTGCCGCCCAGCGCGTCCAGCGCTCGGCGTACCCGGAGGCCTACGCCCAGCATGAGGTGATGGCCCGCGCGTTCGCCTCCGCCCTGAGCGGGCAGACGCCCGCAGGCCTGGACTGCTCGCTGCGCTCCCCCGACGCCGCCGGGAATCCTGCCGCCGTCACCGCAGGGCTGACCGCTGCACTCGGGGACGTGACGGCGTCCACCGACGGCCGGACCCTGCTCGTGGAGGCCGAAGGAACCCAGGCCTGGGCTGTGGGCCAGTGGGCCGTGGCCAACGCCAAGGAGCTTGAAATCACCAGCGTGGAGGTCGAGGGCCGCGCCTGGAACCGGCAGTCCCGCGACGGCTGGCAGCCGGCCCAAGTCCCGGCCGGCCAGGTCAGGGTTACCGTCGCAGACGCCCCCGGCACCTGACCGCTACCGGGGGTCAGTTGGCAGCGGCTCAGTTGCCACCGGGTCAGTTGCCAGCGGGTCAGTTGCCAGCGGGTCAGTTGCCAGCGGGGTCAGCCGTCACCGGGCGGGCTCAGACGAGGAGATCGACCACCGGCTGCACGTAGCTGCGGAACAGCTCCGGCTGGGACAACAGCTCGTGGCTCATGATGATCTTGTCGGGCTCGAGATACCAGGCCCGCGGCTCCGCAAGCGGGAGCTCGATGATCGTCAGGCCGAAATCCTTTGAAGCCCGTCCCACGTCAAGCAGGCGGTCCTCCACCATGTCGGCCAGCAGCTCGTTGTTGCCGTTGGCTTCGCGCTCCGCTTCGAGGGTTCCGTATTCGGCGAGGCGTTCCCGGGCCCACGTCAAAGCGGCCCCGAAGTGGGCCTGCAGCACGCGCCGGAGGGCCGGCGAATTGCTGAACGCACGGAAGCCCGGCGGGGAGAGCTCGGGGGACATTTCCGGGTGGTCTTTCAGCAGCTGTTCCCACCAGGCCTCCCATTCGGTCTTGAGCGCAGCCGGGCCGCCAACCTCGGCGATCAGGTGGGAGTGGTCCGAGGCGCGGATCTTCGGTGCCGCATGGCAGAGCGCCGGGTGTCCCGCGGTGTCCAAGCCGGCGGCGTCACGAACGTAGAGGGCAATGAGCATGGGACCAGAAGTATCCATAGTGATCCGCCAGCCTGGTCCGCCGGTGTGGTGCATCCAATTGCCTCCTTGGCAAGACGTACGATCTCAGTCTATTCCTGTTGTTATGAGGCGTTAACGGCTGGCTGCCCGGCCGCCAGCCGTCGGTTCAGGCCCGCCAGGTGGGCTTCGAGCACATCCTTGCACATCACGGCCGTCATCCACTCGGGCTGCAGGAGGGCGTGCATCGTCAGGCCGTCCAGGACTGCCAGCAGCAGTTCCGCTTCGGTGACGAGCACCTGCTGGTCGAGGCCGGCCGCGTGGTCGGCGTCAACGCCTTCAGCCTCGGCCAGGCCCAGGATGAGCCCGCCCACGACGGCTGCCACCGCCCGGTGGCTGCGGTCGGCCTCAGCGGCCAGGAACGGCCTTGTCCGGGCGGCATTCTTGAAGGCCATCCAGACGCAGGCATCAACCGCCCGTTGCTCGTCAAGTGGAAGAAACTCACCCAGCAGTGCCAGGACGGCCGCACGCTGCTCCCCTGAAACCGGCGGCGTATCGCCCAGCCGGGAGTCCGCGTCGGTGAGGCGGCCGACGATTCGATTCACCACCACGGCGAACGCGTGGGTCAATAGCTCGTCGCTGCTGGCGAAGTAGTGCCGCACCGAGCCGACGGCCAGCTGCGCTTCATCGGCAACTTCCCGCAGCGAGGCCCGCTCGAGGCCATCCGTTGCGATGATCCTGAAGACTGCGTCAACTATTTCCTGGCGCCGGATGACGGCGTCGACAAATTTAGGCACTGGTCTTTTTTAGCACGTACGTGCCGCGGCCGCCCCGGGCCACACCGGTCCCGGCGGGGACGTGGCGCGGGTCACAGCGACACAGTGCCCCCATAAGGACGACGCCGGCCGCGCACCTCAGCAAAAGGTGCGCGGCCGGCGTCGTCCTGTCTATCGCGCGCCGTGGCCGGCGGGCGGGCTACAGCGACGGGTAGTTGCGTTCCGGTTCGCCGACGTAGAGCTGGCGCGGGCGGCCGATCTTCGTATTGGGGTCGCTGATCATCTCGCGCCACTGGGCGATCCAGCCCGGCAGGCGCCCGATGGCGAACAGCACGGTGAACATCTTCTCCGGGAAACCCATGGCCTTGTAGATCAGGCCGGTGTAGAAGTCCACGTTGGGGTAGAGCTTGCGCTGGATGAAGTAGTCATCGCCCAGGGCTTTCTCTTCAAGGCGCATGGCGATGTCGAGGAGCTCGTCGTTTCCGCCGAGCTTGCTCAGGACCTCGTGGGCCGTGGCCTTGATGATCTTGGCACGCGGGTCGTAGTTCTTGTAGACGCGGTGCCCGAAGCCCATGAGGCGGACGCCGTCTTCCTTGTTCTTGACCTTCTCCATGTAGTCCTCGGGCTTGATGCCGTCGGCCTGGATCTGGCGCAGCATCTTCAGGACGGCCTCGTTGGCACCGCCGTGGGCGGGGCCGAAGAGGGCGTTGATGCCCGCGGAGACGGAGGCGAACAGGTTCGCGTTCGAGGAACCTACCAGGCGGACGGTCGACGTCGAACAGTTCTGCTCGTGGTCGGCGTGCAGGATCAGGAGCAGATCCAGGGCCTTGGCGATGACCGGGTCCACCTCGTACTGCTCGGCCGGCAGGCCAAAGCTCAGGCGCAGGAAGTTCTCCACCAGGTTCATCGAGTTGTCCGGGTACAGCATGGGCTGCCCGATCGACTTCTTGTGGGCGTAGGCGGCGATGACCGGCATCTTGGCCATGAGGCGGATGGTGGACACCTCCACCTGCTCGGCGTTGAACGGATCCAGCGAGTCCTGGTAGAACGTCGACAGCGCCGACACGGCCGAGGACAGCACCGGCATCGGGTGGGCGTCACGGGGGAAGCCGCTGAAGAAGCCCTTGAGCTCTTCGTGCAGCAGGGTGTGGTGGCGGATCCGCTGGTCGAAGGACTCCAGCTCGGTGGGGGTCGGCAGGTTGCCGTAGATCAGCAGGTAGGAGACTTCCAGGAAGCTCGAGTGCTGGGCCAGTTGCTCGATCGGGTAGCCGCGGTAGCGCAGGATGCCGGCGTCACCATCGATGTAGGTGATCGCCGAGGTGGTGGCCGCGGTGTTCATGAAACCGGGGTCGAAGGCGACGGCGCCGGTCTGCTTCAGCAGCTTGGAAACGTCGTAGCCTTCGTTCCCTTCTACAACCTTGATGCGCGGGAGTTCGAGTTCGCCGCCGGCATGGCGCAGGGTTGCGCTGGTGGTTTCAGTCATGGAGTCTCCTCATGAGGCATCGGGGCCTCTGTCGAAAGCTGGTCCAACATCTGGTGAAGCTGCCCGCGGATCCTGTGCGGACAGGATTTCCAAAGGCTGCGCTGCCTTCTTGTGGAAAGCCACCATTGATCGTCAGTTAAAAAGTACCTTCACTTCGCGGGTGGCACTAATCCGGGGGGCCCGCAAAACGCCAAAAACACGCCACATGTGGCACGCGTCACAGCATTGTTACGCTTCCGGGTCCAGCCGCGAGACGGCGGCGTCGATCCTTTCGTCGCTGGCGGTCAGCGCCACCCGGATGAACCCGTTGCCGGCGTCGCCGTAGAAGACCCCGGGGCCAACGACGATTCCGCGGTCCGCGAGCCGGCCCACGGTGTCCCACGTCGCCTCGCCGGCGGTGGCCCACAGATAAAGGCCTGCCCTCGATTCATGGATTGTCAGGCCGAAACCTTTGAGCGCGGGCACGATCCGTTCCCGACGGCCCCGGTACAGGTCCTTCTGGGCCTGGACGTGGGCGTCGTCGCCGAGGGCCACGCGCATGGCTTCCTGGACCGGATAGGGCACAATCATCCCGGCGTGCTTGCGGCTGTTGACCAGGTTCGCCATGATCACCGGATCGCCGGCGACAAATGCCGCCCGGTAACCGGCCACGTTGGACTGTTTGCTCAGCGAATAGACGGCGAGCAGGCCATCGTGGGAGCCTTCTGCGACCTGCGGATCCAGGACGCTCGGGACCGGGGCGCCGCCACGCTGGAGGTCCCACTCCCCCCAGCCGAGTTCGGCGTAGCACTCATCGGACGCGACGACGGCGCCGAGCTCGCGGGCCTGCCGGACGATCCGCCGCAGCGACGCGATGTCCCGGACGCTGCCGGTGGGGTTGGCCGGCGAATTGACCCAGACCAGGCGCACGCGGGCCCGGGTGCCGGCGTCGAGCTCGTCAAGGTCGTCCGCGGCGACCTGCTCCGCACCGGCGAAGGTGGCCCCGATGTCATAGGTGGGGTACGCAACCGTGGGCCGGACGACGACGTCGCCCGGCTTCAGGCCGAGCAGGAACGGCAGCCACGCGACGAGTTCCTTGGAACCCACCGTTGGCATCACATTCTGCGGGTCGAGCCCGGGGACGCCGCGCCGGCGCGCAAACCAGCCGGCGATGGCTTCCCGCAGGGCCGGCGTCCCGTGCACCGTGGGATAGCCGGGGGCGTCCGCGGCGGCGCGCAGTGCGTCCTGGATGAGGGCCGGCGTCGCGTCCACCGGGGTTCCGATGGAAAGGTTGACGGCTCCTGCCGGGTGCCGGGCTGCCGTGGCGAGATACGGCGCCATGGCCTCCCACGGGTAATCGGGCAGGCTCAGGCCGAAGGTGCGCACCGCGGATGTCACCGTAGCGCCGTCCTAGTTCTCTTGGTTCTGCGGCGGCAGGGCGGCGATCATGGGGTGGTCGGTGTGGGTGTTCCCAACCTTCGCGGCGCCGCCCGGGGACCCGAGTTCGTCGAAGAACTCGACGTTGGCCTTGTAGTAGTCGGCCCATTCTTCGGGGGTGTCGTCCTCGTAGTAGATCGCCTCCACGGGGCAGACC
This sequence comes from Arthrobacter sp. 05T45, assembly GCF_056395875.1. Taxonomy (NCBI): domain Bacteria; kingdom Bacillati; phylum Actinomycetota; class Actinomycetes; order Micrococcales; family Micrococcaceae; genus Arthrobacter; species Arthrobacter sp. 05T45. Next base: position 503,910 of record NZ_JBFTKI010000001.1, on the reverse strand, counting down.
GGCTCACAGGCACCGCAGTCCACGCACTCGTCGGGGTGGATGTACAGGGAACGCTCACCCTCGTAAATGCAATCGACGGGGCACTCCTCAATACATGCCTTGTCTTTGACATCTACACACGGCTGCGCGATTACGTACGTCACGTCCCTGGCCTCTCCACGTTGGTTCCGGCGACCGGCCGGATGATTTCCAGGCCCTGAGCCGGGCTGCTGACTTCTGAGCCTATTATCTCCCAGCCTGTTCCCGCGAACCTAGCCGGACGTCACACATGCTCCGCGTCTTACGATGATCTGATGAGCTCGCCTTTGCCCTTGCCCCAGCAGTTTCTCTCCGCCGCCCCGCTCGGCACCCGCGTTGTGGTCCGGTACAGGATCGACGGCGGCCTGACGGATGCCCTCGGCGAGCTCGTGGATCGCGCCGACGGCGTATGCACCGTCCGCACCCGCCGCTCCGACGTCGTCATTGCCCTCCCCCTTGTCGTGGCAGCCAAGGAAGTCCCGCCGCCCCCGCCGCGCCGCGCCCCGCGGGTGCAGGAGCGCTGACGGGCGGTTCCGGCGTGGGCGCGTCGGTGGTGGTTGCGCCGAGGGGACATGCCCTCCCCTGCTGGCCAACCACGCACATGCCCAACCCCACCCCCGGCCACCAATGGACATGCCCTCCCCTGCTGGCCAACCACGCACATGCCCAGCCCCGCCCCCGGCCACCAATGGACATGCCCTCCCCACCTGGCCAACCACGCACATGCCCAGCCCCACCTCCGGCCACCAATGGACATGCCCTCCCCACCTGGCCAACCACGCACATGCCCAGCCCCGCCCCCGGCCATCAATGGACATGCCCTCCCCTGCTGGCCAACCACGCACATGTCCAGCCCCACCTCCGGCCATCAATGGACATGCACTCCCCTTGCTGCTGGAGATGGACATTTCGACACCGTGCTCATCGCCGCCACCCAGCGCGGGACATGTCCAGTGGTGAATCGACGGAGCCAGGGACATGTCCAGCGGTAAACCAACAGAACAAGGGACATGTCCAGTGGTGCATCGAAAGAGCGCGGGACAATTTCAGCGGTGGCTGGGCGCGGTGCAGGATCAGAGTGCAGGACCACAGTGCCGAACCGCATCGCAAGGGCACACGAAGCCGGACGTGGAGTCTGACTCTAGGCGGCGGCAGACAGCCTGTTCAGGGCTTCGCGGACCATGGCGATGAAATCCTCGGGGTGGTCCCTCAGCAGCGGGTACGTCACAACAAGAGTTGGGATTCCGCGGCGCGTGGTGACGTTCCAACGCCGCCGGTCTTCCTCGAAGCTTGCCCTGTCCATGTGGAATCCCGCCCCGTCAGTCTCGATGCCGAGACGGCCGTCGACCATCAGGTCCAGGTGTCCCATCCCTGGAACGTTGACCTGCGATTCAACATGGAAGCCGGCCCGCCGCAGCAGGAACCGGGCCAGGCACTCAATGAGCGACTGCGACTGCGGGACAATCTCCGACACGATCCGGCGCTCCCGGGTGTCGTTCCGGCCATCGAGGCGCCGACGCAATGAACCCAGCGGGAGTCCCTTCAGCACGACGGCGGATTCGGCGATGATCAGCCCGTGAGGTTCGGGTAGGCAGCGCAAGCATTGGATAACCGTGTCCAGGAGTGTCGGCGGCGCGGGCGCCCGGTGGCAGACGAAGCCCTGGTAGCTCCTGCTGTGGGTGAGGGCAACGTGCGGCTGGGCCGGGGCTTCAAGGACCCACAGCCCGCTGAAGTGCGCCGCGGTGATGCACGCCGGTTCCGCCGGAAGCGAGCGTATGGCGATCAGCTGCGCGTCTGCACCGGGCAACGCATGGACGCCGCGGGCCACCCGTGACACGGCTCCCGAGGCCATCGCGGACTTGAGCTGAAAATCGGAGACCCCCGCGGCGGCAATGTATTTGGCGCGGGCGACGCCGTCGTAATTCGAGAGCACCTCGATGATGTTGGCCATTCACCCATGGTGGAGCCGCACTCTGCGCCCTGGAAGTCGGATCCCGCACTATGTGGAAAACTGCACCGGCCGGCTGGGGCGGTGCCGGACAGGTCCGACCATGAGGGCGGGGCATGTCCCGCGCACCAACCCGGGGCCGGACATAATGCCATTGCGCCCACTCGAGCGACCGAAAAATGGGCATGTCCCGAGGGGAGCCGGGCAGGGCGGTCCGGTCCTGGCCCGTCGTCACCGGTCCTGGCCGGTCGGCCTCCTGTAGCGCCGGCACCAGGCCAGCATGGCCACGGTGATGCCTGCGATGCCGAAGACCCAGATATTGCCCGCGGCGTCGCCGATGACCAGGCGCTTGCCCGTTTCCAGGGTGGACCACCAGCCAATCAGCGCGTAGCAGAGGACTCCGCAAGCCGCCGTCGGGATGACAGAACGGAATGCCGCCCCCAGCCACAGCTGGACCGAGCCCAGCAGCACGAGCGCAGCGACGGCGCCCCACGGGACGTCCACTCCGCCCAGGACCAGATCGTGGCGGTGCAGGGCGGTGCCGGCCAGGGCAACAAAAAGAGCTGCCGGCACGGCGGCGGCAATGCCGCCTGCCGTACCGGCAGCTCTCTTAATCACGTTGTGGCTGAAGCCCGGAGACCGGGATCAGACCTTGGCGCGGGCGCGGTTGGCCTTGGCCCGCTCGTTGGTGTCCAGGATGACCTTGCGGATGCGGATTGAATCCGGGGTAACCTCAACGCACTCGTCTTCGCGGGCGAATTCGAGGGACTCTTCGAGGGTCAGGTCGCGCGGGGGCGTCAGGTTCTCGAAGGTGTCCGAGGAAGCTGCACGCATGTTGGTGAGCTTCTTTTCCTTCGTGATGTTCACGTCCATGTCGTCGGCGCGGGAGTTCTCGCCCACGATCATGCCCTCGTACACCTCGGAGGTGGGCTTGACGAAGAAGGATCCGCGTTCCTGCAGGTTGATCATGGCGAACGGGGTCACAACACCGGCGCGGTCGGCGATCATCGAACCGTTGGTGCGGTATTCGATGGGGCCGGCCCACGGCTCGTAGCCTTCGGAGATGGAGGCGGCGATGCCGGCGCCGCGGGTGTCCGTGAGGAACTTCGTGCGGAACCCGATGAGGCCGCGGGCCGGAACGATGAACTCCATGCGGCACCAGCCGGTGCCGTGGTTGGCCATGTTGGTCATGCGGCCCTTGCGGGCGGCCATCAGCTGGGTGACGGCGCCGAGGTACTCTTCGGGCACGTCGATGGTCATGTGTTCCATCGGCTCGTGGACCTTGCCGTCGACGGTCTTGGTAACCACCTGCGGCTTGCCGACGGTCAGCTCAAAGCCTTCGCGGCGCATCTGCTCGACCAGGATGGCCAGTGCAAGCTCGCCACGGCCCTGGACTTCCCAGGCGTCGGGACGCTCGGTGGGGAGAACCTTGATGGAGACGTTACCGATCAGTTCCTTGTCGAGGCGGTCCTTGACCTGGCGGGCCGTGACCTTGGCGCCCTTGACCTTGCCGGCCAGCGGGGAAGTGTTGATACCGATGGTCATGGAGATGGCCGGGTCGTCAACAGTGATCAGCGGCAGCGGCTGCGGGTTCTCGGCGTCGGTCAGGGTCTCACCGATGGTGATCTCCTCGATGCCGGCGACGGCGACGATCTCGCCCGGGCCAGCGGACTCAGCCGGGACGCGGTCCAGTGCCTTGGTCGCGAGAAGTTCGGTGATCTTGACGTTCTTGAGCTCGCCATTGGCGCGTGCCCAGGCCACGGTCTGGCCCTTGCGCAGGGTGCCGTTGTAGATGCGCAGCAGCGCCAGGCGGCCCAGGAACGGTGAGGCGTCCAGGTTGGTGACGTGTGCCTGCAGGACACCGTTCGGGTTGTAGGTCGGGGCCGGGATGTGCTCGATGATGGCCCGGAAGAGCGGCTCGAGGTCTTCGTTTTCCGGGGCGCTGCCGTCGGCGGGCTGCTCGAGGGAGGCGCGGCCGACCTTGGCGGCGGCGTAAACAACCGGCACGTTCAGGATCTTGTCCAGGTCGAGGTCCGGAACTTCGTCGGCGAGGTCGGAGGCCAGGCCCAGGAGCAGGTCCATGGATTCGTGGACAACTTCTTCGATCCGCGCGTCGGGGCGGTCGGTCTTGTTGACCAGGAGGATCACCGGCAGGTGCGCGGCGAGGGCCTTACGCAGCACGAAGCGGGTCTGGGGCAGCGGGCCCTCAGAGGCGTCGACGAGGAGGACGACGCCGTCGACCATGGACAGGCCGCGCTCCACCTCGCCACCGAAGTCGGCGTGGCCGGGGGTGTCGATGACGTTGATGGTGATGGTTTCGCCGTTGGAGGACGGTCCGTTGTAGGCCACCGTGGTGTTCTTCGCCAGGATGGTGATGCCCTTTTCGCGTTCCAGGTCACCGGAGTCCATGACGCGGTCTTCGAGGTGGTTGTGCTCGGCAAAGGAGTTGGTCTGCTTGAGCATGGCGTCGACCAGCGTGGTCTTGCCGTGGTCAACGTGGGCCACGATCGCGACGTTGCGCAGGTCACTGCGCGATGCAGTGGCTACCGCGGTGTTGGTGGTGGTTTCAGACATGCGTTATTGCTCGATTCAGTGGTGAAGTCAGCTGTGGTATCGCGACATTTCCAACCGGAACGCACGACAGATAAGTCCCTTTGGCACAGGGCACCTACTACCATTCTAAACGCTAGGTCATTTATTGGCCTAAAATGCGGATCGGTGACCAGCGTCCGCGCTGTCGCCAGAGCAGGACGGGCGCACGGAAATGGTCTATCACGTGTGAGTAAAGTCACTGGATTTTCCAGCGCCCATGCACCATCATTGCTCTGATAGCAGCAAGCAAGCCCGGAGACATTCATGCGAAACGCCTCGGCCCTGTCCCGCTTCGTCGCAATGATGATCGCCACCGGCGTGGTTCTTGGCGGCTGCGGACAGACCTCTTATTCACCTGCGCCCGACGCGGGCTCTTCCGAAGTGGGCTCTTCCGACGCTGGATCATCAGAGTCGGAAGCTGTGGGCACGTCACTGACCGGCAGCGGGGCCGGAGCGGCCGTTGGCGCCGGAGTCCCGGTCGCGGCCGGGTCCGCGGCCAAGACGCGCATCGGGTCCACCATCGACCCCGCCGCACTGCCGAGCGGCTCGACCTACCACAATCCTGCCAACGGCCGCAACGAGATCATCGTCAAGGACACCAGCAATGTCGCCGTGCTGATTGGCGACTCGCAATCGGAACCTTCCTACGGCTGGCCCAGGCAGGGTCTGGCCGCTGCTGGGTACAAAGTCTTCTTCTGTGGCCGGGGCGGAACCGGTTTCGTGGCGTCCAACGGCAAGACCGGCAACTACATCGACGCGCTTCAGCGCGGCGACTGGAAACTCCCGTACGGCGCTCCTCCCCTCGTGGTGATCGAAGGCGGCGGGAACGATGCCGCACGCGGCGCCTCCGACGCGCAGATCGTCTCCAACGCGGAACGGCTGATCGCCAGCATCCAGCAGCGTTACCCCGATGCCCGGATACTCATCGTCGGCACACTCGGGCGCGGCGCCCACTACGGCGGAGGACGCCGGAGCGAGGTGGACGCGCTTTTGGGGCGGGTGGCGGACCATCACGGGCTGTCGTTCGTCAGCGCAGGCGATTGGCTCACCCGGTACAACCTGACGGGCTCGATGGCGGACCGGGTCCACCTGAACCGGCAGGGCCACGCGGCCCTGGGCGCCGTTTTCGGCCAGCGGCTGCAGTCCCTGGGGTTTGACTACGCCGACCCCGGCATGCTCGCCGGCTTATCCCACTAACGCAGGTTTGTCCCACCGGCGCAGGCACCGCCAGCGCCGGGCCACCGGCGCAGGCACCGCCGGCGCAGGCTTGTCCCACCGGCGCAGGCACCGCCGGCGCAGGCTTGTCCCACCGGCGCAGGCACCGCCGGCGCACGGGCCACAGCACAACAAAGGAGCCGGTGTCCGCCCCGAAGGGAGGACACCGGCTCCTGTACTGCCAGCCGCTAAGCGCTGCTGGCGGCGGACTTCTTCAAGCCCTCAGGAAGCGGCCGCTCAGGCCACGTCCATTTCCGGCGGCAGCATGAGGCCGGCGCCGGGGATGGCGTTGAGCAGCGCCCGGGTGTAGTCCTGCTGCGGCGACTCGAAGACGTCGTCCGTCGAGCCTGTTTCCACCAGCTTGCCCTTCTCCATGACGCACACGCGGTCGGCGATCTGCCGGACCACCGCGAGGTCGTGGGTGATGAACAGGTAAGTCAGGCCGAGCCTGGACTGCAGTTCGGCGAGCAGGTTCAGCACCTGCGCCTGCACCAGCACATCCAGTGCCGAGACGGCCTCGTCGCAGATGATCACTTCGGGGTCCAGGGCCAGGGCGCGGGCGATCGCGACCCGCTGGCGCTGGCCGCCGGAGAGCTCGTTGGGGTACCGCTGCATGGTGGACTGCGGCAGCGCCACCTGGTCCAGCAATTCCCGGACCTTCTTCTCGCGGCTGGCCTTGTCCCCGATCTTGTGGGTCCGCAGCGGTTCCTCGATGGTCCGGAAGATGTTGTACATCGGGTCCAGGGAACCGTACGGGTCCTGGAAGATCGGCTGTACCCGGCGCCTGAAGGCGAAGAGCTCTTTGCTCTTCAGCGTGGAGGTGTCCACGCCGTCGAAGATGATCTTGCCGGAGGTCGGCGTCAGGAGGTTCAGGACCATCTGCGCCACGGTGGACTTGCCGGAACCCGACTCCCCCACGATCGCCGTCGTGGTTCCCCGCTTGACGTTGAAGGAGATGTCGTCGACGGCGGTGAAGTCCGTGGACTTGCCCAGGCCCGAACGCAGCTTGAAGACCTTCCTGAGGTTCTGGATCTGCAGGACGTCGTCGGACTTGGCCGGCTCAACCACGCCGGTCTCGCTCGGGGCGAGCATGTCGTCGGTTTCCACGCCGAGTTCCTTGGCCGCCTGGATGCGCCGGGACGCCAGCGACGGCGCCGAGGCGACCAGCCGCTGGGTGTACGGGTGCTGCGGGTTCTGCAGCAGCTCCAGCGAAGGTCCGGATTCGACAACCTGGCCGCGGTACATGACCACCACCTGATCGGCACGCTCGGCGGCGAGGCCGAGGTCGTGCGTGATCAGCAGCACCGCGGTGCCCAGTTCCGTGGTCATCTTGTCCAGGTGATCGAGGATCTGGCGCTGCACGGTCACGTCGAGCGCCGAGGTCGGCTCGTCCGCGATGAGCAGGCGCGGCTGGCAGGCGAGCCCGATCGCGATCAGCGCGCGCTGGCGCATGCCGCCGGAGAACTCGTGGGGGTACTGCTTGGCGCGGCTTCCGGCGTCGGGCAGCCCGGCCTGGGAAAGGACCTTGGCGACGTCGTCGGGGCCGCTCGGGAGTCCGTTGGCCTTCAGCGTCTCGCGGACCTGGTCGCCGATCTTCCACACCGGGTTCAGGTTGGACATCGGGTCCTGCGGGACCATGCCGATGCTGTTGCCGCGCAGTTCGATCATCCGCTTTTCGCTGGCGTTGGAGATGTCCTCGCCATCGAACAGGATCTGGCCTGCCGCGACCCGCCCGTTGCCCGGGAGCAGGCCGATAGCAGCCAGCGCGGTGGTGGACTTGCCGGAGCCCGACTCGCCCACAATCGCGACGGTTTCGCCCGGCATGACGGTGAGGTGGGCGTTGCGGACGGCGTTGACCTCGCCGTTGCTGGTGGTGAACCCGATGGCCAGGTCCTTGATTTCAAGCAGCGGGCGCTCAGTGGCGTACTCAGCTTCCTGGAAGTCAACAGAGGCGCTCATGGTGTCCCCTTTCATCGCTTGCGGGCTTTGGGATCGAGGGCATCACGCAGGGCATCGCCCAGCATGATGAAGCTCAGGACGGTGATGGACAGCGCGATGGCCGGGTAGATCAGTGGCATCGGGTTGGACCGGAGGGAGGCCTTCGCCGCGTCGATGTCATTGCCCCAGGACATGACGCTGGCCGGCAGCCCGATGCCGAGGAAGGACAGCGTGGACTCGGCCACGATGAACGTTCCCAGGGAGATGGTGGCCACGACGATGATCGGGGCCAGCGAGTTCGGCAGGACGTGGCGCATGAGGGCGCCGAACTTCGAGACGCCCAGCGAGCGGGCGGCCGTGACGAAGTCGGCGTTCCGGACCTCAACGACGGCGCCGCGGGTGATGCGGGCAATCTGCGGCCAGCCGAAGATGATCAGGATGAGCACCAGCGTCCACACGGTCTTGTTAGCCCGGAACATCGGCAGCTGCATCAGCACGATCGCGCCCAGGATCAGGGGAAGGGCGAAGAAGATGTCATTGATGCGGGCCAGGACCGAGTCGATCCAGCCGCCGTAATAGCCGGCGACGGCACCCATGATGCCACCGATCAGCAGCACGCCGATGGTGGTCAACAGGCCCACGGTCACCGAGGACCGCGTACCGAAGATAACGCGGGCGTAGACGTCGCAGCCCAACTGGGTGAAGCCCAGCGGGTGGCCCGCGGCGGGGCCGGCGTCGGAGTTGGCCAGCTGGCAGGCCTCCGAGGTCGGGTCGATCGGCGAGAAGAGCCCCGGGAAGAGCGACACCGCCACGACCACGAGGATCAGGAACACGGAGATGATGAAGAGCGGCTGCTTGCGCAGGTTCTTCCAGGCCTCACCCCACAGGCTTAGCGGTGCGGCTTCGTCCTTGACCCGGTCCGTTACCTGGAGCGGAGTCTCGGAGACATCGGCCACGAAGTGCACGGTCCGGCGGGCCGGGCGGCGCGAATCGGCGTGCCGTGCGGTGGTGGTGGTGTTATCAGGAGTCATAACGGATCCTCGGGTCAAGCCAGCCGTAAAGCAGGTCAACGAGCAGGTTGGAGAGGCAGTAGATCAGCACCAGGACGGTGACGATCGAGACCACCGTGGGCCCTTCGCCGGACAACACGGCCCGGTAGAGCCGGTTGCCTACGCCCGGAACGTTGAAGATTCCTTCCGTGACGATTGCCCCGCCCATCAAGGCACCGAGGTCGGCGCCCAGGAAGGTAATGACGGGAATCAGGGAGTTGCGCAGGATGTGGACGCGGACCACCTGGAACCGGGAGAGGCCCTTGGCGGTGGCGGTGCGCACATAGTCGGCGTTCATGTTTTCGATGACGGACGTGCGGGTCAGGCGCAGGACGTAGGCGAACGATCCCAGTCCCAGCACGATCGCCGGCAGGATGAGGTCCGGGATGGTCGCCGCGGAGCTGACGGTCGGTTTGGCCCAGCCGAGCTGGACTCCGATGGTGAACTGCAGCAGGAAGCCGAGGACGAAGATCGGGATGCCGATTACGATCAGCGAAAAGATCAGGACCGTGGCGTCAAAGAGCTTGCCCTTGCGCAGGCCGGCGATGAGGCCGAAGATGATGCCGAAAAAGGCCTCGAAGATCAGCGCCATGATGGCCAGCCGCGCCGTGACGGGGAAGACCTCGCCGAGCACGGCGGCGATGGGGCGTCCGGAGAAGTCCTGGCCGAGGTCGAACGTGAAGATGCTCTTGAGGTAAAGCAGGTATTGCATCCAGAACGGCTGGTCAAGGTGGTACTGCATGCGCAGCTTGGCTGCGACCGCCTCGTTCACCGGCTTGTCGCCGAACAGGGCCACGATGGGGTCACCGGGCAGGCTGAAGACCAGGAAATAGACCAGCAGTGTTGCGCCCAGGAAGACGGGAATCAGTTGCAGGAAACGCTTGAGGATGTATGTCGACATCAGCGAGTCACACCCTCGTTGGCAGGCATCCTGTCCAGGGATGCGGCGGAGTTGTTCATCAAAGAACCTTTTCACTATGGATGCAGGCCGGCGCCGGTTTGCTCACGGCGGCAGGGCTGCGAAAAGTTCGCCCGAAAGAGCCGGGCATCAAGAAAATAAATGGAGGGGAAACACGACGACGGCGGAGGCCCCAGTATGGGCGGCCCCCGCCGTCGTTTTGTTGTTACTTACCGGTTACGTTGTAGTACAGCGGGACGCCGTCCCAGCCGTAGTCGACGTTGGTGACCTTGTCGCTCCAGCCGCCCTGGGCAACCTGGTACCACAGGGGGATGGCCGGCAGGTCCGTCAGGAGGATCTCCTGGGCCTTGTTCATGGCCTTGTTGCCGTCGCTGACCGACGCGGCGTTCAGGCCGTCGGAGATGGCCTTGTCGAACGTCGGGTTGGCGTAGCTGGCGTCGTTGGAGCCGGCACCGGTCTTGTAGATCGGGCCGAGGAAGTTGTACAGCGACGGGTAGTCTGCCTGCCAGCCGGCACGGATGGAGCCGGTGAGGGTCTTGGCGGTGGCGTCGTTGCGGGCTTCCTTGAAGGTGGCGTACGGCTTGCCTTCAACCTTGATGCCGAGCGTGTTCTTGAGCTGGTTGACTACTGCCTCAACCCAGGCCTTGTGTCCGCCCTTGTCGGCGTTGTAGGCAATGGTGAACGTCTTGTTCGCGTCCCACTTCTGGATGGCGTCAGCCTTGGCCCAGGCTTCCTTGGCCTTGTCGGCGTTGAAAGTCAGGTTCTCGGCTCCGGCGATCGAGTCGCTGTAGCCGTCAAGCACGGGTGCCGTGAAGTCCTTGGCGGGCTGGCGTGCACCGTTGAAGATCACCTTGGTGATCTCTTCGCGGTTGATCGCCATGGAGATCGCCTGGCGGCGGAGCTTGCCGGCGTCGCCGCTCCATTCCGGCAGGTATTCCGGGATGGCGATGGTCTGGTTGCCGGCGTACGGCTTGTTGATGGTGCGGTCGCCGAGGTCAGACTTGAAGTTCTTCAGCGCGCTGGTCGGGATGGTCTGCAGGATGTCCAGGTTGTTGGACATCAGGTCCTGGTACGCCGAGTCGTCGTTCTGGTAGATCTTGAACGTCACGCCGGCGTTCTTGGCCTTGCGCGGGCCGTTGTAGTCCGGGTTCGGAACGAGCTGGATCTGCACGTTGTGCTGCCAGCCGCCGTCCGCGAGCTTGTACGGGCCGTTGCCGACCGGCTTCTCGCCGAAGCCCTTCGGGTCCTTCAGGGCACCGGAGGGAACCGGAACAAACGCGGTGTAGCCAAGGCGAAGCGGCCAGTCAGATTCCGGCTGCTTCAGTTCGACGGTGAACGTCTGGTCGTCAACGACCTTCAGGCCGGACATGGTCTCAACCGTGGAGCCCTCTGCGCTGGCTTCGTCGTAGCCCTTGATGCTTTCGAAGAAGCCACCGCTGAGCTGGGCGTTCTTGGCTGCGGCGCCGAAGTTCCAGGAATCGACGAAGGACTTGGCCGTGATGGCCTCGCCGTTCGTGAACTTCTGGTCCTTCTTGACCTTGATGGTGAAGTGCTGGCCGTCCTTGCCCTCGATGGACTCGGCGAGTTCGTTGACCGGCTTGCCGCTGGGGTCGTAGCTGACCAGACCCGCGAAGATCATGTCGATGACCTTGCCACCGCCGACTTCGTTGGTGTCGGCGGGCATGAGGGGACGCTGGGGTTCGGAGCCGTCGGCGAGGATCACTTTGCTGGTGTCGCCGCCGGTACTGCCGCTACCGGTTGCGGAGCCGCTGGCACCGCATCCGGTCAGGGCGAGGGCGGCGATAGCCACCATGCCCAGTGCTTTGGAAGTGCGCGAAAAACGCATTCCGCCTCCTATGAGTTGTGGGAGTTCGTGAGGGAAAAACTTATGCTTCCCCGTAAGCAGGCACAGGGGTATCCCCTGTGACGTGGCCTACATATGGAAGTAGCCTAGCCCTAAACCGTCCAAATGTTGGAACTCTGTTGCCAAACCGTGATCCGACAATCTCATGACGAGTAACGTCAAGCGGAGTGTATTTCAAGTCACACGCTACCGGCTGGTAGTATTCGCCCGCGGTGTGACCTGGGTTACTCGCCCTTAACTGGAATCTGCCGGTGTTAGCCCCTGTTCCAACCCCCTCCAGGAAGCCTCAGCTGGCCCCTGACAGCAGCTGCGCGCGCAGTTCGCGGCGCTCGCGCTGCTTGTCCGGATCCGGCAGCGGAACCGCCGCCAAAAGCCGCTGGGTGTAGGGCTCCTGGGGATTGCGGAGGATCTGGTCGCGGGTCCCCTGCTCCACGATCCTGCCGCGCTGCATGACACAGATCCGGTCCGCGAGCACGTCCACCACCGCGAGGTCATGGGTGACGAAGAGGCAGGCGAACCCCAGTTCCTTCTGCAGGTTCTGGAACAGATCGAGCACCTTGGCCTGGACTGAGACGTCGAGGGCGGAGGTGGGCTCGTCGGCGACCATCAGCTTGGGCTTGAGCGAGAGGGCCCGCGCGATCCCCACGCGCTGCTTCTGCCCGCCGGAGAGCTCGTGCGGGTAGCGGTTGCGGTAGTCGCGCGGCAGCTCGACCTGGTCCAGCAGCGCCTCAATCCGCCGCTGCAGGTCGGCGCCCTTCGCGGCCCGTGCCAGGAACATCGGCTCCCCGATGCTTTCCCCGATGGGCAGCCGGGGGTTCAGGGACGACGACGGATCCTGGAACACCATGCCGACATGCCGGCGCATCTCGTGGAGCTGCCGGCCGTTCCTCTTGGCGGCGGAAATGTCCTGCCCGACTACCCGCATGGTGCCTGCCGCCACCGGCAGCAGGCCGACGGCGGCCCGGCCGATGGTGGTCTTTCCGGAGCCGGACTCGCCGACGAGACCGACCACCTGTCCGGGATAGATGACCAGGTTGGCCCCTTCCACGGCACGGAAGGCCGGCACCCGGCCCTGCTTCGGGTACTCGATGGCGACATCGGTGAGCTCCAGGACCGGCTCGCCCTTCGGCTTGGCCGCTTCGGCCGCGGCCAGGGCGGCGGCGTTTTCGCGCTCGCGCCGGATCAGCTCGTCTTCAGGAATGGAGAGGATCTCGACGTGGGTCGCGGCGGCGAGGGCAGCGGTGACGTCCACGTCCGCCGTGGAATCCGCGCCGCCCTGGCCCAGGTGTGGGACCGCAGCCAGCAGCGCCTTGGTGTACTCGTGCTGCGGGTTGTGGAAGATCTGCGCTGCCGTGCCCGTCTCCACGATCAGGCCCTTGCGCATGACGGCGATCCGGTCGGCGAGGTCGGCCACCACTCCCATGTCGTGGGTGATGAGCACAATGGCGCTGTCCAGTTTGTTCCGCAGGTTGCGCATGAGGTCAAGGATTTCGGCCTGGACGGTCACGTCGAGGGCCGTGGTCGGCTCATCGGCAATGAGCAGCTTCGGGTCGCAGGAGAGCGACTGCGCGATCATGGCGCGCTGGCGCTGGCCGCCGGAAAGCTGGTGCGGGTAAGACCGGAAGGCCTTCTCCGGATCGGGCAGTTCGACAAGTTCCAGCATGCGCAGGGCCCGGAGCCGGGCTTCTTCCGGGGAAACTTCATTGTGCAGACGCACAGTTTCGACGATCTGCGACCCCACGGTGTACACCGGGTTCAGGGCCGTCATCGGCTCCTGGAAGATCACCGCGACGTCCTTGCCGCGCACCGCGCGGATATTGGCCTCATTGCTCCCCAGCAGCTCACGGCCGGCAAGCTTGACACTTCCTGTCACACGGCTGTTACTCGGCAGCAGGCCCAGCAGCGCCATCGAACTGGCACTCTTTCCGGAGCCGGACTCCCCCACGATGGCGAGCACTTCGCCGGCCCGGACCTCGTAGTTCAGGCCGATCGCTGCCGGGACCCATTTCTTGTCCACGCCGAAATCCACGCTGAGATCCCGGACCTCCAGGACAGGTTCGCCTTTGCCAGGCACAGGTGACGCCGGCGGATCGAGGGTGATGAAGTCAGTCATGATGGGCTATCCTTCCGCCCGGGCCGCCGGTGCACCGGGGATTAGTGCTGCGGCTCGGAATACTGAATTATTGGGGGCATGAGCTCTACGCCGCACGCCGGAAATGTTGAAGTCTTCAAAGCACGAACCAACAAGTGGTTCGCGTTGCTGTCCTGGGCGGTGGCCGCGTTCGGTGTCGTGGTCACGGTCGTCATGGCCGGTCCGGGGGCGCTGGGCGGCATCGCCCCGCTGGCCTTCATTGCCTTCATGGGCTGGCAACTGTTCTGGATGCCGTCCGTTGTAGTCCACGATGCCGGCGTCACCCTGGAGAATCCGTTCCGCTCGATTGAGGTGCCGTGGGCAGCGCTGGTGCACGTCGATACCCGTTTTGCGCTGACGCTGGTCACCGCCCGGAAGAGCTACACCTCCTGGGCCGCGCCGGCCCCCGGTATCTGGGGCGGCCGCCATGCCCGCCCGGAGGACCTCCACGGCCTGCCGGCAACCACCTACGGTCCCGGCAAGTCGGTCCGTCCGGGAGATCTGAAGACCACGGACTCCGGCCAGGCTGCCATGCTGGTGCGGGCCCGGTGGCATGACCTTGTGGAAGGCGGACAGCTCGCCGCCGGCGACGCTGCCAGCACCGCGGCAACGGTGACCGTCCGCTGGGTGGCGATTGGCGCCGTCGTACTGCTCCTGGCGGCAAGCTACCTGGCGATTACCGCCGGTTAGAGCGGTCCTGCACGGGGCCGGCATCTACTGGCCCCGTGTTCCGTCAGCCGGCCCGTCGTTGCGGGGATCCTCAGGCGCCGAGGCGCCAAGTCCGGTGACGGTACCTGCCTGCACCGCGGCACCCCCATGATCGGCCGCCTTCTTGGCATTGAACTTCTTCTGCCGTGGGTCAAAGGCGTCCCTCAGGCCGTCGCCGATGAAGTTGATGCTGAGGCAAATGAGCACGATGAACATGCCCGGGAACCAGAAGAGCCAGGGCCGTGTGGCGAAGGCCTGCTGGTTCTGGGAGATGAGCAGGCCCAGTGACGTGTCCGGGGCCTTGACGCCGACGCCGAGGTAGCTCAGCGCCGTTTCGGTGAGGATCGCGGCGGACATGGTCAGGGTCACGTTCACGATCAGCACGCCGACGGCGTTGGGCAGGATGTGCTTGAAGATGATCCTGGCGTTGCTGGCGCCGGAAATCCGGGCCGCATCCACGAACTCACGTTCGCGCAGGGACAGGAATTCGCCGCGCATCAGTCGGGCCAGGGCGACCCAGCTGATCAGGCCCAGGAAGATTCCGAGGGCCAGGACGCCGTTGGTGCTGGCGAAGGAGGCGAACCAGCTCCCCTGGTCCCGGCGGCCGGCGAGGGCGGCCATGACGGCGGCCAGCAACAGGGCCGGAATGATGATGATGACGTCGGTCAGGCGCATCAGGATGGCCTCGGACCAGCCGCGGAAGTACCCGGAGATGGCACCGACCACGACGCCGATCAGGCCGGCGATGAGGCCGATCACGATCATGATGGTGATGGACTGCTGCGCGCCGCGCATGGTCATGGCGAAGAGGTCGCGGCCGATCCGGTCCTGGCCGAACGGATGTTCGCCCCAGGCCAGCGGCCACAGCGAGGAGGTCGGTGCGCCGCCGTTGACCAGTGGCGAGACTTGCGTGTGGGAGTACTTCCACCAGCCGGGGATTCCCAGGTAACCCACCGAGGTGAAGGCCAGGATGAAAATGAAGGCGAACACCACGAGGCCGATAATGGCGCCGGAGTGTCCGAGGAAACGTTTCCGGACGATCTGGCCCTGGCTGAGGCCCTTGGCCTCAAGGACCGGCTCAACGCCGGCCGCGGCTGATATCCGCGAGGCTTCGTCTTCGGCCATGATTACTTCCTGCTGACTTGGCTGGCTCATGCTTTTACCCTTACGCGCGGATCCAGTGCGGAGTAGGCGAGGTCCGCGATGAGGTTGAAGACCATGGCCGTGATGGCCACGCAGATGAAGACGCCCATGACCGGGTTGGGATCGGTGTGCGCGATCCCGTCCAGGAACAGGAAGCCCATGCCGCGGACCGAGAAGACGGTTTCGGTGATGACGGCACCGCCGATCAGGGCCCCAATGTCGAAGGCCACGATCGTGGCGATCGGGATCAGGGCGTTGCGGAAGGCGTGGCGCATGATGACGGTCCGCTCGCTCAGGCCTTTGGCCCGGGCCGTGCGGATGTAGTCCATGTTCATGATTTCGAGCATCGAGGCCCGGGTGAAGCGGGTGTAGCTGGCCAGTGAAATGAGGATCAGGGCCAGGGTGGGCAGGATCAGGTGGGTGAAGGAGTCAAGGCTCAGGACCCAGAAGTCGCCCTGGATGTTCGGCGTGCTGGCACCGATGGTGGCGATCGGCCGGCCGCGCACACGGCTGTTGTTGAAGTAGCTGGGCCACGCCTGCATGTACCGGTCCAGCAGGATCAGGAAGCCGACCAGGAACGAGGTGATGGCTGCCGCCCGCATGGACTGCCCGCGGTCGTAGCCGCCCACCAGGTAGCCGATGCCCATGCCGATCAGGACGAAGGCGACCGCCAGGAGCACGATCATCAGGAACGTAGCCTCGTTGAGCAGCGGCTGAAGGAGGAAGTAGAGCACGACTCCGACGCCGACGGCGATGAGGGCCGACTGCAGGGCCTTGCGGTTTTTCAGCCCGGCGGAGAGCAGGGTCACGGCGAACGCGATGCCGACACCGGCGATGGCGATGACCACGGGGCCCATGCCCGGGGTCTTGAACCATTCGGTGGCGGAGAAGTAAATGAGCACCGCGGTGACGAAGGCGAAGGCGACGGCGCCGGCCAGCAGCCGGCGCCGCATGGTCCCGCCCGCCGCGACGGCTGTCACTGCGCCGACGACGACGCCGATCCCGAGGGCCGCGGGCAGCGGCACGTCGGGGTTCCGCAGGAAGTCGTTGAAGCCGATGGCGCCGAATTCCTTGAGCAGGACGGCGACCCAGAAGATCGGCAGTGAGAAGAACAGGAAGGCCATGAACGTCACGCCGTAATCCAGGGTGCTGTACTGCCGCAGGGCGGTGACGATGCCCAGGGTGATGCCGATCAGGATGGCGAGCACCGTTGCCGCGGTGACGAGGGTCAGGGTCTGGACGAGCGCGAAGCCGAGGGCCTCGGTGATGGGCTGACCGGCGATGTTTTTCCCGAGGTCACAGGAGTTGGCGAACGGAACGAGGCACTGGACAGCGCCGCCGAACCATTTGAAGTACCGCAGCGGGGCCGGGGTGTCCAGCTGCAAGAGCTCGGTCCTCGCGTCCATGAGCTGCTGCTTCTGGGGCGTGGGGTTGGCGCGGAATTCCTCGAGGGGATCGCCGGACGCCGCTGTCAGGAGATATACGAGGTAAGACGCACCGAGAAGGATGAGGGCGGCAGTCACGAGCCGCCGGAAGATGTAGGTCACCATTGGAATAGAACCTCGGAATTCAGGCCCAGGGATTGCCCGGACCGGTCGCGGAGTTTGGCCGGTTCCCGCCGATGTGGCGGCGGGACCACGGCATCGTCAGGGATGTCGCCAGAAAGGCGCCGGGACCGAAGAAGCTGTGGTCCCGACGCCTTTCCAGCAGTGTTACTTGGGGTCGCGGGCTACTTCTGCGCCCATTCCCAGAAGTTCCACCAAACGCCGGTCTGGTTCGGCATGTACTTCACACCGGTGATGCGGTCGCTGTACGCGTCCACGCCAACCGACTGGAACAGCGGCAGGCCGTAGGCCGAATCCCAGATCATCTTGTCGATCTGCGCAACGAGGCCGTCCTGCTTGCTCTTGTCGGTGGTGACAATCAGTTCGTCCATCAGCTTGTCGGCTGCGGGGTCGCTGAACTGGTTGAAGTTGGAGTCGTTGCCGGACTTGAAGATCTGCGGAACGCCGGACACGCCGACACCCGAGTTGCTCCAGCCAAAGATGGTGGCATCGTAGCTGCCGTCACCGAGGGCCTTGCCCCAGTCAGACTTGCCGAGGCCGCCGTCGACGATCTTGAAGCCGGCCTTGGTGGCGGACTCGCTGATCAGGGAGAAAGCGTCAACACGGTTGGGGTTGTCCTTGTTGTACATGATGCGAACTTCGGGGGTGGCGCCGTTGAGGAGCTTCTTGGCACCCTCGATGTCCACACCCTGGTAGGCGGAGGAACCATTGTTCTTGGCCGAGTCGGCGTACGGGGCCTGGTCCGGAACGAACAGCTGGGAGTCAAGCGGTGCAGCCTTCGGGTCCAGCTTCTTGACGATCTTGTCGACGATGTCCGTACGCGGGACGGCCTTCATGAACGCCTCGCGGACGTTCTTGTCGGCAAACGGGCCCGAGTAGTTCAGGTCGATGTGGTCGTACGCGAGCTGGTTGCCGACGTCGACCGTCACGCCCTGGCTTTCGAGTGCCTTGAGCTGCTCCACGGTGTCCGCGGATGCCTGCGGGGCGATGATGTCGGCCTCGCCGTTCTTGAGAGCCTGGACCTGGGCGGGTGCCTCACCGATGTAGCGGACGGTGATTTCGTCCAGATTGGCTTCCGGTCCCCACTTGTAGTCCTTGTTCTTGACCATGGTCAGGGACTGGTCCTGGTTGACGCTCTTGACGATGAACGGACCGTTGGAGAGGTAAAGGCTCGGATCGGCCGGCAGGGTCTTGGTGTCAAAGCCGGTGTTCCACAGGTCCGCCATAGCCTTGAGCTGGGCGTTCGCCGGCTTGGGGGCCTTGGAATCGCCGCGGGGCATGCCCTTCAGCAGGTCAATGAACGCCTTGGTGTCCGCCAGGCCTGCCTTCTTGGCCAGGACGTGGGCGGGGATGTCGACGCCGGGGCCGCCGATGGCGATTTCCCAGTCCGCGAAGGGCTTGGAGTACTTCAGCGTCATGCTGCGGCCGTCGTCACCGAGTTCCGGGAAGTCGGTGAGGGCGATACCGGTGGGGTCACCGGCGTAGGAGAAGTAGGACGTTCCGGTCTTACCTTCCGCGTCGGCGTCGTTGTAGTAACCGGAGAAGGCGGCCCACTGCAGCACAAGGTCGGCTGCGGTAACAGGAGTGCCGTCGGACCACTTCACGCCGTCGTTGATGGTGTACTTCACCGTCAGCGGATCGTCAGAGACCTTTTCCATCTTGCCGAACTTCTCATTGCGGACAACATTGAGCTTGTTATCGATGTAGAAGAAGCCCGAGTGCGTGGCGTAGCTGACCTTTGAGTTGATGTCAGTGTTTCCATCGGCCGTGTTCGGGTTGAACGTATTAAATGCGTTGACCTCTACTACAGTTGCCGATCCGCCTTGCTTGCTTGCTGCCGCCGCAGTGGTCGGGGTTGTCCCGCCGCTGTTGCCCGCGCAGGCGCTGAGGGCGATGGCAGCTGCTGCCGCCACGCCCACTGCTTTGGAAATACGACCCAAGCGCATTCCGCCTCCTTGTTTCTGTGGTGTGGGTGAGACCGGCGCCGAAGGCGCCAGACAGACGTCCACACTCCCCCAGCGGCAGTGTGGCCCGTCTCACATGGCATGAAGCGTAACCCCAAAGACCGTCCGGAGCCACCAAAGTTGACTCACCGTAAAGTTCGTTATGGAGCTGCAACATTGGGCAGGTTCCACAGGGACAGCTTTCCCACAAAACGTTGACGGCGGCGTAACAAAAGGATAAAAGCGCCGCACACAGAAAAAGCCCCAATCCGAGAATCGGGGCCCCTCCAGTTAATCCTTAATTACTTGGCAGAATTACCGCGCTGAGCGGCGGCGGAGAGCCTCCGTCTCATCACGGCTGACCATCGCGACAGGTCGTTGGCGTGAACTGGGACGGCGGCGGCTCGTGTCCTCACGTTCCTCAGCTGCCATCAGCCGGCTTCGAGGACGAAGAAGATGAAGGACAGGAACGCTGTCTTCTCGCCGGTGAGGATGCGCGGCGGAAGGAGTTCGTGCGGTGTGTTTGGAGATGGCCCTGGTTCGCTCACGGTGGCGACGCGGTATCCCGCCGATGTGAAGGCGTTGATCATCGCGTGAAGTGGTCGGTGCCAGAAGGTCAGAACCGCAGGCTCGCCATCGAACTCGTAATCCTCCGAGTACTGCCGGATGGCGAAGTAGTCCTCGGCTGGTTGGGTGATCACGCTGACGGTGGGGTGGTTGACCGACAGGATCAGGCGACCGCCCGGCTTCAGCACGCGCCGCAGTTCGCCAAGCGGCGCTGACCAGTCCTCCAGGTAGTGCAGAACCAAAGACGAGACAACGTCGTCGAAGGAGCCATCCGCGAAAGGCAGCGGCTTGCTGAGGTCGGCCAAGTATAGATCCGCGGTTCCGCCAAGTCGCTGTCTTGCCAGTTCGAGCATCGCAGGACTGGAATCGAATCCGGTCATGATCGCGCCCTTCGCGCTCAGTGCCGCGGACAGGGGCCCGGAGCCGCACCCTGCATCCAGGACCCGGTGGCCGTCGACGTCGCCGGCGAGGCCAATCATCGCCGGCCGCTCGTAGTAGGCGTTGAGGAGGCTGGACTCGTTTTCCGCCGAGTAGCTCTCGGCAAAACTGTCATAATGGTCGGCTTTCACGGATCCTCGCTCTCGGGTAAACGCTCATG
Organism: Arthrobacter sp. 05T45; assembly: GCF_056395875.1. Classification (NCBI taxonomy): domain Bacteria; kingdom Bacillati; phylum Actinomycetota; class Actinomycetes; order Micrococcales; family Micrococcaceae; genus Arthrobacter; species Arthrobacter sp. 05T45. The sequence continues at coordinate 483,712 of NZ_JBFTKI010000001.1, read as the reverse complement.
GTCAGTAGGGTCGGCCCGATCCTAACAACGTGGCCGTAAAGCCCGTAAGCATCGCCCGTTGATAACAGATTCGGTTTCGTGTGTTGGATCAACGCGGTTGGTCTGTTCTGGTGGTCGAAATGATTACCGTGAGCCAGAACGCCTGCGTCGATAGTTTATTGTCGGCAGGTGCAGCAAGACTGAGAACGTGAATATTGTCCTGATACCGCCTCTGCTCTGCTCTCCGCTCGCTTACGCCCCGGTGATCGACACCGTCTGGACGCGCGGGCAAGTCACTTTGGCCGACACCCGGCACGACGACACCATTGCGGCCATGGCCGAACGGATCCTCCGCGAGAACGTCGGCGACATTGCTGTTCTCGGAACAAGCATGGGAGGGTACGTCGCCCTCGAAGTCATCCGCCAGGCGCCCGATCGCGTCACCGCTCTCGCACTCGTAAGCACGTCCGCCCGAGCCGACTCCGCGGAGCATCTCCAAGCGCGGGCGCGCCAGTCCGCGCTCGTTGAAGGCGGGCATTTCGACGCTCTTGTCGACGCCGCCTTCCCTGGCGTCGTCGCGGCAGACAACGAATCCGACGATGCACTCCTAGCCACTTGGCGCTCCATGACCAGCCCAGTCGGTGCAGAAGCCTTTCTCCGACAGCAGCAGGCAGTCGTGCAGCGCGCCGATCTTCGCTCGATTCTGCCGTCCATCGCCTGCCCGACAGCGATCATCCACGGAGCCCAGGACCGCCTCATCCCTCTGAACGCTGCGGAAGAAATGGCAGAAGCGCTGCCCACGGCCCGGTTCACCGTCGTCGAGGGTGCCGGCCACTTCCTGTTCCATGAGCAGCCCGCCGCCGCACGGGACGCCGTAAGCTCCTGGCTTGAGTCCGCCACATAGCCAACTGTCCGTGAAGCCCTTACCCGCTCGCAAAAGCGATAGCCGCCAAGAACACGTGTTCTTAGCGGCTATCGCTTTTGGCCTCAGGGAGATCAGAAACCAGACGTTGAAGCGGAACTCCACTACGTTCGGCAGTCGAACAACGTCACGGGTTGGCCGTTCGTGCTTCTCAGGAGGTCGAGGATGGCGGCTTCCTTGGACGGGGCCTGGATGGGTCGGGCCACCACCAGCGATGTCGCGATCGGCGCTCAGCCCTGCGTTGGGCCGCGTCCAGATAGTACTCGCGCGCCGCATCAAAGACCTCGTGAGGAAGACTCAGCGTTGCACGGCTCAACTGGCGTCCTACCAGCAGATCGCTGATTGCCCCCGGGATCTCCCGCATCCCCCGAGCACCTTTCACGGACCGCCTGAGCTGCACGCCCTGCTCCGTGAGCCGCATCCCCCAGGATGAGTCGACCTCAGCAAGGCTGGAACCGACCAGGACCGCTATTGCCGTCTCTACCCGTTCCCGGGAAGGGACGTCGGCCTGCAGCATGTCCCACCCCGGCAGCAGCGCACGGAGCGACGAGGAGCGCCTCCCATCATGCAGCAGGGTCACGAGCGTTGCAGCGTCATCCATGTCTATGCGGTCCACGCCGTTCAGGCTAGCGCACTCCGAGCCGCCACCGCCTCGGGAACAATCACCGTCTCGGAAGAACGTTAAGTTCCCCAACACTTCGGCCGAGGATTCCCGGGAGGTACCGGAGCTGACTCAGACGTTAAAGCGGAACTCAACCACGTCGCCGTCGGCCAAACAACCCGTTGTAGAACAGGGGGTACGCTGACGAACATACTGGTCGACCATCACGAGATCCGGATTTCGACGGCTACTGCGACCCCATGGTCCGCCGGCTGCTTGAGGACTAATGTTCCCTAGCGTCGCAGCGAGCGGCCAATCTGGCTGATAGCGGCATCATAGGCCACATCCCAGATCCAGCCAGCAGCCGGTGCACCGGCCAGCTCCAGTGACACCAGCCCGTGGACTTGGCCCCACACGACGGCGACCATCGAGGCGATCTCGTCATCCGCTGCTCCGGGCAGCGCTGCGGCAACCGCGGCGAACAGCGGCGCGATCGACGGCTCAGTGGCACCCGGCGTCGGCCGACACGGCACCTGGCCGGCCAGTGAGCCGCCGAACATCAGGCCGTAGAGGATCGGATGCTCCAGTGCCCAAGTTCGGTAAGCCCGGCCCAATGCTTCGAGGCCGGCAGCGGCGACCTCTTGTTGGGAGGCAGCAAAGGAAGCGAAGCCATCGTCGAGCACGGCAGTCAACAGCTCCGCCTTGCCCCCGAAGAGCGAATACACCGCCGTCGTCGACGTCCCAGCGGTAGCGGCAATACTGCGCAGCGATAAGGAGGCGGCGCCGTCGCGGGCGATGAGGGAGGCTGCGGTGTCGAGCAGCCTGCGACGCAGGGTCTCATCGTGGACTATGGGTCTTGCCATAGGACAAGTATGGCATAACACTGTTCTGTAACAGCGTTATGAATAGGAGAAGCCCATGTCGGAGCAAGTGCACGCAGGACGTTTCACTGCCGATCCCGGAGGCGGCCCGGTGACAATCTTCCTGATTGGGATGCGCGCCAACCGGTGGTGGAAATTCGGGAAAGTGGCAAGGGTGGGGGCGGCCATGCCCAGGATGCTTGCCCACCTGGCCAAGACGCCGGAGGCTGGATTGTTGGGCTACCAGCAATGGTTCGGGCGGACGACCATCATGGTCAGCTACTGGAGGAGCCCGGAGCATCTGCAGCGGTTCGCGGCCGACCGGTCGGCGCCGCACCTTGAGCCCTGGCGCCGATTCATGCGCGAATCCGCCGGTACTGGCGACATCGGCGTATGGCACGAAACCTACGAGACGATGCCCGGTGGCAGGGAAAGCGTGTATAGCGATATGCCGGTCTTCGGGCTGGCAGCCGCTACCGGTCACGTACCAGTGGGAGCGGGACTGAACACCGCACGCCAGCGCTTGGAGGCAGACGAGGTAAGTTGGCGTCTGTCCGAATGAGCCGTCTAGATTGCAGTTTCTCACTGTGCAAGGTCCCCGGCCAATAGTGAAGGCAGAGCCTGTTGATTGGAGTCATCGCCGCGATTCTCCGCCACGGACGGCGACCCGGCACGCTTCCGGTGAACCCGGCGCAGCAAGCCTCACCACCGTGCGAACGGGCCGCAGCACTCCCGAAACAAATCCAAAGTTCCTACGAGGAGAAGAAACTAAATGCCGACTTTCAACGGCCCCGAAACAGGACCCGCTGTCGCCCATTTCGAAACACCGCGCCTTCATGCCCGCCCATTCCATCCGGCAGATGCAGAAGCCTTTGCCGCCTATCGCGCCCAGCCCCAGGTCGAGCGGTACCAAAGCTGGAGCAATTACACCCTTGAACAAGGTCGCACCCTCATCAACTCGATGCAAAACATCCAGCCCGGCATACCGGGAGAGTGGTACCAGTTCGCCCTCGAAAGACGTGCCGACGGCATTCTCATCGGCGATGTTGCATTAAAGGTGAACGACACTGAAAAGAGCGAGGCGGAATTGGGATTTACGCTAGCGCCCGAGCACCAGGGGCACGGGTATGGCCGTGAGGCGGTTCTGGGGCTCCTCGGCTACGCCTTCGAGCAGTTGCATCTCCACCGCATACTAGCTGTCACCGACGCGCTCAACGATTCTGCGGCCCGGCTTCTTGAGAGGGTGGGAATGCGGAGGGAAGCCCACTTCCACGAAAACGTCCTTTTCAAAGGTACGTGGGGAAGCGAGTTCGTCTTCGGAATACTGGACCGGGAGTGGACTGCAGGTCCACGGAGCGTACCGGATCTGCCTCCGACGGAATCGGGCCATAAGGAAACGACCGGGATGGCCCCCTCCCCGGTCGGCATCAAGGGGTTAGCTGTGAAATGACTCGTGAGCGCTGGTAAGGGAAAGACCCGCATCGCCTCGCGTTGGAGTCGCAGGTCATTGGGTATCCGGGGAAAAACCCCGAAATTTCCTATGCACCCGGACTCCGTCCGAAGGTCCTCGACGCTACGACTATCAATTCTGTTACAAGAAATGCCGCCCTCGTACGTTTCACGGAGGGCGGCATTTCTACTGATTCAGGCGAAGAATCTACACATTAAATCTAAATTCCACGACGTCGCCGTCGGCCATGATGTATTCCTTGCCTTCGATCCGGACCTTGCCGCGGGCCTTCGCCTCGGCCATGGAACCGGCCTCGATCAGGTCATCGAAGGAGACGACCTCGGCCTTGATGAAGCCGCGCTGGAAATCGGAGTGGATCACGCCGGCCGCCTGCGGGGCGGTGTCGCCCTGGCGGATGGTCCACGCGCGGGTTTCCTTGGGGCCGGCCGTCAGGTAGGTCTGCAGTCCGAGGGTGTGGAAGCCAACCCGGGCGAGCTGGTCGAGCCCGGATTCATCCTGGCCGTTCATTTCCAGCATCTCGCGGGCTTCTGCCTCGTCGAGCTCCACCAGGTCGGACTCGAGCTTGGCGTCCAGGAAGATGGCGTCGGCGGGGGCCACGAGGGCCCGCAGTTCGGCCTGCTTCTCCGGGCTGCCGAGGATTCCCTCGTCGGAGTTGAAGACATAGATGAAGGGTTTGGCCGTGAGCAGGCCGAGTTCCTTGAGGTGCTCCATCTCCAGCTTGTCGCTCTTGATGGACGAGAAGATGGTGTCGCCGCGTTCCAGCACTGCCTGCGCCGCCAGGATGGCCGCCAGTTCGGCGGCCTCCCGCTTCTTGATCTTGACTTCTTTTTCGATCCGCGGGATGGCCTTTTCGATGGTCTGCAGATCGGCCAGGATCAGCTCGGTGTTGATCGTCTCCATGTCGGAGCTGGGATCGACCTTGCCGTCGACGTGGATGACGTCCGGGTCATCGAACACGCGGACAACCTGCGCGATGGCCTCGGCCTCACGGATGTTGGCGAGGAACTGGTTGCCGAGGCCCTCGCCCTCGGAGGCGCCCTTGACGATGCCGGCGATATCCACGAAGGACACGGCGGCGGGCAGCAGGCGCGCGGAGCCGAAGATGCCGGCCAGCTTTTCAAGCCGGGCATCCGGCAGGTTCACGACGCCGATGTTGGGCTCGATCGTGGCGAACGGATAGTTCGCCGCGAGGACCTGGTTGCGGGTCAGTGCGTTGAAAAGGGTTGATTTGCCGACGTTGGGCAGTCCGACGATGCCAATAGTAAGAGCCACGAGCATATATTCTACCCGCACCAGCCGCCGGCCGTTGCTGCGGCCTGCGGCTGCGCCTGTGGCGCGGCAGGGTGCCGGCGCGGGCGCGGGGCGGTGTGGGGTGTTCCCGGGGCGTTGTCGGGTGGTGCGGCGGGTACATCCCGGAGTGTTCCAGGGTGTTCCAGGGTGTTCCGGGCGTCGAAGCCAAAACTGTCACAGGGGCATGTCACAGTGAAGACATGGAAGCTTTTTCTCTGATTCTCGCCCTGCTCATGCTGCTCACGGGCGCCGTCACCGGCGCCGCCGTCGTCTATGTCCTGCTGCGCCGGCGCTATCTGGCCGTGGAACAGGACTTCGACGGCGTGTCAGCCCGGCTGTCCGAGGTCAGCGCCCAGTTCGCCGCCGCCGACGCCGAGAGGCGCCTGCTCGCGGCCCAGAACCGGGAACTCGGCGAGTCCCGGAACCACGACGGCAGTGTGCTCCGTGCGCTGGCGCCGGTGGCAGAAAAGCTCACTGCCGTGCAGCAGCAGGTATCCCTGCTCGAACGCGACCGGCTGGAGCAGTACGGCCAGCTGGCCCAGCAGCTGCAGGAGGCCCGCCTGTCCGATGAGCAGCTGCTGCGGTCCACGCATGCGCTGGAGTCCGCCCTGCGCTCCAACAGCGCCCGCGGCCAGTGGGGCGAGGTCCAGCTGCGCCGGGTGGTCGAGGCGGCAGGCATGCTGCGGCACGTGGACTTCCACGAACAGCTCCACAGCGGGCAGGCCCACAGCTCCGGCACGGACGGCAGCCTCCGGCCCGACCTCGTGGTGCAGCTGCCCGGCGACAAGCAGCTTGTGGTCGACGCAAAGGTCCCGCTGGCGTCGTATCTTGCCGCCCAGGACCTCGGCGCCGCCCAGGCGGGCCAGCAGTCCTCGCAGCTGCCCGGCAGCCAGCAGGCGCACCTCGCCGCCCATGCCAAGGCCCTGAAGGCCCATGTGGACGCGCTGGGCAGCAAGAAGTACTGGGACATCCCAGGCAACTCTCCGGAGCTGGTGGTCTGCTTCCTGCCGGCGGAATCAATCCTGGCCGCCGCCCTCACGGCCGACCCGGCCCTGCTGGACTACGCACTGGCCAAGAACGTGGTCCTGGCCTCCCCCGGGACCCTGCTGGCGGTGCTGAAGTCGGTGGCGTTCACGTGGCGGCAGGACGTGTTGACGGACAGCGCCCGGGAACTCTTCGAGCTCGCCCGGCAGCTCTACGACCGGATGGGCACGCTCGGCGAGAACGTCACCAAGCTGGGGTCCTCGCTGAAGACCTCGGTTGAGCGGTACAACTCCATGGTCGGGACCCTTGAGGCGCGCGTCCTGCCGACCGCGAGGAAACTCAACGCCCTGGAAGCCGCCGGACTGGCCACTCCTCCCGCCGTCGAAGTTACACCGCGGGCAGTCGCGGCCCCGGAACTTCAGTCCCGTGACGAGTCAGAAGAGTCCGCGGCCTAGGTGCCCTGCGCTTGGTCTCAGTACCCCAGGACTGTCCAATGCCCAGGAGTGTCCAGTACCCAGGACTGTCCAGCGCCTAGGAGTGTCCGGTGCCTAGGACTGTTCGGGGCGGGTGCCGCGGCCGCCGAGGGCGCGGGTGACGTCGCCGGCCTGCTTCAGGGTGGCCCGGAGCTCCTTCGGCAGGGAGAACAGGAGGTCTTCCTCGGCCGTGACGACTTCCTCGACCGATCCGTAGCCGTAGTCGGCGAGAAGCCGCAGCACATCCTTGACGAGGACTTCCGGGACAGAGGCCCCCGACGTCACGCCCACCGTGGCGACGCCCTCGAACCACGTCTCATCAACCTCGTTGGCGAAGTCGACCCGGTAGGAGGCCTTGGCGCCGTATTCCAGCGCCACCTCCACGAGGCGGACCGAGTTTGAGGAGTTGGCGGAGCCCACCACGATCACCAGATCCGCCTGGGGCGAGATCTTCTTGATGGCCACCTGGCGGTTGGTGGTGGCGTAGCAGATGTCGTCGCTGGGCGGGTCCTGCAGGGTGGGGAACCGCTCCTTGAGCAGGCGCACGGTCTCCATGGTCTCGTCCACGCTGAGGGTGGTCTGCGAGAGCCAGATGACCTTTTCCGGGTCGCGGACCGTGACCTTGTCGACCTCGTGCGGGCCGTTGATGATCTGGATGTGTTCGGGGGCCTCGCCGGCGGTGCCTTCGACTTCCTCATGGCCGTCGTGGCCGATCAGCAGGATGTCGAAGTCATCCTTGGCGAACCGGACGGCTTCGCGGTGCACCTTGGTGACCAGCGGGCAGGTCGCGTCAATGGTGCGCAGGCCGCGGTCCTCGGCGGACTGGACGACGGCGGGCGAGACTCCATGCGCGGAAAAGATCACGAGGGCGCCTTCCGGAACCTCGTCGGTTTCATCGACGAAGATGGCGCCCTTTTCCTCCAGGGAGCTGACCACATGGACGTTGTGCACGATCTGCTTGCGGACATATACCGGCGGGCCGTAGTGTTCCAAGGCTTTTTCCACCGCGATGACTGCACGGTCCACGCCGGCACAGTAGCCGCGCGGGGCTGCCAGGAGGACCTTTTTGGGACCGGCGACCGGGGCCGCGGCCAGGACGTCTTCCGGGGAACGCCGCCTGCGCGGAACGGATGGCATCGGAACGGAGACAGCGGTGGTGGTCATGCTCCCATGCTACCGGTGTTCAATCCTGCCCCGTTTGCGGCCGCCGGCGACCCGGACAGCCACTCCCGTGGCTACCAGTGCTGCTCCCGCGACGGCACCAACGACGATCCACTGGCCGAAGCTGGCAGAGCACGCCGCGACGAACTCGTTCTTGAACAGCTCCGCCACATCGTTACCGCTCGAGGTCCCGGCGACAGCGGCGCCGGCGGCATCGCTGGCAAGCTTCCATACCCCCGCGAGCACCAGCGTCCCAACGCCCATTCCGACCAGCACGGTCCACCGGCGTCGGGCCGCAACGAACGCCAGAATGAAGGCGATGGCCGCGCCGACGGCAACGGCGTAGCCCATCGGGGCGTAGACGGTGACGCGTTCGATCATCTGGCGCTGGTCGGACTGCCCGATATGGATCAGCACCTGGCCGGGCGCCTCCAGCGGAAGGGTGGTCGCCGCAGTGACCTGCTTGGCCACCAGCCCGGCAAGCGGCGCGACATCCAGGGTGAGCGAGGACGACCCGTCAACCTCCGGCGGCAGCGTGCTGGGGTCGGCGAACGTGAGGCGGTGGCTCTTGCGCAGGGTTTCAGCCCAGGCCTCGGGGTAGCCGGGCAGTCCCGTCAGCGAGCGCGCCGCGCTGTCCAGGACCGGCCGGGCCAGCTCCGTGAAGGCTTCGGGAATGCCGGCGCTGGCGGCCAGGCCGTCAACGGCGGCCGCGGCCAGCCGCTGCTGGAACGCCGGGTCCTTGCCCAGCGGCGCGGTCAGGGCAACGAAGCCCTCTTCCTGGACGATGTTCTGGTCCACCCACATGGCTGGAACGGCGACGGCTGCCATCAGGAGCCCGATGAGGACGGCGACGGCAGAGACAAAAGTGCGCAAGGGATTCCTAGGAGGTTGATGGCATCCCTCCCATCCTAGGGCGGGGCCGGGCGCGGCCATAAAGTCGGACCCCGGTGGTAGAGCTATGGATAGAGTTGACAGAGACAACTTCCGGCTGCCGGCTGGCCCACCCGCCGGGGAGCGGGCCGCCGGCAGTCGCGGTGTAAGGACATGCAGTAAACGGCACGCAGCAAAGGACACGCACACATATGCACAAGGCACTCCACCAGGCACTCCCGGCCATGGAGCCCACGCATGCCTGAGGACGCGGCGGCGGCCACCACGCTACCGGCCACCGCGGCCCAAACCAGTCCGGACAACCCCTGGCCGCTGCAGTTGCTGTCCCAGAAGCTCAAGATGCATATCGACCGCGCGCCCTCGGCATGGGTTGAGGGGCAGGTAATCGAACTCAACCGGCGTGGCAGCAACGCCTACCTGACCCTGCGGGACATCGACGCCGAAATCTCGCTGCCGGCATCGGTCTGGACCACAGTGCTGGACCGCCAGGCCGCCCCGCTGGAACGCGGTTCCCGGGTTGTAGCCCTGATCAAGGCCGAATTTTGGCTCAAGACGGGCCGGCTGAACATGTCTGTGAAGGACATCCGGCCCGTGGGCCTCGGCGACCTCCTGGCCAGGATCGAGCGGCTGCGCCAGGCCCTCGCCGCCGAAGGACTCTTTGCCGATTCCCGCAAAAAGCGGCTTCCACTGCTCCCGCACCGGATCGGCCTGATCACCGGCCGCGACTCTGACGCCAAGAAGGATGTGCTGCGCAATGCCGCCCTGCGCTGGCCGGCCGTCGAATTCGAGATCCGCGAAGTAGCGGTCCAGGGGAACACCGCCGTAGCCCAGATGATCGCGGCCTTGCGGGAACTCGACGCGCACCCCGTGGTCGACGTCATCGTCATCGCCCGCGGCGGGGGCGCCCTCGAGGACCTGTTGCCGTTCAGCAGCGAGGAGCTCATCCGGGCCGTCGCGGACGCGTCCACCCCCGTGGTGAGCGCGATCGGGCACGAAGCGGACCGGCCCATCCTCGATGACGTCGCAGACCTCAGGGCATCAACGCCCACCGACGCCGCGAAGAGGATAGTTCCCGACGTCGCCGAGGAGCTTGTCAGGGTCCGGCAGGCACGGGACCAGCTCCGTCGCGGGGTCACCCGGCTCGTTGAACGCGAGGGCGACCGGCTGGCCTCCCTGCGTTCGCGCCCCGTGCTGCTCTCCCCCGACGTCATGATCAGCCAGCGCCACGAGGACGTCGAACGGCTCAAGGTCCGCTCGCACTCGGCGATCAGCGCCGCCGTCGTGCGGGCAGCGGACCAACTGGTCCACCTCAAGGCGCAGGTGCGCGCACTCTCGCCGCAAAAGACACTGGATCGCGGCTACGCGGTGGTCCAGCTCGCCGGCGACGGAAACGCCCCCGCGGCGCACCGGGACGTTGTGCGCCATCCGTCCCAGGTGCCCGCCGGCACGGACCTCACGGTTCGGGTGGCCGGCGGCCGGTTCACGGCCCAATCCACCGGCGGCCAGGAACCGGCCGAGGAATAACCCCGGCGGACGGACGTGCCCACACGGCCACCCGTCAGCGCCCCGAACAGGCACCCCCGTCAGCACCACAGACAGCGTCACCGCGGCACAAACCGCGACAATCAAGGAGCACCCACATGGCAGCAGAACCCAACCCGAACGCCGACATCGAGGCCCTCAGCTACGAGGACGCCCGCGAGCAGCTGGTCGCCGTGGTGGGCAAGCTGGAGGCCGGCGGCGCAAGCCTGGAGGAATCGCTTGCGCTGTGGGAACGCGGCGAAGCGCTGGCCAAGCGCTGCGAACAGTGGCTGGAAGGCGCCCGCAAGCGGCTCGCCGCGGCCCGGGACCAGGCCGCGGACAAGAGCTAGGCACCGGCACGCCGCGGCGTGCCGGTTCCCTCCGTATTAGGAGCGCTCGACCAGATCCCGTTCCAGATCGACGTCGAACTCCGGATCCGGCCACTGCAGCTTCAGCCCTTCCAGGGCGTCCAGCATCAGCTGCTGCACCGCGATGCGGGCGTACCACTTCTTGTTGGCCGGCACGACGTACCAGGGCGCGATGTCAGTGGCCGTCTTCTCGAACGCCTCCTGGTACGCATCCATGTAGTCGTTCCAGAAGGCGCGCTCCTTGAGGTCGGTGCTGCTGTACTTCCACACCTTGGTTTCGTCATCCAGCCTGGCGAGCAGCCGGTCCTTCTGCTCGTCCCGGCTGATGTTGAGCATGACCTTGACCACCGTGGTCCCGGCTGCCGCCTGCCTTGCCTCGAATTCGTTGATGGCCTTGTAGCGCCGCTCCAGTTCCTCGGGACTTGCCCAGCGGTGGACCCGGTGAATCAGGACGTCCTCGTAATGCGAGCGGTCAAAGACGCCCACCATGCCGGCCCCCGGCACTGCCTTCTCGATCCGCCAGAGGAAATCGTAGGATTTCTCCTCCGGGGTCGGCGCCTTGAAGGACTTGAGCTGGACACCCTGCGGGTCCATCTGGCCCATGACATGGTTGACGATCCCGCCCTTGCCTGCGGTATCCATCGCCTGCAGGACCAGCAGGATGCGCTTGGTGCCGCCGAACCGGGATTCGGCGAAAAGCTGCTCCTGCAGGGTGGTCAGCTTGCCATCGAGCTCTGCCAGGAGCGCCTCGCCGTCGGATTTCCCGCCCGGGTAGCCCGGGGTGGAGTCCGGGTCGCAGTCCTTCAGCTTGAATTTTTTTCCGACCAGCAGCGTCTCGGCGGGGTGCCGCTCGAACATCACAGCATCTGTCATGGAAAGCCTCTTTCCAGTTTCGTGCAGCCGCTGCGCGGGCGAGTCCCCGAGCTCCGCTGCTGACCGAAGCCTAGTTCCCCTTATACCGGCTCAGGAAGTCCGCCATGCGGTTGATTGCTTCCTCGAGGTCCTTGACGTTCGGCAGCGTCACCATCCGGAAGTGGTCCGGCCGGACCCAGTTGAACGCCCTTCCGTGGGACAGCAGGATCTTCTGCTCGCGGAGCAGGTCCAGGACAAATTTCTCGTCGTCGCGGATGTGGTAGACCTCGGGGTCCAGCTTCGGGAACAGATACATGGCCCCGCGCGCCTGCTGCGTGCTGACGCCCGGGATGGCGTTGAGCATGTCATAGGCCTTGTTCCGCTGTTCCAGGAGGCGCCCGCCGGGCAGGATGAGGTCGTTGATGCTCTGGTAGCCGCCGAGGGCGGTCTGGATGGCGTGCTGGGCCGGCACATTGGCGCAGAGGCGCATGTTGGCCAGCAGGTTGATGCCCTCGAGGTAGTCCGCGGCGGCCTTTTTCGGCCCGGAGATGGCCATCCAGCCGGCCCGGAAGCCGCAGACTCTGTAGGCCTTGGAGAGCCCGCTGAACGTCAGGCACAGGACATCGTCGCCGGTGAGCGAGGCGAGGTTTACGTGTACCGCGTCTTCGTAGAGGATCTTCTCGTAGATTTCGTCGGCGAAGAGCACCAGGCCGTGTTTCTCCGCGAGGGCAACGATCTTCTTCAGCGTCGCCTTCGGGTACACCGCACCTGTCGGGTTGTTCGGGTTGATGACCACGATGCCCTTGGTGCGCGGCGTGATCTTCGCTTCCATGTCCTCGAGGTCGGGCTGCCAGCCGGATTCTTCGTCGCAGAGGTAGTGCACGGGCTTCCCGCCGGCCAGGGCAACCGAGGCCGTCCACAGCGGGTAGTCCGGGGTGGGGATGAGGACCTCATCGCCGTCGTCGAGCAGGGCCATGAGCGACATTGTGATCAGTTCGCTGACGCCGTTGCCGAGGTAGATGTCATCCACGTGGATGTTCTGGATCCCGCGGGTCTGGTAGTACTGCGAGACGGCGGTGCGGGCCGAAAAAATGCCGCGCGAGTCGCTGTAGCCCTGGGCATGCGGCAGGTGGCGGATCATGTCCACCAGGATCGCGTCCGGCGCTTCAAACCCGAACGGGGCCGGGTTTCCGATGTTCAGTTTGAGGATGCGATGACCCTCCGCCTCCATCTGCTGGGCGGCCTGAAGAATCGGTCCACGGATGTCGTAAAGGACATTATGAAGCTTGGTGGACTGCTTGAATTCTGCCATTCATCAAATATGCCATATGGAGGATGTACTTCCGCTGAGACATGACTCACACACGGGCGCCGCAGTAACAACAACGACGCCGGTGCCCGGGCTGTAAGCCCGGACACCGGCGTCGCAGGGTCGCCAGTGGCCTACTGCTGGGCGAGGCCCTTTTCCTTCAGCCACGCGTCGGCGGCATCTTTCGGGTTCTGCTTCTGGCTGCCGCTCACGGCACGGTTGAGGTTGATGAGGTCTTCCGTGGTGAGGACCTTGGACACCGCGTTGAGCGTTTCCTTTGCCTTGTCCGTCATCTTGGCCGAGTTGTACAGCGGCAGCACCTGCTGGGCGATGAAGTTGTTCTTCGGATCCTCCAGCACCACGAGGTCGTTGTCCGGGATGGACGGGGTGGTGGTGTAGATGTCCGCGACCTGGACCTGGTCCGAGAGCAGCGCCTTGAGCGTGACGGCGCCGCCGCCGTCGCTGAACGGCTCGAGTTTCTTGGGCACACAGTTGTAGTTCTTCGCCAGGCCCGGCAGGCCGTAGGCGCGCTCGGCGAAGGTCGCCGGGGCGCCGATGACGAGATCGCCGCAGACCTTCGCCATGTCTTCGATGGACTTCAGCTGGTGCTTCTCGGCCGTGGCCTTGGTGACCACCATGGCGTCCTTGTCCTCAGCCTTGGAGGCATCGAGCACGGCAAGGCCCTGCGGGAGCTTGGTCGGGAGTGCCTTCGCGATGTCTTCGGCGGAGACCTCGGTGGCGTCCTTGTTTACATACAGCAGCAGGTTGCCGCTGTAGTCGGGAACAACGTCCACCGAGCCGTCCTGGACTGCTTTGATGTAGACCTCGCGCGAGCCGATGTTCGGCTTGGTGCTGGCGGTGACGCCCGCGGCGTTCAGGGCACCGGCGTAGACCTCGGCCAGGATCTGGCTCTCGGGGAAATCAGCCGACCCGATCACCAGGGCACCGCCGGAACCGGAGGCGGCACCGCTGCTGGCCGGGGCCGAGCTCAGCGGGTTTGACGAGCCTCCGCAGGCGGACAGGGCCATGGCCAGGCCGACGCCGACGGCCAGGCCGCCGAATGCGCGCCGGCCAAGGCCTCGTTGGCGGGATTCCTTCATGACGTACCTCCTTGAACAACAGTCTCCGCGATCACGGGGTCTGTGAGATCAACCGCAGCCTGCTGGCTGCGGTTCGGCTTGGATGAGGCGCCCCGTGACAGGAACAGCCTCTGAATAAGGGCAAGGATAAGGTCGACGCTGATGGCAAGGGCGGCGATCAGCAGCGAGCCTCCCAGCATTTGCGGGAAGTCGGAGAGCACGAGCCCGTCGAACAGGTAACGGCCCAGGCCGCCCAGGTTGATGTAGGCGACCACGGAAACGGTGGCGATCACCTGGAGCACCCCGGTCCGGAACCCGCCGTACATCACCGGCAGCGCGTTCGGGAATTCCGCCCGGAACAGGACCTGCCACTCGGTCATGCCCATGGCGCGGGCGGCATCCACCACGTTGCGGTCGACGCTGGAGATTCCGGCGTAGGTGCCGGCGAGCAGCGGCGGCACGGTCAGGATCACGAGAGCCCAGATCGGCGGCATCAGCCCGATGCCGGCGAGCAGGACGAACAAGGTGAGCAAGCCGAGGGTGGGCAGGGCGCGCAGCGCGCCCGCGACTGACACGATCGCAACCCGCCCGCGGCCGGTATGCCCGACGAACAGGCCGATCGGGACGGCGATGGCGATGGCGATCACCATCACCAGGCCCGTGTAGAACAGGTGTTCGGCCAGGCGCACCGGGATTCCGGCGCTGCCGGACCAGTTCTCCGGGTCGCTGAGCCAGGCAAAGGTGTCCGTGACGACGTTATTCACGCGTTTCCCCCTCCGGTCTTGGGACGCGAAAACCGCATCGCCGCCGCGGCGGGGCCAGTCCTGTCCGGGCCCGCGCCCGAACCGGTGCTGCCACCCGTGGCCGCCGCGGCCCGGGTCCAGGGCGTCAGCAGCCGTTCAAGCAGCACCAGGACGGCGTCCATCAGCAGAGCCAGGAGAAGGATGGCGATGATGCCCACCACCACTTCGGTGACGAAGTCACGCTGGAGGCCGGAGGTGAAGAGCATTCCGAGGTTGCCGATGCCGAGCAGTGCCGCGACGCTGACCAGCGAGATATTGCTGACCGAGACCACGCGCAGCCCGGCGAACAGCACCGGCAAGGACAGCGGCAGGTCGATCTGCATGAAGCGGGCGAAGGGTTTGAAGCCCATGGCGACGGCGGCCTGCCGTAGGTCCTCGTCCACCGAGTCGAAGGCATCCAGCGTGGCGCGCACCAGCAGGGCGATGGCGTAGATGGTCAGGGCCACCACCACGTTGACCGGATCCAGGATCCGGGTTCCGAGGATGGTCGGCAGGATGATGAAAAGCGCCAGCGAGGGGATCGTGTACAGCAGCGAGGACCCGGTGAGCACCAAGGACCGGAGCGCGCGGCTCTGCCGGGCGAACTGGGCCAGCGGAACGGCTATGAGGACCCCGAACACCATCGGCAGGATGGCCAGGATGAGGTGCTGGCCGGCGAGGCTGAAGACTTCGGCCCTGTTGGCCAGGAACCACTCCATCAGAGCCCTCCGTGCCGGACGTTGCGGTCTGACTCGATGACGGCGAGGACTTCGGCGGCTCCGATGACTCCGGCCACCCGGCCGTCGTCGTCCACGGCGACGCCGAGGCCCGAGGGTGAGGACAGGGCCGCGTCCAGTGCCCGGCGGAGCGTGTCCCCCTTCCGGAACAGGGAGCCTCCGGGAACCATCGCCGGGGCGGTTCCGGTGGCGCTGCGGGGCCCGGCCCAGCCCAGGGGCCGGAGAGCGTCGTCGACCACCAGCTGCCATTCATCGGAGCTGCCCTCACCCCTGAGCTGATCGGGCGTGAGAGTGGGGACGGGGTGGATGGTGACACCGTCCGAGGGGCTGAACGCAAGGTGCCGGAACCCGCGGTCACGGCCCACGAAGGAGGCCACGAACTCGTTTGCCGGGGCCCGCAGGATCTCCGCCGGGGCGGCGTACTGCGCCAGCTTGCCGCCGACGGCGAACACGGCCACTTTGTCGCCCAGGACGGTGGCCTCGTCGATGTCGTGGGTGACGAAGACGATCGTCTTGGCCAGGTCGTGCTGGAGCCGGAGGAGCTCCTTCTGGAGTTCGTCGCGGACCACCGGGTCCACGGCGCTGAAGGGCTCGTCCATGAGCAGCACCGGAGGATCGGCCGCGAGTGCCCGGGCCACTCCTACGCGCTGCTGCTGTCCGCCCGAGAGCTGGGACGGGTACCGCTTGCCGAGCGAGGAGGCCAGCCCGACGACGTCGAGCAGTTCCTGGGCGCGCTTGCGGGCGTCGGCTTTGGACACGCCGTTGAGCCGGGGAACGGTGGCGATGTTGTCCAGCACGGAGCGGTGCGGCATCAACCCGGAGGACTGCATGACGTAGCCCATGGACCGCCGCAGCTGCGCGGCAGGGATTGAAGTGACATCGGCCCCGTCCACGGTGATGACGCCGGACGTGGGCTCCACCATGCGGTTGATCATCCGCAGGGACGTGGTCTTACCGCAGCCGGAGGGTCCGACGAAGACAGTGATGGCGCCCTTATCGATGGACATGTTCAGCCCGTCAACGGCGGCCTGACCGCCCTGGTACTGCTTGGTGACGTTCTGGAACTCGATCATGGCTTCGGCCATTTCCGGGCTTACCTAACTGTTGGCGGCAACATTGGTCGGGCCAGCGCACGGTTCGTCAGTGTGCTGGCCATAAAGCAGTTAGCTCATAGACTAACCAGCACCCCGGACTATGTCAGCGGCGCGGGGCTCCCGTAAGGCTTCGGAAGCACAACGATTTTGGATGGGTGGCGCGCCGGAAATCCTTCCGGCGCGCCACCGCGGCCCTTGTCTCACCGGGCGGTGTGCTTCAGCGGGGCCGCCGTGCACCCTTCGCGCCACTGTTATTTCTGCTATTTCCGTCCTGGCGGCTCTTTCCGCCGCCGTGCGCGTTCTCGTGGTTGTCCCGTTCGGCTGACCGCTGGCTCTTGCCCGCTACGACGATCTTCTGGTGCCATTCGCGCTGGTAGGCGCGCCGCGCGGCCGCGTCGTGGCGGCGCGCCAGGGCGGCGAGTTCGCGTTGCAGCTTCAGGTAGCTGGCCCACCGGCGGTCCTCCAGTACGCCGTCGGCGAGCGCGGCCTGCACGGCACAGCCGGGCTCCCGGCCGTGCGCGCAGTCCGAGAAGCGGCAGTGCTCGAAGAGCTCTTCGAGGTCGCCGAACATCTCCTCCATTCCTCCCTCGGCGTCGAAGACCCCGAAGCCGCGCACCCCCGGCGTGTCCATCAGGACGGCGCCGCCGGGCAGGGGAACGAGCGCGCGGGACGTGGTGGTGTGCCTGCCCTTGCCGTCGCCCGCCCGCACTGCCCCCGTCTCCTGGGCCGGGACGCCGGCGAGGGCATTGATGAGCGTAGATTTTCCGGCGCCAGAGGGCCCCAGCAGCACCAGCGTGCCGCCGGGCGGCAGATGGCCCAGCACTTCCTCGAGGCCATCGCCGTTCTCGGCAGAGGTGGTGACGACGTCGACGCCGGCTGCCTGGCGCACGACCGTCGCCACGACGTCGTCCGCGAGGTCCGCAATGTCCGCCTTCGTGATGATCACGAGCGGCGTGGCACCGGAGTCCCACGCCGCAACCAGGGTCCGTTCGAGCCGGTTGTGCGTGAGCGGACGATCCACCGGAACGACGATCCCGACGACGTCCATGTTGGCGCCAAGGACCTGCGCCTCGGACGAGGCCTCGAAGGCACGCTTGCGGCTCAGCTCCGAGTGGCGGGGCAGGATGCCCACGATGGCGGGCTCCCCCGCCGCGTTCGGACCCAGCCAGACCCAGTCCCCGGTGGCGGGAAGCTCCCCGCCGCGCGGGTAGGGCAGGTGGGCGGTTCCGCCGCCCTCGGCCACCAGGACGAGGTTGCGGTCCACCCGGATGACGCGGCCAGGGCGGTCGCCGCCCGGCACCGGCTGGGCCGCGAACCGCTCGGCGACGCCGGCCGTGTAGCCGTAGAGGACAGGACCTTCGGGGCCAGCCTCATCGGAGGGCACGGCCGTATGAAGCACAGATAAATGAGGTTCGGATGAATTGGTAATGAGGGCGCTGCCGGCGCCCCGGGATGCAGGATAAATGGTCAACGAAAACCCTTTGGTGGGGCCCCGTGGTGCGGCGCATTGCGGGCTGCGGCGGTTTGGATGCCGCGCGCGGAGACTAGCGCTCGATGGCTAGGCTGCGCCGTGGGACGGGGCAGGAGTAATGACATGGCTTGTATCGGTGCGCTGCGCGCTCAGAAATATCGCATTCATTGCTTCCACCTCCCCG
The DNA here is from genome assembly GCF_056395875.1 of Arthrobacter sp. 05T45. Classification (NCBI taxonomy): domain Bacteria; kingdom Bacillati; phylum Actinomycetota; class Actinomycetes; order Micrococcales; family Micrococcaceae; genus Arthrobacter; species Arthrobacter sp. 05T45. The sequence goes on along the minus strand of NZ_JBFTKI010000001.1, from coordinate 465,683 downwards.
TCGATTGCCGGTCTGCTGCGGCCGGCGGTTTCTACAGGATAGCGATGGTGCCCGTGCCTGGCCAGCGGTTTAGCCGGAAAGTTTTCCGTTCAGCGGCCGCTCACGGTACAGACGCAGCCCGGCATCCACGAGCGAGACCCGGTTTAGCTGCGCCACCTCATCCAGTGGAATCCAGGCCGCGTGGGTGGTGCTGCCGTTCACTTCGTGACGCAGTTCCCCGCCCGTGATCGTCGCCTCGTAGACCAGCCGGAGCGACTGGAAGTCCCGTACGCCGCCGTCGAGCCGGACTTCGGACGGCCAGTGCCCGACGTCGATCCCCAGCATGGCGCCGACCTCGGCGTCGTAACCGGTTTCCTCGTGAATCTCGCGTCGGCACCCGTCCACCGGGTGTTCGGCCAGGTCCAGGCCGCCGCCGGGCAGCGTCCAGCCCTCGCGGCCGTCCTGCTTCCAGTACGCCAGGAGGATCCCGGCATCCCGGATGATGACGGCGTAGGCGGCGGGCCGGGTGTCGAATTGCATGCTCATCACCCCAGCGTAGTGGCCGGAGGATTGCCTCCGCCTACTCCTGTTCCGCCACCAGCTGCAGCACCCCGAACACCGGCTCCTGCGCCAGGACCCGGACATCGGTGATCCCCGCGGCGGCCAGTGCCGTGCGGAACGACTCCTGGAGCCCCGGCACGTTCATGCCGAGTCCGCCGCCCAGGATGACGGGGCCCTCGATGCCGAGCTGCCGGACGGTCTGCGCGGCGAGGTCGGCGAGGTCGCGCCCGGCCTGCTCCATGAGGGCCCGGCTCGGCGCATGCCCGGCGTCTGCAGCCTCCACCACGAGACGGGCCTGCTGGGCCCAGAACCGGCGCCCGGTCTCGGGCGAGTGGAACATGGCGATCAGCTTGTTCGGGTCATCCACCCCGCAGGATGCCAGCAGGGCAGTGGAGAGTTCGTCGGGTTCCAGCCCCTGGTTCATCCGGCGCAGGCTATGGCGGACTGCCTCCCGGCCCAGCCAATAGCCACTGCCCTCGTCGCCGAGCAGGTAGCCCCAGCCACCGGCCCGTGCTTCCTCGCCGCGGCCGTTCTTGCCCCACGCGGCCGATCCGGTGCCGGCGATGACCGCGACGCCGGTGCTGGCACCGCCAGCGGCAAGCAGCAGCCGGGAGTCGTGGACCACCGTGATCCGGGCACCGGGCACGTGCGGGGCAATCAGTGCCGCGAGCGCCGCGGCGTCGTCATCGGTGTCGATGCCGCCGGCTCCGGCGTAGACCTGGGCGACGTCTCCCCCGCCGATCCTGGCGAAGAGTTCCGCGAGGTTGAAGGCGGCTTCCTCGGGGCTGACGTTCTGGACATTGGAGCTGCCCACCGATTCATCGGCAACGGGCGCGCCGTCCTCGAACCTGACGCCCCGGGTTTTGGTGCCGCCGATGTCCAGTCCGATCACGGCACCCGTCCTCGCCGTGGCAGATGGCGTGGTGGAAGATGGAACGGAGTCCGCCGCCGGCGGCATATCAGTGTTAGTCACTGGAACAGGTTACTGAATCGCTGCAAGGAGCCCGCAATGCCCCACGATCTTTTCGGCACACCCGTCATCGCGGCGCCCATGGCCGGCGGCACCTCCACACCGGCCTTCGTCGAAGCCGTACACCGGGCCGGCGGGCTGGGCTTCCTCGCGGCCGGCTACAAGAGCGTGGCGGCCATGCAGGCGGAAATCCGCACCATCCGGGAGTCCGGCGCCCGGTTCGGCATGAATGTGTTTGTCCCGGATCCGGCCCAGCTGCCGCCCTCCGCGGCGGTGCTGGCGGAACTCGAGGATTACCGGCAGCAGCTGCGCCCCGACGCCCGGCGCTACGGCGTCGAGCTTCCGCAGTTGCGGCTCGACGACGACGACGAATGGCAGGGAAAGATCGATGCCCTGCTCTCAGACCCCGTGGAGCTGGTCAGTTTCGCCTTCGGGCTGCCCGGCCCGGACGTCGTTCGGGCCCTGCAGCGGGCGGGGTCGGCGGTGCTGGCCACTGTCACCACCGCGGCCGAGGCCGTGCAGGCGGCAGGGCAAGGCGTGGACGCCCTCGTCGTGCAGCACACGAGCGCCGGCGGACACAGCGCAGCGTTCCTTCCGGCCCCGGAGCCGCAACCGGCTTACACAGCGGAGCCGGGCGGCACAACTGCGCAGCCGGGCGGCACGACGGCGGAGCTGCTCGCCGAGGTGCGGTCCGTCGTCGACCTTCCGCTGGTGGCTGCGGGCGGCATCATGGATGCGGCCGGGCTGGACGCCGTGCTGCGTGCCGGGGCCGTCGCAGCCCAGCTCGGCACCGCGTTTCTCCGCACTGACCAAAGCGGCGCCAAGCAGCTGCACAAAGATGCCCTGGCCGATCCGCACTTCACCCGAACCCGGCTGACACGCGCCTTCACCGGCCGGCAGGCCCGGGCCCTGGAGAACGAATTCGTCCGCGACCACCCCGAGGCGCCGGAGGCCTACCCTGCCGTCCACCACCTCACGGCGCCCCTGCGGGCCGCGGCCACCGCAGCCGGCGACGCGGAACGCCTGAACCTGTGGGCGGGCACGGGCTGGCAGAAGGCACAAGCCGGACCCGTGGCCCGCGTCGTGCAAGGGCTGCTCGCCGGCCGCTGACCGCAGCAGCAGCCCCCGCCGACCCCGTCAGGACCCCGAAGTCGCCGGAAACGTGCCAAACCGCCGTCACTTTACGGCGACCTCGGGGCCAACCGGCGACCGGAGCGCACCGGCCTGAGCGCACGGGCTCCGGCTCGGCCTCAGCGCACCGGCCCGGCTCAGCCTGCCGAGCGTTCGCGCACGAAGCCTGCCAGGAGCGCCGGACCGTCGCGGAGCACGAATTCGCGGAACAAGCGCACGGGATCGGACTCGGCATCGGCCACGGCATTCCGCGAAACCGGCTCCCGCCACGCGAGGCCGATCTCGCGGAACGCCAGGACTGAATCTAGGGGAATCTCCACCCAGCCCGGCCCGCCGTCGTCGGCTTCGGTGCCCCGCGACGGGTGGTGGCTGTTTTGTGCGGCTCTGCCGGGTGCGGAGCCGCCGGGCGGCAGAATGCTGACGCCGAGCCCGGCCGAGACGAGGCCGCGGACGGTGTGCGAGTCCTGGCTCTCGAAGGCAATGCGCGGGCGGAACCCCGCCTCCCGGAACAACGCGTCGGTCAGCGAGCGCATGCCGTAGCCGGACCCCATCGCCACGAAGGGCTCCTGCCGGATCTCGGCAACCTTGGCCCGACGGCGGCCGGCCAGGGCATGCCGGTGGTGGACCACCAGGCGCAACGGTTCGCGGTACAGCGCGGCCGAACCGATTCGCTTGCTGGGTGTGGCAACGGGTGCCGTGAGCGCCACGTCGGCGGAGCCCGCGGCCAGTTCCGCGAGGCAGCCGTCCCGTGCACCCTGGCTGAGGTCAAAAGCAGTCTGCGGGTGCCTGCTCCGGAACGCACTGATGAGCAGCGGCAGCATTGCCTCGCCGAAGGTGTGCTGGAACGACACGGCGATCCGGCCGCGGACCACCTCCGACTCGTGCCTGACGCTGTCCAGCCCCGTCTGGAATTCGGCCAGGGCAGCCTCGATGTGGGGCATGAGCGCCTTCGCCGCGGGCGTCAACCGCACGCCCCGGCCGTCCCGGATCAGCAGCTCCGTCCCAACGATGGCGCTGGCCCGCGCAATGGCACGGCTCACGGTCGACTGCGGCAGGCCCAGGAGCTCGGCCGTCTCGGTAATGTGCTCCGTCCGCCCCAGTTCCGCCAGCATCGGCAGCAGGGGCAGCAGCTGCACGAGCTGCCTGTGTTCGACGTCCATGTTCCCCTCCAGCACACTGATCCATATTTGCTATCTATGATATGGAAATCATGCATTGGAAGCATCCCTCGGGCAGGCTTTAGCCTGAAGGCATGCCACGCATTTCCGCACCCACCGGCACCGGCCCACGCCCCGCGGCCAAGGACGCAGCCAATCTCGCAGCTGATCCTGCAGCCAACGCTGCCGCATGGGCTGGCCATCCGAAGGGCTCCACGGCCTACCGCCGGATCCTCGCAGGGCTTGCCTTTGCCGGCGTCGCAACTTTCGCGCAGCTTTACTCCACCCAGGCGGTGCTCCCGCTCCTGGCGGCGGATCTTCGCGTCTCGGCCGCCGAGGCCGCGCTGACGATTTCCCTGGCTACGGTGGGGCTGGCCCTGACTGTGCTCCCGTGGTCCTTCCTGGCCGACCGGATCGGCCGGGTCCGGGCAATGATGTGGGGCATCTCCGCGGCCACCGTCCTGGGCCTGCTGGTCCCCCTGGCCCCCAGCTTCCCCGTGCTGCTGTGCCTGCGGATGCTGGAGGGAATGGCCCTCGGCGGCATCCCGGCGATCGCGATCGCGTATCTCAACGAGGAGGTCAACAAGGCCCACGCCGCCGTCGCCGCCGGGAGCTATGTCGCCGGGACCACCTTGGGCGGCCTGGCCGGCCGGCTGGTCGCCGGGCCTGCGGGCGAACTGTGGGGCTGGCGGGCCGCGGCCCTGGCGGTCTCCGTTCTGGCTAGCGGAGCGGCAGTCCTGTTCCTTGTTCTGGTGCCCCGGGCCAAGGGCTTCACCGCCGCGGCCGCGGGCGGCTTCCGCGGGGCCTTTCGCACGCTGGCCGGCCATGGCCGCAATCCCCGGCTCCTGGCCCTGTACGTCCAGGCATTCCTGCTCATGGGCGGTTTCGTGGCCGTCTACAACTACCTCGGATTCCGGCTCTCAGGGGAACCGTTCAGCCTGCCCGCCACCGCGATCAGCCTGATCTTCCTGGCCTACCTCTCCGGAACCGTCTCGGCGCGCTGGGCAGCGGGCCTGACGTCGCGGTTCGGCCGGCGCACCGTCCTGATCGCCGGCACCGCACTGATGGCAGGCGGCCTGGCCCTGACGCTCACGGAACAGCTGGCCGCGATCCTGGCGGGATTGCTGCTGTTCACGGGCGGCTTCTTCGCGGCACACAGCATCGGATCCGGCTGGACCGGGCTGATCGCCACGACGGGCCGGGCGCAGGCCGCCTCGCTGTACAACCTTGCCTACTACCTCGGCTCCAGCGTGCTTGGCTGGGCCGGCGGCCTGGTCTTCCAGCGGTTCGGCTGGACGGCCCTTGCGCTGACGGTCATCGGACTGGCCGGCGCGAYGGCGGCAATCACCGCCGTCGCGCATCCCGCGCCGGTGCCCGCAACCGGCACCGCGGCCGCCGGCAGGGTCACGGCATCGGGCTAGGCACCGGACCCGCGGGCTACTGCGTTGCCTCGATCGCCTGCACGAGGTCGGCGACGATGTCGGCCGGGTCCTCCAGCCCCACCGAGATCCGCAGCAGGTTTGCGTGCGGCTTGGCCGCGGCTTCGACCGGCCGGTGGGTCAGGCCGGCCGGGTGCTGGATGAGGGTATCGATCCCGCCGAGGGACACGGCGTGGGTGATCATGCCGACGGCGGCCGGGATCCGCTCGGCGTGCTCGGCGCTGGCGAGGTCGAAGGCCATGAGCGATCCCGGCCCGGACATCTGTGTGCCCACCAGGCCCTGCGGGTCGCATTCGGCCAGTCCCGGGTAGTAAACCCGCCTCACGAGCCCGTGCCCTGCCAGGGCAACCGCGACTTTTTCGGCGCCGGCCTGCTGGGCGCGGACCCGGACCGGGAGCGTTGCCAGCCCGCGGTGCAGCAGGTACGCCGGCCACGGGGTCAGGATGCCGCCGGTCACGGCCCGGATCTGGCGCAGGCGCACTGCCCATTCAGAGCCTGCGGCCACCACGCCGCCCATGGCGTCCCCGTGGCCGCCCAGGAACTTCGTGGCGCTGTGCAGCACCATGGCCGCGCCGTGCTTGAAGGGTTGCTGCAGTACCGGGCTGGCGAACGTGTTGTCCACCAGGAGCGGCACACCGTCGGCGGCGGCTGCCACGCGGGCGATGTCCACCAGCTCGAGGGTCGGGTTGGCCGGCGTCTCGAGGATCACCAGGCCGGTGTCCGGGCGGAGGGCGGCGCCGACGCCCTCCGGCGTCGTGAAGGTGACCTCGCTGCCAAGGACGCCGGAGGCCAAAAGGTAGTCGCTGCCGCCGTACAGCGGGCGCACGGCGACAACATGCTTCTTGCCCGCGGCCACAACCGCGAGGAGCACGGCGCTCAGCGCCGCCATTCCGGTGGCAAAGGCGACAGACTCGGGCGTGCCTTCCAGGACAGCGACGCCTTCTTCGAAGCGTGCCACCGTGGGGTTCCACAGCCGCTGGTAGACCGTGCTTTGCCCCTCCACATGTGAGCCGCCGGTGGCCATGTGCTCGTAGGCAAGGCCTCCGTCGTGCACGGACGGCAGGGGCGCCGTCGTGGACAGATCGATGGGCACCGCGTGGACGCCCAGTTCCGTGAGCCCGCTCCGGCCTGCGTGGACCGCCAATGAATCTTGAGAAAGCACCCTTGCTCCTTACGAATATTCACCATTGAATTCCGCAAGTATCTGGCAATAATTCGCGCTTTTGTAGAGGTTCTGAATGGAACTGTCGGATAACGCCGTTTATGATGAACGGAGAACACTACTAGGAGGATCCGTGAGCAGCACCGCGAAGAATGTTCGGCCGGGAGCCAGCGAGCCGCTGGACGCGATCGACGAGCGCCTGCTCGCTGCCCTCGTCGCGGACGCCCGCATCTCGAACAAACAGCTGGCAGAGCTCGTGGGGATCGCGCCGTCGACCGCGCTGATGCGCACCCGCGCCCTGTCCGAGCGCGGCATCATCGAGGGCTTTGAGGCCAATCTGAGCCTGTCCGCGATCGGGCGTTCGGTCCAGGCCCTCATTGCGGTTCGGCTCCGGGCCCATGACCGCGAGCAGATCGACCGTTTCACTGCCCGGGTGCCCAAACTGCCGGCAGTGCTCTCGACCTTCCACACGTCCGGGTCAGTGGACTACCTGCTGCACATCGCCGTCGCCACCACCGAGGACCTCCGGGACTGGGTTCTGGACAACCTGGCCACCGACCCCGTGGTGGGCCACACCGAAACCACGCTGGTCTTCGACCACATCCAGGGCAACCACGGCCCGCTGCCCTAACGGGCCCGGCCGACGCAGTTAGGGCCGGCGCAATTAGACCCTGCGCAGTTAGCCCCGGCGCAGTGCGCTTCGCAGCGTAACGGCCGCCAGCGTCAGCGCGGCGGCGGCGCACACCGTGACGAAACCGGCGACGGCGCTCTGCAGCCCGACGATCCCGGCTGCGAGCCCCAACCCGATCACCGGGAAGGCGCTGCCAAGGTACGTGATCACATAGACGGTGCTGATGATCTGGGCGTGCCGCGCGGCCTCCACCCTGCCGGCAACGTCATTGAACACGGTCCGGAAGGCCACGCCCTGCCCCACGCCGGCAGTGATGCTGGCCAGAATCAGCAGCCACGGGCTGCTCCAGGCGGCGGCCGCGGCGATCAGCAGGACGGAGACGCCCAGGACGGCCAGGCCGGCGGACACGGCAAATCGTCCCCGGATGGCCAGCAGCTGGCTCAGGGCTGAGGACCCCAGCGTCAGCCCTGCCAGCAGGCCGATCAGCGGCCGCGAATCGGCGTGGACAATCTGGGCGAAATAGCCGGGTGCGAGCGAGAGGCAGAAACCAAAAACGGTGAAGCTCAGGAAGCCCACAGACGACGCCAGCCAGAAGGCGCCGCGCGCGTCGCTGGAGACCGAGGGTCGCCGCGGTGCCAGGACCCGCAGGGTCTGGGGACCGGCATGCAGGCTGATGGCAGGCCGGGCCTTGAGCAGGTACAAGGGCACCAGCACGGCGGCGAGGACGATGGAGTGCAGGTAGTACGGCGTCGACGTCGGGCCCGGCAGGAGGGACAGCATTCCGCCGATTGCGGGGCCGGCCGCCACCCCGCCGGCGGAGGCCAGGAGCGTGAACCGTGAGGCCCACTCCGGCCGGCTGGGCAGCAGCTCGCGCAGGGCAGCCGAGCTGGCCCCGGTGGCGAGCGCTACGGCGACGCCCTGCAGGGCGCGCCCGGCGGAGAGCGCCACGAGGTTGCCCGCGGTGGCGAAGACAAAGCCGCCGGCCAGGCCCACCAGCACTGCCAGTACGAGGGCGGCGCGGCGGCCGATGTGATCGGACCAGTGGCCGGCCAGGACGAGTGTGGCCACGAGGGCCAGGACGTAGGCCGAGAACGCCACCGTGACATCGAGCGCCGTGATTCCAAGTTTTGCCTGCAACAGCGGGTACAGCGGCGTCGCAAGATTCGCGCCGACCAGCAGCGTAAAGATCACAACCCCGGCCATCACGAGCCGTGCGGTGGTGGAAGCGTCCCAGCCCCAGCGGTCAGCTGTGGCCGGGCGCATGCGGAGTTCGCTAAAGACTGTCATGGCCGTGCCCTTGCATGAAATCGGGCCGCATGCGTTCCCTGTGGGGAACACCGACGGCCCGGTCGAAAAGATTGGTACCTAAAGAATGCAATACCAATGATCTGGATGGCCAAGTTCTGTGCCAAAATTGAGCAAAACAGTCATTCTCAGACTGCTCAAGTGAACCGGAGTGATGATTTGAACAGTCTGGACCCCACCGACCTGAAGATCCTGCTGGAGCTGATCCGGGATCCGCGGATCCAGATCGGCGAGCTCAGTGACGCCCTGGGCATCGCCCGGAACACCGCCCAGTCGCGCGTGCGGCGCATGCTGCGCTCCGGTGTGCTGCACGACGGCGGCCGTGAAATCGATCTGGAGGCGGTAGGGTACGACGTCGTCGCCTTCGTGACGATCGAGGTCAACCACCGGGAACTCGACGGCGTCGTGGGGGCCCTGCGGCTGATCGCCCAGGTTCTGGAAGTCCACGAGATCTCCGGGCGCGGCGACGTCTGGTGCCGGGTGGTGGCGACGGATACGCACAATCTCCAGGCGGCCCTCCGGTCGATCCTTCGGATCAAAGGCGTCATCCGCACCGAGACCGTCCTGGCGCTGCACACCCATATCCCGTACCGGACCGAGCCGCTGATCAGCCGGCTCGCCCAAGGCAACGCGCTCGCCCCCGGCCGGTCCGCGTCGCGGCGGGCCGGGTCCGCCGAATTCCAGGTGGACAAAGGATAATGTCCCGGTGACTATCATCGACAACGCCGTCTACGTTGACGGCATCCGCAGCGCCGAGCCGCGGAACCTCGAGCAGACTTTTGAGACCCTGACCGAGCACGGGGGCATGGCCTGGATCGGCCTGTACCGGCCGACCACTGAGGAAATGGCGGCCGTGGCGGCAGAATTCAACCTGCACGGGCTGGCGGTGGAGGACGCGATCTCTGCCCATCAGCGCCCCAAACTGGAACGCTACGACGACAACCTGTTCACTGTGCTCCGCCCCGCCAGGTACCTGGACGAGACCGAAACCGTGGAGTTCGGCGAGCTCCACGTCTTCACGGGGCGCAACTTCGTGGTCACCGTCCGGCACGCCGAGACGAAAGTCGTGGGCCAGGTCAGGCGCCGGATGGAGGGCCGGCCCGATCTGCTGCGCCACGGGCCCGAGGCCGTCCTGTACGCGCTCATGGACCAGGTGGTGGATGACTACGGTCCCGTGGTAGCCGGGCTGGAAAACGACATCGACGAGATCGAGGACCAGCTCTTCAGCGGCGACCCCCTGGTGTCCCGGCGGATCTACGAGCTCGCCCGTGAAGTCATCCATTTCCAGCGCGCCATCCACCCGCTCCCGGCAATGATGCAACAGCTCCGCCGGGGCTTCGAGAAGTACCGGGTGGACATCGAACTGCAGCACAGCCTGCGCGACGTCGAGGACCACGTGGAGCGGCTGATTTCCCGCGCCGATTCGTTCCGTGACCTGCTGCAGAATGCGCTCACCCTGGACGGAACCCTGACCGCCAACCGCCAGAACGAGGCCAGCGCGGAACAAAACGAGCAGGTCAAGAAGATCTCGTCGTGGGCCGCGATCTTCTTCGCGCCGACATTTGTGGCCGGACTGTATGGCATGAACTTCGACAACATGCCGGAGCTGCACTGGACGCTTGGCTACCCGATGGCAATCACGCTCATGGCCGGCACGGCGGCGCTGATGTACGCCATCTTCAAGAAGAAAGGCTGGCTCTAGCCAGCGGCGCGGCGGTTCCGGACCTGGACCATGAGCCGTCGGAACGCCAGGACGAACACGACCTCGATCAGCACCATCAGCCCGAGCAGCAGCCACTTTCCGCTGCCGATGAAAACGATGGCCCCGGTGAGGACCAGAATGCTCCCCAGCGCCAGGGAGTAGACGGCAAATCCGAGGGCTACCCTGGCGCTGCGGACGCCCGTGCGGAAGCCGAAGCCCTGCGGTTTCCCACCGGGGTACCCGGCAACCCGGTCCGGACCGGCGGGCTGGAGCTTGTCGAACTCCTCCCACGGGTCGCGGTCCTGCTGCTGATTGGTCATGGTTCCATTATCCCGCGGGCCCGGAAACGCCGCGCCCCTGAGACCGAACCGTTGGACACTTTCGCGCTGAAACACTTTCGCGCTGAAACATTTTCGTGCCGTCACGACACGGGGCCAGGACCAGTGGTCCGGGCCCCGTCATTGCATGCCGATTGGGCTACTTGCTGTGGCCGTGCCCGCCCGAGTCGCCGCGCTTGCTGTTCTTGGCGGCGTGATCGCTTTCAAGACCGGCCGGAGCGGCGCGGTGTTCAGCGGCGTTCTGGTGTGCCCATCCGCTGTTGCCGTTCGATGCGTGGGACGCGTCGGCTACCGGCGCGTCGGCCGAATCCTTCGCATCGTCTCCGGCGGGCGCCGGGGCCGGAGCAGCGGGGGCCGGAGCCGGGGCAGCAGGCTCCTGAGCGTCCGCGACCTCTTCCGCGCCATGGTCGTCCGCGTTCTGGTCGTCCGCGTTCTGGTCGTCCGCGACCTCTTCCGCACCCTGATCGTCCGCGTTCTGATCGTCCGCGTCCGCCTCTGTGCCCTGATCGTCCGCCTCCTGGTCATCCGACTCAGCCGGATCGCCCGGTTCAGACGATTCAGCCGGATCGCCCGGTTCAGACGATTCAGACGATTCGTGATCGGCGGCTTCCTGGTCGCCCACTACCGGAGTCTCCGACCCGGCCGACCCGGCCGACCCGGCCGGCTCAGAGGTTTCGGTGCCGGTCGCCGTCATGGTTGACGTCGGGTCAGCCGGGAGATTGGTGGTCGCGGTGGCCGCCGCTGCGCCGGCGCCGCCAGTGACGACGACGGAGGCCACTACTACTGCCTTGCCTGTGGTGCTCAGAGCACTGAGCCAGCCGATGATTCCTGCCACGGGAGATTCCTTTCAAAGCGGATAAGAGACCGCTGCCGTCCCCCCGGTCGGCAGCCAGCGCCACACTACCGCTCGGAAACGACCACTTGTCGGCCCTTTAGCCGCTCAGGCCACATCCTGAGCCAATGTTGAGCAAACACTGAGCCTCGGGGCAATCACCACGTCCTTAGGCCGCCCGTACGTCGACCTCGCCGGGTTCTGCGCCGTCGGTGCCGAAGACCAGCTGACGGGTGGCGATCTTTTCGGTGAAGAAGCGGTCGTGGCTGACCACGACGACCGCGCCGGGGAAGTGGAGCAGTGCCCGCTCCATCACCTGGGTACTGGACATGTCCAGGTGGTTGGTGGGCTCATCCAGCAGCAACACCGAGGCCCCGGACAGCAGGCACTGGGCCATGGCGACGCGGGCTTTCTGTCCGCCGGAGAGGTTCCCGATCTTCTGTTTGAGGTCGGCTTCGGAGAACTGGAACATGGCGAGGAACCTGTTGACGGACTTCTTCGTGGCGCTGAAGGCCAGGCTGTCCGGCAGCGCGTTCACCGCGTGCGAAACGGTGTCGGCGTCGTCGAGCTCTTCCAGCATTTTGTTGTAGGAAACAAAACCCGGCCCCTTCGCCCAGACCACTTCACCGGAATCCGCCGGTTCCTCCCCGGTCAGCACTTTCAGCAGCGTGGACTTGCCGCTGCCGTTGGAGCCCAGGACCACAATCCTGTTGCCGCGGCGGATCTCAAAGCTCAGGTCTTCGAACAAGACCTTGTCGCCATAGGACTTGCCCAGTCCTTCGACCCTGCAGAGGACATCCTTCACGTGCAGCCCGCCGTAGATCTCGGTGACGATCTGGTCCACGGGACGTGGTGTCCGCGCTTTCTTGATCTTGGCCAGCTGGTTCCCCAACCCGCGGCTGGCGGCCTTGGCGGCCTCCCGGCGGTCGGCGATGCCCTCCGCCTCAAAAGCCAGTAGCTCGGACTCATGGACGAACTGGGCCTCGAGCGTCTTGAGCCGGAACTGCTTCTGGACCACGTACTCGGCGAAGTTGCCGGGGTACTCGTGCAGGTGGAAGTTTTCCACTTCGATGATCCGGGTGACCACCGCGTCGAGGAACTTCCTGTCGTGCGAGACGATGATCGCGGCGCCGCGGTAGTCGCGGAACCAGTTTTCGAGCCATTCGACACCGGCCACGTCGAGGTAGTTGGTGGGTTCATCCAGCAGCAGGACGTCCGGGCCCTCCAACAGGATCTTGGCCAGGGCGGCGCGGTTGCGCCACCCGCCGGAGAGTTCGTCGATCGCGCACGTGCGGTGGGCGTCGCTGAACCCCAGAGTGGTCAGGACCGTGTCGATGCGCCGCTTGTAATCCCATCCGTCGAGGCGGTCCATGTCCTCGAACAGCTCGGCCTGGCGCCGGATCAGCCGGTCCAGCTCCGCCTCGGCGGGGTCAGCCGCAATGGCGGCGTCGATGGCTGCCAGCTCGGCCTCGGCAGCCTTGATCTCGACAAACAGTCCGTCAAGGACCGCAAGGATGGTTGCCTCGCCGTCGAGCTCGGAAAACTGGGAGAAGTACCCCACCCTGGTTCCCTGCTCCACGGTGACCGTTCCGGTGTCCGGGGAGACCTGGTCCAGGACGAGCTTGAGGATGGAGGTCTTCCCGGAGCCGTTCTTGCCGATCAGGCCCACCCGGTCCCCGGGCTCCAGACGGAAGAACGCCTCGCGGAGGATCTGTGTGTTGTCGAAGCGGACGCTGACGTCGTGCAGCCGGACCAGGCTCACTGCTGCGCGAGACGGTTGCGGACGATTTCGCTGACGGCCTTGCCGTCAAAACGTCCGGCCACCGTGGCGGTGACGGGCTTCATCACTGCCCCCAGCTGACGCATGGACAGCTCGACGCCGTCGGCCTTGAGCGCCGCGATGGCCTCGTCCACGATCGTCTCGACTTCCGCCGCGGTCAGTGGCTTGGGCAGGTAGGCCTCGATCACCTCGGCCTCGGCGATCTCGGCCGCGGCGCGCTCGGCTTCGCCGGCCTCGGTGTAGATGCGGGCCGTGTCGCGGCGCTTGGCGGCTTCCTTTTGCAGGAGTGCGGTCACCTGTGCGTCGTCCAGCACGATTGGCGTCTTGCCCGATTTCTCCCGGGTCTCGATCTCGCCCAGGACGTTGCGCACGGTGGTCAGGGCAACCTTGTTGCGGTCCTTCATGTGGCTCACGACGTCGGCGTGCAGGCGTTCTTTCAGGGTGGTCATATAGTTCTCCTCGTGTTGTTAACAAGGCTAGCGGCAGAACCCGTTGGCCCCGATCGCCGAGATGATCCGCTGGGCGTCTTCGTCCGGGAGGGCGGGGACGTCCCCGCTGAACTCCGTCTTTGCGGCAGCGATGAGCTGGTCCGCCGTCGATTGCCCCAGCAGTCGGCCGCACAGGCGGCGGGCCTTGTCGATTGCCTGGTCGTCTGGCAGGCGGGGGTTGATCTTGGCCAGCGCGGCCAGGAGGGCTTCCTGCTGGGCCGGGTCAGGCTTGGGCAGCGACGTCGGCAGGCCCGCCGCAGGGGTCCCGGCGGACGGCTCGGGGCTCGGGGAGGCGGAGCAGGCCGCGGTCAGCAGAACAGACAGCAGGGCCAGGGCGATCGGGGTGGTGTTCTTCATCGGTGGTGGCCTTGTCTGCGCTGGATGTCTGTCTTGGATGCCTGCGCTGGATTCGGCTGCCTTGCCACTGGATTGCACGATGGTCTTGCCGCGCGGATTGCTGCGCCGGCGCGGCCACGGCGCCGTTCACGCAGGTTCACACCATCTCATGAAAACTCTTTTTGCCCGCACCAGGGGTCTCCGGTAGTGCGACACGTTGCGGCTGTTCCAAATGGAGAGAGACTAGCGTAGCGTGACTCTCGTCACATCCGGTTGAGGATTGGTATCGGCCCGCTTCGCTTCGGAAGAAGGAATCCATGGATCGCCGGACTTTTCTCACCGCAATGGCAGCTGCCCTGGCTGCGGCCGGGGCCAGTTCCGCTGCCACACCCCCCGGGCCGGTTCCGGCCCCCTCCAGACCATCCCTTGCCCGTACGGCCATCTCTGCCTCCCGGGCTCTCAAAGGCGCAGCCCACGGCGGAGATGATGCGCTGGCATTGAGACAAATCCGGAGTCTCAACGCCAGCTGGTACTACTCCTGGGGATCCGCGTATACCGTCACGACCAACCCGGCCTTTGTCCCGATGGTGTGGAGCGCGAATTCTCTGCTCAGAAAGGACGCCCTTGGCGACGTGGCCAGGCAACTTCCCCAGACGAGGACTAAACACCTCCTCGCTTTCAACGAGCCGGACCACCCAGGCCAGGCCAGCATGTCCGTTGATGAGGCCATCCGGTTGTGGCCCCACCTTCAATCCACCGGCCTGCGTCTGGGATCTCCGGCCACGGTCGGTGTCAGGAGCCCGTGGCTGGACGACTTCATGGCCAGGGCGCGGCAGGCGAACCTCCGCATCGATTTCATGACGATGCATCACTACGGCTCGCCGAACCCAGAGAGTTTCCTCGCAAGAGTCTGGTACTTGCATCACAGATATGGGAGGCCGGTCTGGGTTACCGAATTTGCCGTTGCGGACTGGCAGGCAACCCCGGCACGCCCCTCCAAGTACACGACCCGCGAGACCGCGTACTTCATGCAGGCTGCGGTAGCCGGCATGCGCATGATGCCCTTCGTCGAACGGTTTGCCTGGAAATCCAGGGATCCTGGTGACCCCGCCATGGGCCCGTCTGCCCTCTATCAGACGAACGGCCGGCTGACCTCACTCGGCCGGCTGTACGCTTCGCTGTGACTTCCCGTCAGACTCGGAGAGAGACCTGCCGCTACTTGTCCGTGCTGTCCGGCTCATCCTTGCGGGTTGGCAACACGGGGAGCGCGTCGCCGACGGGCCGTTCCGCACCGCCCGAAGGAACATTCAGGACGGTTCTTCCGGCAACAGCTGTTGTTGAGCCGCCGCCGTCCAGGTTGATCGCCTGGACCATGCCCCGTGACGCTGCGACGTCCGCATCCCTCACTGTCCGGGCCGCGGCTTAGGCTGGTCGCATGCCGCCAACACCTGCCCCGTCTCCGGTTCCGGTTGAAGTCCTCCTCCACGCGGGTCCGGCCGAGTGGTGGCAGATCGTTGCCGCGCTTGCCCCTGTTGCTGTACTTGTAGCGGCAGCCGTGGGAGCGTTCATGGCCTGGCGGACTCTGCGCCAGAAGGCCGTCGCCGACGACCGGGCCGAGTGGTGGAAACGGACCCAATGGGCGCTGGACCGTGCCCTGGGCGAGGACGGGGACAGCAAAGCCCTGGGGTTGGCAGCGCTGGATGTGCTCGCCCGCAGCGAGTTGGCCCGCAACGAGGAGCTTGAGCTTCTGGACATCGCGTGGGAGTCCGTGTACGGGGCCGGTGAAAGCACAGGCAGCGGGCAGAACGTCGCTGCGCAAGTTACCGGCTCGGCGGCCCTCTCGCATCACCGGGTTCTGGTCGCCGGCGCCAGGCTGCGCGTCAGACTGGACGACCGGCTCGGCCGCACAACCCCTCCCGGCGCTGCGGCCCTGGCCAAGGAAGCGCTCTAGCCGCGGCTGGCCCTGCCTCCGAGTGGGAGCACCAGGATGACGGCCACGCAGACGCACCCGGCGCCGCAGAGGGGGCAGAGGTAGCCGGCTGCCTGTTGGTCGTCCGCCCAGAAGCAGGGGATCGTCGCCACCTGCGCAAAACCGGCCCGTTCCAGCATCCCCAGGGAAGAGTGCTCAGGATCGGCCGAGACCCAGGACGCGGACACGACATCGCGGCAGCCGCGGGCCTTCAGAAAGTCCAGGCTGGCCGCGAGCATGGTCGAGCCGACGCCCGTCCCCCTGGCTGCGGGCGCGACGACGATGGACTTCAGCTCCCCGACCCGACGCCCGCCCAGGCCGGCATCGACCCCGGTGAGACGCAGGCGGTCCTGCAGTACGGCGTGGGACGCTTGGTCCAGGACGCGGGCGGTTGCCGCGCCCAGGAGCCCGCCGTCCCGGCCGCGGGCGCGGAAGAGGACTCCACCGCCTTCGACTGTGAGTTGCGCCAGAGCCGACGGCTGGATGAAACCGAAGCCGAGGGATTCGTTGAGCAGCGCTGCGGTCTCGCGGGCCACGGCGGGCCCCGGTGGACCGACGTGCAAGGTGACGTTCGACGTCGGCCGGGTCCCGATCTCTGCGGCAGTCACTTTGCTCCTCGTCTTGCGGGCGTGAGCGTGCGCCCTGGCGTCGCCCTGGAGCATACATGGACGATCCGGCCGGAGGCCTACAGGCGAGCCGACCGGGGTCGTGTCGGATTACGAGTACGTCAGGCCAGCAGCATGTAAGGCCAGTGTGGAGCCGGGACGGGCTAGCCTGGCCTCCCGGACCACGCGGGCATGCGGCGGGCCCGGGAAAGCCGTTGGTCAGCGGACGAGGTACGCTCCGCTGGTCCGCGACACGGTGGTGTAGCCGAACCGTGAGCCGGTGACGCGGACGGTGAGCTTGGTGCCGTTGTCGGCGGTCCGGACCTTGTAGGTCGACTCTGTGGCTCCTGAGATCGGGACGCCGTTGCGCAGCCAGCGGTACGTGAAGGCGGTGCCCCAGGTCCAGGTGCCCCGCTTCACGGTCAGGACGTTCCCGGCCGTGACGGTGCCTGCAATCGTCGGTGTGGCCGACGTCAGGGGCAACCCCGCCACCCTCGACGAAGCGTTGAGCGTCTGGCCCTTGCCGCCCGAGACAGTCGGGTTCACGTTGATCGAGAGCTTCGTGCCGGCGTCGGCCTTCGTCAGGACGTAACTCCAGCCGTAGGCCCCGGCGATCGGGGCGCCGTCGCGCAGCCACATTACGTCCGAGGTGATCCCCGCCCGGTCATACCAGGGGTCGGGAGTCAAAGTCACCTTCGACCCGACGGTCAGGGTCCCGCTGATGGCCCGCGTCGACTCACGCACGGTCACGGGCTTGGGTGCGGTGACTTGTACCCAGGCGGTCTCGTAGCCGGGGGCGGACGCGGTCACGACGACGGTGAGGGTCTTGCCAACTTGGGGCGTGTCCGGGGTGAACGTCGGGCCGCTGGCCGGTTCCTTCCCGGCCGAGGAGAGCCAGTTGTAGGTGAATGTCAGCTTGTCGGCCGGTGCGGACCAGGTGCCGGCCGAAACCTTCATCACAGAGCCGGTCACGGCGTCCCCGGTCACGACCGGCTTGGTGACGTTCGTCAGCTGCTTCAGCTCCCCGGCCGCCGGCACGGCGACCGGGTTGGAGTAGATGTGGGTGTCGTACCAAATGCCGGACTCCAGGACAAGGGTGTGGCCCTGGTCCTTGGCCGTGATCTTGTAGGTCAGCGCGGTGGTTCCGGAAATCGCGACGCCGTCGCGCAGCCACTGGTAGGTGTGCGGGCGCGGGCTGGAAGTCCAGGGAACATCATCAGCGGCGGTGAGGACGTCCCCCAGGCCGGTGCCGCCGGTGACCACGGCGCCGGGGGCTGGATCGAAGTCAGAAACCTTTCGCTGTTTAGAGGTCACGGTGGCCGGCTTGAACCCGGGCGCGTGACCCGTGACCCTGACGCTGAATAGCCCCGTTGAACGGCAGCCCCTCGGGTCGAACATTTCCGCGGTGGCACCCGGGATAGGCTTGCCGTCGCAGAACCACTGGAACTGCTCGTGGATGACCGGAGCGCCCTTAAAAGTCGCCCCACCGGACACGAGGCGGCTGGGCCTATCCGGGTGGGTGTTAAATGAATAGATACCAACATACCCCGCATACACGACAGACGCGACGGTGCCGCCGGCGTTCGTGACAGGGGCGGTTTTGGTGGACTGCAGGGTCGTCTTTGCATAGCTCGGCGCTGCCGCCGTGGTCTTGACCCGGATGCCCTTGCCGAGGTCCGCCGTGGTGAGCAGATACGTGGGGCCGGTGGCGCCCAGGACCGGCACATCGTTGCGCAGCCACTGATGCGTGAGCTTCGCGGCGGCGGGGTCCCAGTCACCGTCAACAACGGTCAGGGTGCTGCCGACCTGGAGGGCCCCGCTGATGCCGGGCTGCGTGCCGGCGACGGCACCGCCGTTGACCTGCACCGGGTACGGATGCCCGTCCGGCGCCGTGCAGAACCTGACTGAGTCGACCACCGGGCCGCAGGAGTCTGAGTTCGGAGTGGCCCACATTTCCTCATCGGCCTGCGCCGGAACGGCGAGGCCCGCAAGCGAGAGCGCAGCGAGTGCCCCGGCCATGCCGAGGCGGATGGTCTTCTTGTTCAATTTTCCCCCAGTCTTTTAGCCGGTTCCCGGCTCCCCCGTCGCCGAGCATAGTGCTTAGGCACCAGTTCCACAATGATTGCGCAGGTCAGGGGCCTGAAGCGATGTCGCAGCTCGCCACTGGTCACGGGTATGCGGTCAACGCAGCCGGAGTCCAGGACCAGCGCTGGGCCGGCTTCATGCAGGCGACCGCCTGCCCTGACTACCTCGCGTTTGGCCCTCAGCTCGCCATTGAATCGGGTTAATTCCAATGCGGTCGCTCGTGATGCTCGCCTGCACCGCCAGTCCGAATCAGTAGCCGTGGTTCAAAGCTGAGGTCGCCACCCTCCGGGCCGGCATGAAGGCCCCCCCACCGGCCGGACGCCTGTCCTTGGCATGCGCTACGGGGAGCTGGCCGTTGCTGTCCGCGACGCTGGCGGCTCACTCTTCGGCTGGGTGGACGACGCCGACGCGCGCGCCACGGTGGAGCGGATCGGCGCAGCATACCTGGGCCTGATGAGCAGGATCGTCGCCCGGGCCGTTGCCTGAGCGGCACGTATTCGCTTGCTAGAAGAAGTGCAGCTCGTGGGCAGTGCCCGGCGCAGGGTGCACCACCCGCGCCTGGCCGAGCTCGAGCAGGACGTCATTGATGCTCGGCTGGCCCTCCAGCTGCGTGACCGGGAGCGGCCGCGGCATCTATTTTCATGCCCCGATCCTATGTGCGGGCAGTTGGCACTCCCCAGGCCACGCCGATGGTCGTCAGGTCGGCGGAGTCACCGGACGGATACCGACGGGAGGACAGTGAACTGGGCCTGGTCCTCGTCGAGGAACATACGCTGCGTCAGACTCACGGGACCACCGTGACTGACAGGCTACAAAGCGAGAATGCCCCAACCGCAAAGGCTCGGTCAAGGATGCTCCCGGATTAGCCGGCGGAATACACGCTGCTGGTCGTGGTGACGGTCTTGTAGCCGATCTTGGAACCGGTGACGCTGACGGTGAGCTTGGTGCCCCTGTCGGCGGTCCGGACCTTGTAGGTCGAATACCAGGCTCCCGAGATCGGGACGCCGTTGCGCAGCCAGCGGTATTTGAAGGACGAGTCCAAGGTCCAGGTGCCCCGCTTCACGGTCAGGACGTTCCCGGCCTTGACGGTGCCGGCGATCGTCGGCGTGGACGAAGTCAGGGTCCCGGCAGCCACCTTCGCCGAAGAGAAGGCCCCTTGGGTCTTCAAGATCCTGCCATTCAGCGTCGAGGTGACCCAGATGTCGATCTTCTTGCCCAAGTCGGCACCCACAGGCGTGTAGTGGCGGCCAGTGGCCCCGGAGATCGTCACGCCGTCGCGCAGCCATAGGTAGGATTCACGCACCACGTTCATTTCATTACGTGCCCAGAGGCCGGGGACGACGGTCAGGGCTTTCCCCACGGTCGGCGTGCCTTGGATGTAAGGCGGTCTGGTTTGGGCCGGGTCACGCAGGGTCACGGGCTTGGGTGCCGTGACCCGCACCTCGGCGGTGTCGTAGCCCGGGGCTGTGGCCGTCACGAGGACTGTGACGGTCGCACCGACCTCGGACACGCCTGGCGTGAACCTCGGGCCGCTGGCCAGCACCTTCCCGTCCGGGGAGAACCAGCTGTAGGTGACCGTCAGATTGCCGGTCGGTTCCGACCAGGTTCCGGCCGTAACCTTCATCACAGAGCCGGTGATGAAGGTCCCGGTAACGACCGGCTCGGTGACGTTCGACAGCGGCTTCAGCTCCACGTCCGCGGCCGCAGGCCCGGCTGGCGCCTTGGGGTAGGTCGTGACGGGCGGGGCAGGTTGGGATATGTCATCGGCATGGGCCGGGACAGCGAGGCCGGTCATCGAGAGCGCAGCGAATGCCCCGGCGATGCCGAGGCGGATGATCTTCTTGTTCAATTTTCCCCCAGTCTTTGAGCCGGATCCCCGGCCACTGTCGTTGATGGTAGCCCCCTGCCCGGAATAAGAACACTCCGAGGAAAGGCGTCCGGTGATGCCAGGATCCCTTGCCTCACGCCTGGGCAAGGCCTGCGATCAGCGGGCGAAGTACGCTCCGCTGGTCTGGGAGACTGTCGTGTAGCCGAGCCGAGAGCCGGTGACCCGGACGGTGATCCTCTTATCCCGGTCGGCGGTCCGGACCTTGTAAGTCGAATCCGTGGCTTCGGAGATCGGAACGCCGTTGCGCAACCAGCGGTACTTGAAGGCGGTGCCCCAGGTCCAGGTGCCCCGCTTCAGGGTCACCACATTCCCCACCTTGGTGGTGCCGGCGATCGTCGGCGTGGCCGAAACCAGGACCGCCGCGGCCACTTTCGCCGTGGCATCGGTCGTCTGGGTCTTCAGGATCCTGCCGCCCAGGGTGGAGGTGACCTTGACTGAGATTTTCTTGCCGAAGTCTGCTCCCACCAGGGTGTAGTCGCGGCCTTTGGCGCCGGCGATCGGGGTACCGTCACGCAGCCACTGGCGGGTCTCGGTCAGCCCCAGGGCATAGCCGGACCACGATCCCGCGGAGACGGTGAGCTTCTGCCTCACGGTCGCGGTGCCGCGGATAGCGGGGGCTTTGGTCTGGGTCGGGTCAGGTGCGGTCACGGGTTTGGGCGCGGTGACCTTTGCCCAGGCGGTTTCGTAGCCGGGAGCCGTGGCGGTCGCTATAAGCGTGACGGTCGCCCCGAGCTGGGTCATGTTTGGGGTAAACGTCGGGCCGGTGGCTGAGACCTTCCCGTCTGGGGACTGCCAGTAGTAGGTGACGGTCAGTTTGTTGGCTGGCTCGGACCAGGTGCCGGCCGTTACGGTCATCGGAGTGCCTGCCACGCCGGTTCCGGTCAGGACCGGTTTGGTGACGTTCGTCAGCGGCTTCAGCTCAACGTCCGGGACCGACGGCACCTCAGCAGCCGGAACAACCACCGCGTTGGAGTATGCATCGAATGTGTCCGTGTCGGTGAACAGGACCAGGGTGTGCCCCTGGTCCTCGGCGGTTATCGTGTAGGTCAGATCGGTGGCGCCAGGGATTGCCGCACCGTCACGCAGCCACTGATAGTCGTGCGCGTAGTCCGTCTCGCCCCGGCCGTTGAAGTCGATCCAGGGAACGTCATCAACTCCGGTGAGGACATCCCCGAGCCCGGTGCTCCCCGTGACCACGGCACCGGGTGTCGGGTTCCAGGGTGAGATGGCTACCCCGGCGGAGGTCAGGGTGGCCGGATCGTAGCCCGCGGCGTAACCGGTAATTCTGACGCTGAACAGGGCTTTTCCCTCGCCGGTCGTGTTGAACGATGCCGCGGTGCCGCCAGGGATGGCCGTACCGTCCCGGAGCCACTGGTAACGGAACCTGATGCCCGGGGCACCAGCCCAGATGCCGGGGGCGGCGTCCAGGATGGGGTTGGGCGCGTCCGTGTCGCTGTCGCGCCGGCTGACCCCTACGGTCGCCGGCGCCTTGACCGACGGAACGGCGCCGGCGGCGCTCGTGACAGCCGCGGTCTTGAGGGACCACATGGTTGTCGTGGCATAGCCCGGTGCCGTCGCTGTGGTCTTGACTCGGACGTACTTGCCGATGTCCGCCCTGGTGGGCGTGTAATTGGTGCCCGCAGCGCCGAGGATGGGAACGTCGTTGCGCACCCACTGGTGCGTGAGCCTCGCGTCCGAGGGGTCCCAGGCGCCGTCAAAAACGCTCAGGGTGTTACCTACCAACAGGGCTCCGTCGACAGTGGGCCGGGGGCCGGAGGCCGCGCTGTTGAGCAGCACGGGATACCGCGTCCCGTCCGGCGACGTGCAGATCTTGACCGAATCAACGATGGGACCGCAAGACGCTTCGGTTGCGGCGTGCGTCGGAACGGCAAACCCGGCCAGGGACAGGGCGATGAGTGCCCCGGCGGCTCCGAGACGGATGGTCTTCGTGTTCAATTTTCCCCCAGTCTTTTAGCCGGCTCCCCGGCCCCATAGCAGATCGTAGTGCCTATCGGCCCGATGACGCGATGATTGAGCACTGAATGACAGCGGCGATCTCCAGCCGTCCGCGAATGCAGCGTCGGCACCGAGGCCGCCGGTGTCCACGCCGACCAGACAGCCGGCACCACAAGACCGGGAAGACCAGCCGGGTCGGCACCCGCAACGCCCAGCTGCGCGCCGTCCTCCACCACGGGTACAGCTAGCCCGGCCTCTCCGTCCCCGCCGGCAAGTAGCACCGACGTGTCAGCGGACGGCGTAGGCGCCACTCGTTTTGGTGACCGTGGTGTAGCCGAGGCGCGAGCCGGTAACCCGGACCGTGATCCTGGTCCCCTTGTCGGCGGTCCGGACTTTGTAGGTCGAATCCGTGGCCCCGGGAATCGGGACGCCGTTGCGGAGCCAGTGGTACGTGAAGGCAGTGCCCCAGGTCCAGGTGCCGCGCTTGACGGCCAGGACGTTGCCGGGCTTCAGGGTGCCGGAAATCGTCGGGGTGGCCGCAACCAGGGGCGCAGCGGCCACTTTCGTCGGGGTGTTGATCGTCTGGGTCGTCAGGATCTTGCCTTCGATCGTGGAGGTGACCTTGACGGAGATCTTGCTCTTGTCGCCGGAGCGGCACCGGCCCAGGCGCTAGCCTACGATTCCATCATCACCGGAAAGGTCGTCGGGCCGGACGGAAAACCCGTCCCGAGCCTCTTCGTGGCCCCTTTCACCGACGCCGACCAGCCCTACGCTTCGTCAAATCAGGACATGGCCCTGCCATGGACGAAATCATCTAAGGCCTGGGTTGGCAGCGCGCCAACAAGAGTTCTTCAGCGTGCCGTCGCTAGGGTGGCTCCATGCTGACACTGACGATTGGCGGTCTTACGGTCTCCTACGATGTGGCCGAACGTTGGGCTAGGGAATACCTCGTCGAAAATCCCGGACGGTCAGGCTACCCGGCGTATGATTCCTATCCGGGCCTGTCGTTCCGGCATCGTCGGGGTACAAACGCTGCCGTATGCTCACGCCTTCCCCTGTCCACATCCGCGGCTTGCTCAGCGTCGGAAATCCTAAGAGATCGTGCTGGTCCTCACTACACTGAGCGCATGACACAGAAATGTATAGCCCCGGCTGAGCAAGGTTCTGAAGCAAAGTGTTATCAAAGTATTTATTCGAGCACTCAAAGGTTCAAAAACCCTTGAAATCTGTGGAGCTAAGGAGATTCGAACTCCTGACCTCTTCGATGCGAACGAAGCGCTCTACCAACTGAGCTATAGCCCCGAAGCAACGCCGGTCCTGACGGAACGGCGTTGCCGGTGTCCCTAGGCTACAAACTATCTGCGCTGTTTTCCAGCCAGCCCCGGAAAGTCTCGGTGCCGTGTCGCGCCTCCGGCACCAGGTTCAACCCCTCGCGCAGGTAGCGGCCCATCGCGCCGGGCAGTGGGAAGCGCACGAGTTGACCCTTTGCGCGGGTGGCCCGCTGCCATTCCCGGGCAAAGTCGACCATGTCTTTGGATTCGGGGCCGCCGAGGTTCAGTACCCGGTGCCGCGGGCCCGCGGCTGGAACGGGCGCCGGTTCAAGGGCGGTCTCCAGCAGAACCGCGGCTGCGTCGGCCGGCGATACCGGCTGGAACCGGGCACCTCTGACCACGGGGATGATCCGCAGCTTTGAGCCGGCGTCGAACATCATCGCGAGCAACGAGTGGAACTGGGTGGCCCGGACCACCACGGTCTCGAGTCCGGACAGCTCGTAGGCGTGTTCTTTGGCAGCTTTCGACCGGTAGAAGGAGGAGTTGCTGCGATCGCAGTTCACGATGGACAGCATGACGGCCCTGGCCGTTCCCGCGTCCTGTGCAGCGGCCAGAAGCCGCGCACCGCCGTCGGCGAAGTTCTTGCGCGCCTTCCCGGCGCGCCCTTCCAGGCAATCGATCACGACGTCGGCGCCGGCCAGGGCGGCCGCTATCCCCTCTCCCGTCGTGACGTCCGCGCGGAAGTACTCCGCGCCCGGGATGTTGCCGGCGGCGCCGGCCCCCGGCGGGTTGCGGCTGAGGACGGCCACGGCGTGCCCGGCGTCGACGGCCAGGCGCACCACTTCTCGGCCCACTTGCCCGGTTCCACCGGCAACGCAGATCCTTGTCATGACCCGAGGCTACCGCAGCGAAGCCCGCCGGCGACGCTGCGGGGAAATGAAGAACCCCGGGCCGCCATCGCTGGCTGCCCGGGGTAATCTCCGGAAGGACGGGGCCGATCAGGCGCGGCGCCGCTGGAGGACATCATCAAGGTTGCTCAAGGCGCTCTGGGCCTTGCTGAGCTGCTTAGTCTCAGAATCGTCGGCGGTCTGCGGATCGGACGCTGCCGGTCGCGCCGAGGCCTGCTTGAGAGACGGTTTCCCTACGGCCTTCGGCGTCTCGGGAAGGTCAAGGGGCATTGGGGCCGCACGTTCGGCCTTCGGGGCTTCGACGTAGGTGGGCTTGGGAACCTCGACGGGCTCCCAACTCGTGCCCTCCGCTACTGCACCTGCGTCGGCTGCCATGGCCGCCGAGGCATCCCCAGAGGCGACGGCTTCAGCGAGGGCGGCCTGGCGGAGTTCCAGTGCGGTCAGCGGCTTCGGCGCGGGCTCGGGCGTGTCGCGGCCCGCTTCGGCGTCGAAGAGCGGGCTTTCCGGCCGGGCAGCGGGACGTCCGTCGGGAAGGGAGGGTGTCTGTTCGGGCACCGACGGCCGCGCAGGGGTGCGTTCCGGGCTGCCCATGGCTGCACGGAATGCAGCGTTCATCTTCCGCCGGCGATCGCGGACGGCAAGACGACGAAGCAGCGCCACTGCGGCGAAGGCGCCCAGGAGGGCGGTCACCGGCAGCCAGCCTGAACCGATGCCGAAAAGTCGAAGGGCTCCGGACACCACTGCCGTGAGGAGAGCCAGGAGCCCGGCTACCGCCAGCACCAGCCGCCCCCAACGAATCCGGAATGCCGGGGAGCCCGACTGCGCAATCGGATTCGCCCGAGGGGTCGCCGCGTTGCCCGCCCCAGGCCCAGGTGTGCCGCCGGCCGGGTCTGCGCGCTGTGTGCTGATCATGGGTTTCTCCTGCTGCGCCGCCATTTTCATAACCTTCCCCGCATGTGGATCTGCTGGTTCCATGTCAATGACATCCGCCAGGAATTCGCCTGCAGGCTGCAGCTGGTGGCGTCCGTTCCGGAGAACGTAAGGCGCCACCCACACGATCCAGAGCGCAACAGCAATGACAAGGATCACAGAGCTGCTAAGAGGGAAGTCCACACTCAAAACCGTATGAGGTATATGGGGTGCTGCCCCGCATTGTCAGGGGTGTGTCGCGCGCGCAGCGGCGACTGGCCGGCGTCGGGGCGTCTTGGCTGGTCAGGCGGCTCTCATGGGCCTCAGGACTGGCGGGTTCTCAGCCACCGCGCGAGGAGGCCTTCCGGCACTTCCTCAGCCGTGAGCGCGAAGGTCCGGTGGTCTGCCCATTCACCGTTGATGTGCAGGAACCTGGGCCGGAATCCCTCGTCACGAAACCCGAGTTTTTCCACCACGCGCAGGCTCGGCGCGTTCTCCGGCCTGATGTTGATCTCCATGCGGTGCAGGCCAAGGGTGCCGAAGCAATAGTCGGTCGCCATGGCCACGGCGGTCGGGGCGATCCCCCGGCCGGCCCGTTCCTTGTCGACCCAATAGCCAAGCGTCGCCATCATGGCCGATCCCCAGACGATCGAGGACACCGTCAGCTGCCCCACGATCACCGGCGCCTGATGGCCTGGTGTCCATTCCGCGATGACGAACGGCAGGGCCGTGGCCTGCGCGGCCTGGGCCTTGAGCGAGCGCACCATCTGCCGGTAGTCCGGCAGGCCGCCGCCGGGGACCGGGTTCGATGCCTCCCAGGGGGCCAGCCACTCGCAGTTGCGGGACCTGAGCGCTGTCCACTCCTTGCGGTCCCGGTACCGGATCGGGCGCAACACGATTTCGCCGCTCTCCAAGGTCACCGGCCAGGTGAAGCTGCCCCCCACGGGAGTTATTTGGCGAGGCTGGGGGCCAGGCTGGACGCGAAGCCGGGCAGCCATTCGCGCAGGCCCGGGCCGAGGTCCTCACTGTCGCAGGCGAGCTGGACACAGGCCTTGAGGTAGCTGAGCTTGTCGCCGGTGTCGTAGCGGCGGCCGCGGAAGATGACGCCGTACACGCCGTAGCCCTCGCCGGTGCCGGCCGAGAGTTCCTGCAGGGCGTCCGTGAGCTGGATTTCCCCGCCGCGGCCGGGCGCGGTGCGCTCCAGCACTTCAAAGACGGCCGGGTGCAACACGTAGCGGCCAATCACGGCCAGGTTGGACGGGGCGTCCGCGACATCGGGCTTCTCCACGAGCTGGTTGATGCGGACGTAGTCCTCACCGCCGATTGCCTCGACGTCCGCGCAGCCGTAGGCACTGATCTGGGACGGGTCCACCTCGATCAGGGCGACCACTGACCCGCCGGTCTTGGCCTGGACCTCGATCATGGTGCTGAGGAGCTCATCGCGGGCGTCAATGAGGTCATCTCCCAGGAGGACGGCGAACGGCTCATGCCCGACGTGCTGCTTGGCCCGGAGGACGGCGTGGCCGAGGCCCATGGGATCGCCCTGGCGGACGTAGTGGATGTCACCGAGGTTGCTGGCGGCCTGGATGGATTCGAGCTTCGCAGTGTCACCCTTCGCCTCCAGGGTGGACTCCAGCGCGGGGACGCGGTCGAAGTGGTCCTCCAACGCCCGCTTGTTGCGGCCAGTGATCATCAGGATGTCGTTCAGGCCGACATTCACGGCCTCCTCGACGACGTACTGGATGGCCGGCTTGTCAACGACAGGCAGCATTTCCTTGGGCATGGCCTTTGTGGCCGGGAGAAACCTGGTACCAAGGCCCGCGGCGGGGATAACGGCCTTGCGGACGGAAGCGATGGGTGTATTCACACGACTAATCTAACGGAGGGACCAATCATTGCGTAATCATTATGCGAACCGCCTGCCGGGCCCCCCGGTGCAGCGCGGCCGCAAAAGGCAGAGGACGGGCCAAGATGGCGTCAAAAGAGGAAATTCGCTCCAGCCACAGGGCGGCGCGTTCCGCACTCCCGCTGGCCGCACAGGACACCGCCGCGGCGGGCATCGCCAGCCACGGGCTCGCTTGGGCCTCCGGGCTTGGCCGCGGCCGCCAGGGCACCTTCGCGGCGTACCTCGGGGTGGGTGCCGAACCGCCCACACTGCCACTGCTGACTGCCCTGGTCGAGGCCGGGCACCGGGTGCTGCTGCCCGTTTGCGAACCCGACATCGAGCTCAGCTGGGTGTACTGGACTCCCCAGTCCGGGTTTGTCCGCAGCCGGTACGCGCCCATCCAGGAGCCTGTCGGAGAGCGCCACGGAACCGAAGTCATGCGGGACGCCACCGCAATCTTCCTGCCGGCCACCGCGGTGGATTTCTCGGGCAACCGAATCGGGCAAGGCGGCGGCTACTACGACAAGTTCCTTGCCGCCCTGGCTGCTATGTCCTCCGCGTCCGGCGGGGCGGACGCCGGGGCGGCCGACGCTGCGGCCGACGCTGTCGCGTTGCCGACTGCCGCCGTCGTCTATGACACGGAGGTGTTGCCCGCAGGCAGCATCCCCGCGGAGTCGTTCGACCGGAAAGTCGACACGGCGCTGACCCCGGGCGGGATCGTCCGCCTCGGCCGATCCCGGCCCGCCTGATCCGGGGTCCCGCCAAGGTGATAGAATTGGCACTCAGGCCCTGCGACTGCTAAGGACGGAACAGGTCGATAGACATATCGGCGGTGATCCGGACTCCGCAGCACGGGACCTGCTCGTTTGCCCCTGAGGAGGATTTCCAGTGCCCACGTATGCATACGCCTGCAAGGACTGCAGCCACGCCTTCGAGATCGTGCAGTCGTTCAGCGACAACTCCTTGACGTCCTGCCCCGAGTGCCAGGGCACGCTGCGCAAGAAGTTCAACAGCGTCGGCGTAGTGTTCAAGGGCTCCGGCTTCTACCGGACCGATTCGCGCGACACCAAGGGCAGCACGGTTTCCCCGGCTCCTGCAGCTCCCGCGCCCGCCGCCGCGGCCAGCTAAGGCACCTGCCGGGTTGGCGCCGGCCACCGGCTGGGCTACGGCCGGCTGATTCTGGGCACTGCCTGAATCCCTGTCCGCTGTTGCCGTTGCCGCTGTTGCCGTTGTCCACATAGGACGTTCCGCAGCTGCCGCCGCTCTGCGCAGATCCGTAGCGTGGCGGCATGGAACTTTTCCTCACCGCGGTTTCCCCGCCTT
Organism: Arthrobacter sp. 05T45; assembly: GCF_056395875.1. NCBI lineage: Bacteria > Bacillati > Actinomycetota > Actinomycetes > Micrococcales > Micrococcaceae > Arthrobacter > Arthrobacter sp. 05T45. Next base: position 437,073 of record NZ_JBFTKI010000001.1, on the reverse strand, counting down.
CGTTCAAGACGGCTGCCCCGGCGGCGCCTGTGCCGTCTTCCACGCCTTTATTCAGGCCTTTCCGCGCCGCAATGCCTGAAGCTGGCCCCGGCCGCTGGTCCCGTACCGGTATCCGTCCAACGAGCCTTCCTGCCGCCACGTTTTCCGCCGCAGGCCTTCCGTTCCGGAGCCGGATCGGTCCCGTGAAACCCCGCCGGCGTCCGCCCCGCGGCCGTCCGTCGTGGCGCCGCCTGCGCGGCTGGCTGAACCGGAACCGGCGGCTTATCGCGGCCCTCCTGTTCTGCATCCCCGCCGGACTGACAGTTCAGCAACTGGCTCCAGCGCCCACTGACACTGTCGCAGCCTTCGCCGCCGCGGCCGATCTGCCCGCTGGAAAGTCCCTGGAACCCGGCGATCTCAGTAGGATCAGCGTGCCACCCGGCCTTATTCCTGCGGGCAGCCCCGGCAGCGAGACCGCGTTCGTGGGAAAACAGCTCGCCGCACCGTTGCGCCAGGGCCAGCTCCTCACCGACGCCCAGATCCTGGGACCGGGCCTGCTCGCCGGAAGCCCGCGAGGCTCTGCGGCCGTGCCGCTGAGGATGGCAGATCCGGCCTCCATCCAGCTGGTCTCCCCCGGGCAGCTCGTCAACGTGGTGCTCACTGCCGGCAACGGCATGGAACAACCCGGCGAAAGCCAAATCCTGGCCGAAGCCGTACCAGTGCTCTGGACGTCGACGCAGGGCGGCAAAGCCGGCTCCTGGCCCGCCACTGCGGAGACTGACGGGCTGGTGGTGGTGGCAGCGACGGCCGACCAGGCCCGTAGGCTGGCGGGCGCGTCTACCCAGGGCAAATTGTTTTTCGTGCTTGTGGCTTCACCGCCGGGCTAGCTGTCCAGCCAGCAGGGCGTTTCCGCCGGGCCAGTGGCCCGGGCCGTATGCTCCGACGCGGGCCGCGCCCGCAGGCTCTGGGCTGCGGGCCGCCACGTCAGCCCCAGTGCGGCGGCTTCTGTTCCTGGAGCCAGGCGTCGTGATCGTAATTATCAGGCTGGTCACCCCAGCGCCGGGGGTCGTCTTCCGCCGCCTTGTTCGGCAGCACACCCTCCGGAACGGTGGCCTGTGCCTCCGAACGGCGGGACGTCTCCTTCGCGGCCTCCTGGTCCGGCCCGTCGCCGGTCGATTCCCCGGTCGATTCGCCGGCCTTCGACCCTGCGGTGTCGGCCGCGGCCTCCGTCGACTCGCCGGTCTTCGGCCCCGCGGTGTCGGCCGCGGCGCCCGCCGCGCCGGCTTCGCGGGCGCCGGTGGCGCCGGCGTCGTTCGTGTTGCCGGTGTTCGTGTTGCCGGTGTCGCCGGTGTTGCTAGTGATGCCGTCCGCACTCATGCCGCCGGCCTCCTTACTGCCTGTATTGCCTGTCATTGCTGATGCTGGTGCCTGCCGGCGGAATTCTTGGCCGGCAGTTTCGTGGCCGCGGAATACCTGTCCCGCGGGTTCGGCCGCCACGTGGTACTCGGCGGCCCGCGCCTCGTCAATCGCCAAATGCTCGATGCCGTCGTCGAAGAAACCGTGCGATGTCCGCAGCCGGCTGGACACGGCGGGCTTCTCCAACCCGAGGTACCCGCCAATCCGGTCGGCGCAGGCCGAGGGGTCGGTGAAGACCTCTATGGTCCACAGGGGCATGTACCGCCAGCCAAGCCGCTCCAGGAGCTGCGGCCGGAGCCTGCTCCGTTCACGGACGCTCATCCGCCGGTAGTGGCTGGTGCCATCCGACTCGATCGCCACCGGACGGGGAATCTCCGCATCGTCCTGGCCGATCGTGGTCATCGGATCGGCGGCCGCCACCATGTTCAGGACACCGTCGTACTGGTGCCACACCCGTGCCCCGCGGGCCCGGAGCCGGTCACCCAGGTCGGCCACGAGCGGATCGGCGCCGAGCGCCTGCTCGCTGGCCGCGGCCCGGGAGGCGGGGCTGCCAAGATCCGTGTTGCCCGCGATCTCACGGTCCAGGAGCTCGTAGAAGTCCACGGCGCCGTGGCTGAGGCGGCTGACATCAAGGTCTTCGGGCCGGAAGCAGCTGAGCACGTGCAGGGACCGGCGGGCACGCGTCATCGCCAGGGCGAATTTTGCTCGGCCACCTTCGGCGGAAAGCGGCCCGAGGCTGTGGAGGGTGCGCCCATGCGGGGTGCGGCCATAGCCCGGGGAAAAGATGACGTGGTCGCGCACCAGGCCCTGGGCCCGTTCCAGATCCACTACGCGGAAGGACTCATCCCCCGCAGTGAAGAAGCTGCCCAGCATGGGGTAGTTGGGCAGTTGCGCCCTGATGGCCTCGCCGATCCGGGCGGCATGGCGAAGGCTGCCGGTCACCACGGCCAGCGACGTCCGGGGGCGGAGCCGGGCGTGCTCGAAGACCAGCTCCACCGCGCGGTTGACCTCGGCAACAACCGATTCGACGCCGTCGTGGTCAGCGCTGGGCAGCCCCGTGCCGTCGGGGAGGTACTCCACGCTGAGGGTACGGTCCAGCCCTGTGGCGGATTGGCCCTCCGGGAGGCGGGTGAGTTCCCCGCCGTAAAAACCCTTGCTGAGCTGGCGCACCAGGTCTTCATCGACCGCACGGTACACGGTCCTCAGGTTCCAGACCGGAAGCACGGCAGAGAGTGCCCGGTACGAGCTCTCAACGCTTTGGTAGGAGCTCTCCCCCGCGGCGAGCCGTTCGACGCCCACGGTAAAGGTCCGGGGGCTGGCGATCTGTTCGTCGCCGAAGGCGATGACCTGCCGGGACCGGGCGATCGCCGGGAGGACGGCCTGCAACGAGGTCGTCTCGGCGTCGAGGATCACGACGGCATCGAAGGTCTGCTCGATCGGCAGCAGACCCGTCATGAGGTAGGGGCTGACGGACCACACCGGTACCAGTGTGGGCAGCAGCTCCTGCGCCTGGCCGCTCAGGGCGGCCAGGGTCACCCGGCCGTCCTTCAGCAGGCTGCGCAACAGCTCGGCCTGGCGGGGGTACGCCGAGATGGCAGTGCGCCAGCGCTCGGACAGGTTCCAGCGCAGCCGGGCAGCGCCGCTGGCGATATGGGCGTTGTCCGCGAGACGGTACTCCGCCTCAAGCTGGCGCAGGGCGTCGCCGTCGGACATGGCGAGGTAGTCATCGCCGCTGATCATGGCCTCCAGGGCCGACTGCCACCAGGCCAGCTCGAGTTCGGCGGTCACCGAACCCTCCGGGACCTCTCGCTCGGCAAGGTCGGCGAGAAGCTCGCCCAGGCCGTGCTCTCGCATGCTTTCGACGAGCAGCGTGCGCTCCGGAAGGGTTTCAAGGGTCGCGGTGTCGGCGACGAGCCGCCGCACCCGGGGCAGGAGTTCGTCGTAGGGTGCGCGCTCCAAGTCGCCGCCGGCGGCGGTGTGCTTGACAGCCAGGCCCAGTTCAGCCAGTTCCGCTGCGAGCTCCCGGTAAAGGCCGCTGATTTCAGCCAGCCCGGACGGCACGGCCGGGTGCCGCTGCGTGGTCGCGTAGCCGGACCAGGCGGCGCGCTGTTCCTGCACGAGGACCAGGGAGCTGTGCAGGTCCGCGATGTGCACGCCGGGCCGGACGTACTCCTTGGCCACCCTGCGCAGGCGTGAGCGCTGCATGGACGGCATTTCGATCCCGCGTTCCCTGCGCCAGGCAGAGGACGCGGTGGCCGAGATCAGGTCGTGGACGGGCCGGTCAAAGATGTCGGGAGTGAATTTGTCCAGACTTTCGCGGACGGCCACGAGAAGTTCAATCTGCTCGCCCCATTCGGCGAAGGTCCGGCCGAGCCGGATCTCTGCGTGTTCCGCCACGGCATCCATGCGCCCGCGCAGCAACGGCAGTTTTTCCGCAACGGACTGGGCAACGCCCTGCGCTTCCTGCGTCTCCTTGCGGGTCAGCAGGCGCGCGCCGTGCCAGGGGCTGGTGGTCGACGCCCGGCTGAAGCTGCCGAGCTCGGCGGCGCGGCGGAGCCGGCCTGCGAGCTCCTCGCGGTCCCGGATATTGTCCAGCACGCTGCGCTTGAGCCGGACGGTCGTCGCCGGTGCCGGCTGGATGGAGGTCAGCTCTGCAAGGGACTGCATGGCCTCATACGGCGAGCAACCCCAGCGCGCCCGGACGTTGTGCAGGGAGGCTACGTGGTCCATGAGGGCGTGGCGGTGCCCGGTCAGGGTGGCGTGCAGGTTGCTCAGTTGCGGCTGCAGCGACTTCTCGTTGCGGACGATCGCCCGGACCAGCTGGCCCTTCAGCTGCAGCGGGCTGGCGCTGCCCGTCAGCTGCAAGAGGACCGAATCCAGGCCGAGGCCATCCAGCTGCCCGGAGATCTCGGCGAGGCTGGCCCGCCTGTCGCCAACCACCAGGACGGACTTGCCCTCGTCCACCAGGGCGCCGATGGTGTTGATGACTGTCTGGGTCTGGCCCGTGCCCGGCGGGCTGCTGACCACCAGCGAGTCGCCCGCCCGGACGGCGTCGACCACATACTGCTGGTCCGTGTCGGCGTCGAGCAGCAGAAGCTCGTCCGCGGGGTCACGGTCGTCCGTGCTGGGGAAGCGGCCGGGTTCCAGAGCAGGCACGTCGACCAGTTCGCCGGAACCGGACCGGGCCAGCGCGGTGACCAGGGGGTTGTTCTGGTTGATCCACGGATCATCGAGGTTGCCGGAGAGGTCGGCGAAGGTGGAGACGAGCAGGTTGTGTTCGACCTCCGCGCCGTGAATCGGCTGGACCAGGGTGCCCAGGCGGTCCAGAACGGGCTGCGGGTCGTAACGGGCCGTGCTGTACGCCATCCGCGTCACCGCGTTGACGTCGAAAACGATCCCGTGGACGGTCTTGAGGTGCCGGACCAGCGCCGGGTTGATCTGCGCCTGTTCGGTGAGCTGCAACTCATAGTCGTCCTCGCCGGGGCGCACAGTGAGGGATATGGCGGTGAGCATGACCGGGGCCGAGATCCGTTGCGGCTTACCGCCGACGGCGGACGTCCAGACGACCGTGCCGGCGGAGAAATACCCCGCGTCGATGCCGCGGTCATTGGCGAGTTCGAAAATCTTGGAGCGCAGGTTTCGTGATGCCCTGGCCGCGACAACGAATTGCTGGCGGTCGCGGATCAGGGTCGAGAGCCGGGTACGCCGCCCTGCCATCAGCTGGGCGAGCCCCGAGGGATGGGCATGAGTCAGGTCAATTGAGCCTTCGGGCGTCTTGGTGAAGCGCAGCATGGTATCTGCACCGGTGACGGGCTTGAGCCCCGACAGCCATTTCCTGAACTCCTCGGAGCCCTCGGGGTGGCCTTGACCAACTGACACTGCTGCCTTCTTTTCTGTGCTCGACTTCTCTGTGCCGGACCGCGGCGGGCTCGACTCTGGCGGGTTCGTCGTATCAACGCTCGTCTGTGTTGCGTCCGCGCTTTCCCTGGCCGCATCTTGTGTGGTCGCGGTTGCCAGGCTCGCGCGGGACGCCTTGGACCATACCGGCATGCTTTCGAGGGTAGCCCGAATCCCCCGCAGGTGCGGGGCCGCAACACTGGGCGGTGCGAAATTCAGGCTGAATTGTCAGAAACATTGTCAGGAACAAAATGAAATGGCCGGCCTCGAAAGGCCGGCCACTCAGATTGCTATTCCCACTCGATGGTTCCCGGCGGCTTGCTGGTCACATCCAGCACCACGCGGTTGACGCCTTCCACCTCGTTGGTGATCCGGTTGGAAATCCGGGCCAGGAGATCGTAGGGCAGCCGCGACCAGTCGGCGGTCATGGCGTCCTCGGAGGACACGGGGCGCAGGACAATCGGGTGTCCGTAAGTGCGGCCGTCGCCCTGGACGCCCACGCTGCGGACGTCCGCCAGCAGCACCACGGGCATCTGCCACACTTCGTCATCCAGTCCGGCCGCGGTCAGCTCGGCGCGGGCGATCGCGTCGGCCTTGCGGAGCAGGTCCAGGCGTTCTTTGGTGACATCGCCGACAATCCGGATGCCGAGGCCCGGGCCGGGGAACGGCTGGCGGCCGACGATTTCCTGCGGCAGGCCGAGCTGGGCACCGACCGCGCGGACCTCGTCCTTGAACAGGGCGCGCAGCGGTTCAACCAGTTCAAACTGCAGGTCCTCGGGGAGCCCGCCCACGTTGTGGTGGCTCTTGATGTTGGCCGCACCCTCGCCGCCGCCGGATTCGACGACGTCGGGGTACAGGGTGCCCTGGACGAGGAACTTGATCTTCTCCCCGTGCGCCGCTGCCTCGGCGATGATCGCCAGTTCGGCTTCCTCGAAGGCGCGGATGAATTCGCGGCCGATGATCTTGCGTTTGGTCTCGGGATCGCTGACGCCGGCTAGGGCGCTCAGGAAGCGCTCCTGCTCGTTGGCGACGTAGAGCTTGACGCCGGTGGCGGCCACGAAGTCGCGTTCGACCTGTTCGGCTTCGCCCTCGCGCAACAGCCCGTGGTCCACGAAGACGCAGGTCAGCTGGTCGCCGACGGCGCGCTGTACCAGGGCGGCGGCCACAGCCGAGTCGACGCCGCCGGAGAGGCCGCAGATGACCCTGGCGTCGCCGATCTGGTCACGGATCCGCTGGACCTGCTCTTCCAGAATGTTGCCGGTGGTCCAGTTCGGTTCCAGCCCGGCGCCCTTGAAGAGGAAGTTTTCCAGGACCTGCTGGCCGTAGGCCGAGTGCTTGACTTCGGGGTGCCACTGGACGCCGTAGAGGCGCTTGTCCTCATTGGCGAACGCCGCGACGTCGGCGCCCGCCGTCGTCGCCAGGACCTCAAAGCCCTCGGGGGCTTCGTGAACGGAGTCGCCGTGGCTCATCCAGGTGCTCTGGTGCTGGGGCATGCCGGCCAGGATGGAGCGGCCCTCGCCGAGGGTGGTGGTCTCGGTGGCGCCGTATTCGCGCAGGCCCGTCTGGGCCACCTTGCCGCCGAGGGCGTTGGCCATGGCCTGGAAGCCGTAGCAGATGCCGAACACCGGGACGCCGGCCTCGAAGAGGTCGGCACCGACGCTGGGGGCGCCGTCGGCGTAGACGCTCGAGGGCCCTCCCGAGAGGATGATCGCGGCGGGATTCTTGGCCAGCAGCTGCTCGGTGCTGTACGTATGCGGAACCACTTCCGAATACACATTCGCTTCCCGGACGCGGCGGGCAATCAGCTGCGCGTACTGGGCACCGTAGTCAACAACCAGAACCGGCCTGTGGGACGTCTGGGATGCAGTGGGAGTAGTCACCCCACTAGCCTACTTTGCGCCGCTGCCCGCCCGCACATTGAGAAGCCGGTGCGGGCCCGAATCGCGGGCCGAGGTAAGCGAACTCACATGCCCGACGGCGGCTGCCGGCGTCGTGTCACTGTTCCGGAAGGACTGATCGGGACGGATCAGGAAGGGCGCCGGGTCAGGAGGGGTTCAGTACCGCTGGGGCGCCTGCGGGTTTGCTGCGAGTTCGGCCTCGACCTCGGCGTGGAACTTCTTCTCGACGAAGAAGGACAGGAACGGCACGACGCCACCCAGGGCCATAACCACCAGCTTGGTGAACGGCCAGCGCATGAGCGACCACAGCCGGAAGTTGGAAATCAGGTACACGACGTACATCCAGCCGTGCACGATCAGGACCGTGATGGAGAGGTTGACGCCCCCGATCACCCCTGGCGGCTCGGCGTCGGCGAATCCGAGGCCGAACGGCTGGCCGGTGACGGCGTTGGTGCCGCCGGCGAAGAGGTACTGACCGAAGCCGTACCGGGCGATCAGTTCGGCGCAGAGCAGCAGCAGCATCGTGCCCGTCAGGTAGGCGAGCACCTTGTAGAACTTCAGGGCGGACCGGATTTGGGCCTCGGTGCCGCCGAAGCGGCGCTTCTTCCCGGCTTTCCCCGTGCCGTTGGTGGACTGCGGCTGGATGGCGGGCTGGGGCTCGATCATGATTGCACTCTCGGGTCTGTGGGTTGGGGGGCTGTGGGATGGGAGTCGGTGGGCGTTTGGGCCGCCTGGTGGTGGGCCGCGTTGTGGTGGGCCGCGTGGCGGTCGGTTGGGGGCTCTTCGCCGGCCGTTTCCTCGTCGAGCGCGTCTTCGAGGTCGCGGCGGTAGTCGTCCTTGACGAGCCGCCACCAGATGAACAACGCGAAACCGGCGAAGACCACCCATTCCACGGAATAAAAGAGGTTGAGCCAGTTGACCTGCTGCGCGGGCGGCTGCGGGCCGATCCGGAGGGGTTTGACGTCGCCGCCTGCGGCCGCGGCCCCGACGTCGGTGCCGCCGGCCAGTTCGGTGGTCGCTGCGACAAAGCCCGGGTAGCTGCTGACGTTCCAGTCGTTGATGAGTTCGGCAACCGAGACGGCGCTGGCGCGGCCGGGTCCGGGATCCGTCCGCGGCAGCGGGGACTCGGACGGCAACAGCCGCCCGGTCAGTTCGATGGTGCCCGACGGCGGCGCCACGGCATCCGCGGGATCCGCCACCCATCCGCGTGCGACCGGAATCCAGGTCTGCGGTGTGGCCCCGCCGCCTTTTAGGGCCGGGGCATCCTTGACGGCGAAGGCCGACAGGATCCAGTAGCCCTTCGCACCGTCATTGAGCCGGCCGGGGACGAGGACCTGCTTCTGTGGGTCGTAGCTGCCGGTGGCGGAGACCATCTGGTCAGCCACGGATCCGGGGAAGAAACCACCCGGCTGCAGGACCGAGGTCAGCTGCCGCGTTTGCTCCGTTGTGGTGGAGACCGGGGCTTCGGCCTGCGTTGAACGGCCGAATTGCCACTGGCTGAGCAGCACAAAGACCCCGGAAATGGCGATCGCGAACACGAGTCCTGCGATCCAGCGGGGTTTGAGGGCAGTTTTCAGCACCCCTTAAAGGTACTTCGTCCCTGTGTAGAACAGCGAAACGGGCCATCGAGAGTGGGGCAGCCGGGTCCCTGCGTGGCGACGGAGTCGACACGAAAGGGCCTGCCCCTAGAGAGGGGCAGCCGGGTCCCTGCGTGGCGACGGAGTCGACACGAAAGGGCCTGCCCCAATCTCAGTGGTCGAAGAACACCAGGCTGGAATTGATCAGTTCGGCGATCACTTCGGCGTCGTAGGCGCGGCGGAGCGATTCGCGGAAGGACTCTTTCGACAGTGAGCGTGCCAGCGTCGCGAGCACTTCGAGGTGATCGGAAAAGGAGCTCGCCGGGGTGGCGATGAGCAGAATCACTGTGGCCGGGCCGTCGGCCGCGCCGAAGTCCAGCGCCCTGCCGTACTTCGTGATGCCGACCGCGATGGATGTCTGTGACACGAGCTCGCTGCGGGCGTGCGGCAGGCCGACACCGCCGGGCAGGCCGGTGGCGAGCTGGTGCTCCCGGGCATTGACCTGCTTGAGGAAGCCCTCGAGATCGGAGATTCGTCCGGCAGCATGCATGCGTTCAGCGAGCTGGGCAGTGGCGTCGAGCTTGTCCGTGGCATCCATTTCGAGGATCACCATCTCGGGTGTGGTGAGCTCGGCGTCGTACCGGTCCAGTGGTTCCGCCAAGAGATGTCCCTTCGAAGTGGCGTCAGTGACGCCGGCCGGCAGTCCAATGACTAGCGTTGTAATCCTGCACTGCCGGCCGGCGCTGAGTCTTAGCGCAGGGGCACGATGTCCTCCACGCCCAGCCGTGCGGCGTCGGCGGATTCGTCGTCCGGCTGCTGTTGGCTCAGGCGCTCGGCATCAACCCGGGCCAGATAGTGCTTGATTTCGCCCTCGCGCTGCGCATCACTCCAGCCGAGAACGTCTCCCATTAGTTTAGCGACTACCGGAGCGGCGGACACACCGCGGTCCCACGCTTCAATCGAAATCCGGGTGCGGCGGGTCAGGACGTCCTGGACGTGCCGGGCGCCCTCATGCGTGGCCGCGTAGACGGCTTCGGCGGCCAAATAGTCGTCAGCACCCGGCAACGGTTCGGCCAGTTCCGGGCTGTCGGCGATGAGCGCCAGGACCTCCGGCGTCATGGCACCGTAGCGGTTGAGGAGGTGTTCGATCCGGGCAACGTGGACGCCGGTCTCCTCCGCCATCCGGTTCCGCTGGTTCCACGCGGCCTTGAAACCGCTCGCCCCCAGCAACGGGACGGATTCCGTGCAGCTGGCCGGGACGCGCTCGTCCATGCTGCGCGTCGCCTCGTCGACCGCGTCCTTGGCCATGACCCGGTAGGTGGTCCATTTACCGCCCGCCACCACCACGAGACCCGGCACGGGGTGGGCCACCACGTGTTCGCGGGAGAGCTTCGCGGTGGAATCGCTTTCCCCGGCCAGCAGCGGCCGCAGCCCCGCGTAGACGCCCTCGACGTCCTCGCGGGTCAGCGGGCGCTTGAGGACCTTGTTGACGTGCTCGAGCAGGTAGTCGATGTCCTTGCTGGAGGCCGCGGGGTGGGCCTTGTCGAGGTGCCAGTCGGTGTCAGTGGTCCCGATGATCCAGTGCCTGCCCCAGGGGATCACGAAGAGCACGGATTTCTCGGTCCTCAGGATCAGCCCCACCGTGGACTGGATCCGGTCGCGGGGCACCACGAGGTGGATGCCCTTGGACGCCCGCACCTTGAGCTGCCCGCGGTCTGTCACCATGGCCTGGGTCTCGTCCGTCCAGACCCCGGTGGCGTTGATGACCTGCTTGGCGCGGATTTTGAAGCTGGAGCCGTCCTCGTGATTGACCACCTTGGCGCCGACCACGCGCTCGCCCTCGCGCACGAAGTCCACAACCGACATCTGGTTGACCGCGTGGGCGCCGTAGTGCGCCGCGGTCCGCACGAGGTTGGCGACGTACTTGGCGTCGTCGACCTGGCCGTCGTAGTAGCGGATGGATCCGACGAAGGCGTCGTCCTTGAGGCTGGGGGCGGCGCGCAGGGTCCCTCGCCGGGACAGGTGCTTGTGGAAGGGGACGCCGCGGCTGTGCCCGCCGGTGATGGACATCGCGTCGTACAGGGCGATTCCGGCGCCGACATAGGGCCGCTCCAGGAATGGTTTGTGGAGCGGGTACAGGAACGGGACCGGCCGGGCCAGGTGCGGCGCCAGGACGGAGAGAATGAGGCCGCGCTCATGCAGTGCCTCTTTGACCAGGCCGAAGTCGAGCATTTCGAGGTACCGGAGGCCACCGTGGATGAGCTTCGAGGACCGCGACGACGTCCCCGCAGCCCAGTCGTTCGCCTCGACGATGCCCACACTGAGCCCGCGGGTCACGGCGTCGAGGGCGGCGCCGGCACCCACGATGCCTCCGCCCACGATCAGGATGTCGAGCTCTTTGCCGGGGGCGGTGCTGCCCCTGAGCACAGTGATTGAAGCCTCGCGAGCCGCTGGCCCGAGGGCACCTCCGGCCTCGGCAGAACCGCCGGGAAAACTGTTCATGTCACGCCTCCATCCGGATCAAACCTCGTAGGGCACCAGACTACGTCCAAGTTTCCCGGATGGGCAGGGCCCTCAACGGCCCGCGCGCGGTTTCAGTTGCCGGCGTACGGCGAGACGACGACGTCGACGCGCTGGAATTCCTTCAGGTCCGAGTAGCCGGTGGTCGCCATTGAACGGCGCAGCGCGCCGACGAGGTTGGAGGTGCCGTTGGTGTGGTGGCCGGGCCCGAACAGAACCTCTTCGAGCGGCCCGACCGTTCCCACGTTGACCCTGTCGCCGCGGGGCAGTTCGAGGTGGTGGGCTTCCTGGCCCCAGTGCCAGCCCTTGCCGGGGGCTTCGTCGGCGCGGGCCAGGGCGCTGCCCAGCATCACGGCGTCGGCGCCCATGGCGATGGCTTTGACGATGTCGCCGGAGGAGCCCATGCCGCCGTCGGCGATCACATGGACGTAGCGTCCACCGGACTCGTCCATGTAGTCCCGGCGGGCCGCCGCGACGTCGGAGATCGCGGAGGCCATGGGCGAGTGGATGCCCAGGGCGCGCCGGGTGGTGGTGGTGGCTCCGCCGCCGAAGCCGACCAGCACGCCGGCGGCGCCGGTGCGCATCAGGTGCAGGGCCGGGGTGTAGCCCGCCGCCCCGCCGACGATCACGGGGACGTCGAGTTCGTAGATGAACTGCTTGAGGTTTAGCGGCTCGTGGTCCTTGGAGACGTGCTCGGCCGAGACAGTGGTCCCGCGGATGACGAAGATGTCGACGCCGGCGGCCACCACGGTCTTGTAGTGTTCCTGCGTACGCTGCGGGGTCAGGGAGCCGGCCACCGTGACGCCGGCGGCGCGGATCTCGGCGAGGCGGGAGGTGATCAGCTCAGGCTGGATCGGCGCCTGGTAGAGCTCCTGCATGCGCCGGGTGACGGCCGGGCTGTTGGTCTCGTCAGCGAGGCCCGCGATTTCGTCCAGTACGGACTGCGGGTTCTCGTACCGGGTCCACAGGCCTTCGAGGTCGAGCACACCGAGTCCGCCGAGGCGGCCCAGGGCGATGACGGTCTCCGGCGACATGGCCGAATCCATCGGCGCCGCGATGACCGGCATGTCGAACTTGTAGGCATCGATCTGCCAGGAGACGGAGACGTCCTTGGGGTCACGGGTGCGCCGGTTGGGGACGATCGCAATGTCATCCAGGGAGTAGGCACGACGCCCACGCTTGCCACGGCCAATCTCAATCTCGTAAGTCACTGCTCTAGGTTATCCCAGCGGACGCGGGGCGCCGCTTCGGCGTACTGTGGCGTCATGCTTTGGCGTAACGGACAGCGTTGGATCTTCGACGGACACATTGCCGGACTCGGCACGGGATCGGGCCTGCGCGCGGTGGTGGGCCTGTGGACGCAGTCCCCGTTCGGGTCCTTCACCGACGCGATGGTCCAGCTGCCCTCCGGCCACCGGATCCTGCTGGCACCGAGCGTCGAGGCCGCCGGCTTCATCAGCGCGGTCTATAACTTCGACGAGACCTGCATCGTGCCCCTGGCATCAGAGCATGGGGCGGGGCAGCTCGCCGTCGACGCCGGGCCGCTGCGGATCCGCGCCCGGCTCGGGTCCCGCACCCGGCTGGGCGCCGTGGCGCGGCTGGTCCCCCGGGCTCTGGCGGTGCATCCGCGCTGGCTGCGTGCGGTCAACCCCATTGCGGGCAGAATCTTCCCCGGCGTGCGCACTGCGGGCACGGCCAAGGGCGGCCGGCGGGAATACTACGGGGTCACCGATCTGCACCGCATCGACTCCGCGACCGTCAGCTGGGACGGCGCCGACGCCGGCCCGCTCACCGCCATCCGCCCCGCCGTCAGCTTCGGCTTCAGCAGCGTCCCGCCCGAACCCAGCCTGGCCCGGGTGCGGACGACCATCGAGGGCGCTCCGCTTACTCGCCGCTGACGTTCTCGGTGTCCGGGACGGTGAGCTGGGACTCGAACATCCGGAAGTACCGGCCGCGGCGCGCCACAAGTTCCCTGTGGGTGCCTTGTTCCACGATGCGGCCTTCCTCGAGCATGTAGACCACATCGGCCTTCTCGATCGTGGCCAGGCGGTGGCTGATGGCGATGATGGTGCTGCTGCGGTCGGCGAAGAGCCGCGTGAAGATCCGGTGTTCCGCCAGCGCGTCGATGGCCGACGTCGGCTCGTCCATCACCATGAACGATGCGCCGCGGTAGAAGTTCCGGGCCATCGCCAGCCGCTGCCACTGCCCGCCGGAAAGGCCGGAGCCCTTCCGCCCGCGCGGGTCCTCCATCCAGTTGCTGACGTGGTTGTCCAGGCCGTTGGGCAGTTTGTTGATGAATTCGAGGGCCTCGGCATCCGCGGCGGAGCGCCGGACCCGTCCGTCGTCGCGGGGCGAATCGACGTCGCCGAAGAAGATGTTTTCCGCCGCGGTGGCGAATTCATACTTCAGGAACTCCTGGCTGAGCACCGCCAGGTGCCGGTGCCAGGAGGTGACGTCGACGGCCGCGAGGTCCACGCCGTCGAGCATCACCTGCCCGGAGTCGGGACGGTACAGCCCGGCCAGGATACGGATCAGGGTGGACTTGCCGGCGCCGTTCTCCCCCACGATCGCGATGTGCTGGCCCTGCCTGATGGTCATCGAAATGCCGCGGATCACCTCCAGTTCGCTGCCGGTGTACGTGAAGCGGATGTCCCGCAGTTCCACCGTCTTCGGCGCCTGCAGCAGCGGCGGCGCGTGGCCGGACGGCACGGGCAGGGCCATGAAGAGCTCGTAGTCCGTGAGGTTCGCCAGGTCCTCGTCGATTGAGCTCAGTGAGGAGACGAGGCTGTTGGCGGTCGAGAGGGCGCGGCTGACAATCTGCTGGACATAGAGGAACTGCCCCACCGGCTGGGCCCGGGCGATGATCTGGCCCACCACCCAGATCAGCGAGACCACCTCGGCGCCGTACTGCAGGGCATCGGCCGCGAGCTGTTTGGGGATGTAGCGCTTCTGGAAGTCCAGCCGGCGCTTTTCATCGGCGTCCCGCAGGCGGGAGCGCAGGCCCATCAGGTAGCCGACAATCCCGTAAAGCCGCATCTCGGCGATGTGCTGCGGCCGCAGGAGGTTGGTTTCGATCATCCTGCGCTGCCGGCGCGAATCGACCTGGGTGTTCCAGTGCGCGATCTGTTCGCGGGAGAGCTTGAACTGCAGGTAGACGCTGGGGACGATCGCAACCAGGACGATCACGGCGATCCACCAGCTGACCAGCAGCAGCGCGCCGATCGCCAGCAGCACGGAGACCAGCTGGGTGAAAATGGCGGCGATCCGGTCCAGGACGCGGGCGTAGGAGTCGGAGAAACGCTTCGCCCGGTCGTACAGGTCCACGGTCTCTTTGTCGTCGTAGCGCCAGAAGTCCAGGGTCAGGAAGCGCTCGTACATCAGGTCACCGACGATCGCGCCGACCCGGAAACTCATGAGCTGCTGGATGTAGCGGTCCACGCTGCTGAACGATCCCCAGAAGAGCCCGAGTGCCGCGGTGATGATGACGTACACGACGGCCTGCGCGCCGGCGTCGGCGTCGCCCGCGTAGGCGGCGGCCAGCGCCGTGGTGGTCAGGGCGGCGAAGTACGTCGTGACCAGCGGCAGCAGTGCCGAGATCAGCGAGCCCAGGACCTTCATGACGACGGCGGCGGGCGAGGCGCGGAAGCTCACCCGCAGCACTTGTGCCACGGCGCGGGCGTAGGGCTTGAGCGCGAGCTTGCGTTTGGGCGCGCGTGCCGGCAGGAGTTCGGACATGCCTCCAGCCTAGTTCCGGGACCCGGAGCCGGGCGTGAGCGGCACTGCCGCCGGGATTCGGGGCGCCCTTAAACTGGGTGAGCCCGCCGAAACTGTGGTTTCGGCGGGCTCACCCGGTTCGGGCAGCGGGTCTTAGCGCGACCCGTAGTTCGGGGCTTCGACCGTCATCTGGATGTCATGCGGGTGCGACTCCTTGAGCCCGGCCGCGGTGATGCGGACGAACTTGCCGCGCGCCTTCAGCTCCGCCACGGTCGGTGCGCCGGTGTAGAACATGGTCTGGCGGAGCCCGCCGACCAGCTGGTACGCCACCGACGACAGCGGACCGCGGTACGCGACCCGGCCCTCGATGCCTTCCGGGATGAGCTTGTCATCGCCGGAGACGTCGGCCTGGAAGTAGCGGTCCTTGGAGTACGAGGTGTTCTTGCCGCGGGTCTGCATGGCGCCGAGGGAGCCCATGCCGCGGTAGCTCTTGAACTGCTTGCCGTTGACGAAAATCAGGTCGCCCGGGGATTCGTCGCAACCGGCCAGGAGGGAACCGAGCATCACGGTGTCGGCGCCGGCGACGAGCGCCTTGCCGATGTCACCGGAGTATTGCAGGCCGCCGTCGGCGATCAGCGGCACGCCGGCCGGGATGGCGGCCTTCGCCGACTCGTAAATGGCCGTGATCTGCGGGACGCCGACGCCGGCCACCACACGGGTGGTGCAGATGGACCCGGGACCGACGCCGACCTTGATGCCGTCGGCACCGGCGTCGATCAGGGCCTGGGCGCCTTCGCGGGTGGCGGCCTGGCCGCCGATGATGTCCACGTGCGCGGCAACGGGATCGGACTTGAGCCGGCGGATCATTTCCAGCACACCCTGGGAGTGGCCGTTCGCGGTGTCCACGAAGAGGGCATCCACACCGGCGTCGATCAGCGCCATGGCGCGTTCCCAGCCGTCGCCGAAGAAGCCGATCGCCGCGCCGACGCGCAGGCGGCCTTCGTCGTCCTTGGTGGCGAGCGGGTACTGCTCGGCCTTGGTGAAGTCCTTCGTGGTGATCAGGCCCTTGAGCCGGCCCTGCTCGTCAACGAGCGGGAGCTTCTCGATCTTGTTCGTGGCCAGCTTGTGCGAGGCTTCCTCGCGGCTGATGCCGACGTGTCCGGTCACGAGCGGCATCTTGGTCATGACATCGCTGACCAGCCGCAGCGGGAAATCGGATTCGGGCACGAAGCGGGTGTCGCGGTTCGTGACGATGCCCAGCAGCCTGTTGCCCTCGTCCACGACCGGCAGGCCGGAAACGCGGTAGCGTGCGCAGATTTCGTCCAGCTCGGCCAGCGTGGCCTCGGGGCCGATGGTCAGGGGGTTGGTGATCATGCCGGATTCGCTGCGCTTGACCCGGTCCACCTGGTCGGCCTGGTCGGCGATGGAGAGGTTGCGGTGCACGACGCCGAGACCGCCCTGGCGGGCCATGGCGATGGCCATCCGGGACTCCGTGACGGTGTCCATCGCGGCGGAGAGCAGCGGGGTCTGGACCGTGATGCGCTTGGAGATCCGGGACGACGTGTCCGCTTCCGAGGGGATCACGTCGGTGTGGCCGGGCAGGAGCAGGACGTCGTCGTACGTCAGGCCGATGAAGCCGAAGGGATCGTGTTCGGGCTGGGTCATGAGTGCGCCTCTTACCTTGGGTTACGGGTTCACGGGTAGGGGTTGCAACAGATGACCAGCCCGTCATTACGGGTCTGGCCTGTGCAGAAGGTCATGCAGAAGGTTCGTGCAGATGATTCGTGCAGAAGTCCTCAATAAATAGTAGAACCTTGGCGGCGATAGCCATATTCCGGGCGGTAATGTCCGGTTTCAATGTGAGCCGCCCCATGCCGGACGGCTCCCCCGGCTCCCCCGTCCGGCCGGGCCTGCTCCCCGGCCGGTCGGCGTCGGACTACTTCCAGCCGGTGGCGGCGAGCAGCCGCCGTTCGAACATGGGGATCATGGTCTGGACGTACGTCTTGGTCAGGTGGTTGTCGTCCTTGTAGACGTACACGTTGCCGACCACCGCGGGGCATGTTCCGTTGGCGCAGATGAAATCGCTCATGTCCATGAGGTGCAGCCTGGGCACCTGGCCGCGGTACGCGTCCAGCGGTGAGGACCCCGCGAGCGATTCCTGCGCACGTTGCACTCCGAGGCATCCGGGCCGTTCTTCTGGACGCACTCGGGCATATTGATGGTGAAGCGGGGGTTGTCGCGGATGCCCACCACGTCCATGCCGGCGTCGGTGAAGGGCTTGATGCCCGCCAGGTACTCAGGCACTTCGGTCTCGAACGGCGCTTCCTTGTGGGTCAGGGACGCAACCGTAAAAACGGCGTCGGGGCGGTGGTCCAGGACGTACTGCGCGCTGGCCCGGTTGAAGGCGTTGCAGTCCGCGTCCCGCTCCGGGGACTCCCCGCCGAAGCGGCAGTTGCCCTTCAGCAGCGTGACAACTTCCCAGCCGTGGCTTTTCGCGATGGGGCCCAGCGCCGCCATGTACTGCTGGGCATGGGAGTCACCGAGCACCACGATCCGTTTGGTGACCTTGTCCGGCTTGTTGTTCTGCAGGCACCCCTGTAGCAGGGGGTCGCTGGGGACGTTGGCGTCCGTGCACAGCCCGTCGATGTCCGCCCACTCGTTCTTCATCGCCGCCGGCGCGGGGATGATCTTGGCTTCCGGCGTGGGCTTGCCGGCGTTTTCCGGTGCCAGGGCGGCCGCGCCGGGAGTCAGTTCCTTGGGCTGGGACGCCGCCTCGGCTTCGTCGGCCAGGAGCTGGCTCTGCCACACGGCGACGGGACCCGCCAGCAGGGCACCACAGGCGGCAATCACGACGGCGGTGCGCCAGGCGCGGCGCTTGGGCCAGTGCCATTCGCGCAGGGGCTTCTCGACGAAACGGGTGGTGAGCACGGCCAGGACGAGGGACGCGGCAACGATGCACAGCCCCTGGAAAAGGTTGGGCGCCGTGATGCCCGCCCCGGCGAGGGCCAGGACCAGCAGCGGCCAGTGCCAGAGATAGAGCGCATAGGAGTTATCCCCCAGCGCCACCAGGGGTTTCCAGGTCAGGAAGCGGTCAACCCCGAAGCGGCTGCCGCTTTGACCGGCGGTGATGATCGCCGCGGCGGCCAGCGTGGGCCACAGCGCGATGAATCCGGGGAACGAACGGTCCACGGTCAGCAGGAGCCCGCAGGAGAGCATGGCCACGAGGCCGCCCCAGCCGAGCACGACGCGCAGGACCCTGCCCGGTTTCAGGTACGGCAGGGCGAGGGCCAGGAGCGAGCCGAGCGCGAACTCCCAGAGCCGGGCTCCGGTGTCGAAGTAGGCGTGGGCCTGGTTCGTTGCGGTCTGCTGGATCGAGTAGGCCAGGGACACCGCGAAGATGGCGCCGAAGGCCGCGGCCAGCAGGGAGCGGTAACGCAGCAGGACGTGGTCCTGGCGGGTCCGGCGGCGGAGCAGGCGGGAAAGAAGTGCGGTGCCGGCAAAGACGAGCGGCCAGAGCACGAACACCTGGCCCTGGATCGAGAGTGACCAGAAGTGCTGGAGCGGGCTCGCACCCGAATGGTCCTGGGCGTAGTAGTCCACGGCGCTGTCCGCCAGGAGCCAGTTCTGCCGGTACAGCAGGGAGGCCCAGGCCTGTTCAAGGACGTCGGGCCAGCGGCTTTGCGGCAGGATGGCCCAGGTGCCGGCGAGGACGCCGAGAACCACCACGACGACGGCGGGCAGCAGGCGCTTGAGCAGATGCAGCCAGTGGCTGAGCAGCCGCAGCGGCGCGCCGCTTTCGACTTTCCGCGTGAAGCTGAGTGTCATCAGGAAGGCTGAAATGAGGAGGAAGATGTCCACGCCGCCGGAGACCCGGCCCAGCCACACGTGGTACGTGACCACCATGAGGACCGCGAGGGCGCGAAGGCCCTGGACTTCGGGGCGGTAGCTTGTTTTTCGGGTCGCCGGAGAACCTGCATCCGCCCGTGGCGGGGTGAAGGTGGTTCGCTCGTTCGACACAAAGATCCCTTCAGGCCGGTTTCCAAAACATCAATGTTACCGAAACGTAATTTTCTTTGCCAATCACACGGGCCCAGCGGTGTCCTTCACACGCCTGGCCGGCGGCGCACCCAGGGGGGCGGCGGCGCCGTCGGCCGCGGGGCGGAAGCTAGGCTGGTAGGAGTCTGAGGAGGCCGCCACGTGATCGTGCAGGTGCGCATTTGTGTTCCGGGTGAATTGTCCGGAGTTGTTCTCGAAAGTTGTACAAACCACGTCGGCGTCTCGGAAGTGGCGCTCGCGAAGGCCTCTTCCGTCACGCCGCCCGGGGACGTCATCGAGGTTCTGCTGGCCCGGGAATCCGTGGAGGGGCTCGTGGAGAAGCTGCACGCCCTCGACGTCCAGCAACGGGGATCGATTACGGTCATCGCACCGGACCTTGTGCTCTCGGACCGCGCCGACAGGGCGGAGGCGGAGGCTCCAGGTGAGGGCGCGGACGCCGTGATCTGGGACGAGGTGTCGCGGCAGACCGGCGAGGATTCGCGCCTGACGTGGAGTTTCCTGGCGTTCCTGGTCCTGGCGACCCAGCTGGCGGCCATCGGCATCGTGACGGACTCCACCATTGCGATCGTCGGCGCCATGGCCGTGGGCCCGGAGTTCGGCCCGCTGGCTGCCCTGGCCGTAGCCCTGGTCCGGCGCCAGCGGCGGCTCGGACGTGACGCGGCGCTGGCCCTCGGCGTCGGTTTTCCCGTCGCGATGCTGGCCGCCGCGCTGACCGCGTGGCTCTCCGTGCCACTCGGGCTGTTCCCCGCGGACGCGCTGGACCACGGTTCAGCAGTTGAATTCATCTACCACCCCGGCCCTTATTCCCTGATCGTCGCCGTCCTCGCCGGGACAGCCGGGATGCTGTCGGTCATCAGCCGGCGCTCGGCGGCGCTGATCGGGGTGTTCATCTCCGTCACGACGGTGCCGGCAGCCGGGTTCGTGGCCGTGGCACTGGTCCTGGGCGAGTACCAGAAGGCAGCCGGCTCCGCCCTGCAGCTGTTCCTGAACCTGCTCGGAATCGTGGTGGCCGCCGTCGGGGTCCTGCTGTTCTACCGGCTGGTGACCAAGCGGCTGGCACCGGACACTGCCCGCCAGCTGCGGCGCAGGGCGGACCGCTCCCAGCACTGACGCACGGGCGCCGCAGGTGCCCGCAACGGCCGGCAGTCCTGGGGACTACGGCCGGCAGGCCCGGGGACCGTGGAGCTTAGGGGCCCGGGGACCGTGGAGCTGCGGGGACTACGGCCGGCAGGCCCGGGGACCGTGGAGCTTAGGGGCCCCATCCGGTCGCGGCGAGGAGCCTCTGGCTGAACATGGGGGCCATGCTGGCCGCATAGCTCCGGCTGAGGTGGTTGTCGTCCAGGTAGACGTAGGTGTTGCCGACCGCGCCCGGGCATTCCGTGCCATTGCAGATCAGGTCAGTCATGTCAACGAACGCGACGCCCGGCACCTTGCCATCCAGCGCGGCCAAGGGATTCGTTGCCGCAAGCATGCCCTGCTCGCGCGGCCTGCAGTCCGGCGCGTCGGCACCCTTGGTCGCTACGCACTCCGCCATGTTGAAGGTAAAACGCGGATTGTCCCGGAGGGCCACGACCTTGATGCCCTCGTCCGTCCAAGACTTCGCGGTGGCTTCGAAGCCCGGGATCACAGTCTCCTGTGGCGACGACGGAGCCGCCTCCGTGCCCACGATGATAATGGCGTCCGGCGGGTTGTTCTTCACTTCCGATGCGACGGCCGCATTGAAATTGTCGCAATCCGCCGAGACGTGCTGCGGCGCGATGTTGGGCTTGCAGGCACCCTTGAGCATGGCGTAGAGCCGCCAGCCCTTCTCATCGCTGAGGGGAGCAATCGAGCCCAGCCATTGCTGTGCGTGGGAATCCCCGATCACGAGGACCTTTTTCGCTCCGGTGTCGGATTGATTGTTCTGGAAGCAGTCCTTCTGAAGGACCGGGTCCTGTGGCTGCAGGTCACCGGAGCACGAGTTAGGGAGGCTGGCCCAGTCCTGCGGCAGCGTCTGCGGGGTGGGGAGCAGGACGGCGTTGGCGTCGGCCTGGTCCACAAAGCCCGGCGTCAGCGCCAAGGCGCCCGGGTTGTTCTTCGGGGCTTGGGCCAGGACTGCTTCGCTTTCGAGGTGCTGCTGGATCTGAATCCCCGCCAGCGGCACGGCGGCGGTGACCACGGCCACGGCGATGGCAACGAGGGCGCGGCGCCGCCGCACCTCCGGCCACTGCCACTCACGCCAGGGCTTCTCAATAAAGCGGGTGGTGAGGTAGGCGAGCACCAGCGAAACAGTGACGATGACGGCGCCTGTGATCAGACCCGCTTTTTCCCTGTGCATCACGGCAAGGGAGATGACCAGAACCGGCCAGTGCCACAGGTACAGGGCATACGAAATGTCGCCCAGCCGGACCAAGGGCTTCGAACTCAGGATCCGGTCGACGCCCAGCTTGCTGCCCGACTGCCCGGCTGCGATGACACAGGCGGCCGCCAGGGTGGGCCAGAGCGCCACAAACCCGGGAAAGGAAGCCTGGACGTTGAGCAGGAGGCCGCAGCTGAGCATGGCCACAATGCCCAGCCAGCCAAGCCCGATCCGCCAGCCCCGCGGAAGCCGCAGGGCAGGAAGGGCCAAAGCCACGAGCGTGCCCAGGGCAAACTCCCACAGCCGGGCCCAGGTGTCGAAGTACGCCTCCGTTTGGCTCGCCTGGGTGAAGGCGATCGAGTAGAGCAGCGAAACAACGAAGATCACGGCGAAGACGTAGGACAGCAGCACACGGTAGCGGAGCCTGAAGCGCTTGGCGACGAACGCGGCCCCCACAAAGATGAGCGGCCACAGGATAAAGACCTGGCCCTGGATCGAAAGGGACCAGAAATGCTGGAAGGGACTGGCCTGGCTGTGGTCCGCGGCGTAGTAGTTTGTCGCCTGGGTCTGCAGGAGCCAGTTCTCGGCATAGCCCAGGGAGGCCCAGCCCTGGTTGATGATTTCCATCCACCGGGTCCGGGGCAGGAAGAGGACAGTTGCGGCAAGGATGGCCACCAGGACGGTGACGGCGGCAGGGACGAGGCGCCGGAAAAGGTGCAGCCAGTGTTTGATGAGGGCCATGGACCGGCCCTGCTCGTAGCGGCCCACGAACTGCAGCGTCATAAGGAAGGCCGAGATCAGCAGGAAGACGTCCACGCCGCCGGAAACCCGGCCCAGCCAGATGTGATAGCTCATGACCATCAGCACAGCGAGGGACCGGAGGCCCTGGATTTCAGGCCTGAAGGTGGATTTTCGGCCGGCCTTGGCTGCGGGATCATGCCCCGCCGCGGCAATGTGCCGGGCAGGCCGGGGCAAGGTTCCTTGCTGTGTCATAGAACTACCCCTCAACCAGATAACCAAAGCCTCCATGTTACCAAAACGTAATTTTGATGGCCAATCGTCACGGCGCCACTGATCCCCATTGAGGCATGCCAACGTGGGAGTTTCCAGTGAACCCGCGACGCTGGAGCGGCACCTGACGGGTTAACTCTGCCAGAATCACGGCAACTTGCGGCCACGAACACGGCAGAACGGCAGCAGTGACTCGACAGAAAAAGGGACGGCCCGGCAGATGCCGGACCGTCCCCCTGCGGGCAGAGCCTAGTGCTTGCGCCCTGCGTGCTCGTCTTCGTCAGCCGGCTTCTCCACCACGAGGGTTTCCGTGGTGAGGACCAGCGCCGCGATGGAGGCCGCGTTGCGCAGAGCCGCACGCGTCACCTTCACGGGGTCGATCACGCCGGCGGCGATCAGGTCTTCGTATTCGCCGGACTTGGCGTTGAAGCCCTGGTTCACGGCGGATTCGGCGACCTTGGCAGCCACGACATAGCCGTCGAAGCCGGCGTTCTGGGCGATCCAGCGCAGCGGCTGGACCAGGGCGCGGCGGACGATGCCGACGGCCGCAGCCGCGTCACCTTCGAGGGCCTGGACGGCAGCGTCCTCGTCGAGCGCCTTCAGCGCGTGGATGAGGGCGGAGCCGCCGCCGGCCACGATGCCTTCTTCGAGGGCAGCGCGGGTGGAGGACACGGCGTCCTCGATGCGGTGCTTCTTTTCCTTCAGCTCAACCTCGGTGGCGGCGCCGACCTTGATCACGCCGATGCCGCCGGCCAGCTTGGCCAGGCGTTCCTGCAGCTTTTCCTTGTCCCAGTCCGAATCGGTGCGGGTCAGCTCGGCGCGCAGCTGGGCAACACGGGCGGCGACGTCCTCGGCCGAACCGGCGCCGTCGACGATCGTGGTGCTGTCCTTGGTGATCGTGATGCGGCGTGCGGTGCCGAGCACCTCGAGGCCAACGGTGTCCAGGCTCAGGCCCAGCTCCGCGGAGACAACCTGCGCACCGGTGAGGGTCGCGATGTCCTGCAGCATGGCCTTGCGGCGGTCACCGAAGCCCGGCGCCTTGACGGCGACGACGTTCAGCGTGCCGCGGATGCGGTTGACGATCAGCGTGGACAGGGCCTCGCCCTCGACGTCTTCGGCGATGATGAAGAGCGGCTTGGAGCTCTGCAGCGCCTTTTCCAGCAGCGGCAGGAAATCCTGCACTGAGGAGATCTTGCCCTGGTTGATCAGGATCAGGGCGTCCTCGAGGACGGCCTCCTGGCGTTCCGCGTCGGTGACGAAGTACGGGGACAGGTAGCCCTTGTCGAACTGCATGCCCTCGGTCAGTACCAGCTCGGTCTGCGTGGTGGAGGACTCCTCGATGGTGATCACACCATCCTTGCCGACCTTGCCGAACGCCTCGGCCAGCAGCTCGCCGACCTCGTCGCTCTGGGCGGAGATTGCGGCAACGTTGGCAACCTGCGTGCCTTCAACCGGGCGGGCGTTCTCCAGCAGGCGGGCGGCGACGGCCTCGACCGAAACCTCGATGCCGCGCTTGATTTCGCCCGGCGCGGCGCCTGCCGCTACGTTGCGCAGGCCTTCCTTGACCAGGGCCTGGGCCAGGACGGTGGCGGTGGTGGTGCCGTCGCCGGCAACATCGTTGGTCTTGGTGGCGACCTCCTTGGCAAGCTGCGCGCCAAGGTTCTCGTAGGGGTCATCCAGCTCGATTTCACGGGCGATGGTCACACCATCGTTGGTGATCGTGGGGGCGCCCCACTTCTTGTCCAGTACGACGTTGCGGCCGCGCGGACCCAGCGTGACCTTGACGGTGTTGGCGAGCTTATCGATGCCGGCTTCAAGCGACCGGCGGGCAGCGTCGTTAAACGCAAGCTGCTTTGCCATGGTTTTGTCCTTTCAAGACAGAACCCCGCGCAACTGATCCATTCAATGCGAAAGGATCGGCTGCGCGGGGGTCCAAGAGAGTTACTTTACGACGATCGCCAGAACGTCGCGGGCGGAGAGCACGAGGTACTCGGTGCCGCCGGTCTTGACTTCGGTTCCACCGTACTTGGAGTAGATGACGACGTCGCCAACGGCAACGTCAACGGGAACGCGGTTGCCGTTGTCATCGAAGCGGCCGGGGCCTACTGCAACAACTTCGCCTTCCTGCGGCTTCTCCTGCGCGGAGTCCGGGATAACCAGGCCGGAAGCCGTGGTCTGCTCGGCTTCGAGCGGGCGGACAACAATACGATCCTCAAGAGGCTTAATAGAGACCGACACTCGGACCTCTCCTTTTCGTCAGCAAATTCGTGGACTATGAAGCGGTGATGCCAAGGCGCACAGACCGTCGTCGCGGTGCCGGCAGCGTGCCTGGCGGAACGCGCTTCATGTGTTAGCACCCTCCTAGGGAGAGTGCTAATGACGACTCTATGTAAATGGTTAGCACTCGGTCAAGGCGAGTGCCAGAAATTCGTTCCGGGTGAACATTTCCCCCTAGGGGACATGCCCATTTTTGCCTGCGGCCAGAGGACACTTGGGCATCATGCTCTGTGCCCGCGCTGAGCGATGGACATGCCCAAGGTGCGCGGGACCTGCGCGGGCGAGCAAGTTGGGAAATATCCACTCATAAGCCCGAGCGATGGACATGCCCTACGACGGCGTCCGGTCCAGAGGGCCATGCCCATTCTGCGTTGCGACCAGAGGACACTTGGGCGTCATGCTCTGTACCCGTGCTGAGCGATGGACATACCCAACGGGCGCGGGCTGCCCGGGAGGACATGCCCATTTTTTGCTGCGGCCAGAGGACACTTGGGCGTCGTACTCTGTGCCCGCGCTGAGCGATGGACATACCCAACGGGTCCGGGCTGCCGGGGAGGACATGTCCATCCGTGGCGCAGGAGGCTGGGCATGTCCCGTGGCCCATGGCCCGTGGCCGTTGGCCGTTTGGCGGTGCGGTGCGCGCCCACCAGCGGCGTCTATTCGCGCGCCTACTCGATGGCTACTGGTCTGCGAGGTCGTCGAAGTCCACGTCCTCGCCGTCGTCTTCGTCCGTGTTCTGGCCTTCGTCATTCCGGTGCCGGAACGACAGCACGGCGCCGGCGGCGGCCAGCAGAATGCCGGCGACGAGGAAGATGATGCCGCCGAGCCGGGCCGCGGCATAGGTCTCGCGGATGGCCCGGGCCTCGTCCGTGGCGTCCTGGACGTTCTTGCCGCCGACGGAATACACGGTGGCGTTGAAGGAATCGAGGAAGAAGATAATCACCAAAAGTGCGACGGACACGACGGCGATCACCGCGCCGGCGATCAGCGCCGGTTTTGCGTAGCGGGCAAGTCCCTGCGGCCGCCGGCGCTCCTGCCTGGCGTCGTCGTCGCCGGCCGTGTCCTGCCCGGCCGTGTCCGCTGAGATGCTGTCGCCTGTGCCGCTGTCTTCCATGCCATCAAGCCTAGCCCCCGCCGTCCGGTCACAGCGCGCCCGCTGACCTCAACTACGCTGGATGCCATGACTGACGCACCGCAGGAACAGATTGCCCCGATCCTCACCCCCGAGGGCTGGGAGCTGCTGGCGTCGTTGGGCCCGTACCGCGAGGACGAGGCCTTCCGCCTCACGGCGTCGCTGCGCAAGGCCGGCCACTCCCCCGAGCTGGTCTCGGCCGTGCTCACCCAGTCCCGGCTGCGGACCAAGGCCGAGGCGAAGTTCGGCGAATTTGCCCGGCAGATGATTTTCACGAAGGCCGGTCTGGAACAGGCCACCCGGCTCACGGTGGCGGCACGGCACGCGCAGCGGTTCGCGGAGGCCGGAATCGGCCATGTCGCCGATCTCGGCTGCGGGCTGGGGGCCGACACGATGGCCCTGGCATCCCTGGACCTGGTGGTCACCGCTGTGGAAATGGACGAGGCCACGGCCGCCTGCGCCACCATGAACCTGATCCCCTTCCGCAACGCCACCGTGGTCCACTCCGATGCCACCTCGGTTTCGCTCGAGGGGATCGACGGCGTCTGGCTGGACCCGGCCCGGCGCACCACGTCCACCTCGGGCACCAAGCGGATCTGGGATCCGGAAGATTTTTCCCCGCCGCTGTCCTTCGTGGAATCACTGGCCGGCTCCGGGCGCGCCGTCGGCGTCAAAATGGGGCCGGGCATGCCACACGACTCCGTGCCGGCTGACTGCGAGGCCCAGTGGGTTTCCGTGGCCGGGGACGTGACCGAGGTGGCCCTGTGGTTCAACGCAGTGCGGCGTCCGGGGGTGCGGCGCGCGGCCCTCGTGCTCGGCCCCCTTGGTTCCGCTGAGCTCACCAGCGGCGAGGACTTCGGCGCCGGCCCGGTGGCGCCCGTGGGACCCGTGGAGGGGTACCTGTATGAGCCCGACGGCGCGGTGATCCGCGCCGGCCTGGTGGCCGACGTCGCCCTCCAGCTGGGCGGGCACCTCGTGGACGAGCACATCGCCTACATCTGCGCCCCGGAGCTGCATGACACCCCGTTCGCCAAGGCGTACAGGGTCCTGGAGGTGATGCCGTTCAACGTCAAGGCACTCAAGACCTGGGTCAAGGATCAAGGCATCGGGGTCCTGGACATCAAGAAGCGCGGTATGGCTGTCACGCCCGAAGAGCTGCGCAGGCAACTCCTGCCCGGCGGCAGCGCAAAGCACAAGGACAAGAAATCCGCCACCCTGGTCCTCACCAGGATCGGCGAGGACCGGGTGGCCGTCTCGGTGGAGCCGGTCTAGCCCCGCCAGCGGGATCCCACCGGCCGAGTGCCCCGCGGCGCCGTGCCCCGCCGCCGCCGGATGTCAGCGAAGCGGCCGGTCAACTGGGCTGTCGGGCTACTGGGCCCGCGTGAACTCCTCGGCTGCCCGGATTTGCTCGTCGGTCGGCCGGACGCCGGTGTACAGCACGAACTGCTCGAGCGCCTGGATCGTGGCGACCTCGGCTCCGGTGATCACGGTCTTGCCGGCCGCGCGGCCGGCCTTGATCAGCGGTGTCTCGGCCGGGAGCGCGACGACGTCGAACACCACTTTGGCGGCATCGATGGCCTCCTGCGGGAAGGGCAGCGAGGCGGCGTCCGGGCCGCCGGCCATCCCGATGGGGGTGACGTTGATGAGCATGTCCGCCGTGCCGGTACCGGAGTCCGCAGAGCCCAGGTCCGCGCGCCAGGCGAAGCCGTACTGTTCGGCCAGGGCGCGGCCGGAGCCCTCGTTGCGGGCCACGACGGTCACGTCCTTGAACCCGGCATCCCGGAGCGCGGCCACGGTGGCCTTGGCCATGCCGCCGGAGCCCAGGACCAGCACCGAGTAGTCCGTGGGGACTGCATTGCTCTGCAAGAGCTGCTCGATTGCGGTGTAGTCGGTGTTGTACGCCGTGAGCCGGCCGCCGTCGTTGACGATGGTGTTGACCGAGTCGATGGCCTTCGCCGACGGGTCCATGACGTCAACGAGGGCGATCACGTCCTCCTTGTAAGGCATGGACACCGCGCAGCCGCGGATGCCGAGGCCGCGCACCCCGGCGATCGCCTGGGCGAGGTCGGTTGGGGCAAAGGCCTTGTAGATCCAGTTCAGGCCCAGCTGTTCGTACAGGTGGTTGTGGAAGCGCGTCCCATTGTTGCTGGGCCGGGCCGAGAGCGAGATACACAGGGTCATGTCTTTGTTCAGAATGGGCACAGCTCCATTAAACGCCAGGATCGCTCCGGCCACCCGCAGCCCAACGCGCAACCGCGCGCGCCGTCGCTGACCAGCGACGTTGTGAATACACTCACGCAGCAGCGGCAACTTTGACACCGTCCCGGGGCCGCCCCTGCACTAGACTTGGACCACCCGTAGCCCTGCCGGCCCCCGGCCGGCGCACTGGTGTGTGGGAAATTGCACGTGACACCGCCGGTGCCATGTCCAGAGGCATGTCCGAGGATGTTCGCCAGCGCATTTCCCCACCAGGACCACGGCCAGCGACAGCAGAACAGTGAAGGGACCACATGAAGATCGAGTTCGCTTCATCCAGGCAGTCGACTCTTGGCGTGGAATGGGAGCTGGCGCTCGTCGACGCCGAGACCGGTGAGCTGGCCTCCGTGGCGAACCAGGTGCTGCGCGGCGTCGCTGCCCGGCATCCCGAACTCAATGAGGACGACGAGCACCCGCACATCAAGCAGGAGCTGCTGCTGAACACCGTGGAGCTCGTCACGGGCATCTGCACCACTGTTGCGGAGGCCAAGGCGGACCTGAGCAGCTCGCTCGCGGCGGTCCGGGACGTGACCGATCCGATGGGTGTGGAGATCTTTTGCGCCGGGAGCCACCCCTTCAGCCCGCCCCAGCTGCAGCCCGTCACGGACAAGGAACGCTACGCCAAGCTCATTGACCGGACCCAGTGGTGGGGCCGGCAGATGGTCATTTACGGCGTCCACGTGCACGTCGGACTCGACAGCCGGGACAAGGTCCTTCCGGTGCTGGACGGCCTGGTCAATTACTTTCCGCACTTCCAGGCGCTCTCCGCGTCCAGCCCTTTCTGGGGCGGCGAGGACACCGGATACGCCTCCCAGCGGGCGCTGATGTTCCAGCAGCTGCCGACCGCCGGGCTGCCCTTCCAGTTCTCCAGCTGGGAGGACTTCGAGGCGTACGCCCAGGACATGTTCACCACCGGCGTGATCGATTCGCTCTCGGAGATCCGCTGGGACATCCGGCCCGTCCCGCACTTCGGCACCATCGAGATGCGCATCTGCGACGGCCTGGCCACGCTCGAGGAAGTCGGGGCCATCGCCGCCCTGACGCAGTGCCTCGTCGACGAGTTTTCCACGACGCTGGACAACGGCGGCACCATTCCCACGATGCCCCCGTGGCATGTGCAGGAAAACAAGTGGCGCGCGGCCCGGTATGGCCTGGACGCGATCATCATCCTCGACGCCGACGGCAACGAGCAGCTCGTAACAGAGCACCTGCGCGAGACGCTCAAGCGGCTTGAGCCGGTGGCGGCGAAGCTGGGCTGCAGCGCCGAACTGGCCGACGTCGAGAAGATCATCGAGCGCGGCGCCGGCTACCAGCGGCAGCGCCGGGTCGCCGCCGAGCACGGCGGGGACCTGCGCGCCGTCGTCCTGGACCTGGTCAAGCAGATGCGCCAGGGCCCGGACGCCTAGCTCCGGCGCCCAACAGCCGCCACGCAGGCGGCCGAAGCCCCAGGCCGTCTAGCTCCACGCGGACGAAGCCTCAGGCTGTGGCCTCAGGCGGAGACTGTCGTGACCGGCATTGAGGAATCCGGCGCGAAGCCGATCCCGCTCGGTTTCACGCCGGCCATCACCAGTTGCGCCCCGAGCGCGGCCACCATGGCGCCGTTGTCCGTGCACAGCGGCAGCGGCGGCACCGTCAGCCGGATGCCGGCCGCACTGCAGCGTTGTTCGGTGAGCTGGCGCAGCCGCGAGTTGGCGGCGACCCCGCCACCCAGGAGGACCTCCGTGATGCCGTTTTCGCGGCAGGCGAGCACTGCCTTGGCGGTAATGACATCCACCACGGCTTCCTGGAAGGCCGCGGCGATGTCCGCCACGGGCACCTCCTCGCCGCGGGCCTCGAACTGCTCCACGCAGCGGGCGACGGCGGTCTTGAGCCCGCTGAAGGACCAGTCGTAGCGGTGCGGCCCGGGCTCCTCGGCGGTCCCCATGTACTTGGGCTGGGTGAGCCCGCGCGGGAACCGGATGGCTTTGGCGTTGCCCGTGCGCGCGAGCTTGTCGATGGCCGGACCGCCCGGGTAGCCCAGGCCCAGGAGCCGCGCCACCTTGTCATACGCTTCGCCGGCGGCGTCATCGATCGTGGAGCCCAGCAGCTCGACGTCGTCCGTGATGCTCCGGATCCGCAGGATCTCGGTGTGGCCGCCGGAGACCAGGAGCGCGCCCATATTCTCCGGCAGGGCGTGCGGCGTTGTTTGCGGCGACGGCGCGCCGGCGCCCTGCTGCAGGAGCCCGACGCCGACATGCGCCACCAGGTGGTTGATGGCGTAGAGCGGTTTGCCGGTGGCGACGGCGAGCGCCTTGGCCGCGCACACTCCCACCATGAGGGCACCTGCCAGGCCCGGCCCGGAGGTGACGGCGATCGCGTCGATGTCCGCGAGCGTCACTCCCGCCTCCGCGAGGGCCTCCTCGAGGGTGGGGACGAACGCGTCGAGGTGGGCGCGGGAGGCGATCTCGGGGATCACGCCGCCGAAGCGGACGTGTTCGTCCATGGAGGACGAGACGGTGTTCGTCAGCAGGGTGGTTCCCCGGACGATGCCGACGCCGGTTTCGTCGCAGGAGGACTCGATGCCGAGCACGAGCGGCTGGGTGCGGTTCATGGTCGGCCTGCTTCCGTTGGCTGGGGGCTGAGCGGTTCGCGGGGCAGCTGGAGCCGCATGATCAGGGCGTCGACGCCGTCCCGGTAGTAGCGGGGCCGGACGTGGATCTGTTCGAAGCCGAAGCGCAGGTAGAGCTGCTGGGCCCGGGGGTTGTCCGCCCTGACCTCGAGCAGCACGTCCTGGGCGTGCCGGCGCCGGCTTTCCGCGATCAACTCGGTGAGCAGGGCAGAGCCGATGCCCTTGCCTTCCTGCTCGGGCACCACGGCGATCGTCTGGACGTCCGAGATCGGTTCGATGCACATGAGCCCGGCATAGCCCACGATCCCGCCGTGGATCTCCGCCACGAGGTAGCGGCGGGTATCCACCTGCGCCAGCTCGTCGTGGAACATCTGCAGCGGCCAGGCATCCACGGGAAAGAGCCGGAGTTCCAGGGCGTGGATGGCGGGGATGTCCGCGGCGTCCATGTCCCGCAGGGTGACTCCGCCGGGCAGCCGGACGGCTCGCTCCGCGCTCACAGGGCACGCTTCCGGGGTCCGGGTACCTGGGCGTCGGATTCGCGCAGGTACAGGGGGGTGGAGTCCAGGAGCTGTTCCCCCGCGGAGAGCCGGGCGAGTGCGAACTGGCCGAGCGAGAGGGCCTCCGGCTGGCGGGTGCTGAATTCCGCGACCGCCTTGACGACGTCGGAGTAGATTCCTGCCCCTGCACCGTACACGGGCAGATCCGGCAGGTCCGCGGCGAATCCCACGTGCGGGCCGTCCTCCAGATGCGGCAGCTGGGCATCGGAGAGGGTGTACCGGGCCCAGTACACTTCCTTGCGGCGCGCATCGGTGGCGACAATGAACTCCGCGGCCGAGTCGGTGGATTCGGCTACTTCCAGGGCGATCGCGTCCAGGCTCATGACGCCGTACAGCGGCTTGCCCCAGACAAAGGCGAGGGTGCGGGCCGTGACGATCCCGGAGCGCAGTCCTGTGAACGGGCCGGGGCCGACGCCGGTGACGATAGCGTCGACGTCGTGCCCGCTGACGCCGGCCTCAGCCAGGAGCCCGTCGATCCCCGGGGCCAGGACCTCCGCGTGGGTGCGCGTGTCCTCGGTGGCGAAGCTGGCGAGCACGGATTCCGGTGCATCATCGGAGACCAGGGCGGCGCTGGCGACAGCTGAGGTGTCGATGGCGAGGATCAGCATCAGGGATTCCGTTCCGGGGTCTGGGGCGTGGTCCCGGGSAGGGGCCGGGGCTCGGCACCGGGCAGCGTCGGCGCTTCAGCCCAGCGCGGACCGAAGCCGCGGATCACGACGGTCCGCGGTTCGTCGTCGTCGTCCGTGTCGAAATCCAGAACGGGACTGGCGCCGGTTTCGGCGGGGGCTTCGGGGGTTTCGGCGGAAGCGGCGGCGCCTCCGCGGGTGCGGTGGAGTTCGACCTCCAGCCGGCTGTCGCTGAGGTGCTCAACCCGGCCGCGGCCCCACTCGACCACGGTCACGGCGCTGTCCATGGTGTTTTCAAGATCGATGTCGTCGATTTCAGCGGCCGACTCCAGCCGGTAGGCGTCCACATGCACCAGGTCCGGTCCGCCCGGCCGGGGTCCTCCGGGCAGGTTGGGGTGGATGCGCACCAGGACAAAGGTCGGCGAGATGATGCCGGCCCGCACTCCCAGGCCCTCCCCCAGCCCCTGCGTGAACGTGGTCTTGCCGGCACCCAGTTCGCCGGTCAGGACCAGCAGATCGCCGGTTTCCAGCACGGCGCCGAGGGCCGCGGCGAGCGCATGCGTCTGCGCCGCCGTGTGGACCTCAAGGCTCCGTTCCCACGCGGGCGCGCTCACGGCCGCTCTTCGCCGGTGGAGGGCTCTTCGTTCAGGTAGCGGCGCGGCACGCGGGGGCTGATCCTGGTGACGATCTCGTAGTTGTTGGTACCGGCGGCCTTGGCCCAGTCATCTGCCGTGGGTCCGCCGTCGGCGCCGTCGCCAAACAGCACTGCCTCGGCGCCGAGGATGCTCGGGCCTCCGGCCGCCACGTGGCGGGGTCCGAGGTCGATCACCATCTGGTCCATCGCAATGCGACCCACTACCGGATAGTTCACGCCCTCGACCCGGACGGGGCCGCCGGTGGCGATGCGCGGCACGCCGTCGGCGTAGCCCAGCGGGATGAGCCCGAGGGTGCTGACGCCGTCCGTGCGGTAGTTCAGCCCGTAGGAAACGCCCTGCCCGGCGGGCACGTCCTTGCAGTGCGAGACCACCGTGCGGACCGTCATGGCCGGGCGCAGCCCGAGCTCGGCCGGACTTTGCCCTTCGAAGGGTGACAGCCCGTACAGGCCCAGCCCCACGCGGACGAGGTCAAAGTGGGTGTCCGGCCGGGAGAGGGTGGCCGGGGTGTTGGCGAGGTGGCGGACCTCGGGGTCCACGCCGGCGTCCTGGGCGACGGCGAGGACCTGGCGGAACGCGGCGAGCTGCTCGTCGGTTTCGGGCCGTTCGGGTTCGTCGGCGACGGCCAGGTGGGAGAAGATCCCCACGACCCGGAGCAGGCCCTGGTCCTGGTGTTCCATGGCTTCGCCGACCAGGCTGTCCCAGGCGTCGAGGGTGGCGCCGTTGCGGCCGAGCCCGGTGTCGACCTTCAGGTGGACGCGGGCGGGCCGTTCCTGCTCGCGGGCTGCGGCCACGATCCGGTCCAGTTCCCAGCCCGAGCAGCCGATGTCGATTCCTGCGGCCACTGCGGCGGCGAAGTTGCTGTCCGGGGTGTGCAGCCAGGCCAGCAGGGGCGCCTCGATCCCGGCGGCGCGCAGGGCGAGGGCCTCGGAGATGTGGGCGACGCCAAGCCAGCTGGCCCCCGCGCCGAGGGCCGCGCGGGCCACCTGGACGGCGCCGTGCCCGTAGGCGTCGGCCTTGACCACGGCCATGACCTGCGCGGGTGAGGCCACCGCTGCGATGCGGCGGACGTTGTGCCGGATGGCGTCGAGATCGATTACGGCTGAGCGCTCCTCAGCGTGGGCCGGCACTGCCGCCGAACCGGGCAGGAGATCGCCTGTTGCTGCTTGGTAAGTCACCTAACGATTCTAGGCGCGGCGCTGCGGGCCGAATAATCGGCCGGGCCCGGCCACCGCTGGACATGCCCATTCCTCCCCGCGGGACATGCCCATTCTTCACACCAAAGGCCGCGCAGAACGGGTCCATGCCCCCGCCCCGGCCCCAGCGGAGGACATGCCCACTGGTGCCACGAATCCGGCCGCATCCCACCCCGGGACATGCCCAATCTTCACACCCAAGGCCGCGCACAACGGGTCCATGCCCACGCCCCGGCCGAAGCGGAGGACATGTCCACTGGTGCCAGCCACGAAAACCCAGCCGCGCCCGCCCGTCTACGCGTCGGACTGGTGGGCGATGGTCGCCGTCGCGCGCCGCTGCGCCTCGGGCGGGACGTCGTGCACGATCTCTTCCAGGAAGCGGTAGCGGCGAAGCCATTGGCTGCTTTGCCGTTCCTTCCGTGCGTTGGCCCGCTGCCACCAGTCGGCAATGTCGCCCCAGCCGGGCGCGGCCAGCGAGCCGCCCACCTCCTGGACGGCCAAGGCGGCGCACAGATTGGCGAAGCGGAGACGGTCTCCCAGCGGCCAGCCGGCCAGGGAGCCGACAATGAAGGCCGCACCGAAGCAGTCACCGGCGCCGGTGGGATCGTAGGCCCGGACCGGCAGGGACGGGACCCACTCCTCCTCCCCCGTTTCCGAATCCACGGCCATGGATCCCTGGGCGCCGAGGGTGACCACCGCCACCGGAACCCGGTCCGCAAGCGAGTACAGGGCGGACCAGGGGTCGTCGCAGCCCGTGAAGTTCATGGCCTCGTGCTGGTTCGGCATGAAAGCGTGGAAATACTTCAGGTGGTCCAGCCGGGTCGAGGACCACGCGCCGGTGGGGTCCCAGCCGACATCGCCGAACAGCTGGACGCCGTTCTTGTGCGCGTCGACAGCCCACGGTTCGAGTTCCTCCCCCAGCTCCGCAACGGCTGCGAGCGCCGGCGGCGGGCATCCAACCAGCTCGGTGGAAGTCACCGGCGCCGGGTGCCCGTGCGTCACCATGGACCGGTCCTTCTCCACGCTCAGGGACACCGTGACGGGCGAATGCCAGCCCGGAACACGCCGGGACAGGGACAGGTCCACGTGTTCCTGGGCGGCCAGAATCTTCCAGTTGTAGTCACCGTAGCCGTCATCGCCGAACACGGCGGCAAGACCGGTCCGCAGTCCCAGCCGGGAGGCGGCGATGGCCTGATTGGCGACGCCCCCGGGGCAGCTGCCCATCCCGTCGCTCCAGATTTCCGTGCCGGGCTGCGGCGCGTGGGGCAGCCCGGTGAAGATGATGTCCTGGAACACGGTCCCGGTCAGGAGCAAGTCGAATCCGTCCGCGGCCGGGCTGCGGACGGCAGAGAGCGGATCAAATCGCCGCGCCGGGGTCGCGTCCATATACGGCACATTACGCCGTACCGCCGTCGAGGGATACCAGGGGAAAGCGGGGCCCAAACCGGCGGCGAACAAGGCGGGGAATAGACTGTCCGCATGCGGCTCACGATCGCCGGCGGGGGCGGCTTCCGCGTCCCCCTGGTCTACCGGGCGCTCTCTGCCGGGCCTTTCGCGGGGCTGGTGCGGGAGCTGGTGCTCTACGACGTCGACCCCGCCAGGCTGGCGGCCATCGAGGCGGTCCTGGCCTCCCTGGCCCGGCAGGGCCCGCCGGGTTCCAGCCCGCCGGGTTCCGGCCCGCAGATCCGTGCCGTGTCCTCGCTCCCCGAGGCCTTGGACGGCGCCGACATGGTCTTCGCCGCCATCCGGCCCGGCGGCACCGCCGGCCGGACCGCCGACGAGCGGATCGCCCTGGACCTCGGACTCCTGGGCCAGGAAACCACCGGCGCCGGCGGGATCTCCTACGCGCTGCGCTCCATTCCGCCGATGCTTCGGCTCGCGGAGGAAATGCGGAGCCGGTGCCCCGGGGCGTGGCTGCTCAACTTCACCAACCCCGCCGGCATGGTCACGGAGGCCCTGGTCCCCGTGCTCGGCCCCAGGGTGATCGGGATTTGCGACTCCGCCAGCGGCCTGGTGCACCGCGCGGCGCGGGCCGCCGGCGTCGCGCTGCCCGAGGGCACGCTCGACGGCGTGGGCTACTACGGCCTGAACCACCTCGGCTGGCTGTACCGGCTGGAGGCCGGGGGCCGGGACGCCCTCCCGGCACTGCTCGCGAACCCTGCGGCGCTGTCGGAATTCGAGGAAGGCCGGCTGTTCCCGCCCGGGTTGCTGGCCAGCCTTGGCTGCCTGCCGAATGAATATCTTTTCTACTACTACGACACCGTTCGTGCGGTGGCCGGCATGCGCGCCGCAGGTCAGACCCGGGGGGAATCGATCGCCCGGCAGCAGGCCGAACTCTATCCCCGTCTGGCTGCCGCCGGAGCCGAGGCTTTTGCGCTGTGGGAGGATGCCCGCAGGTCCCGCGAGGAGGGCTACCTCGCGGAGGCCCGCACCTCGGGCGAACGCCGCGACGAGACCGATCTCGCAGGCGGCGGCTACGAGCGGGTGGCGCTGGCGGCCATGCGCGCCCTCTCCGGCGGCGGCCCGGCGGACCTGATCCTCAACACGCGCAACGCCGTCACCTCCGCCGGGGCCGCGGGCCCGGAAGCGGCGCCCGCCGGCCCGGAAGCGGGCGGCGCCGGGTCCGGAGCGCAGGTGGTGCCGGCTGTCCCGGGGCTGCCGGCCGACGCCGTCGTCGAAGTTCCGTGCCGGGTGACGCCCGACGGCGCCAGGCCGGTCCCGCAGGACCGCCCGGGACCGGCGCAACTGGAGCTGCTGCGGCGCGTCAAGGACGTCGAACGGCTCGTGGTGGAGGCGGCGACGACCGGCCGGCGGGAGGCGGCCCTCGCCGCGTTCGCCAGGCATCCGCTCGTGGACTCGGATGACCTCGCCGGAAAACTGCTGGCCGGCTATGAAGCAGCCTTCCCGGAGCTGGGCCGTCTCTGGCGCGGCGGGCCGTAGCTGCCCGTGGGCCTTAACGGCCCGCCAACATCAGCGTCCCGGCGGTCCCGCGGCACCGGGCCGGCTACCCTACAGCTTTCGGTACATCACGTGCAGGCCCACGTAGCCCAGTTCAGGGTGGTTGAACGCCTCGGGAATGGTCGCGAGCACCTCGAAGCCCATGGATTTCCACGCTGCCACGGCCCGGACATTGCTTTCCACCACGGCGTTGAACTGCATGGCCCGGAAACCGGCGTCGCGCGCGGCGTCGAGCGAATAGGCGCAGAGGGCCCGGGCCAGTCCGCGGCCGGCCTGGCCCGGGTGGACCATGTAACCTGCGTTGGCCACATGGCTGCCGCCGCCGCCCTGGTTGGGGTGCAGCTCGCCGGTGCCAAGAATCGCGCCGGTGTCGGAGGCAACCGCGACGAATGTCCGGCCCGGCGCCTGTTTGAACCAGCGTGCGCGGGCCTCGTCCTCGGCGGTGTCCCGGTCCCAGGTGAAGGTCTCCCCGGCCCGGACGACGGGTTCCAGGATCGCCCAGATGCCCGGCCAGTCCTCCGGGCGGGCCTCCCGGATGGTCCAGCCGGCTGCAGGTTCTTGTCCTGTCGTTGTGTTCACAGCGGCCACGTTAGCAGCACGCCCCGGTCTGCGAACCGAACGGGCCCGTGAACCGGCCGGCACTTCAGGAGTAATGTTTTATCGACATGCATTGGGCAGAAAGAAATGGGCAGAGGAAAGGGGAACCGTGTCGCTGATCCGCCGCGTCGCTTTCCTTTCCCTGCACACCTCGCCCATGGAACAGCCCGGCTCCGGTGACGCCGGCGGCATGAACGTGTACGTCCGGGCGCTGGCCGCCGCCCTCGCCGAAACCGGCGTGGAAGTGGAGATCTTCACCCGGTCCACCTCGGCCACGCAGCCCGCCGTCGAACACCCGTCCCCGGGCGTGTGCGTGCACAACGTCCTCGCCGGCCCGCCCCGTAAGCTGCCCAAGGAGGAGCTCCCGGGGTTGCTGCACAGCATGGTCGCCGAGATCAACCGGATCCGGCTGCTCCAGCCGCACGGCCGGTATGACGTCATCCATTCCCATTACTGGGTCTCCGGGGTGGCCGGGCTGGAGCTCGCGGAGCTGTGGCGGCTGCCCCTCGTCCACACCATGCACACGATGGCGAAGGTCAAGAACCAGCTCCTCGAGTCCGGCGAACAGCCGGAGCCGCGGCGGCGTGAGGACGGCGAGCACCGGATTGTCGACGGCGCCACCCGGCTGATCGCCAATACCGGCACCGAAGCGGCCGAGCTGGTCTCGCACTACAACGCCGACATCGACCACATCGACGTCGCGCCGCCCGGCGTGGACCTGGCCGTCTTCACGCCGGCCTTCAGGAACCGGGCCAGGGCCCAGCACGGCATCGCCCCGGGCAAGTTCCATCTGCTGTTCGCGGGCCGGATCCAGCGGCTCAAGGGCCCGCAGATCCTGATCAAGGCGGCGGCGCTCCTGCGCTCCCGGCGCCCGGACATCGACCTGCAGCTGACCATCCTGGGGGCCGTCAGCGGCGCCAAGGACTTCAACCTCAAGACGCTGATCAGCGCCGCCGGAATGGACGACGTCGCCACCCACCACCCGCCGGTGAACGCCCCGGAGCTGGCCGGCTGGTACCGGTCCGCCGACGTGGTGGTGATGCCCTCCTACAGCGAGTCCTTCGGCCTGGTGGCGCTGGAGGCGCAGGCCTGCGGGACGCCGGTCCTCGCCACGAAAGTCGGCGGCCTCTCCCGCGCCGTCCAGGACGGACGGACCGGGATGCTGATCGAGGGCCACAAGGCCAGCGACTGGGCGGACGCCCTCGAGTCGCTCTTCGACGACACCCAAACCCGCACCGACATGGGGCGCGCCGCCGCGATCCATGCCCAGGAGTTCGGCTGGCAACGCACCGCCGCGATTACGCTGGAGAGCTACCACACCGCCGTAAGCCAGTATTTTGGAAGCCTGACCATCCCGGTGGGCCACACACCCTGAACCGGTTCCACCCCCTCCGCCCGCTCCAACCCCGCCCGGCAACACCGGACCGGGACAAACCCGCCGACGCCACGAGCCGAAGGACAACGATGTCTGAGACCACCACTGCCGGGAACAACGTCCCCAGCGACCTGGAAATTGCCCAGCGGGCAGTCATGAAGCCG
The DNA here is from genome assembly GCF_056395875.1 of Arthrobacter sp. 05T45. NCBI lineage: Bacteria > Bacillati > Actinomycetota > Actinomycetes > Micrococcales > Micrococcaceae > Arthrobacter > Arthrobacter sp. 05T45. Next base: position 398,268 of record NZ_JBFTKI010000001.1, on the reverse strand, counting down.
ATCGGGGAGATTGCGGCGGCCGCCGGCATCGCCCCGGACGCGCTGGAATTCTACGGACCCTACAAGGCCAAGATCGACCCGGCGAAGCTGACCGTTCCGGCGGGCGCCCCCGTGCGCGCGCCCGGCAAGGTGGTGCTGGTCTCCGCGATGTCGCCCACCCCCGCCGGCGAAGGCAAGTCCACCACGACGGTGGGGCTCGCGGATTCCCTGGCCCGGGCCGGGCACAGCGTGATGATCGCGCTGCGCGAGCCCTCGCTCGGCCCCATCCTGGGCATGAAGGGCGGCGCGACCGGCGGCGGCTACTCCCAGGTGCTGCCGATGGACCAGATCAACCTGCACTTCACGGGCGATTTCCACGCCATCACTTCGGCGAACAACGCCCTCATGGCCCTCGTGGACAACCACATCTTCCAGGGCAACGAACTCAACATCGATCCGCGCCGGATGACGTTCAAGCGCGTCCTGGACATGAACGACCGGTCCCTCCGGGAGGTCGTGATCGGCCTCGGCGGGCCCGCCCAGGGCACGCCGCGGCAGGACGGCTTCGACATCACCGTGGCCTCGGAGATCATGGCCGTGTTCTGCCTCGCCACGGACCTGAACGATCTGCGCGACCGGCTCGGCCGGATCACGTTCGGCTACACCTACGACCGCCGGCCCGTCACCGTGGCCGACCTCGGCGTCCAGGGCGCCCTGACCATGCTGCTCAAGGACGCGATCAAACCCAACCTCGTGCAGACCATCGCCGGCACCCCGGCGCTGGTGCACGGCGGGCCCTTCGCCAACATCGCCCACGGCTGCAACTCCCTCATCGCCACGCAGACGGCCCGCCGCCTTGCGGACATCGTCATCACCGAGGCGGGGTTCGGCGCGGACCTCGGCGCCGAAAAGTACATGGACATCAAGGCGCGGATGGCCGACGTCGCCCCGTCCGCCGTCGTCCTCGTGGCCACCGTCCGGGCGCTCAAGATGCACGGCGGCGTGCCGAAAGACCTGCTCAAGGAGCCCAACGTGGAGGCGCTGGCCGCCGGCGTCGCCAATCTGCGGCGCCACATCCGCAACGTCGAGAAGTTCGGCATCACCCCGGTCGTGGCGGTCAACAAATTCGCCACGGACACCGCCGAGGAGCTGGACTGGCTGCTTCAGTGGTGCGCCGCGGAGGGTGTCCAGGCCGCGGTGGCCGATGTCTGGGGCCGCGGCGGTGGCGGCGACGGCGGCGACGAGCTCGCGGCGAAGGTGGCGGCCGCGATCGACGCCCCGCACGGCTTCCGGCACCTGTACCCGCTGGAGATGTCCGTGGAGGACAAGATCCGGACCATCGTGCAGGAGATTTACGGCGCCGACGGCGTGGATTTCTCCGTGCCCGCGCTCAAACGGCTGGCCGAGATCGAGAAGAACGGCTGGTCCGGGATGCCGGTGTGCATGGCGAAGACCCAGTACTCCTTCACCGACGACGCCACCCGCCTCGGCGCGCCCAAGGGCTTCACCATCCACGTCCGGGATCTCATCCCCAAGACCGGTGCGGGCTTCATCGTTGCCCTCACCGGCGCCGTGATGACCATGCCGGGCCTGCCCAAGGTGCCGGCAGCGATGCGGATGGACGTCGACGACGCCGGCAACCCGGTCGGCCTCTTCTAACCCACCTGACGCTCCCTCACCTCCTGCATCCCCCCAACCAACGATCCCTCAGGTCCGGCAACTCCCCAACCGACGCTCCCTCAGGTCCGGCGCGGCGCTTGCGCCTGCCGCCGCGGGCCGATCCGGGACATCTGTGGATAACTCCTGCGCGGCTCTCCAAATAGGTTCAAAATGCCAGCATGGAAAAGCCTACGAAGCTTCCCGGTCCACTCAGCGCAGCACCCTTTACCATCGCGGATGCAAGGTCCTTGGGAGTGCCGAGAACCAGGCTCAGGCACTCCGACGTAATTCACATCAGCCGGGGTCTCTACCGGCCCACGGATTGGGACTTCGAGCTGGAGGCGGCGGCTCGTGCGTTGGCCGCAGCGTCGCCCGGCGCCTGGATCTCCCACGTCACCGCTGCCAGGCTCCGATGCCAGATATTGCCTCCTTGGCTCTCGGACTCGGAGGAGCTACACCTGAGCAAGCCGCGGGCGCTCCCGGAGGTCCGGCGCAAAGGCATTCTCGGACACACGGTTCTTGCGTTGGAGGGCGAGGTCGAGACAGTGGACGGGATCCGGATCAGCACGCGCTCCCGGACGTGGCTCGACCTCGCCCTGCGGTTGAGCCTGCCGGAGTTGGTCTGCCTGGGTGATGAGCTGGTGCGGATTCCCCGACTGGGGTTGGAAGGGCGCAGTGATCCCTTTGCGACCATCGATGAGCTGCGTTGGATGGTGGGCCGTCACCCGAACCTGCAGGGAATCGTCCGCGCCCGTGCCGCACTGGACTTGATGCGCGTGGGCTCGGATTCAGCGCCGGAGACGTTGCTGCGGCTGGCGATGTGCGACGCCGGGCTCCCGGAACCGGAACTGCAGCTCCCGCTGCGACCGGACAGTCCTGCCGCGCCGACGGCGGACCTTGGGTATCGCCGTCGGCGGCTGGCGGTTCAGTACGACGGCGGGCACCACCTGCTCCCCGCACAGATCTTCAGCGACCGCCGCCGTGACAAGGCCTTCGAGGCAGCCGGATGGACAGTGCTCGTCCTGACAAAAGATGACCTCGCGGATGGCTTCTCCGGCGCCGTCACCAAGATGAAGCGAATCCTCCGCACCTCATACCTCAGCCCGCCGGCCGCAGCTGGCTTTTCCAGCGCAATCTGAGGCAGCGAGCCGCCGATGTCTGCAAGACGTGAGGGAGGATCGGGTCGGTATCGGCCAAAGGTGAGGGAGCATCCCGGACCCAATCCGAAAACGACGACGCTCCCCCACCATTGGTGAGGGAGCGTCGGGTTGGAACACGCCAAACGTGAGGGAGCGTCCAGAGGCAGGGCGGCAGCGGGGGCGGTTAGCGCTCCAGGTCGCCGCGGATGAAGGCCTCGACCTTTTCACGGGCGAGGTCGTCGTTGAACTGCTCCGGCGGGGACTTCATGAAGTAGCTCGACGCCGAGACCAGCGGGCCGCCGATGCCGCGGTCCAGGCCGATCTTGGCGGCACGGATGGCGTCGATGATCACGCCGGCGGAGTTGGGCGAGTCCCAGACTTCGAGCTTGTATTCCAGCGACACCGGGGCGTCGCCGAAGTTGCGGCCCTCAAGACGGACGAAGGCCCACTTGCGGTCATCGAGCCACTGGACGTAGTCGGACGGGCCGATGTGGACGTCCTTGGCGGCGAGCTCGGCCTCGACGTTGGAGGTAACGGCCTGGGTCTTGGAGATCTTCTTGGACTCCAGGCGGTCGCGCTCGAGCATGTTCTTGAAGTCCATGTTGCCGCCGACGTTCAGCTGGTACGTGCGGTCCAGGGTGACGCCGCGGTCCTCGAACAGCTTGGCCATGACGCGGTGCGTGATGGTGGCACCGATCTGGCTCTTGATGTCATCGCCCACGATCGGCACGCCCGCGGCGGTGAACTTGTCCGCCCACTCCTTGGTGCCGGCCAGGAAGACCGGCAGGGCGTTGACGAACGCCACGCCGGCATCGATCGCGCACTGGGCGTAGAACTCGGCGGCCTGCTGGGAGCCGACCGGCAGGTAGCAGACCATGACGTCAACCTGGGCGTCCTTGAGGGCCTGGACGACGTCGACCGGCTCCTCCGGGGACTGCTCGATGGTCTCGAGGTAGTACTTGCCCAGGCCGTCCAGGGTGTGGCCGCGCTGGACCGTGACGCCGGTCGGCGGGACATCGGCGATCTTGATGGTGTTGTTTTCGCTGGCCAGGATGGCGTCGGACAGGTCCTGCCCCACCTTCTTGCCGTCGACGTCGAACGCGGCAACGAACTGGACGTCGCCGACGTGGTACTGGCCGAACTCCACGTGCATCAGGCCCGGGATCGTGGCCTTGGGGTCGGCATCTTTGTAGTACTGGACGCCCTGGACCAGCGAAGCGGCGCAGTTACCTACGCCGACGATTGCAACACGAATCGGATGTGAAGACACGGAACTCCTTTTGAGAAACAAGGGTGACCGGCGCGGCCGCACTCTGAGGTACTGCATCAGTTGTGCGGGCGGCAGGCGGACACGACGCCGTAAGGCGCCCTTAGTAGTCTAGTCAACGCCGCCGGGGCCGCGGTTGTTCCCCGGCGGCCCCGGCACTTGTGTTAACTGCGGATGCCTACGACTTCTGCGCCCACAGGTTAATATCTGATTCGACGGCGAATTCATCGATCGCGTCGATCTCATCGGCCGTGAAATCCAGGTTGTTGATCGCAGACAAGGTGTCCTCAAGCTGCCGGACGCTGGACGCGCCCACCAGTGCGGACGTGACCGACGAGCCCTTGCCCTGATCGCGCAGGATCCAGGCGATGGCCAGCTGCGCGAGCGTCTGCCCGCGGCCCTCGGCGATCCGGTTGAGCCCGCGCACGCGGTCCAGCTTCTCCTCGGTGATCATGGATTCGCCCAGGGACTTGTGCTGGGCGGCCCGGGAGTCGGCCGGAATGCCCTTCAGGTAGCGGTCGGTGAGCATGCCCTGGGCCAGCGGCGAGAACGCGATGGATCCGGCGCCCACCTGCTCCAGCGCCTCGAAGAGGTTGGGGCTGCCGTTCTCGGTCCAGCGGTTGAGCATGGAGTAGCTGGGCTGGTGGATCAGCAGCGGGGTGCCGAGTTCCTTGAGGATCCCCGCGGCCTCGATGGTCTGTTCCGGGGTGTAGGACGAAATGCCTGCGTAGAGCGCCTTGCCGGAGCGCACGGCCTGGTCCAGGGCGCCCATGGTTTCTTCCATCGGCGTTTCGGGGTCCGGGCGGTGGCTGTAGAAGATGTCCACATAGTCCAGGCCCATCCGGCCCAGCGACTGGTCCAGGCTGGCCAGCAGGTACTTGCGGGAGCCAAAGTTGCCGTACGGGCCCGGCCACATGTCGTAGCCGGCCTTGCTGGAGATGATCAGCTCGTCGCGGTACGGCTTGAAGTCGTCCTTGAAGTGGCGGCCGAAGTTGGTCTCGGCGCTGCCATAGGGCGGGCCGTAGTTGTTGGCGAGGTCAAAGTGGGTGACGCCCAGGTCGAAGGCCCGGCGCAGGATGGCGCGCTGGATCTCGAACGGCTTGTCGTCGCCGAAGTTGTGCCACAGGCCCAGTGAGATGGCCGGGAGTTTCAGGCCGCTGCGCCCCACGCGGCGGTAGGGCATGGAGTCGTAGCGGGTATCAGCTGCCAAATATGTCATACGTCATATCCTGCCTTAGTGGGTGAGTACCGCGGCGCTGTGGCCGGGTAGATGCAGTGGTGTGGCCGGCGCCGCGCCGCCAGGAGCGGGTTCAGCATCGGAAGCCGGGTCCAGCCGGACGCCGTCGTCGGTTGCCAGGGCCAGGGCCGCCCCGCGGACCGGGACCCGCCGCGCCTCGGCGGAAAAGTTCATCGCCACCTCGGTGCGGCCGCGGCGCAGCAGCAGCCAGCCCTCGTTCTCGCTGACGTCGACGGCGGTGTCCTCGAAACCGGGTTCCGTCAGGTCCGGCGTGGTGCGGCGCAGCGCGATGAGCGCCCGGTACAGCTCCAGGAGGCGGGCGTGGTCCCCTCCCGAGGCCTCGGCCCAGTCCAGCTTGGACCGGGTGAAGGTCTCCGGATCCTGCGGGTCGGGGACGACGGCGGGGTCCCAGCCCATGCGCTCGAACTCCCTGATCCGGCCCTCGGCCGTCGCCTTGCCCAGCTCCGGTTCCGGGTGGGAGGTGAAGAACTGCCACGGCGTGGTGGCCCCGTATTCCTCGCCCATGAACAGCATGGGCGTGAACGGCGAAGTCAGGGTGGCGACGGCGGCGAGCGCGAGCGGCCCGTAGCCAAGGGTCTGGGACAGCCTGTCCCCGGTGGCACGGTTGCCGATCTGGTCGTGGTTCTGGCTGCACACCACCAGCGCGGCCGGGTGGACCTGGGCCGGGTCGATGGGCCGGCCGTGGTGGCGGGCGCGGAAGCTGGAGTAGCTGCCGTCGTGGAAGAACCCGCGCTCCAGGACCTTGGCCAGAGCCCCGATCGAGTCGAAGTCGGCGTAGTAGCCGGTGGTTTCGCCGCTGACGTTGACGTGGACGGCGTGGTGGAAGTCATCGCTCCACTGCCCGGCCAGCCCGTACCCGTTGGTGTCCCGCGGGTAGAGCAGGCGCGGGTTGTTCAGGTCCGATTCCGCGATCATCGTGGCCGGACGTCCGGTCTCGGCGGCTATTTCGTCGGCGAGGGCGCCGAAGTCCTCCAGCAGGTGCACGGCGCGCTCGTCCTTGAAGGCGTGCACGGCGTCCAGGCGCAGGCCGTCCACGTGGTAATCGCGCAGCCACATCGCGGCGTTGTCCAGGATGTAGCGGCGCACCTCGTCCGACTCCGGGCCGTCAAGGTTAACCGAGTCGCCCCAGGTGTTGCCCTCCCCCGATTTCAGGTAGGGCCCGAACCGGGGAAGATAGTTGCCGCTGGGGCCGAGGTGGTTGTATACGACGTCCTGGATGACGCCCAGGCCGGCGGCGTGGGCGGCGTCCACGAAGCGCTGGTACGCGGCGGGTCCGCCGTAGCCTTCGTGCACGGCGTACCAGAGGACACCGTCGTAGCCCCAGTTGTGGGTGCCGTTGAACCCGTTGACCGGCAGCAGCTCGACGAAGTCGATGCCCAGCTCCGCCAGGTACGACAGCTTCCCTGCCGCGGCGTCCAGTGTTCCCTCCGGCGTGAACGTGCCCACATGGAGTTCGTAGATGACGGCGCCCTTGAGCTCCCGCCCCGCCCACTGGCCGTCAGCCCACTGGTATTCTCCGGCGTCGAACGTGCGGGAGAGCGCGTGCACGCCCGCGGGCTGGCGGCGGGACCGCGGGTCCGGCAGCGGGGTGGGATCCCCGTCCACCAGGTAGCCGTAATCCACGTCCCCGGCGGCGGGCGCCCCGGCGGCGGTCCACCAGCCGGGTGCCTCCGCGCCGCGGCGGGTCATGTCGTACTTCCGGCCGTCAGCGAGGAGCGTGACGTCCTGCGCTTCCGGTGCCCAGAGATCGAAGCGGTCGCTTCCGTGTGCAGGCAAGGTCATGGCATTCTTCCGTTCCCCATGTCGGTACTATTCCCCATATCGAAGGTCTGCTTAGGCGGTGGGCACCAGGAGGGCCACGGGGTAGTCCCGCAGGATCTCCCCCACCGCCACGGCGCCCGGACCGTGTGTGGCACCGGTCAGTTCATCGGCCATGGCCGCGGCGAGCTCGACGGTCGTGTCCTGCCAGCCGCCGCGCTGCTCCAGGCCGCGGGGCAGCCGGGTGGCGAGCGTCAGCGCGCCCGGGGCTGCGGGAGTCCCGCGGTCAAAGGCGAGCAGGTGCGCAGCGGCGGAGCCCGTGGCGGTGACCGGGGCGTACCCGGTGAACAGCTCCGGCCGGTCCCGTCGCAGCCGCAGGGCCCGCGAGGTGACGAGGAGTTTCGCTGCCTCGTCCAGGAACGACGCCGGACGCTCACCGGCGTCGAGCGCGGCGAGGGCGCGCCGGCGGGCACCGAAGTCGAACGGCCGCCGGTTGTCCGGATCGGTCAGCGAGCGGTCCCAGAATTCGGTGCCCTGGTAGACGTCCGGCACCCCGGGCATGGTGAGCTGCACGAGCTTGGCGCCCAGGGAATTGGCGGCGCCGTAGGGCTCCAGCAGGGCCACGAGGGAGTCCAGTTCGGCGGTCACCTCCGGGGTGTCGAAGGCGGCGTCGACGGCGGCTGCAAGTTTCGCCTCGAAGGCCTCGTCCGGATCGATCCAGTTGGTCGAGTTCCCGGCCTCCCGGGCGGCTTTTTGCGCGTAGGACTGCAGCCGGTCCCGGTCTGCGGGCCAGACGCCTGCGACGGCCTGCCACAGCAGGTTGGCCAGCGGGCCGTCCGGCAGCGGCGCCAGCTTCTGCAGCCGCTGCAGGGATGCCTGCCATTCCGGTGCGAGCTCGGCCAGCACCGAGATCCGGGCCCGGGTGTCCTCGCTGCGCTTGGTGTCGTGGGTGCTGAGGGTGGTCATGGACAACGGCTGCTCGGCCTGGCGCCGGGCCATCCGGGTGTGGAATTCCTCCGGTGCCACGGCGAACTCGGTGGGGTCGGCGCCGACTTCGGTCAGGGTGCCCAGCCGGGTGTAGCGGAAGAACGCGGTGTCTTCCACGCCCTTGGCCATGACCATCCCGGAGGTCTGCTGGAAGCGCATGCCCAGTTCTGCGGAGGGGGCTGCCTGCGCGTCGAGCAGCAGCGGCAGCAGCACGCCGACGGCGCCTTCCAGTTCGGGGCGGCGGCGGACCGCGAGTTCGCATGCCTCCTTCAGGACGTCAGCACCCTCTGGAAGATAGCTGCGGTAGACCGGGAACGCGGCGATGATCTCGGACAGTGCGTCCGCCGCGGCTTCCTGGCCCAGTCCTGCCGCGGCAGGGACCAGCCGTGCCAGCCGGAGCATCTCCGAGTGCAGGATTCCGTCCGTGATCCGGCGTTTGGTGCCGCGGATCATGTCCTCGTAGTCGGCAGCGCCGCCGCGCAGTTCGGCGTCGAGCGCGTCAAGCGGCGCCTGGCCCGCGGCGTCGACGAACACCCGGTCCACGTCAGCGAGGGCGTCGTAGCCGGTGGTGCCCTCGCACTCGAAGCCGGCCGGCAGGGCCTCGCCCGGTTCCAGGATCTTCTCGATCAGCAGGTAGCTGCCGCCCGTGGCCTCCCGCAGCCGGTGCAGGTATCCCTCCGGATCGGCGAGGCCGTCCGGGTGGTCGATCCGCAGCCCGTCGACGAGCCCCTCCCGGAACCAGCGCACAACCTCCGCGTGGGCTTCATCGAAGACCTCGGGGATCTCCACCCGGATCCCGGCCAGGCTGTTGACGGCAAAGAACCGGCGGTAGTTCAGGTCCCTGTCGGCCCGGCGCCAGCCGATCAGTTCGTAGTGCTGACGGTCGTGGACCTCGCGGGGATCGTCGGCAGTGGAGTCACCTGCGGTGTACGTGCCCTCTGCAAGCGGAAAGCGGTGGTCGTAGTAGCGCAGTTCCCCGTCTTTGATTTCCAGCGCGTCGACGTCGGAGTCGTCCCCCAGCACCGGGATCCGCACCCGGCCGCCGCCGATGCCCCAGTCGACGTCGAACGCCTGCGCGTAGCGGGACTGCTGTCCCTCCTTCAGGAGCGACCACCACCACGGGTTCTGGGCCGGGGTCGCGACGCCGACGTGGTTCGGCACGATGTCGACCAGCACACCCATGCCGGCCTCCCGCGCGGCGGCCGACGCCGCCAGCAGGCCGTCCGCGCCGCCCCGGTCCGGATCAATGGCGGAGGGATCGGTGACGTCGTAGCCGTGGTCCGAGCCGCGCTCCGCCGTGAGGATCGGCGAGAGGTAGATCCAGTCCACGCCCAGCGACTTCAGGTACGGCACGGTCTGCGCGGCGTCCTGCAGCGTAAACCCGGGCCGGATCTGCAGCCGGTACGTCGAGACGGGGGTTCTCATTTAGCCCGGCCCTTCGGGGTCTTCGGCTTGTCGGCCCCCGCCTTTTTCGAGCCGGAGGCTTTAGCCGAGCCCTTGGTGGCGCCGGTTGCCGGGGCCTCCGGAGCCGGGTCCGCCGGAGCCGGCGCCTCCGGAGCCGGGTCCGCCGGAGCCGGCGCCTCCGGTGCCGGGTCCGCCGGAGTTTCCGGTGCCTGGACCGCGGAACCTGCATCCGCCGAATCCTCGTGCTCGGCCATCGCGGCGAGGGAGGCTGCCGCGGAGTAGTCCACCTCCACCTCGGGGCCGGAGTGGGCCCGGAGCACCACCATCGACTTTGCCGCCAGCTTCAGCACAGACCCGGCTTTCAGCGGGGCCTCAGTGTCCGCCTGGTCCGCGGTGTCCACCAGCACGTCCCAGAACCGTGAGTATTCCTCGGCCGGCAGGGCGAAGTCCACGTCGCCGTCGTGGGCGTTGAAGCCGAGCAGGAAACTGTCGTCGGTGATCCGGCGTCCGCGGGAGTCCTGTTCCTGGATGCCGTGGCCGTTGTAGAACACGCCGATGGTCCGGCCGAAGCCGCTGCCCCAGTCCTCCGGGAGCATTCCGGTGCCGTCGGTCTTCAGCCAGACGATGTCCGGCAGTTTCTCGCCCTCACCGCGGACCACCGGGCGGCCGTCGAAGAAGCGGCTGCGGCGGAACGTCGGGTGGTCGTGCCGGATCTTGTTGACGACGGCGGTGAACTCCACCAGCGGCTGGTCCATAGCGTCCCAGTGGATCCAGCTCAGCTCGGAGTCCTGGCAGTAGGTGTTGTTGTTGCCCTGCTGGGTGCGGCCGAGCTCGTCGCCGTGCAGGAGCATCGGGACGCCCTGCGAGAGCAGCAAGGTGGCGATGAAGTTGCGCTGCTGGCGGGCACGGAGGGTCAGGACCTGGTCGTTGTCCGTGTCCCCTTCCTCGCCGCAGTTCCAGGAGCGGTTGTGGGATTCGCCGTCGTTGTTGCCTTCGCCGTTGGCGTCGTTGTGCTTCTCGTTGTAGGACACGAGGTCGCGCATGGTAAAGCCGTCGTGCGCCGTGACGAAGTTGATCGAGGCCACCGGGCGCCGGGCGGAGCTTTCGTAGAGGTCCGCGGAACCGGTCAGGCGGGAGGCGAATTCGCCCAGGGTCGAGGGCTCGCCGCGCCAGAAGTCGCGGACCGTGTCGCGGTATTTGCCGTTCCACTCGGTCCACTGGGGCGGGAAGTTGCCCACCTGGTAGCCGCCCGGGCCGATGTCCCACGGCTCGGCGATCAGCTTCACCTGCGACACGATCGGGTCCTGCTGGATGAGTTCGAAGAAGGTGGACAGCTTGTCCACGTCGTAGAACTCGCGGGCCAGGGTGGAGGCGAGGTCGAAGCGGAAGCCGTCGACGTGCATTTCCGTCACCCAGTAGCGCAGGGAGTCCATCAGCAGCTGAAGGGAGTGCGGGTGCCGGACGTTGAGGGAGTTACCGGTGCCGGTGTAGTCCATGTAGTGCTTCAGGTCATCGTCCACCAGCCGGTAGTAGGCCTGGTTGTCGATGCCCTTGAAGGACAGCGTGGGGCCGAGGTGGTTGCCTTCAGCGGTGTGGTTGTACACCACGTCCAGGATCACTTCGATGCCGGCCTTGTGCAGCTCGCGGACCATGGCCTTGAATTCCTGCACCTGGTGCCCGACGTCGCCGGAGGAGCTGTAGGTGTTTTGCGGGGCGAAGAAGCCGATGGTGTTGTAGCCCCAATAGTTGTTGAGGCCCTTCTCCTCGAGCGTGCCGTCGTTGACGAACTGGTGGACGGGCATGAGCTCGATCGCGGTGACGCCGAGCTTCTTCAGGTGCTCAATCACGGCCGGGTGGGACACGCCGGCATAGGTGCCGCGCTGCTCTTCGGGAATTTCCGGGTGGAGCTCGGTCAGGCCCTTGACGTGCGCCTCGTAGATGACCGACTGGTGGTAGGGGATCCGCAGCTGGCGGTCGCCGTCCCACTCGAAGAACGGGTTGATGACGACGCCGTGCATGGTGTGCGGGGCCGAGTCGCTGTCATTGCGCGAGTCGGGGTCGCCGAATTCGTAGGTGAAGAGCGCCGGGTCCCAGTCGATCTGTCCTTGGACGGCCTTGGCGTAGGGGTCCATCAGCAGCTTGTTCGGGTTGAAGCGGTTGCCGTGTTCGGGTTCGTACGGGCCGTGGACCCGGTAGCCGTACTTCTGTCCGGGCTGGACCTGCGGCAGGTAGCAGTGCCACACGTAGCCGTCCACTTCGGTCAAGTCGATCCGGGTTTCGGTGAGGTCGTCAGCGAGGAGGCACAGTTCCACCCGCTCGGCACGCTCGCTGAACAGGGCAAAGTTGGTGCCAGTGCCGTCAAAAGTGGCTCCCAGCGGGTAAGCCGATCCGGGCCAGACTTCCATGTGTACTCCTCGTGCGGAACGAATATTCTCTAGACAGACTACTTGTAAGTAGGGTTAGTATTTGCCCGGGCGCTCGGAGCGCCCCCGTTTGTTACAGCTCCCGCATCACCTCCGGAATGGCACGGGCGATGGCCGTTGCGGTCACTGGCCCCCCGCGGGAAGCCCGGACTCCGGCAAGACCGTGGATGCTGGCTGCCATCGCCGCGATCGCCGCCCATCTGGCGTCGGGGTCGATGTCATATGCACCGAAGCGCCCGACGTCGGCGCCCGACTGGGCCAGCAGCGCGCCGATGACTCCGGCCAGGACGTCGCCGCTGCCTGCCGTGGCGAGCCAGGGCGTGCCTTCGGACTGGCTGAAGAAGTCCTGGAAGGGGGAGGCCACAAGGGTCGTGGCGCCCTTGAGCAGCACAGTGGCTTCGGTCAGGCCAGCAGCCCGCCGCACCGCGCTGAGCGTGGAAGCTTCTACCGCGGAGCGGTCCACTGCCACCCCGAGGCGCTGAAGCAATGCCGACAGTTCGCCGGCGTGGGGTGTCAGGATCACTTGCGGGGCCAGCACATCAGGCAGGGCCGGCAACGCGCCGGCGTCGGCAATCGTCGGCAGGCCCGAGTCTGCGGCGTCGCGGGCGCGCTGCAGCTGCTCCTCATCGGAGTCATCGAGTCCGGAGCCAACGAGCCAGGCCTGAACGTGCGTGTCGGCCACGGCGCCGGCGCTGCACACCACCTCGGGACAGGAACGGCGGACCAGGTCGGCGACGTCCGGCGGCCCCAGGTACCGCACCATTCCAACGCCGGCTGCCAGGGCGCCCTGGCAGGCCAGCACCGCGGCGCCGGGATAAGCGCCGGAGCCCGCGACCACCCCCAGCACCCCCCGGGAGTACTTGTGCGCCCGCCGCTGCGGGCGTGGCAGGAGGGCGGACAGGTCTGCGGCCTCAAGCCGTCGCAGGGACGGCCATGGCAGCGCCTGCTCGATTCCGATCGGGACCACCCGGATGGCGCCCGCGAAGTCCGCGCCCGGGTCCGCCAGCAGGCCGGCCTTGGCGGCCCCAAAGGTCACCGTCATGTCGGCCGCCAGCACCGGTGCGTGCGCCTCCCCCGTGTCCGCGTCCACCCCGCTGGGGATATCGCAGGCCACCACCAAGGGGGAACGGGAGCCTGGCCGGGAACGCTCCAGGGCCGCGACCAGTTCGGCGGCCGGTCCACGCAGCCCGCCCTGGGCTCCGGTCCCGAGGACTGCGTCGAGCACGACGTCGGCGCCGCCGGCCAGCGCGGCGAGTTCGGCCACGTTGTCCCCGGTGAGGGCCACGGCATGGCCGCCGGCCTTCCGAAACGCCGCCAGCCCGGCGTCGTGGGCCGCGCCCGCGGTGAGCACCGCCGTCGTGCGCATGCCGCGGCGGGCCAGCAGCGCGGCGGCGAAGAGCCCGTCTCCGCCGTTGTTGCCCTTGCCCGCCAGCACGGCCACGCTGGAGCCGTACAGCCGCTGCCCGCGGCTCCGCAGTTCGCGGATCACGGCGTTGGCGAGGCCGTACGCGGCCCGCTGCATAAGAACAGCGCCCGCACCGGAGCCCAGTGTGTCGTCGAGAAATGGCTTTTCGGCCTCTCGCACTTGGGTTCCGGTGTAGGCGCTGATCATGGTTTCAGTCCATTCGCGGTCGCTGGGGAATGCTCGGCGCTGGGGCCGGTTCTGCCTGGACGGCCGTCTCAGCCTTCGGCGACAACCGTCGCGGTGGCGATCCCGCCGTCGTGGCTCATGGACAAGTGCCAGCGCTTGACGCCCTTGGACTCCGCCACGGCCAGCACGGTGCCTTTGACCTGGACGGTGGGGCCGTTCTGGTCCAGCCCGATCCAGCAGTCCTGCCAGTTCATGCCGGCCGGCGCCCCCAGCACCTTGGCCACGGCCTCTTTCGCGGCGAACCGCGCGGCGAGGGACCGCGTGTTCAGTTCCCGCTCGGCGGGGACGAACAGCCTGTCGCGCAGCCCGGGGGTGCGCTCGAGCTGGCGCCCGAACCGCTCAATGTCTACGACGTCTACGCCTATGCCTACGATCATGGCGTTATTCTACGGTCACGCTCTTGGCCAGGTTGCGTGGCTGGTCCACGTCGTAACCCTTGGCCGAGGCGAGTGCGAGGGCGAAGATCTGCAGCGGAACCGTTGCGAGCAGCGGCGCCAGGAGCGTGGGGGTCTCCGGGATGTAGAAGACGTGTTCGGCGTACGCCTTGACGGCCTCGTCGCCTTCTTCGGCGATCACGATCGTCTTGGCGCCCCGGGCACGGACTTCCTGGATGTTGGAGACCACTTTGGAGTGCAGCGAGTCGCGGCCGCGCGGGGAGGGGACCACCACGAAGACTGGCTGGCCTTCCTCGATCAGCGCGATCGGGCCGTGCTTGAGTTCTCCTGCGGCGAAGCCCTCGGCGTGGATGTACGCGAGTTCCTTGAGCTTGAGCGCACCCTCCATCGCCACCGGGAAACCGACGTGGCGGCCCAGGAACAGCACGGACTTGGCGTCAGCCATGGACTGGCCGAGTTCCTTGATCTGGGCCTCGTTGTCGAGGATGCGCTGGATCTTGGCCGGGATCTTGCCCAGGTCGGCCAGGATGTCCTTGATCTCGCCCTGGAACTTGTTGCCGCGCAGCTGTGCCAAATAAAGGCCCAGCAGGTAGGCGGCCGTGATCTGGGCCAGGAACGCCTTGGTCGAGGCCACGGCGATTTCGGGTCCGGCGTGCGTGTAGAGCACGGCGTCCGATTCGCGCGGGATGGTGGAGCCGTTGGTGTTGCAGATGGAGACGGTCTTGGCGCCCTGTTCCTTGGCGTAGCGGACCGCCATGAGAGTGTCCATGGTCTCGCCGGACTGGGAGATGGAGACAATCAGCGTGTTCTCGTCCACGATCGGATCCCGGTAGCGGAATTCGTGCGAGAGCTCGACCTCGGTGGGGATCCGGCACCAGTGCTCAATGGCGTATTTCGCCACCTGTCCGGCATAGGCGGAGGTGCCGCACGCGAGGACGATGATCTTGTTGACGTTCTTGAGCAGCTGCGGATCGACGCGGAGCTCATCAAGCGTCAGCTTGCCGTGGATGTCGGAACGGCCCAGCAAAGTCTGGAGCACGGCATCCGGCTGGTCGTGGATTTCCTTTTCCATGAAGGACGGGAAGCCGCCCTTTTCCGCCGAGGCCGGGTCCCAGTTGACGTGGTATTCCTTGCCCTCGGCCGGGGCGCCGTAGAAGTCCGTGATTTCCACGGAGTCGGCGGTGATCGTGACGATCTGGTCCTGGCCGAGTTCCACGGCGCGCCGCGTGTAGTCGATGAAGCCGGAGACGTCGGACCCGAGGAAGTTCTCGCCTTCGCCGAGGCCGACGACGAGCGGGGAGTTCCGGCGGGCAGCGACCACAACGTCGGGCTGGTCGGCGTGGACGGCGAGGAGCGTGAAAGCGCCTTCGAGCCGCTGGCAGGCAAGCTGCATGGCCCGGGTGAGGCCGCCGTTGCCGGCGTCACCGCCGAGCTGGTTCCGGTAGATGTCCCCGAGCAGGGCGGCCGCCACTTCCGTGTCGGTCTCGGATTCGAAGGTGACGCCCTTGCGCTGGAGCTCGAGCTTGAGCTCGGCAAAGTTCTCGATGATGCCGTTGTGGATCAGGGCCAGCTTGCCGCCGTCGGACAGGTGCGGGTGCGCGTTCTGGTCCGTCGGGCCGCCGTGCGTCGCCCAGCGCGTGTGGCCGATTCCCGTGAGGGATTCCGGCAGCGGGCGGGCGTCCAGCTCCGCAATGAGGTTGCTCAGTTTGCCGGACTTCTTCCGGGAAGAAATCGTGCCGTCGGCCACTACAGCGATACCCGCGGAGTCGTAGCCGCGGTACTCCAGGCGCCGCAATCCTTCAAGGACAACGTCCAAGGCATTGTGTCCAGCATTTACCCGGCCATCTGAGTGGCCCACATATCCAACGATTCCACACATGGTCATAAGCCTAGCGGGTTTCCGGGAGGGAGGACGTGGGACGGCGGGGCGTGAAGGCCCCTGCGCGGGGCTCAGGACGGCCTGCCCCGGCTTCCACCGGCCAGTCCATTTCGCTCTCGGCGTTGTGAAGGGCAGAATCTCTAGGGTGACTTTGCAACGCAATGAAGCGAACGGGGAAGGTGTCTCCCCGTTCGTGGAGCTGGACCGGCAGACCTGGTCCCGGCTCGCTGCCCAGATGGAGCAGCCCCTTAATGAAGAGGATGTGTTCCGCCTTCGCGGCCTCGGGGACCCCCTCGACATCAAGGAAGTGCGCGAGGTCTACCTGCCGCTGTCCCGGCTCCTGCACCTTTACGTGGAAGCCGCGGGCCAGCTTCACGCGGCCACCACCACCTTCCTCGGCGAAAGCACCCAGCGCACGCCGTTCGTGATCGGCGTGGCCGGTTCGGTGGCCGTGGGTAAGTCCACCATCGCCCGCGTCCTGCGCGAAATGCTCCGGCGCTGGCCCGGCACCCCCAACGTGGAGCTCATCACCACGGACGGATTCCTTTACCCGCTCGCCGAGCTTAAGCGCCGGCAACTGCTCGAGCGCAAGGGTTTTCCGGAGTCCTACGACCGCCGTTCCCTGCTGCGCTTCGTGAGCGAGATCAAGGGCGGCGCCGAGGAGGTCCGGGCCCCCTGGTATTCCCACGTCACCTATGACATCGTCCCCGGCAAGGAAGTGGTGGTGCGCCGTCCGGACGTGCTGATTGTCGAGGGGCTGAACGTCCTGGCCCCGGCCCGGCCGCGGCAGGACGGCAGGCAGGGCCTGGCCCTGAGTGACTTCTTCGATTTCTCCATCTACGTCGACGCGAAAACTACGTATATCGAGGAGTGGTACGTGGACCGGTTCCGCAAACTGCGGAGCACAGCCTTCGCCCAGCCGGAATCGTACTTCCACCGTTACGCAACACTCTCCGATGCCGAGGCCGAAGAGACCGCCCGTGAGATCTGGAAGCGCATCAACGAGCCCAACCTCGAGGAAAACGTCCTCCCGACCCGGGGCCGCGCGCAACTGGTCCTCACCAAGGACGCCGACCACTCCATCCGCCGGATGCTGCTGAGGAAGGTCTAGCACAGATGTGCTACGACGACGCGGACGGGACGGCGGGACGGCAGGAAGCCGGCCCGGAATCGCCGAGCCGCCGGGCCTTCAGCCGCCTCCTGCTGGCGGGCACGGGCCTCGCGGCGCTGTCCGCCTGCACCCCGGCCCAGTCCTTCACGCCGTCCGGCACGCCGGGGCCGACGCCGGGCACCGCCACCGGCAGTTCGACGCCGACCGCCGCCGCCGCGGCGTCGACCCCGCCGGCAACCTCATCGTCGGCTTCCGTTCCGGAAAGCACCACTGCGGCGACGCCGGCGCCGTCAGCTGTCCCGCCATCGGCCGCGGCGCACCCTCCTTCGGCCGCGGCGCCGGGGCCGCAACATTCCCTCTCGGACCCCACCAGCCCGTGGGTGGTCGTCAACAAGCACCGCCCACTCTCCCCCGCCACCTTTGTGCCGCCGGATCTGGCCCGCCCGGCCGTCCGTTTGGCGACGTCGGGCGAGGCGGTACTGGTGAACGGCACGACGGCGGCAGCGGCTGAGAGGATGTTCGCGGCAGCGGCTGCCGACGGCGTCATCATCACCCTGGCCAGCGGGTACCGTTCGTTCGCGACGCAGCGGGCAACCTACGGCAGCTACGTGAATTCCCGCGGTCAGGCGGAGGCTGACACCGCCTCGGCCCGGCCTGGCTACTCAGAGCACCAGACGGGCTGGGCGTTCGACATCGGCGACGGCAGCGGGGCGGACTCTTTCACGCCCCAGTTCAAGGACCGCCCGGCGGCGATCTGGGCAAAGGCGAATGCCCACCGCTTCGGCTTCGTGGTCCGCTACCCGTGGATGCTGCACGAAATCACCGGGTATTTCTACGAGCCATGGCATCTGCGCTTCGTCGGCAAGGAGGCGGCCGGGGACATGCGCGCCCGCGGCATCGGCACGCTCGAGGAATACTTCGGCCTGGAAGCCGCCCCGGCGTACTTGTAGGCGCCGCCGGCCTACCCGTGGGGCGGCGCGTCGGTCCGCGCGGAATTTCCCCATCTTTGCCTCCACGACGCCGGTACACGCCGGCGCAACCGGCCCACAAGCCGTCGGACGCGGGCATAGGTGGGGAAACCCGGCGTCGCCGGGCACAGCGATTCGCGGACGGATCCGTTGCCGGCCGGCTACTCGGGGACGAGCTCCAAAGCCAGTTCGGTCCGGACCACCTGGGCCAGGCGCTCAGCGACGCCCTGGGCGGTTTTGTGGTCTCCGGCCTCCACCATCACGCGCACCACCGGCTCGGTGCCCGAAGGGCGCAGCAGGACGCGTCCGGTGTCGCCGAGTTCGGTTTCGGCGGCGGATACCGCCTGCGCCACCACCGCATCGCCCTTGACCCGGGTACGATCCACGCCCTTGACGTTGATGAGGACCTGGGGCAGCTTGGTCATCACCGTGGACAGCTCCTTGAGCGGGCGGCCGGTGAGTGCCACCTGGGCGGCAATCTGCAGTCCCGTCAGTACGCCGTCGCCGGTGGTGGCGTGGTCGGCAAAAATTACGTGCCCTGACTGCTCGCCGCCAAGGCTGTAGCCGCCGTTGCGCATTTCCTCGAGGACGTAACGGTCCCCCACACCGGTTTCGCGCAGGCTGATCCCGGCGTCGCGCAGGGCGATCTTCAGGCCGAGGTTGCTCATGACGGTGGCCACGAGGACATCGTCCTTAAGCTTTCCGGCGTTCTTGAGTGCCACGGCCAGGATGGCCATGATCTGGTCGCCGTCCACCTCGTTGCCTTCGTGGTCCACGGCGAGGCAGCGGTCGGCGTCGCCGTCGTGCGCGATGCCGAGGTCCGCCCCGTGGTCCAGGACGGCCCGCTTGAGCGGGCCGAGGTGCGTGGAGCCGACCCCTTCGTTGATGTTGAGCCCGTCAGGTTCGGCGCCAATGACGATCACGTTGGCGCCGGCGTCCTTGAACACCTGCGGGGAACAGCCGCTGGCAGCGCCGTGGGCGCAGTCGAGGACGACCTTCAGGCCGTCCAGGCGGTGCGGAAGCGTGCCCAGCAGGTGCACGATGTAGCGGTCCTCGGCGTCGGAGAAGCGCTGGATGCGTCCCACCTCACCGCCGACGGGCCGGAAGGGCTCCTTGCCGAGCTGCACTTCAATGGCGTCCTCGACGTCGTCGGGCAGCTTCTGGCCGCCGCGGGCGAAGAACTTAATGCCGTTGTCCGGCGCGGGGTTGTGGGAGGCGGAGATCATGACGCCGAAGTCGGCGTTGAGGTCCGCCACGAGGTAGGCGGCGGCCGGGGTGGGCAGCACGCCGGCGTCGTAGACGTCGATTCCCGAGCTGGAGAGCCCCGCTTCCACGGCAGCCGCGAGGAACTCGCCGCTGGCCCGCGGGTCCCGTGCCACCACGGCGATCGGCCGTTTCCCGGTCGTGTTGCGGTCATGGCCAAGTACGACGGCGGCGGCCTGGGCCAACTGCAAGGCGAGCTCGGCGGTCAGCAACCCGTTCGCCAGGCCCCGGACTCCATCGGTTCCAAATAATCTAGACATCGGACCAAGTTTAGTCGATGGCCGGGGCAAGTCCGGCTTAAACGGCGAAAGCCCGCCCCGCCGAGTGGCGGAACGGGCTTTCGTGCAAGCGCCAGAAGCGCTTGGAAGCAGAATTAACGCTTCTGGACCCGAGCGCTAAAAAGCGCCGAGGGCCCCAACCGTCGGTCGCGCCAGCGGCCGACGGTTGGGTAGGCGCATTTTTAGCGCTTGGAGTACTGCTGAGCCTTACGGGCCTTCTTGAGACCGGCCTTCTTGCGCTCGATGACGCGAGCGTCGCGGCGCAGGTAACCGGCCTTCTTCAGGGTGGCGCGGTTGTTCTCGGTGTCGATCTCGTTCAGCGAACGGGCGATGCCGAGGCGCAGGGCACCGGCCTGGCCGGAGATGCCGCCACCGTGGATGCGGGCAATGACGTCGTAGGCGCCGTCAAGATCGAGGATCTTGAAGGGCTCGTTGACGTCCTGCTGGTGCAGCTTGTTCGGGAAGTAGTTCGCCAGCTCGCGGCCGTTGATGGTCCACTTGCCGGAGCCGGGCACAACGCGAACGCGCGCAACGGCTTCCTTACGACGGCCAACTGCAGCGCCGGCAACGGTCAGTGCCGGGCGTTCCTTCTTCGGCGCAGCTGCTTCCGCAGCACCGCTCTCCGAGGTGTAGCTGGTCAGGTTTTCCTCAGCCTCGACGGCTTCGGTGGTCAGTTCTTCGTTCTGAGCCACGATTCTCCTTGATAAAAAGTTGGTTGGTGGCCAGGACTACTGGGCGACCTGGGTGATTTCGAAAGTCTTGGGCTGCTGGGCGGCGTGGGGGTGCTCTGCACCGCGGTACACCTTCAGCTTGCCCAGCTGCTGGGCAGCGAGGGAGTTCTTCGGGAGCATGCCCTTGATGGCCTTCTCCACGGCGCGAACCGGGTTGGACTCAAGCAGCTCCGCGTAGTTGACGGAGGTCAGGCCGCCCGGGTAGCCGGAGTGGCGGTATGCGCGCTTCTGCTCCAGCTTTGCGCCGGTGAGGGCAACCTTTTCAGCGTTGATGATGATGACGAAGTCGCCCATGTCCATGTGGGACGCAAAGGTGGCCTTGTGCTTGCCGCGCAGCAGGATTGCGGTCTGGCTGGCGAGACGACCAAGGACAACGTCGGTGGCGTCAATGACGTGCCACTGGCGGTTGATATCGCCGGGCTTCGGGGTGTACGTACGCACGGTGTTTGCCTCGTTCTTGTTCTGGCGTTCTTGTTTTAGGCGTCACTCTTACGGTGCACCTACTATCTATGCGCTACCGGAACAGAGGTGAGGGCTCCATGTAACCAGTCATCCTGAGGTCTCGAATGTGCACGTTGAGTAGCTATCCTGCAACCGGATTCTCAAGCGGGCACGCACCATCGAGATAGGACACGCACAACGACTACCAAGAATAGCCGACGGCGGCCTGTTGGGTCAAAATGGGGTGTCCGGATGCATCCTGTCTGCTCCCTGTTTCGTCAGACAGCCCCGTGCCGGCCCGTCGCATCCCTGGAGGAACCGTGTCCGATCCCGCCGCCGCCGGCACCATCTCCCTGCTGCTTGGGCAGCCGACCATCCTGGCGCAGCCGACCGGATCGCTCACCGGCCTTCCCTTCATCGCCTTCATAGTCAGCATTGGTGTCGCCGGGGCATGCCTGTCCCTGCTGGCCGAGTTCATCATCCGGCGCACGCTCCCCCGCCTAGGCGGACCCCTGACGGTACGCATGAGGCTTACGACGGCGGCGGCCACCTTCGCGCTGTCCGCACTGCTGGCCTGTCGGTTCGGCGCCTCCCCGGAGCTACCCGCCTATGTATTGCTGGCGGCAGCCGGCGTCCAGCTGGCGCGGATCGACCTTTTGCACCACTTACTGCCGAACCGGATGGTTTTACCCCTATTGGTGGTCGGAATTGTGTTACTCGGGGCCGCCGCCGGGGTGTCCAACGAGGCAGGTAGCCTGCTACGCGGGGTCGCCGGCGCCTTAATATTGTTCGTTTTGTACCTCTTTCTGGCCCTGACCAGCCGAAACGGCCTCGGAATGGGTGATGTGAAGCTCGCGGCACCACTTGGCCTGTACTTGGGCTACCTAGGCTGGTCCCACTTGTTCTATGGCGGAGCCCTGGGGTTCGTCGCGGGTGGCGCCGCTTCAGTGGTCATAGTGCTGAAAAATCGCGGAAACAAGCCGAATGAAGTGGCCTACGGGCCCTCGATGCTGGCTGCCGGACTGGCCGTTATCCTGCTGCTGCCCTAGGTGGCCTCCGCATGTGCAAGGGTGCCGATTAAGTAAGACGCCTTATCAAACCAAGTAATCGAGCCCTGCCCCTACTTGGAAACTGAGTACACCTCTCAAATGCGGGCAGGTGGTGCCCGCATTTTCCTTCCAAAAGTCGAGTATCGAACTTCATTGCCGTGCCGTTTGCGGCCGTGCAAATGTTGTTCCAACGAAGCTCCAGCAAATAAGCGAAGGGGATTTGCTGGAAATTCGTTCACTATTCAAAACTCTGGAAAAGGAATAAGAAAATGACTGGTCTCATGGTCTCAATGCTCGCTTTTGTCTCTGGAATCAAGAACCGCCTCTCGGACGAGGAGAAGGGCGCCACCGCCGTTGAATACGGCATCATGGTCGCCCTGATCGCGGTCGTGATCATCGGCGCGGTTACCACCCTTGGCAACAACCTCAACACGGCCTTCGGCGACATCGCCCGCCAGGTCGCACCGCGGGTAGGACCGTAGCGGCCAACCGCCCACAACGCACGCCACTCTGCCGGCTGTCCGCCACACCGGGCAGCCGGCAGAGGCGTTTCGGCGGAGGGCGTACGGTGCGGCAAGCCGCGCCCAGGCTGACGCCCTAATGTGCGCCCAAGCAATCTTGAGGTTTTCCAAGAGGTGAGGAATTAGTCATGAAATCTCGTTTAGTCGCGGGGCTGGCTGCGCTAGTCCTGGCGATCGCCGGCACCCTGATGTTGGTAAATTACGTGTCGAATGCAGACCGTCGGGCACAAGAATCTCTCCAGCCCGTCGACGTCGTCGTGGTCGATTCAGCGGTTCCGGCCGGCGCGACGGTGGAAGAACTCCGTTCGCACGTACGGCTCCGGTCCATTCCGGATGCGGCAAAGGCCGACGGTGCGTTGTCCTCGCTGGACGGAATCACGGGTCAGGTCACGGCTGTGGCCCTGGAACCGGGCGAACAGTTGCTGGCAAGCCGGCTGGTGGACCCGTCCCAGCGTGTCACCCCGGGCGCAGTGGAGGTGCCCGCCGGCATGCAGGAAGTCACCGTTCTCCTGCCCCCGGAAAGCGTGGTCGGCGGCACCCTTCGTGCCGGAGACTTGGTGGGACTCTACGTTACCCAGGGGGATCCTGCGGCTCCGCAAGTCATGAGCACTCAGCTGGTCTTTGACAAGGTTCTGGTGACTGCAATCCAGCAGGCGCCGCCCAGCAGCGGCAACACGGCAGATGGAACGTCCGCTGTTCCCACCGGCTCCTCGTTTGTGACCCTCGCCCGCAATTCCACTGACTCCGCCAAGATCATTCTCAGTGCCCGCGTAGGCAATATCTGGCTGACCAAACAAACGGCGAAGACACCCGCGAGCCAGCGCACAGCCGTCACCACCAGCGGGATCTTCCAATGAGCCGCTTCCTAGTCCTGACCTCATCCCCGGAGTTCGAGCGCCATCTCGCCACAGCCCTGGGCGACACCCACGACGTCCAGGTCCTTGCATCCGAAGCCGCGGGCGGCAGCCCCGGCCATCTGCTGGCCCAAAACTTGGGCGGCGCCATCGATGTGATGGTCTTCGGCCCGGACGTCCGGTCGGAGCAGATGCTCACCCTGGCGGCAAGCTTGGAGCACGCTTTCCCGGACATTGTGCTCGTGCTGGCGGCAGTCGCGGCACCCGAGCTTACGCTGGCCGCCATGCGGTCCGGCATCCGCGATGTCCTGCCGCCGGACACGGAGCCTGGACTAATGCGTCAAGCGTTGGAACACGCTGCCGAAACGTCCAGGAGCCGCAAGCAGATTGCCGCCGATGATGCCAGCCAGAAACGGGTACGTGGGCGGGTGATCTCTGTGATGTCCCCGAAGGGCGGAGTGGGGAAGACCACCGTTGCCACCAATTTGGCCGTTGGTCTGGCCAAACTGGCACCGATGGGGGCGGTCATTGTCGATCTCGACCTTCAATTTGGCGACGTGGCCTCAGGGCTTGGCCTGGAGCCCCAGTACACCATCAATGACGCAGTCTCGGGTGCCGCATCAAGTGACGCCATGGTGCTCAAGGCTTTCCTCAGCCCGCATCCGTCGGGGGCGTACGCCATGTGTGCGCCGCGCCGGCCGGCAGATGCCGACCTGATCAAGCCGGCGCACGTGACGACTCTGATCAACCAGCTCTCGCTGGAGTTCCCGTTTGTCATTTTGGATACGTCACCGGGCCTCGGGGAAGAAGTCCTGGCGGTCCTGGAATTGGCCACCGACGGGGTTTGGGTTTGCGGCATGGATATTCCCAGCATCCGTGGCCTCAACCACGGATTGGACGTGCTGCGGCAACTGGACCTGATGCCCCCGTCGAACACAATTGTCCTCAACTTCGCCGACAAGCGCAGCGGACTAACCGTCCAAGACGTTGAAGCCACGGTTGGCCTGCCGGTGGACATCATCCTGCCGTGGTCCCGCACATTGCCGTTTTCAACGAATGCCGGCGTCCCGCTGATCCAGGACAACCGTCGGGATCCTGCCCTGAAAGGGTTGAGAAACCTTATTGCGCTTTTCGGGCAGAATTCGTCCCCACCCGCCAGCAAGCGTCCAAACCGAAGGGGCGAAAAGCCATGAGTCTTGTTGACCGACTTGAAGCCGTCCGGATGGCCACGGAAGGCCCCGCCCGGCCGGACCACACGCCCGGTACCGCCACGGTTCCGGTTCTGCCGGCGGCCGTACCTGCCGGCAACAATCTGCTGGGAACCCTGGCCGTGGCACCCCAAGCCGCTTCCTCGGACGCCCTGGCAGGGATCAAGAAGCGCGCGGCCGAGGAGCTGACAGCCCGTCTTGGCAATCGCATCACCGACAGCAGCCTGGACGAAGGCGACGTGCGCCGCATGGTGCGCGAGGCCCTTGGCTCCTTTATCGATGACGAGCAGGTCCCCCTGACACCGGAAGAAAGGCGGCGTCTCATCAGGGAGATCGTGGACGAAGTCCTGGGCCTCGGGCCGCTGCAGCGGCTGCTAGACGACCCGCTGGTCTCCGAGATCATGGTCAACGGCGCTGGCCGCATCTACGTGGAACGCGGCGGCCGACTGCACTTGACCGGGACAACGTTCAGTTCGGATGCCCACCTGCGCAGAGTCATCGAAAGGATTGTCTCGCGGGTGGGACGCCGCATTGACGAGTCCTCGCCGCTGGTTGACGCCAGGCTTGAGGACGGTTCGCGAGTCAATGCCGTAATCCCGCCCCTCGCCGTGGACGGCCCCTCCTTGACGATCCGAAAGTTCTCCGCCGTACCACTGACCGTCGAGGACCTGATCAAGTTCGATTCCGTCTCACCGGCCATGGCACAGCTGCTCCACGCCTGTGTACAGGCTCGCCTGAACATCATCGTCTCCGGTGGTACCGGCACGGGAAAGACCACACTGCTCAACGTTCTCTCCTCGTTCATTCCCGACGACGAACGCATCGTCACCATTGAGGACGCCGTGGAACTGCAATTGCAGCAGGAGCACGTGGTCCGTTTGGAAAGCCGTCCCGAAAACGTCGAAGGCCGCGGAGCCGTTGGCATCAGAGACCTCGTCCGGAACTCCCTGCGTATGCGGCCGGACAGGATCGTGGTCGGAGAAGTCCGAGGCGGGGAAGCCCTGGACATGCTCCAGGCCATGAACACTGGCCATGACGGATCCATCTCCACCGTGCACTCGAACTCCCCCCGGGACGCCGTAGCCCGTATGGAGACCCTTGTGCTTATGGCGGGGATGGATCTTCCACTGCGGGCCATCCGCGAACAAATCGCGAGCGCAGTCCATCTGATCGTCCAATTGAGCAGGCTAAAGGACGGCACCCGAAGGGTCACCCACATCACCGAGGTCCTCGGCATGGAAGGTGATGTGGTGACTCTCCAGGACGCATTCGTCTTCGACTACGCGGCGGGCGTTGACCAGGATGGCCGATTCATCGGCAAGCCTGTTCCCACGGGTGTCCGCCCGCGCTTCGTCGAACGGTTCGCCGACCTGGGAATCAGCGTTCCCGGCGAAATCTTCTTCCCCGCCTCCGCCAAGACAGGACGGTGAGCACCGTGACCCACGATTACGCTCTGCTGGCCGGCACTGTACTTATTCTGTCTGGCTTGGCCCTCGCCCTTTTTGTCGCCCTCCGTCCCCGGTACGCGGACATCCACGTCGACCGGAGGAGGCCGCCGGCGGAGTCCAACTCGTCGATGATTTCGAAGCTGAGCGGCGTCACAGTCGCCGCCGTGGAGCGTCGCGTCGGGCACAAGAGCAGCGGCCCATTCGGCCGCGATGCACTCGGCGAGGCGGGCCTGAAACTCCGGCCGTCCGAATTCATCGTCCTGATCTTGGTTGCCTCCTTCATTCTGGGTCTGGCGGGCTACGTGCTGCAAGGCTGGCTTCTCACCGTCCTGTTCGCGGCCATCGGTCCGGTGGGCGCTAAGGCGCTGCTCTCCTTCAAGACCGGCCGCCGCCGCGCCGCCTTCGAGGGCCAGCTCAGCGACATGCTCATGTCCCTCTCCGGCAGCCTGCGTGCCGGCCACAGCATTGCCCAGAGCATGCACACGGCCAGCGTCGAGATGCCGGCGCCGATGGGCGAGGAACTCGCCAGGATCGTCAACGAGGCCAGGGTCGGCCGGCCGGTTTCGGAGTCGATGGCCGAGGTGGGCCGCAAGATGCAATGTGAGGACTTCGAATGGCTCAGCCAGGCGATTGAGATCAACCGTGAAGTTGGCGGCGACCTGGCCGGAGTGCTCGACCATGTCGCGGAGACCGTGCGCGAAAGGGCTCAGATCAAGGGCCAGGTCCGTGCCTTGGCGGCAGAAGGAAAGTTCTCGGCATACATCCTGATTGCGCTGCCGTTCTTTGTCGCAATCTTCATCAATCTCGTCAATCCGGGATACATGTCGGTCCTGACAACCACTGTGCTGGGCTGGGTCCTCATCACAGCCAGCGTGGTCATGATGGCCATCGGATCCTTCTGGATCAGCCGCATGGTCAAGATCGAATTCTAAAAGGAGCTGAGCACATGACCCCCACAGTCTGGCTGCTGATCGCCAGCATCATCCTTCCTTTGGCCTACTTCACCTGGTCCCTGATCGGCGTCGACAGGTCATCCGGCCGCTTGATCCAATCCAGGCTGGCTGCCGTTTCGGCCCCGCAGGCAGGTGCCTCCCCGGCGGGCCCTCACTGGCTGCTGCTTCTTGCCCGCAGGCTGACACCCGCGGCCTATGTGTCCCACTTGGACCGGATGCTCGGGAATGCGGGCCGGCCGGCATCCATGCCGTTGGACCGCCTCTTGAGCTTGAAACCGTTTGCGGCCCTTGGCGGAGTTCTGTTGGCACTTCTTTTGGGCGGCACAAAGACTCCGCAGGGGGTCCTGCTGTCAGTGTGCCTCACGGCAGCCTGCTACTTCCTCCCCGACCTTCTGGTCTACAACAGCAGCACAAAACGCCAGGCGAGATTGCAGCTGGATCTGCCCAATGTCTTGGACCAATTGCTCATCTCGGTCGAGGCCGGCCTCGGTTTTGAAGCCGCCATGGCCCGCGTGGGGACGAGCGGAAAGGGTCCGCTGGCGGACGAGATGGTGCGCACCCTGCAGGACATCCAGGCCGGAAGAACCCGCCGTGAGGCCTACAAAGCCATGGCCGCGCGGTCCTCAGTTGCGGATTTGAAGAGTTTCGTGGGCGCTGTCATCCAGGCCGATGTGCAGGGCCTTTCGGTCGCCCGGGTCCTGAAACCCCAGGCGGACCAGATGCGGATCAAGAGACGTCTTCGGGCAGAGGAAAAAGCAATGAAACTTCCCGTGGCTGTGGTTTTTCCGTTGCTTCTCTTTATTTTTCCGCCGCTGTTTATCGTAATCCTCGGCCCTGCCGTCATCAATGCAATCGCCACGTTTTCGGGCCGGTAGCGAAAGCAACTAAGCCGGCACGCAATTCATCCCTCACCTCGCCGGAGTGGGCAGGAATCAACCAGATTGTAAGGAGCAACAGATGTTTAGGTCCAGGACAGGACATCGAAAGGTTCGGGATGACCGGCAGCGCGGTGCGACGGCAGTTGAATTTGCCTTGGTGCTTCCTTTGCTCCTGTCCATGCTCCTTGGGGTAATTGATTTTGGGACGGCCCTCGGGCAAAGCGTCAGCCTGCAAGGGGCGGCACGGGAAAGCGCGCGGCAGGGAGTCACACAGGGTGACGTCATTGCGTCCGCAAACCGCGCACGGGGATCGCTTGACAGCAGCAAGCTCCAGGTGCGATTCGCCGTCGACACGTTGGCTGGGGCTCCCGGGCTTATGGTCGTCTGCTTGCGCTACCCCCAGTCGTCGCTGAGCGGGTTCTATTCGTGGGTACTAGGCGGCGTGTTCGAAGCAAAAGCCGTCATGAAAATGGAAAGCCCCGCGACTGTGGCCGCGGGCGCACAGCGTTGGACCGGAGGATCATGCACTCCCTGACACCAGGATCGTTCCTGAAGTGGATACGTAGCGTCGGTAATAACCGGGGGCAATTGAAAGACAAGAACACACACGGTAGGGCATCCCGGGAGCGAGGGGCGGCGACGGTCATTTTCGCGTTGATGGTTCCCGTACTCTTCGGAGCCCTTGCAATGGCCGTCGACGTCGGCAAGCTGGTCTACGAGCGCCAGCATCTGAGCAATGCGCTGGACGCCGCCGCGCTGGCTGGTGCGTCGTACCTCCCCGGCGACCCGGTGACCGCCCGCAACGCGGCCGCGTCATTCGCCCGGGCCAACGACCCCGCAGCAGCCCCCACGATCACCTACTGGTGTGTGGTGGCGTCAACAGGCGCCGGCCGGACCGTGCTGAGCAGCCAGATCCCGAGCGTCTGCAACCCCGGAACGATCGCCGGTGCCAGATGCAGCGAAACCATCTGCGCGATCCCCTGCATCCCGGGGGGCAGCAACGCCTGTAATTCGATCACTGTGACCGACGATAAGGACGTCGCGTTCAACTTCGCGCCCGTGATCGGGATTAATACCGGCAATACGGGCTCGCTGGCGTCAGATGCCTGTAAGGGTTCCTGCGGCGCCCAGATCCCGAATCCCATGGATATCGCTATAGTGGCAGACCGAACCGGCAGCATGAGCACCGCGAATCGGGACCTGATGGTCACCGGGATCAAGAGCACCCTGCAGACCATGACCAGGGATCAGCAATACGTAGCGCTGGGCACGATCCACCGAAGCAAGGCATCTCCCGGAAGCTGTATCACCACGCCATCCACGGACAACACAGGTCCTTGGATCCCCGTTCCGTTCTCCAACGACTACACCCAGAACCCCGCAATTCCAGGCGGAACGCCACCACTGAACACGAGCAGCACGCTCGTCAAGGCCCTGACGTGCCTGTCGGCGTCGAGCGGAGGAACGTATCTGGCGGCACCCCTCAAAGCCGCCTCACGGTACGTGCTGGGCATGCCCTCAAACAACCTGGGAAGCCTGCCCCCGCGCGCTGGAACGGCGCGCAAGGCCATCATCCTGGAAACGGACGGCCAACCCAACGAGCAGAACGTCGCGGGATCCGACAACTCATTGAACAACGCAAACGACATCGGGACTACCAACGGGTCAGCTGCGTGCAACAACTTCAACGCGGTCGCAACGAACGCCAAGGCGGCGGGCCTGCTCATCGTGACGGTCGCCTTCGGAGACGCAACAACCGCGCAGTGCGGCAGCGGCGGCGCGTTTGTCCGGAACGTCCTGGCCACCGCGGCATCGAAGGACTCACACGGCGTCGCCAGCGACGCCGACAACGACTGCTCAACAGCGGCGCTCCGGACTACCGAGAACTCCGACGGAGACTTCTTCTTCTGCGCAGCAAGCGGAAACGAACTCGGCCCGATCTTCGTCTCTGCGGTCAATGCGATCAGTTCCAACTCCCGGCTGATACGGATCCCGAGCTGAATGATCGGCCGGCGTGCACGGGGCCGGCCGCAGGAGACCCAGATACCGGACCCCCTTGGACCAGAGCCAAGGGGGTCATTCTGTGGGCCCGGCTACAGCAATGTTGCATTCCAGGCGCAAGATGCGCGCAGGGAATGTACAGGAAACGTGCAGTTTGGGAAGCCTTGGCACAGGATGCGGCAAAGGCAATCGTGGGCGTGTCGGCGGTTGCTAAGTTCCTCTCAGTGCTGGTGCAGGGCCAGCCTCCCAACTCGCTCAGGAGTCACCAATGCGTTCCATTCTCTCCAGCTTCGCAGCCCGTCTTCGCCGCGACCAGCGCGGCGCCACCGCCGTCGAATACGGCATCATGGTCTCCCTCATCGCGGTCGTGATCATCGTCGCCGTCACGATGCTCGGCGGCACTTTGGCGACCACATTTGAATCGGTATCGTGCAGCGTCAGCGGTAAGTCGTACACGGCAGCCGTGCCGGCAAGCACCGGTGTGACTGCAGCGGCCTCTTCCTGCCGCTAGTCAGACTGCCAGCGGGTGGCAGTGGCCCTGGGCCGCTGCCACCCTGTCGCATCCAGAGCCCACACTCGAACGGAAGGCGGTCGCCCATGTCCAAAACATCGGAGAGGGGCGCCGTCGCCGTGGAATTCGCTCTTCTCGCGCCAATCCTGGTGATGCTGCTGCTCGGCATCAGCGAATTCGGCCGGGCCTACAACGCCCAGGTCAGCCTCTCCAGCGCCGCCCGCGAAGGCGTCCGGGTCATGGCCATCAGCAACAGCCCCAGTGCTGCGCGGACGGCGGCCAGGAATTCAGCCACCGCGCTGAAGCCGGCGCTCAGCGACACCAATATCACCATCACCCCCGCCACCTGCGCCACCGGAATCCAAGTGACCCTCAAGATCACTTATTCGCTCTCGACGATGACCGGCATCGCGGGTCCGTTCACCATGGAAGGCAAAGGAGTCATGCTGTGCGGCGGCTAGCAGCGTCACCAGCCAACGGCGAGCGCGGCGCCATCAGCATCCTGGTCGCGATCCTCATGGTTACCCTGTTGGGGTTCGCGGCGCTGGCGGTCGACGTCGGCATGCTATATGCCGAGCGGACCCAACTGCGCAACGGGGCTGATGCCGCAGCCCTGGCCATCGCGCAGAAGTGCGCGAAAAACATCAACGACGCCGATTGTTCCACCACCTCCGCCCTCGCCCGCAGCCTCGCCGATAGCAATGCTGCTGACGGGAAAAGCAACGTTGCCGACCTCGTACTGGACAAGGCCGCCCGCACCGTGAAAGTGACAGCCGGGGCACAGGAAACCGGGAAAGCGCCTAACCGGGTTACCCTGCTCTTCGCCCGGGCCTTGGGCCTTTCAAGCGCCGAAGTAACCGCTACCTCCCGCGTGGAGTGGGGAACGCCGTCCACGGGCACGATCCTTCTGCCCCTGGCCATTGCCCAATGCAAGCTCAACCTGCCGCCAGGTTCGCTGGCTGGCGCCGAACAGGTCCTGGACATGGATTCCGGCGGCTGTGGCGAGATCCCGGGTGGCTTCGGCTGGATTTCGGACAGCGATGCAAAATGCGGAGTCACCCTGTCAGCCGGACAAGCAAACAACTCTGGCGTTTGGTTTTCCAGCAACACGGGCGCGAGCGCACCAGGCGAATGCACCGCTGCGGACTTGAGCAAGATGAACGACCAAACAGTCCTTTTCCCGCTGTACGACGTGGCCACCGGCAACGGCTCCAGCGGCAAGTACTACGTGAAGGGATTTGCCGCCTTCCATGTCACCGGTTACCACTTTGCCACGAACAGTTGGTCTTTAGGCGGGACGATCAAGAACAAAACCATCAGGGGCTATTTCGTCCGATATGTCTCTCTGTCCGACGCCTTCGCACTCGGCGCGGCACCGGACTACGGGACCTCAATAGTCCGACTTACCATTGGAGTGCCCTAACAGTGAAGTCACGCTTATTGGCAGGAATCGCGGCCCTGGTGCTGGCCGTCGTCGGAGCCGTCCTGGTAGTCAGCTACGCGCAGGGCGCCGACAGCAGGGCGGTGCAGGGCCTGCAGCCCGTCACCGTTCTCGTGGTGTCGAAAGCTGTGCCGGCCGGCACGTCGGTCGCGGCCTTGAAAGCATTCGTGACCAGCCAGGATCTTCCCGGAAAAGCCGTCTCGAAGTCGGCTCTCACGAACCTGGACGGGCTGGCCGGCAAAGTCACCGCCGTCGACCTCCTCCCTGGCGAACAGCTCGTCGCCGAGCGGCTGATTGAGCCGGAGGCACTAAAGGCGAGCGGAGCGATTGAAGTGCCTAAGGGCCTGCAGGAGGTTTCCTTCCAGCTCGAGCCCCAGCGGCTCGTCGGCGGCCGTCTCGCGGCGGGCGACCATGTGGGTGTCTTCATCAACCTCAAGGACGGCGGCCTCGAGGCGAAGGCAGACAAAGAGACTACCCAACTGACGGTACACAAGGCTCTCGTGACGGCTGTCCAGCGCGCCCCGGTGGTGGCCCCGTCCCCGCAGCCCTCTGCCGCCGGCTCCCCCGCGGAAGCCGAGGACACGTCGCTCCCCACCGGCTCCATGATCGTTACGGTCGCCGTGAATGATATGGAAGCCACAAAGATTGTCTATGCCGCAAACTTCACGGAATCGGCCAGCATCTGGCTGAGCAAGGAACCGCTCAACGCCACGGACAGCGGCCGCCCCGGCATCGTAACGCGACCAGAGGTGTACAAATGAGCCGCTTTGTCCTGATTTCGCCGAACACTGATTTCGATGCCCGCGTCCGCCAGGCCCTGGCCGGCGGCCTTCCGGGCGGCCTGCAGACCTTCGCGTTCGTCAATCCCGCGAACCCGGCGGAGCTCTTCGCCAGCCTCAACCAGGAACGGCCCGAGGTCTTGATCCTGGGACCGGACGTGCCGGTGGAGGACGCCCTGCGCCTGGCGACGGTATTCGACGTCCAGCTTCCCGAGCTCAGCGTCATCCTGGTCGGCGAGGCCGATCCGAACTTCGTCCTGCTGGCCATGCGGGCCGGCATCCGCGACATCCTCAGCCCGGCGGCGGACCCGGCCCAGATCCGGGTGCTGCTGGAGCGGGCCTGCCAGTCGTTCGCCACCCGCAACCGAACCACGGCGGCCAGCCAGCCTGACAGCGCCAGGGGGTTGGTGATCGGCGTCTTCTCCCCCAAAGGCGGGGTCGGCAAAACCACGATCGCCACCAACATCGCCATCGGGCTGGGCAAAGTGGCGCCCATGGGCGTGGTCATTGTGGACCTGGACCTGCAGTTCGGGGACGTGGCCTCAGGCCTGTACCTGCACCCGGAGCACACCGTGACCGACGCCGTCTCGTCCGCGGCCAGCCAGGATTCCCTCGTCCTCAAAGCCTTCCTCACCGTCCATCCCGGGAGCATCTACGCCCTCTGCGCCCCCCGGACGCCCGAGGAGGCCGACGACATCACACCCCAGCAGGTCACGCGCCTGCTAGAACAACTGGCCGAACAGTTCCAATACGTCGTGGTCGACACCGCACCCGGGCTCCCGGAGGTCGGGCTGGCCGCCCTCGAGCAGTGCACCGACGCCGTCTGGGTGACTGCCATGGACGTGCCGAGTATCCGCGGGCTGCGCTCCGGCCTGGATATCCTCCGGCGCCTGGACCTGCTGCCCGAGACCCGCCACGTGGTGCTGAACATGGCGGACTCGAAGTCCGGGTTGAGCGTCCAGGACGTCGAGGCGACCATCGGCGCGCCCGTGGACGTCAGCATCCCGCGGTCCAAGGCAGTGGCGTTCTCCACCAACCGCGGCATCCCGGTCCTCCAGGACGGACGCAAAGATCCTGCCATCAAGGGACTGAAACAGCTCGTCAACCGGTTCGATCCCGCCTGGCGCGCCACCGCCCAGAAGAAACTGCACCGCCGGGTGGTGGTCTGATGAAACTGTCCGAACGGCTCCGCTCCGCCGAGGGAACGATTGCGTCCGCCCCACGGGCCGAATCCCCTCAGGCCGCATCTCCGTTGGCCATGTCCCCCACCGGAGGAAGCGCGACGACGGCGGCAGCGCCGGCCGCCGTCGTGCTCCAGAAGACTGACCGCCCACCGCTGCCGGCTTTCCCGGAGCACCAGGACTCCCGCGCCCGTGGCCAGCAGCCCGTCGACGCTTTCGCCGCCCTCAAACAGCGGGCCGCCACTGCGTTGTTCGAGCGCATGGGAACCCGCTTCAACGATTCGGCAACCACGGAAGAGGACCTCCGCACCTCCGCGCGGGAGGAGCTGACGCGCATCATCGACGCCGAACAGGTCCCCCTGTCCGCCGAAGAGCGCTCCCGGCTGGTCCGCGACGTGGCCGACGACGTCCTGGGCTACGGCCCGTTGCAGCGCCTCCTGGACGATCCCGCCGTCACGGAAATCATGGTCAACCGGATGGACCAGATCTACGTGGAACGCAACGGCAAACTGACCTTGACGGAGTCGCGGTTCAGCTCCGAGGACCACCTCCGCAAGGTGATCGAGCGCATCGTTTCCAAAGTGGGCCGGCGCATCGATGAGTCCTCGCCCCTCGTGGATGCTCGGCTCGAGGACGGGTCCCGCGTCAATGCCGTTATCCCGCCGCTCGCCGTCGGCGGTTCGTCGCTGACCATCCGAAAGTTCAGCAAGGTGCCGCTGACTGTCCGGAACCTCATCGAGTTCGGCACGTTGACGCCGGAAATGGCGGAACTGCTGAACGCCTGCGTGAAGGCCAAGCTCAACATCATCGTCTCGGGCGGCACCGGCACCGGCAAAACGACACTGCTGAATGTCCTTTCCTCGTTCCTGCCCCACGACGAGCGGATCGTGACGATCGAGGACGCCGTCGAACTCCAGATCCAGCAGGAACACGTGGTGCGGCTGGAAAGCCGGCCGTCGAACACTGAGGGCAAGGGCGAGGTGACCATCCGCGAACTGCTGCGGAACTCCCTGCGCATGCGACCGGACCGGATCGTGGTGGGCGAGGTCCGCGGCGGCGAATCGCTGGACATGCTCCAGGCCATGAACACAGGCCACG
The DNA here is from genome assembly GCF_056395875.1 of Arthrobacter sp. 05T45. Taxonomy (NCBI): domain Bacteria; kingdom Bacillati; phylum Actinomycetota; class Actinomycetes; order Micrococcales; family Micrococcaceae; genus Arthrobacter; species Arthrobacter sp. 05T45. The sequence continues at coordinate 363,755 of NZ_JBFTKI010000001.1, read as the reverse complement.
ACGGGTCGCTCTCGACCGTGCACTCCAACTCGCCCCGGGATGCCGTGGCCCGTCTGGAGACGCTGGTGCTCATGGCCGGCATGGACCTGCCGCTGCGCGCCATCCGGGAACAGATCGCCTCGGCCGTCAACCTGATTATCCAGATCTCCCGGCTGCGGGACGGCACCCGGCGGATCACCCACGTCACGGAGGTCCAGGGCATGGAGGGCGACATCGTCACGCTTCAGGACGCCTTCGTGTTCGACTACGCCGCCGGCGTCGACGCCCACGGCCGGTTCCTTGGCAGGCCCGTCCCCACAGGCATCCGCCCGCGTTTCATCGACCGTTTCGAGGACCTGGGCATCCATGTCTCCCCCGCTGTGTTTGCCGCGCCGCTGACCCCGGCTGGAAGGGCGTGATCTGTCCATGACTCTGCTGCCCATCGGCGTCGGCCTGCTCTTCAGCGCAGTGGTGGTCCTGGGATTCGCGCTGCTCTCCCCCGGCGGGGCCAGTGTCCCCCTGGACAGGCGCAGGCCCGTCCAGGGCCAGGCCGACTCGCAGCTGACGCGGTTCGCCGGCTCGGCCGTCCACCTGGTCGACGGATTCTTTTCCGGCCGCAAAGTCCGGCTCTTCAACCGCGAGTCGCTGGAACAGGCCGGCCTGCGCCTGGGCCAGGCCGACTTCTACGTCCTGCTCCTGGCCGGAGCGGTTGCGGGGGGCCTCGCAGGGTTCGTCGTCGCGGGCCCGTTACTGGCGGTCCTCCTGGTGCTCCTGGCGCCGGTCGTGGGCCACCTCGTGCTCCGCATCCTGGCCGGCAAGCGCCGCACCAAGTTCGACCAGCAGCTCGGCGATACCCTGCAGCTGCTCTCCGGCGGCCTCCGGGCCGGGCACAGCATCATGCGCGCCATTGACGCCGCCGCGTCCGAATCGCAAAGCCCGACGTCGGAAGAGATGCGCCGCGTGGTTACAGAGACCAGCCTGGGCCGGGACCTCCTGGACTCCCTGAGCGACACCGCGGACCGGATGCGGAACGAGGACTTCGTCTGGATCGCCCAGGCCATCCAGATCAACCGCGAAGTGGGCGGGAACCTGGCCGAAGTCCTGGACCAGGTCAACGAGACCATCCGCGAGCGCAGCGAGATCAAAGGACACATCAAATCCCTCGCCGCCGAGGGAAAGTTTTCCGCGTACATCCTCATGGCCATGCCGATCGGGATCGTGGTGATGCTGATGCTGGTCAATCCCGGCTACATGAACGCCATGTTCACGCACCCGCTGGGCTGGGGCATGGTCGCCGCCTCCGTCATCCTCATGACCATTGGCGGGCTGTGGATGCGCAAAATCATCGACCTGAAGTTCTGAGGCGGCCATGGCACCTGCTGTACTCCTTGCCACGCTGCTGGTGGCATTGCCGCTCGGCTATCTGGCGTGGTCGCTGCTCTCCGTCGACCGGAGGTCACAGCGCGCCATGCGGGAAATGCTGGCGCTGGGCACCGACCCGGCCGAGCTCATCCATCGGGAGCGCAGCAGCCTGCTGGAACGGGCCGGGCACCGGCTGACTCCCGCGGCGTACGTCCGCAAACTGGACCGGCTGTTGTCCCTCGCCGGGCGCCCCGCGTCTCTGCCGCTGGGCCGCGTGCTCGCAGCCAAGCCACTCCTTGGGCTGCTGGGCGCCCTGCTGGGCTTCTGGATCAGCGCCAACAGCCCGACGCCGATCCTCAAGCTCGTGGGAATCTTTGTGTTCCTGCTCGGCTACTTCATCCCCGACCTCCTGCTGTACAGCAAAGGGCAGGAACGCCAGAAGACCATGCAGCTGGAACTGGCCAACACGCTGGACCAGATGCTGATCTCCGTGGAAGCGGGCCTGGGCTTCGAAGGCGCCATGGCCCGGGCCGGCGAGAACGGCAAGGGCCCCCTGGCGGAGGAACTTATCCGGACCCTGCAGGACATGCAGGTAGGGCGCAGCCGGCGCGAGTCATACGTGGCACTGGCGGAACGGACCAACGTGCCCGAGCTGCGCAGCTTCGTCCAGGCCGTGGTCCAGGCCGACACCTACGGCATTGCCATCAGCCGGGTGTTGCGGGTGCAGGCGAAGGTCATGCGGGTCAAGCGCCGGCAACGGGCCGAGGAGAAGGCCATGAAGCTGCCCGTCACCATCCTGTTTCCCCTGCTGTTCTTCATCTTCCCCGTGCTTTTCATCGCCATCCTGGGCCCGGCCGTCATCAACGCCATCGACACGTTCAGTGGCCAGTAAACGGCCGCCGACACGGCCACGGCCGGCACCAGCGGCCGGGATTGGTTCCCCTCGGGAAAGCCTCAGGGTTTCCGCAGGATAGACCGGGCTGCAAGGCATCGGCCGCATCAGCAAGTAGCGTGGTCACATGTCCCTTCCAAGCGCTTGCCCCGACGACGGAGATGCGGGCATTGCCCTCGCTCCCACCACCTCTCCGGGACTGCCGGCGCCTGCCCTCACGGCATCCAGCGCGGCAGCGGCCTTCCCGGAGGTCCTCCCCGAGGACCTGCCGACGGCCCCGCTCGTGGACCCTGCCGCGCTTCAGGACCTGGGTGCACAGCTGGAAAATCCGGCCGTGGCGAAGGGATTTGCCAGGGACTACACCCGGATGTGGGACCAGCGCTACCGCTCGCTGGCCTCGGCCCTCGAACGCGGGGATCTCGCGGGCTCGATGGACGCTGTGCTGAGCCTGAAGACGTCCTCGGCCATGGTCGGAGGCCTGCGCCTGGCCCAGCTCGCCGGCGAACTGGAGAACGCCCTCAGGGCCGGAGACATTGGCCGCGCACTGTCGCTCCTGCGCGACGTTGCCGCGCGCGGCGGGGAAACCGTCGACGAGCTCCAGTTCAGCTACGTCCTGTGGGACAGCTAGGACCGGCGGGACCGCTGCCGCCTACAGGTTTCCCGGGTGCCGGGCACCGGAAGCCCCTCCGGGGGCTACCGCGCCGGCGACAGCCGGTAGCCCACGCCGCGGACGGTCTGCAGCCAGCGCGGCTGCACGGGGTCCTCGCCGAGTTTCCTCCGCAGGTTGCCGATATGCACCTCGACGGCGCGTTCGTCGGATTCGCTGATGTAGGCGTCCGCCCGGTAGTAATCGCCCCGGACCACGCGCACCAGCTCGGTCTTGGACCGCACGGCGCCGGCGCCCTTCAGGAGCGCCTGCAAGAGGTCGAACTCGCTGCGGGTCAGGCTGACCGCCACGCCGTCGACACTCACGGACCGGGTCTCGGGGTTCAGGTCCAGGCCGTTGTGGTGCAGCACTGGACTCTGGGACGCTGCCGGGGCGGCGGCCGCCCCAGAATCCATCGCGGATCCGTCCGCGGCGCCGAGGTCCTGCCGGGGCCGGCGCATCATGGCACCCACGCGGGCGCGCAGCTCCCGGGGCCGGAATGGCTTCGCCAGGAAATCATCAGCCCCGGTATGAAACGCCGTCAGGGTGTCCAGTTCGTCGGTTCGCGCTGTCAGCATGACCACGTACGCGTCACTGAACTGCCGGATCCGGCGCAGCACCTCGAAACCGTCGATGTCGGGAAGCCCGACATCGAGGGTGACCACGTTTGCCTCCCGTGCCCTCACGACGTCGACCCCTTCACGTCCGCCGGCCGCCGAGTGGACTTCGAACCCCGCCTGGCTCAATACGGCTTCGACAAGGTTCCGAACATCTTCGTCGTCTTCTACAACGACGGCGACTCCCATGTCGGTCATGGCCCCCCTCATGTGTCACGCTACGCTGCCGTTCGCGGATGCGGCGGCAGCAATTATCTCGCCGGCCCCCACCAGCAATGTCAGAATACCCACCCTAAGGGGCAAATTCGCGGCTGCCCGGTAACAGAAATGGCAAAACTTCGACTTATGTCAAATTTGCGTGACACAGGGTGTAAAACTGGAGCAACGGGAAGGGGGCACGGCGTCTTTGCTTAGACAGCGGCTGATCCGCAGTTTGGATCGACACGGGAAGGCTTTGGGGCCGCGCGGGCGGGTCCTCGTATGCCAGTTGCCGCTGGCCGTGATGCTGGCCGGAATCGTCATGGCTGCCCCGGCCGCCTGGCCCGGCCTTCCGGACAGCATCCTGTGCCGGTACGCCTTTGCCCTGCAGGCCGCCCTCCTGGTGGCCTGCGTACTGGTCCCCTGGCAGCGTTTTGGGCCGTTGGCGCCGCTCGTCATCCCTGTCCTGGACCTGGTTGCGATTGGGTTGCTCCGGGATGGCACCTCCGCCGGGCTCCCGGATCCAGGTGTGCTCTCCGTCTTGCCCGTGGTGTGGATTTCGGCGTCCAGGCTCTCCGCCCCCGCGAGCCTTTCATTGAGTTTCTCGGTGCCCCTCCTGGCCGCCCTGCCCTGGCTCCTGGCGGACCGGCCGGCACCGCTTGCGGCCCGCACGGCCGAAGCCCTGCTGATGCCCCTGATGATGCTCGCGGTCTCCCTGGCCATGCGTTTCGCGCGGGCGCGCCTGCGGCGCGAGCAGCGGCGGATCAAGTCCAAGGAAGCCGAGCTGGAGGTCCTGCTCGCGGACAGCCGGGAGCGCGAACGGCTCCTGAACACCATTCTTGACACCGTCGACGTCGGGATCGTGGCAGTGGATGCCAGCGGCCGCCGGCTGCTCACGAACACGTGGCAGGCCGAACTCGAGGAATCCGCGGCCGCGGCGCCCCGTCCTACGGCCGAACCGGCGGGGGAAGTACTGCCGGAGGAAGAGGGCCGGCTCGTGCTGACCGGGCAGGACCGAAGCACCCCCCTGCCGCTGGAGCGCCGTCCCATCCGGCGGGCGCTGGCCGGCGAGTCGTTTGCCGACTACCTTGTCTGCTTCGGTGAGGCGGCGGCCAGCCGCGTGGTCTCTACCGGGGCCCGGCCCCTGAAGAACGACGCCGGCGACTTCCGCGGCGCCGTGGTGGTCTTCAACGAGGTCACCGGCCTGGTGGACGCCCTGGCAGCGAAGGACGAGGTCGTCTCCACTGTCTCCCACGAATTCCGCACGCCGTTGACGTCCATCATCGGCAACCTGGACCTGGTGCTCGCCGACACCGAGGGCCTGGACAGTCCGGTGGTCCGCCGCGTCGAAGTGGCGCAGCGCAACGCGGAGCGGCTGCTGGCCCTGGTCTCGGACCTTCTCATGTCCGCCAGCGCCGCCGTCCATGTCCATCCGCGCCGCACCGACCTCGCCGGCATCGTGGAGGCGAGCCTCGGCTCGGCCCAGGCCCACGCCCAGGCGTCCCGCGTCTGCCTCGCCACGGACGTCCAGGGTCCGCTCTGGGCCCACGTGGACCCGCTCCGGATCAGCCAGGCCCTGGACAACCTCGTTTCCAACGCGATCAAGTACTCGCCCGACGGCGGATCGGTGCGGGTCTCCGCCAGCTCCGGCGACGGCCTGGTGCGCCTTCACGTCGAGGACACCGGGATGGGCATGACCGCCGCCGACGCCGGGCGGGTCTTCACCCGTTTCTTCCGCAGCCCGGCCGTCCGGGACGGATCCATTCCGGGCGCCGGCTTAGGGCTGTCCATCACCAAGGCCATCGTGGAAGGGCACGGCGGATCCATCTCGTGCCGCACCAGTCCGGGCCACGGCAGCACCTTCACCCTCGAGCTTCCCGCCTAATTTAGGCCCGCAGGCCCACCGCCTTTTCGTGCCCACATGGCTGTGGTGGCGTCGAAGTTTCCCCACCTTTGGCGGCCGACGCCGGCGTGTTGCGCCGACCCGCCGGCGTAGAGCGGCCTCGCTCCGGCAAAGGTGGGGAAAATCGGTGGCGCAGTTTAGGCCCGCAGTGCCCGCGTCAGTTCGGCCCGGGCCAGCATGCCGCTCTCTGTCGGGTAGGCCACTTCCTCGAGCACCAGCGGGTGGGGGGCTGCGAGAACGGAGCGGGCGTCGCGCTGCCGGGCGAGGAGCCGCTCGTAGAGCCATTCCGGGGCCTCTTCGCCCTCCCCCACGTACAACGCCGAGCCCACCAGGGAGCGGACCATGTTGTGGCAGAACGCGTCAGCCTGAACGGTGACGACAATGACGCCGTCCGCGCCGCGCTCGAATTCGAAGCGCTGCAGTTCACGGATGGTCGTGGCCCCCTCGCGGGGCTTGCAGTACGAGCGGAAGTCCTGCAGGCCCAGCAGCGGCGCGGCGCCCTCGTTGAGGAGACCGACGTCCAGCGGAACCTTGTGCCACAGGGTCGAGGCGCGTCCCAGCGGGTCCCACAGCGCGGGGCCGTCCGCGATCCGGTACGAATAGCGGCGCCAGAGGGCGGAGAACCGGGCATCGAAGCCAACGGGTGCCGCACTCACCCGGTGCACCTCGATGGCGCCGCTGAGGTCGCCCAGGCCACGGCTCAAGGCACCGCGGATGCGGCGGAGCAGGGCGACGGCGGGATCCAGTTCGGCGCCCCGGTTCAGGCCCAGCCACTCCGCCTCGCTGAGGTCCAGGTGGACCACCTGGCCGCGGGCGTGAACCCCGGCGTCGGTGCGCCCGGCAACCGTAACCCGGACGGGGCGTCGGATCAGCAGCGCGAGGGCCTCCTCCAGGACGCCCTGGACGGTGCGCAGTCCCGGCTGCACGGCCCACCCGCTGAACGGGCCGCCGTCGTACGCCACATCCAGCCGGATACGCAAAAACCCGCCGCCCCCCAAGACGGGGGCAGCGGGTTTGAGCTCGTTCATAGACTTAAGTCTATAAGAAAGATTTAGCGAATTACTTCGCGTCCTTCTCGGACTCAGCGGCTGCTTCCTCAGCGGCCGGAGCCTCTTCGGTAGCGGCTTCGGTCTCAGCGGCTGGAGCCTCTTCGGTCTCAGCAGCCTCTTCGGTCTCGGCAACCGGAGCCGCTTCGGCCTTTTCGGCGTCCTTCTTGTCAGCGTCGCGCTTGGCAGCAGAGGTAGCCTCGGCTACCACGGCCTGCTTTGCGGAAACCGGCTCGAGAACCAGTTCGATGACAGCCATGGGGGCGTTGTCGCCCTTGCGGTTGCCGATCTTGGTGATGCGGGTGTAGCCGCCATCGCGGTTTTCCACTGCCTGTGCAATGTCGGTGAACAGCTCGTGGACGACGCCCTTGTTGCTGATCAGGCCGAGTACACGACGGCGGGACGCGAGGTCGCCACGCTTGGCGAAAGTCACCAGGCGCTCGGCGTACGGCTTCAGGCGCTTGGCCTTGGTCACCGTGGTGGTGATCCGCTTGTGCTCGAAAAGTGCGGCGGACAGGTTCGCGAGCATAAGACGCTCGTGAGCCGCTCCGCCTCCGAGGCGCGGACCCTTAGCGGGGGTAGGCATTATAGTTTCTCCTCATTGGAAGCCGTCGGGCTGCGCACACCAGGGTGCATCCAGCCAGCCGGCCAAGATCTGTTGGTTAGAGCTCGTCGTCGCTGAACGCGGCGTCGTCCTCTTCGATGGCTGCGGCACGTGCTGCGAGATCGAAACCGGGAGGGGAGTCCTTGAGGGACAGGCCCAGTTCGACCAGCTTGGCCTTGACCTCATCAATGGACTTCGCGCCGAAGTTGCGGATGTCCATGAGGTCAGCCTCGGAGCGGGCAACGAGTTCACCCACGGTGTGGATGCCCTCACGCTTGAGGCAGTTGTAGGAACGGACCGTCAGGTCCAGATCCTCGATCGGCAGTGCCATGTCGGCTGCCAGGGCAGCGTCCGTCGGCGACGGACCGATCTCGATACCTTCAGCTGCGGTGTTCAGCTCGCGGGCCAGACCGAACAGTTCCACCAGGGTGGTACCTGCCGAAGCAACGGCGTCGCGCGGGGCGATTGCCTGCTTGGTCTCGACGTCGACAATGAGCTTGTCGAAGTCAGTGCGCTGCTCAACACGGGTAGCTTCCACGCGGAAAGTAACCTTCAGAACCGGCGAGTAGATCGAGTCGACCGGGATGCGGCCGATCTCGGAGTCGCCGGACTTGTTCTGAGCTGCCGAAACGTAGCCGCGACCGCGCTCGATGGTCAGTTCGAGTTCGAACTTGCCCTTCGAGTTCAGCGTGGCAATGTGCAGATCCGGGTTGTGGAATTCGACGCCGGCCGGCGGAGCGATGTCCGCGGCGGTGACGACTCCCGGTCCCTGCTTGCGCAGGTAAGCAACAACCGGCTCGTCGTGCTCGGAGGAAACCGACAGGTTCTTGATGTTCAGGATGATCTCAGTGACATCTTCCTTGACACCCGGAACCGTGGTGAACTCGTGCAGCACGCCATCGATCCGGATGCTCGTTACAGAGGCACCGGGGATGGAGGAGAGCAGGGTACGGCGGAGGGAGTTTCCGAGGGTGTAACCAAAGCCCGGCTCCAGCGGTTCGATGATGAACCGTGAGCGGTTTTCGGAGACGACCTCTTCGGAGAGGGTGGGGCGCTGTGCAATGAGCACTTAGGTTTCCTTTCGGCGAGCATCCGCTATATGACGCAACACAGGTGGTGGAAAGATCGGTCTGAAGACTTAACGCGGCCGGGCCTGCCCGGACCGGTGAGGGTCCGGGCAAGCTCCTGGGCGCTGGAAAGCCTTAGACGCGGCGGCGCTTCGGCGGACGGCAGCCGTTGTGGGCGCTGGGGGTGACGTCCTGGATGGAGCCAACCTCGAGGCCAGCGGCCTGCAGCGAGCGGATGGCGGTTTCGCGTCCGGAACCCGGTCCCTTGACGAACACGTCAACCTTGCGCATGCCGTGCTCCTGTGCACGCTTTGCGGCGGCTTCGGCGGCCATCTGGGCAGCGAACGGGGTGGACTTACGCGAGCCCTTGAAGCCAACCTCACCGGACGAAGCCCAGGAGATGACAGCACCGTTCGGGTCCGTGATGGACACGATGGTGTTGTTAAAGGTGCTCTTGATGTGCGCCTGGCCCAGCGCGATATTCTTCTTGTCCTTCTTACGCGGCTTGCGAACCGCGCCACGAGTCTTCGGGGGCATTTTTTCTCCTACAGAAAGTTATCGGGGGAAAACCGAGTTAATCCCTCAGGGATTAACGGGCCTTCTTCTTGCCTGCGACGGTGCGCTTCGGACCCTTGCGGGTACGCGCGTTCGTCTTCGTACGCTGACCGCGCACTGGCAGGCCCTTGCGGTGGCGAATACCTTCGTAGCTGCCGATTTCAACCTTGCGGCGGATATCAGCGGCTACTTCGCGGCGAAGGTCACCCTCAACCTTGTAGTTGCCTTCAATGTAGTCACGCAGCTCAACCAGCTGCGCGTCGGTCAGGTCCTTGACCCGAACGTCAGCGCTGATGCCGGTAGCAGCCAGGGTTTCGTGTGCACGGGTCTTGCCCACGCCGTAGATGTAAGTAAGCGCAATTTCCAGCCGCTTTTCGCGGGGAATGTCTACGCCAGCGAGACGAGCCATATTGGCAGTACTCCTTGTATAAACCGGAGGTCGTAGGCAGTACACCCGCATGTTCAGTGCGGCCCCAGCCTCCGACCGGGGGTTAGCTGTCCGGGCTCATACGTCCCAGTTCAGCTTGTGCTGCCTTTATTTACTTGCGTGGGTTAGCAACCCAGGGTTTCCAGTGAAGGAAATTAGCCCTGGCGCTGCTTGTGGCGCGGGTTCTCGCAGATCACCATGACCCGGCCATTACGGCGGATCACTTTGCACTTTTCGCAGATCTGCTTGACGCTCGGCTTGACCTTCATGGCGTTCCTTTGCGTGTTGCAGTTGGTCAGCTGGACCGGCCCTCGGCTATTGCCCTGGCCGCCCAGTGTTTACTTGTAGCGGTAGACGATACGACCACGTGTCAGGTCGTAAGGGCTCAGCTCCACCACTACGCGGTCCTCGGGGAGGATCCTGATGTAGTGCTGGCGCATCTTTCCAGAGATGTGTGCCAGAACGATGTGCTTGTTGGTGAGCTCAACGCGAAACATCGCATTGGGCAGCGCCTCGGTCACAACGCCCTCGATCTCAATGACCCCGTCCTTCTTGGCCATACCCTCCGCTAACTGTTGTTGCCGCAGCCTCCCGGTTTGCACCGGTCATGACCGCGGACGTTTTTGATTGATTGGCTGGTGCCACCCGACCCCAAAAGGGCACAACGGGGCAGACAACCAACAGACAACACTACGCCATCGCGGCCGGATTGTTAAATCCGAAGTTAAATCCGCCCATCGTAGCGCACTCAGCGTCCGTACGCACCTAGCGTCCCGGCCGCCGTCGTCACTGCCTCCGCCTGCGAGATCCCGTCGAGGATGGCCAGCCGGACGACGTCGGCGGCCGCGCTCTGCAGGGTAATGAGGCTGATCTGCCGGGCCGCCGGGGTGCTGCGGTCAAGCGCGACGGCGCCCGTCGCCAGCGCGAACACGGTATCGCCGTCGGCGAGGGTGTGGCTTGGATTCAAAGCCCGGGCCAGTCCGGCATGGGCCGCCGAGGCGGTGCGTTTGCAGTCCGCCTTGTCCAGGACGGCGTCCGTGGCGACGACGACGAGCGTGGTGTTGAGCGGCGGGGGCGTACCGCCAACGCCGTAGTCTGCGGCTTCGGCCTCACCTCCCGCCCCAACAGCCGAAACCCTCTGCGTGCTCGCTCCTTCGTCGCTTAGACGCACGCTGCCGGGTTCCGCCTGCTGCGGCGATGTGCCCCACGGCAGTCCGAGCGCGTTGACGACCGCAATGGCGCCGACGGTCACCCCGTTTTCTAGGGTGAGGGAGGCTGTGCCCACTCCCCCTTTGTACGTGCCCCTGCCGATTGCCGCTCCTGTGCCGGCGCCGACGTTGCCGCGTTCGACGTCGTGCCCTTCCGGCTGCCCGGCGGCGGCGGCCGTCGCCGCGTAGCCCATCGCCTCTCCAGGGCGGGCGGAGAAATCGCCGCCGCGGCCCAGGTCGAAAATCGCGGCCGCCGGCACGATCGGAACAAGCCCGCCGGGGACCGTGAAGCCTCGGCCGTTCTCCTCGCACCAGCGCATGGCGCCGCCCGCGGCTGCGAGGCCAAAGGCGCTGCCCCCGGTCAGGACCACGGCGTCCACGGTCTGGGACAGCGTGGTGGGATCCAGTGAGTCCGTCTCATGCGTCGCGGGCCCGCCGCCCCGGACGTCGACCGAGCCGACGGTGCCCGGCGGCGGGAGAACCACAGTCACTCCGCTCAGCCAGCCGTCGCCGGACTTCTGGACATGGCCTATCCGGATGCCGGCCACGTCTGTGATGGCTCCTGTTGCTCCCATGGCTCCATTGTGCGCCCCGGCTGACCTGCGACACGCAAAATCCCTGGCGCTACCGTATTCCGGTGTCGCCAGGGATTTTGCGCGTCGCCAGAAATCCCGCGAGTCGCCTTGTAGTTCGGGCCTAGGGAATCGGGACGGGCACGACGCCGAGCGGCGCCAGTTTCGCCGCTCCCCCGTCAGGTGCCGAGAGGACCCAGATCCCCTTCTCGTGCACGGCCACCGAGTGCTCCCACTGGCAGGAGCGCTTGCCATCCGTGGTGACGACGGTCCAGTCGTCGTCCAGGATTGCGGTCTCGATGCTGCCCCGGACCAGCATGGGCTCGATTGCGAGGCACAGCCCCGGGCGGATCTTCGGCCCGCGGTGGCCGGTGCGGTAGTTCAGCACGTCCGGCGCCATGTGCATCTCGGAGCCGATTCCGTGCCCTACATAGTCCTCCAGGATGCCCAGCGGTTTGCCCGGCACGGAGGAGACGTAGTCGTCCACGGCGTTGCCGATATCGCCCACGAATTTCCCGGTGGCCAGGGCTGCGATGCCACGCCACATGGCTTCCTCGGTAACCTCGGAGAGGCGAACGTCTTCGGGATCGGCGGTGCCGACAATCACGGTCCGCGCCGAATCGGAGTGCCAGCCGTCCACGATCGCGCCGCCGTCGATCGAGATGATGTCGCCGTCCGCCAGGACCCGGCCGCCGGGGATGCCGTGCACCACCTCTTCGTTCACCGAGGTGCAGATCGTGGCCGGGAACCCGTGGTAGCCGAGGAAGTTGGACTTGGCGCCGGCGTCCTGGAGCACGGCGGCGAAGACCTCATCCAGCCGGGCAGTGGTGACGCCGGGGGCCGCGGCGGCCACCGCCGCATCCAGTGCCCGGCTCAGGACCAGTCCGGCCTCGTGCATCGTGCGCATCTGGGCGTTGGTCTTGTATTCAATGCGTGCCTGGCCGAATGCCATCGCTACCTCAAAATTTTCTCTCGCGGTCCGGGCGGGCTGGATCCCGGGCCTCCACCATGGGTCATCAACCCAAGTCTTCAAGCTCTATTCTCCCGTACCGGTTCAACGGTTCGGAACGGGCTCGCTGCGGGGCCGCCCAACGCCGAAGGGCGCGTCCCGTACCCGATGGTACGGAACGCGCCCTTCTGCACTGCGTCTCTGTTCTGCGTCAGCCGCAATGAGCATGCGTGGATCAGGGGGTGAGGATCAGGCGGCCTGGGCCGACTTGATCGCTTCCATGACGCGCTCGGTGACTTCGTCGATGGCACCGATGCCGTCCACCTGGGTCAGGATGCCGCGTTCGGCATACTTGGCCACCACAGGTTCGGTCTGCTCGTGGTACAGGTCCAGCCGGTGACGGATAACGCCTTCGTTGTCGTCGCTGCGGCCAGTTTCCTTGGCACGGCCCAGGAGGCGGGTAACCAGCTCCTCGTCGTCAGCGGTGAGCTGGAGCACGACGTCGAGCTTCTGGTCAGCGCCGGCGAGGATGTCTTCGAGGTAGTCCACCTGCGCGGTGGTGCGCGGGTACCCGTCGAGCAGGAAGCCTGCCTCGACGTCGTCCTCATTGAGGCGGTCGCGCACCATCTTGTTGGTGACGCTGTCCGGGACGAAGTCGCCGGCGTCCATGTACTTCTTGGCTTCGACGCCGAGCGGAGTCTCACCCTTGACGTTGGCGCGGAAGATGTCTCCGGTGGAGATCGCAACGACGCCGAGGCGTTCTGAAATGCGTTCCGCCTGCGTTCCCTTGCCGGACCCGGGAGGTCCGATAATCAACATTCTCGTCATCGCAAAAGCCCTTCGTAGTGACGTTGCTGTAGTTGCGCATCAATCTGCTTCACGGTCTCCAGACCGACGCCCACCATGATCAGGATCGAGGTGCCGCCGAACGGGAAGTTCTGGTTCGCGTTAATCAGGACCAGTGCAACCAGCGGGATCAATGCCACGAAGCCGAGGTAGAAGGCGCCGGGCAGGGTGATCCGGGATAGGACGTACTGAAGATAGTCCGCGGTCGGCTTGCCGGCGCGGATGCCCGGAATGAAGCCGCCGTACTTCTTCATGTTGTCCGAGACCTCTTCGGGGTTGAAAGTAATCGCAACATAGAAGTAGGTGAAAAACACAATCATGGCGAAATACAGTGCCATATAGATCGGGTGGTCGCCCTTGGTGAGGTTGTTGTTGATCCACTCAACCCAGGGCTGCACCGGCTCGCCGGCCTTGGGCTGGTTGAACTGTGAGATCAGCCCCGGCAGGTAGAGCATGGACGAGGCGAAGATGACGGGCACGACGCCGGCCATGTTCACCTTGATGGGGATGTAGGTGCTGGTTCCGCCGACCGTGCGGCGGCCGATCATCCGTTTGGCGTACTGCACCGGGATCCGTCGCTGGGACTGCTCCACGAAGACCACGAGTGCCACGGTGAGCAGGCCGATGATGAGGACCAGGAAGAACGTGCCGGGGCCCTGTGCCTTCCAGATCGCACCGAGCGAGCCGGGGAAGCCTGCGGCGATGGACGTGAAGATCAGCAGGGACATGCCGTTGCCGACGCCCTTTTCCGTCACGAGCTCGCCCATCCACATGATCAGGCCTGTGCCGGCCGTGAGCGTGATGATGATCAGGACCGTGGTGACGATCGAGCTGTCCGGGATGATGGGCAGCTGGCAGTTAGGCAGCAGCTGGCCGGAGCGTGCCAGCGACACCAGTGTCGTGGCATTGAGCAGGCCAAGTGCGATCGTGAGGTAGCGGGTGTACTGGGTCAGTTTCGACTGCCCTGACGCGCCCTCCTCGTACAGCTGCTGGAAACGGGGAATGACCACCCGGAGCAGCTGGACGATGATGCTGGCGGTGATGTACGGCATGATGCCGAGGGCAAAGATGGACACCTGCAGCAATGCACCGCCGCTGAACAGGTTGACGAGCTGGTAGATCCCGCCCGAGGTCTGACCGTTCTGCAAGCATTGCTGGACATTCTGGTAGCTCACACCAGGCGAGGGGATGAAGGCACCCAAGCGGAAGATTGTGATGATTCCCAGCGTGAACAACAACTTGCGTCGCAGATCAGGCGTGCGAAAGGCCCGGCCAAATGCGCTAAGCAAGCGTCCTCCTGAGTAATAAGTAAAGTCGTGTGAGACAGGTCAAATAAACCCAACAACCGAGTCTAACGGGTGGATGCGCCCCGCGAACAATCGGCGGGGCCCGGAAAATGAAAAAAACTCCCGGCACCGGGGGCCTGAGCCCCTGGTACCGGGAGTTTCAACAACGGGCAACTGCCCCGCCGCCTCGTTAGAGGGCGGTGGTGCTTCCGCCTGCTGCAGCAATCTTGTCAGCAGCGCTGGCCGAGAATGCGTGGACGGTGACGTCAACCTTGACGGTGATGTCGCCGGTGCCCAGCACCTTGACGGGCTGGTTCTTGCGAACGGCACCCTTTTCGACCAGGTTCTCCACGGTGACAGCGCCACCTTCCGGGAACAGCTCGTTGAGCTTGTCCAGGTTTACAACCTGGTACTCAACCCGGAACGGGTTCTTGAAGCCGCGCAGCTTCGGCAGGCGCATGTGCAGCGGCAGCTGGCCGCCGGCAAAGCCAGCCTTGATCTGGTAGCGGGCCTTCGTACCCTTGGTACCGCGACCAGCGGTCTTACCCTTGGAACCTTCACCACGACCAACACGGGTCTTGGCGGTCTTGGCACCCGGGGCGGGACGCAGGTGGTGAACCTTCAGTGCGTTCTGCTTCTCAGCGGCGCCCTGTGCCTTTTCGGCGGTGTTCTTCTCTGCCATTTACTTCGCCTCCTCTACCTTTACCAGGTGCGGAACCGTGTTGAGCATCCCGACGGTCACGGCGTCGGCGGTGCGGACAACGGTGTGTCCGATCCGCTTCAGGCCGAGGGACCGCAGGGTGTCGCGCTGGTTCTGCTTGCCGCCAATGGCGGACTTGATCTGAGTGATCTCCAACTTTGCGTCGGAGACAAGCACGTTCTTAGCCATGACTCAGACACCTGCCTTCTGGTTCAGGAGCGCCTTGACCATTGCCGGCGGGGCGATCTCGTCGAGCGGGAGGCCGCGGCGTGCTGCCACTGCTGCCGGCTCTTCGAGGCGCTTCAGCGCGTCAACGGTCGCGTGAACGATGTTGATGGCGTTGGAAGAACCGAGCGACTTGGAGAGGATGTCGTGGATGCCCACGCACTCCAGTACTGCACGGACCGGGCCACCGGCGATAACACCGGTACCGGCGGAAGCCGGGCGCAGCATGACGACGCCTGCGGCGGCCTCACCCTGAACGCGGTGCGGGATGGTGCTGCCGATGCGGGGAACGCGGAAGAAGGACTTCTTGGCCTCTTCAACGCCCTTCGCGATAGCGGCAGGAACTTCCTTTGCCTTGCCGTAGCCGACGCCGACCATGCCGTTGCCGTCACCGACGACGACGAGGGCGGTGAAGCTGAAGCGACGACCACCCTTGACGACCTTGGAAACGCGGTTGATGGTTACGACGCGCTCTACGAACTGGCTCTTCTCGGCCTCGCGGCCGCCGTCACGGCCACCACGGTCGCCACGGCCCTGGCCGCGGTCGCCACGCTCGCCACGACGAGCGCCACCACGGCGGTCGTCAGTGGTAGCAGGCGCAGCGGTCTCAGTTGCCGGAGCAGCTACAGCTTCAGTCACCTGAATGTCCTTTTCGTTATTTTCGGTCACAGTGCCAGCCCACCTTCACGTGCGCCGTCAGCGACGGCGGCGATCCGGCCGTGGTACTTGTTACCACCGCGGTCGAAGACAACTGCTTCGATACCGGCAGCCTTGGCACGCTCGGCGACCAGTTCGCCAACGCGCTTGGCCTTGGCGGTCTTGTCACCGTCGAATGCACGAAGGTCGGCTTCCAGTGTGGAGGCGCTTGCCACGGTCAGGCCCTTGGTGTCATCGACAACCTGGACGAATACGTGACGTGCGGAGCGGTTGACGACCAGACGCGGGCGTACAGCCGTTCCGGAGATGCGCTTGCGGATACGAAGCTGGCGGCGGCTGCGCTGGGCAGACTTGCTCTTGTTCGTACGCTTCTTGTTAATTGCGATCGCCATGGTTACTTACCAGCCTTTCCGACCTTGCGGCGGATGACTTCGCCTGCGTAACGGATGCCCTTGCCCTTGTAGGGGTCCGGCTTCCGCAGCTTGCGAATGTTGGCAGCAACCTCGCCGACCTGCTGCTTGGAGATACCTGAAACAGAGAGCTTGGTCGGGGTCTCAACTGCAAAGGTGATGCCGTTCGGTGCCGAGACGTTGACCGGGTGGCTGTAGCCCAGAGCGAACTCCAGGTCAGAACCCTTGGCCTGGACGCGGTAACCGGTACCGACAATCTCAAGCTTCTTCTCGTAGCCTGCGGTGACACCCTGGATCATGTTGGCGATCAGGGTGCGGGTCAGGCCGTGCAGCGAACGTGAGGCGCGCTCGTCGTTCGGGCGGGCGACAGTCAGGGTGCCATCTTCCAGGGAAACCTCGATCGGGCTGGCCACAGTGTGGCTCAGCTCGCCTTTGGAACCCTTGACGCTGACGACAGAGCCGTCAACCTTGACCTCAACGCCGGCAGGAACGGTGATGGGGAGACGTCCAATACGTGACATTATTCTCTTCCTTTCCCGTTACCAGACGTAAGCGAGGACTTCGCCGCCCACGCCCTTCTTGCCGGCCTGCTTGTCAGTCAAGAGGCCGGAAGAGGTGGACAGGATTGCGACACCCAGGCCACCGAGCACGTGCGGCAGGTTGGTGGACTTTGCGTAAACGCGCAGTCCCGGCTTGGAAATACGACGAACGCCAGCGATTGAACGCTCGCGGTTCGGACCGAACTTGAGCTCGAGGGTCAGCTTCTTGCCAACCTCAGCGTCTTCTTCTTTCCAGGAGGCGATGTAACCTTCAGCCTTCAGGATGTCGGCAACGCGTGCCTTGAGCTTGCTGTACGGCATGGTCACGGAATCGTGGTATGCCGAGTTAGCGTTGCGCAGACGCGTAAGCATGTCTGCGACGGGATCTGTCATTGTCATGTGGGCTCTTGCCCTTCCTCATAACGGTTTCCGCCGTGCTGGTTGTCCCGAACAGAATTCGGAAAGGAGCGCGGGCGGACCTTTTACGTAGCTAGATTAGTCTTCGGTCTTGAACGGGAAGCCAAGCGCCTTCAGCAGCGCGCGGCCTTCGTCGTCGGTCTTGGCAGTGGTCACGACGGTGATGTCCATACCGCGAACGCGGTCAATGGAATCCTGGTCGATCTCGTGGAACATAACCTGCTCGGTCAGACCGAAGGTGTAGTTGCCGTTGCCATCGAACTGCTTGCCGCTGAGGCCACGGAAGTCGCGGATACGCGGCAGGGCCAGCGTGACCAGACGGTCCAGGAATTCCCACATGCGGTCCCCACGCAGAGTTGCGTGTGCACCGATCGGCATGCCTTCGCGCAGCTTGAACTGTGCGATCGACTTGCGGGCCTTGGTTACCTGCGGCTTCTGGCCGGTGATCAGGGTCAGATCGCGGACAGCGCCGTCGATCAGCTTGGAGTCCTTGGCGGCATCTCCAACACCCATGTTCACAACGACCTTCACCAGGCGGGGAACCTGGTTGACGTTCTGGTACTTGAATTCCTCAGTCAGCGTGTTCTTGATGGAATCGGCGTACTTGGTCTTCAGACGAGGAACGATCTTGCTTGCCGGAGTCTCGAGAGTCTCAGTCATTAGATGTCCTTCCCTGAGCTCTTGGCCACGCGGACGCGCACGTCACGCTTCACGCCATCGCGCTCAACGGTCTCGGTGCGGAAACCGACGCGGGTGGGCTTCTTGGTGGACGGGTCAACCAGAGCCACGTTGGAGATGTGGATCGAAGCCTCGACGACCTCGATGCCACCGGTCTTGGTGCCGCGCTGCGACTGACCGACCTTGGTGTGCTTGGTTACGCGGTTAATGCCTTCAACCAACACGCGGTTGGTCTCCGGGTACACGCGCAGAACCTTGCCCTGCTTACCCTTGTCGCCGCCGCGCTCAGCCTTGGCGCCAGTGATGACCTGAACGAGGTCACCCTTTTTGATCTTAGCCATGGACTAGAGCACCTCCGGAGCCAGAGAAACGATCTTCATGAACTTCTTGTCGCGAAGTTCACGACCAACCGGTCCGAAGATACGGGTACCGCGGGGGTCACCGTCGTTCTTCAGGATGACGGCCGCGTTCTCGTCAAACTTGATGTAGGAACCATCCGCACGGCGGCGTTCCTTCTTGGTACGGACGATGACAGCCTTGACGACGTCGCCCTTCTTTACGTTGCCGCCCGGAATTGCGTCCTTGACGGTAGCGACGATTACGTCGCCAATGCCTGCGTAGCGACGGCCAGATCCACCGAGAACGCGAATGGTAAGGATTTCCTTAGCACCCGTGTTGTCGGCGACCTTGAGTCGCGACTCCTGCTGAATCACTATTTACTCCTTGCGTCGCGCTGGTTCTCAGACCGAAAATCTTCCTACGGAATGAGCCTTGCGGAACGGTTGATCGGGGTGTCTCTTGACCTGCCTGGATTTTGCCAGACCAGGCCTAAACGCCCGTGCCAAAAACATTTGCTTCCCAGGCGGTTCCCGACGAGTCGGGGCGCAAGGGGGCACTATGCCGTGGCACGATTGTTTACGAGGTTGATGACGGCGCGCAAAAGGCGCCATACAAACTCAAAATCTTAGCACGTTTTGGGCGTATCCCAATATCACAGCCATGGAGCCCGCACACCCCTCCCGCGCAGCCGCCACGCCGCCACGCCGGACAGGCTTTGGGCCCGCCCGCCGCCGCGCACCCCGGGAACCCGGCCCGCCGGCGTCGTAAGCCCCCCGAAGGCTGCTTCGCGTGACGGGCACGGTAAACTGCTGCCGCCAGTCGCAGGCTGCCGGCTGCGGCGGCTGCCGGCAACGCAGAAGCCCCCGCTCCCCCAAAGGGGAACGAGGGCTTCTGCTGTATCACCAGACAAACAGGTGCAGGTGTTACTTGGCCTTCTCGAGGATCTCGACCAGACGCCACCGCTTGGTAGCGGACAGCGGGCGGGTCTCGGCGAGGAGCACGAGGTCGCCGATGCCGGCGCTGTTCTCTTCGTCGTGAGCCTTGATCTTGGCGTTGCGGCGGATGACCTTGCCGTAGAGGGCGTGCTTCACGCGGTCTTCGACCTGGACAGTGATGGTCTTTTCCATCTTGTCCGAGACGACGTAGCCGCGCTTCGTCTTACGGTAACCGCGCTCGTCAGCCTTGGCTGCGTCGGAAACAGTTTCCGTCACGTTCTCGTCCTTTTCACTCACTTGGCATCCTCCTCGGATTCAACCGTTTCAGCCTTCTCAGCCTTTTTGGTTGCAGCCTTCTTGGACTTCTTCTCTTCCTTGGCTTCCACAACCGGTGCGGCAACCTCGGCACGAATGCCGAGCTCGCGCTCACGGAGAACGGTGTAGATGCGGGCGATGTCCTTCTTTACCGCGCGCAGACGACCGTGGTTCTCCAGCTGACCGGTGGCGGACTGGAAACGCAGGTTGAACAGCTCTTCCTTGGCCTTGCGGAGTTCTTCAACGAGACGCTCGTTGTCGAAACCGTCCAGCTGTGCGGATGCAAGTTCCTTGGATCCTACTGCCATTTCTACTCACCACCTTCGCGACGCACAATGCGTGCCTTCAACGGCAGCTTGTGGATTGCCAGGCGCAGGGCCTCGCGAGCTACCTCTTCACTGACACCGGAGAGTTCGAAGAGAACCCGGCCCGGCTTGACGTTTGAGACCCACCATTCCGGAGAACCCTTACCGGAACCCATGCGGGTTTCGGCCGGCTTCTTCGTCAGCGGACGGTCCGGGTAAATGTTGATCCAGACCTTTCCGCCACGCTTGATGTGGCGGGTCATCGCGATACGGGCAGACTCGATCTGACGGTTCGTGACGTAGGCCGGGCTCAGCGCCTGGATGCCCCACTCACCGAAGGAGACCTGGGTGCCGCCCGTAGCAGCGCCGGAACGACCCGGGTGGTGCTGCTTACGGTGCTTGACTCGACGTGGGATAAGCATTTAAGCCTGTCCTCCTTCTACTGACTGTGCCGTGCCTGCGGCACCGGCTTCGACAGCCGGAGCTTCGGCGGCAGGTGCTGCCTCGGCTGCGGGGCGGTCGGGACGACGGCGGCGGTCACCACGGTCGGCGCCACCCGGGCGGCCCGGGCGGTCGCCGGCACGGCCACGGGACGGAGCAGCAGCTGCCTGCTGAGCCAGTTCCTTGGCAGTGACGTCGCCCTTGTAGATCCAGACCTTCACGCCGATGCGGCCGAAGGTGGTCTTGGCCTCGTAGAAGCCGTAGTCGATGTTCGCACGCAGGGTGTGCAGGGGCACACGGCCTTCGCGGTAGAACTCCGAGCGGGACATTTCTGCGCCGCCCAGTCGACCCGAGCAAGCGATCCGGATGCCCTTGGCACCGGCGCGCTGTGCGGACTGCATGGCCTTCTTCATCGCACGGCGGAAAGCCACGCGGGAAGTCAGCTGCTCTGCAACGCCCTGGGCAACAAGCTGGGCTTCCATCTCGGGGTTCTTGACCTCGAGGATGTTCAGCTGAACCTGCTTGCCCGTGAGCTTCTCAAGCTCGCCGCGGATGCGGTCTGCTTCAGCGCCGCGGCGGCCGATGACGATGCCCGGACGTGCCGTGTGGATATCCACGCGGACACGGTCGCGGGTGCGCTCGATTTCGACCTTGGCGATACCGGCGCGCTCCATGCCCGTGGACATGAGCTGGCGGATACGGATGTCTTCGCGAACGAAGTCCTTGTACCGCTGGCCGGCCTTGGTGCTGTCGGCGAACCAGTGCGATACGTGATCGGTGGTGATGCCGAGTCGGAACCCGTGCGGGTTAACTTTCTGTCCCACTTAGCGAGCCTCCTCTTTCTCCGGGGTAGCGACTACCACGGTGATGTGGCTCGTGCGCTTCTTGATCTGAAATGCACGACCCTGGGCTCGCGGCTGGAACCGCTTCATGGTCGGGCCTTCATCAACAAACGCTTCGCTGATGATGAGGTCACCTTCGTCAAACGCCACGCCGTCGCGGTCCGCGAGGACCCGGGCGTTGGAGATTGCCGACTGAACTACCTTGAATACCGGCTCCGAAGCTGCCTGGGGGGCAAACTTCAGAATTGCCAGAGCCTCATTCGCTTGCTTACCACGAACAAGGTTGACGACGCGCCGGGCCTTCATAGGCGTTACGCGGATGTGACGCGCAATTGCCTTGGCTTCCATTGCTTTCCTTCTCTCGTCTTTGACGTAAGTGCAGGCGCCTAGCGGCGCTTGCCCTTACGGTCGTCCTTGACATGGCCGCGGAATGTCCGCGTGGGAGCGAATTCGCCGAGCTTGTGCCCGACCATCGACTCAGTGACAAACACGGGGATGTGCTTGCGTCCGTCGTGTACGGCGATCGTGTGGCCGAGCATGTCGGGGACGATCATCGAACGGCGGGACCAGGTCTTGATGACGTTCTTGGTGCCCTTTTCGTTTTCCCTGGCTACCTTTACAAAGAGGTGCTGGTCAACGAAAGGACCTTTTTTCAGGCTGCGTGGCATGTGTCCAGGCTCCTATCGCTTGTTCTTGCCAGTACGACGGCGACGAACAATAAGCTTGTCGCTCTCTTTGTTGGGACGGCGGGTGCGGCCTTCGCGCTTACCGTTCGGGTTGACGGGGTGACGTCCACCGGACGTCTTACCCTCGCCACCACCGTGGGGGTGGTCAACCGGGTTCATGGCGACACCACGGACGGTCGGGCGAACGCCCTTCCACCGCATACGGCCGGCCTTGCCCCAGTTGATGTTCGACTGCTCGGCGTTGCCGACCTCGCCGACGGTTGCGCGGCAGCGCACGTCAACGTTGCGGATTTCGCCGGAAGGCAGACGCAGCTGGGCGAAACGGCCTTCCTTTGCAACGAGCTGGATCGATGCGCCGGCGGAGCGGCCCATCTTGGCGCCGCCACCCGGACGCAGTTCGACTGCGTGGATTACGGTACCGACCGGGATGTTGCGCAGCGGAAGGTTGTTGCCGGGCTTGATGTCAGCGTCGGCGCCGGCCTCTACGAAGTCGCCCTGGGACAGCTTGTTCGGGGCGATGATGTAACGCTTGGTGCCATCAACGTAGTGCAGGAGGGCGATCCGAGCCGTGCGGTTCGGGTCGTACTCGATTTCGGCAACGCGGGCGTTGACGCCGTCCTTGTCGTGGCGACGGAAGTCGATCAGACGGTACTGGCGCTTGTGTCCACCACCCTTGTGACGGGTCGTGATCTTACCGGAGTTGTTACGGCCACCCTTTTTCGGGAGGGGACGTACCAACGACTTTTCCGGCGTCGACCGCGTGATTTCAGTGAAGTCCGCTACGCTCGAGCCGCGACGGCCCGGGGTAGTCGGCTTGTATTTACGGATTCCCATAATTTATTTCCTCGTTAAAGTGGTCTCCGCTATGAAAGCGGACCGCCGAAGATGTCGATAGTGCCTTCTTTGAGGCTCACAATTGCACGCTTGGTGTTCTTGCGGGTACCCCAGCCGAATTTGGTGCGCTTGCGCTTACCGGCACGGTTGATGGTGTTGATCGATTCGACCTTGACGGAGAAAATCTTCTCCACGGCCAGCTTGATCTCGGTCTTGTTCGAGCGGGGGTCCACCAGGAAGGTGTACTTGCCCTCGTCGATCAGGCCGTAGCTCTTTTCCGAGACAACGGGTGCAAGCACGACGTCGCGCGGGTCTTTGATGGTGGCTGCACTCACTTGGCATCCTCCTCGTTCTTTGCAACCTTGTCAGCAACGAATGCTTCGTAGGCAGCCTTGGTGAAGACTACGTCGTCGGAAACGAGAACGTCGTAGGTGTTCAGCTGGTCTGCGTACAGAACGTGAACTTCCTCGAGGTTGCGCACGGACAGTGCAGCAACATCGTTGGCGCGCTCAATGACAACGAGCAGGTTCTTGCGCTCGGAAACTCCGCGCAGGGTTGCCAGTGCTTCCTTGGAGGACGGCGTGGAGCCGGCAACCAGGTCAGCAACGACGTGGACGCGGCCGTTGCGGGCGCGGTCCGAGAGTGCGCCGCGCAGTGCAGCAGCAATCATCTTCTTGGGGGTGCGCTGGCTGTAGTCACGCGGCGTGGGGCCGTGGACAACGCCACCACCGGTCATGTGAGGAGCACGGATGGAACCCTGACGGGCGCGGCCGGTGCCCTTCTGCTTGAACGGCTTGCGACCTGCACCGGAAACCTCGGCGCGGGTCTTGGTCTTGTGGGTACCCTGGCGAGCAGCAGCGAGCTGGGCAACGACGACCTGGTGCAGCAGCGGCACGTTGGTCTGTACGTCGAAGATCTCTGCAGGCAGGTCAACCTTGACAGTGCTAGTCATTGAACTAGGCTCCCTTCACGGCGGTGCGTACGAGTACGACCTGGCCGCGGGCGCCGGGAACGGCGCCCTTGATCAGGAGCAGCGACTTCTCGACGTCAACCGCGTGGACCGTGAGGTTCAGCGTGGTGTGACGAACGGCGCCCATGCGGCCGGCCATTTTCATGCCCTTGAAGACGCGGCTCGGGGTGGATGCGCCACCGATTGAACCGGGCTTACGGTGGTTCTTGTGGGCACCGTGGGAAGCTCCAACGCCGTGGAAGCCGTGACGCTTCATAACACCGGCGAAGCCCTTACCCTTGGTGGTGCCAACGACGTCGATCTTCTGGCCGGCTTCGAAGAGCTCTACGGAGAGCTCCTGGCCCAGCTCGTAAGAGTCAGCATCTGCAGTGCGCAGTTCTACGACGTGGCGGCGAGGCGTGACGCCTGCCTTTTCAAAGTGACCAGCCAGCGGCTTGGTGACCTTGCGGGGATCGATCTGGCCGTAGCCGATCTGAACGGCGACATAGCCATCAGTTTCTGCGTTGCGCAGCTGCGTGATGACGTTCGAGTCAGCCTGGACCACAGTGACGGGGATGAGCTTGTTGTTCTCGTCCCAGACCTGGGTCATGCCGAGCTTCGTGCCCAGCAGGCCCTTTACGTTACGGGTTGCGGTCATAGTCTCTCAGCACCTCCCTACAGCTTGATTTCGATGTTCACGTCGGCCGGCAGGTCGAGACGCATGAGCGAATCAACAGCCTTGGGCGTGGGGTCGATGATGTCGATAAGACGCTTGTGCGTGCGCATTTCGAAGTGCTCGCGGCTGTCCTTGTACTTGTGCGGAGAGCGAATAACGCAGTAAACGTTCTTCTCCGTCGGCAGCGGCACGGGGCCAACTACAGTTGCGCCTGCGCGCGTGACCGTCTCAACGATCTTCCGTGCTGAAACGTCAATGACCTCGTGGTCATATGACTTCAGCCGGATGCGGATTTTTTGTCCCGCCATGTCGCCTGACTCTCTTTCAGTCTGTGCTTCCCCTGATTAGGGCTGCCCTGTTCACTTACTAGTTGTATGGCTGCCGAAGCATTTGAAGTCGTGACTACCACCCGCCGCACAAGCTGAATCCGGAAAGATCCGGGTTCCTCAACCTGCCGACGCAACCGACCCCCGCGGTCGGGCGTGTCGCATGTTTTCACACGTACGCGTCCGCAATTCCATGGGGAGTGGGTTATGTTTGGTCTCTTACTTGGACCCTGGCATCCGGCATTATCCGGATCGGGACGCGAAAGAGCGCTTGAACAACTCATCTAGTATGCCGGAATTTGCGGGCAGAAGCGAATCAGCCCCTCTGCACGGCGGTGCAATCACTGCCGGAGGGCCATTGTCCTGAATCGCCGTCGAATGGATGATAGGGGCATGACTGTGCAGGACTCTGTAGCAGTTCAGGCCCTCGCCGCACGCCTGAGCCCGGGATTCACCCTGGGTGTCTCCTCCGCGGCATTCCAGATCGAGGGCAGCCTTGCCGCCGGCGGCCGCGGCCCCTCCGGCTGGGACGCCTTTGCCGAAAAGCCCGGCAACATCCTGCACGGGCACTCCCCCGCCGTGGCCTGCGACCACTACAACCGCGCCGAGGAAGACATCGAACTGATGCGGGATCTCGGGATCGATTCCTACCGCTTTTCGATCTCGTGGCCGCGGGTCCAGCCCGAGGGCAGCGGCCGCTTCAATGCGGCCGGGCTGGACTTCTACGACCGCCTGATCGACCGGCTCCTCGCCGCCGGCATCTCCCCCATGGCCACTCTCTACCACTGGGATACGCCGCTGCCCCTCGAGCACCGGGGCGGCTGGATGAACCGTTCGACGGCGGAACGGTTCGCCGAGTACAGCGCGGCCGCCGGCAAGCGGCTCGGCGACCGCGTGGCGCAGTGGGTGACGCTGAACGAGCCCGCCTCGGTTACCCTCAACGGCTACGCCCTGGGCGTCCACGCACCCGGCCGCGGCCTGCTCTTCGATGCCCTGCCGTCGGTGCGGCATCAGCTCCTGGGGCACGGGCTGGCGGTTCAGGCGCTGCGCGCGGAGGGCGTCGCCGGCGCCGTCGGGGTCACGAACCTGCATTCCCCCGTCCGGCCTGCTTCCGGTTCGCCAACAGACAGGATGCTGGCCAGGGTGTTCGACTTCGTGCTGAACCGGCTCTACGCTGACCCGATCCTCCTGGGCCGTTTTCCCCGGCTGCCGCTGATCGCCCGGCCGTGGTTCCGTTCAATGCGGAGCATCAGCGACGCGGACCTGGCCACGATCCACCAGCCGCTGGATTTCTACGGCCTGAACTATTACTACCCCGTCAAGGTGGCCACGGGACGCGGCGTCGACAGCCCCTCGGCAACCGCGGAGGCGATGCTGAAAGTCCCGTTCCACATGGCCGCGTTCCCGGAGTATGAACGCACAGGATTCGGCTGGCCGGTCGCTCCTGACCACCTGGGGATCCTGCTCCGGGAGCTGAAGGACCGGTACGGGTCCTCGCTGCCGCCGCTCTACATCACCGAGAGCGGGGCGAGCTTCCCCGAACCGGACCACGTCACCGGCCCCATTCCCGATGCCGGCCGGATCAGCTATCTCGCCGCACATCTCAGCCAGGCGGTGGAGGCGACCTCCCCCGGGGGCGTGGCCCACGACGTCGAACTGCTCGGCTATTACGTCTGGACGCTGATGGACAACTTCGAATGGGCGGCCGGCTACTCGCAGCGCTTCGGCCTGGTGCACGTCGATTTCACGAGCCTCAAGCGCACGCCGAAAGACTCGTACTACTGGTACCAGGCCCTCGCGCGGGCACGCCGGGCCTGAGCCCCGCCCGGCCGCTGCTACTGGTTGCGGTTGGACCTATTGATGCGCTTGGCGCGCTCGATCTCCTGGCGGAAGTGCCTCTTCGCCCAAAAGAACGCGACGACGACCGCGGCGGCGATCAACAGAAAAATGAACCAGCCCATGGTGAGCTCCCTTCCCTTCCTGCAAAGGTATCAGGAACTTAAAAGGAACAGCCCCGCTGCAAGTGCAGCGGGGCTGTTCCCGATCCTCTTCTCAGCTGCCAGACGGCTGGCTGATCAGGGGCAAAGCATCAGATCGGCAAGTAATTACTTGATGATCTTGGTGACGCGTCCTGAACCAACGGTGCGGCCGCCTTCGCGGATAGCGAAGCCGAGGCCCTCTTCCATTGCGATCGGCTGGATGAGCGCAACGGTCATCTCAGTGTTGTCGCCGGGCATAACCATTTCCGTGCCTTCCGGCAGGGTGATAACGCCGGTTACGTCCGTGGTGCGGAAGTAGAACTGCGGGCGGTAGTTGGAGTAGAACGGGTTGTGACGTCCGCCTTCGTCCTTGGAGAGGATGTAGACGTTAGCCTCGAAGTCGGTGTGCGGGGTGATGGAACCCGGCTTGACGACAACCTGGCCACGCTCGACATCGTCGCGCTTCAGACCGCGGAGCAGTAGGCCACAGTTCTCGCCGGCCCATGCTTCGTCGAGCTGCTTGTGGAACATCTCGATACCGGTAACCGTGGTCTTCTGGACCGGGCGGATGCCGACGATCTCGACCTCGGAGTTGATGGCGAGGGTTCCACGCTCGGCGCGGCCCGTAACAACGGTGCCACGGCCGGTGATCGTGAAGACATCTTCGATCGGCATCAGGAAGGGCTTGTCACGGTCACGTACGGGGTCCGGAACGGACTCGTCGACAGCAGCCATGAGGTCCTCAACGGACTTGACCCAGACGGGGTCGCCTTCGAGGGCCTTCAGGCCGGAAACGCGAACAACCGGAGCCTCGTCGCCATCGAAGCCCTGCGAGCTGAGCAGCTCGCGAACTTCCATTTCAACGAGGTCGAGGAGCTCTTCGTCGTCAACCATGTCAGCCTTGTTCAGCGCGACCAGCAGGTAGGGAACGCCAACCTGGCGGGCGAGCAGAACGTGCTCGCGGGTCTGAGCCATCGGGCCGTCAGTGGCGGCAACCACGAGGATTGCACCGTCCATCTGAGCAGCGCCGGTGATCATGTTCTTGATGTAGTCAGCGTGACCCGGAGCGTCTACGTGTGCGTAGTGGCGCTTCTCGGTCTGGTACTCAACGTGGGAGATGTTGATGGTAATGCCGCGCTGACGCTCTTCGGGAGCAGAGTCAATCGACGCGAAGTCACGCTTCTCGTTGAGAGTCGGGTACTTGTCGTACAGCACCTTGGAAATGGCGGCCGTCAGCGTCGTCTTACCGTGGTCAACGTGACCAATGGTACCGATGTTAACGTGCGGCTTAGTCCGCTCGAACTTTGCCTTTGCCACAGGTTCCTCCTAGAACGTTTTCAAATTGACTTACCCTTCGGCCGCGCTTGTCGCGGCAGAAACTCCAGTAAGTCTACTTGGGGGGCTTTGGATTGATGAAATTGCAGATTCAGGTACTAATGCTAGTGCCTAGAGCCTGTTCGTGCAGGCGGCCGAACTCCGGCCCGGCCGGACTACAGCTGACCGGAGTCCGGCCACTTGCACCAGATGTGTCTCCGCTGGCGGAGACGCACCCGAGTTTCTTGTTGCTGCGAGGCGTCTAGAAGACTACTCGCCGCGGTTCTTCTGGATGATCTCGTCGGCGACTGCCTTCGGGACCTCGGCGTAGCTGTTGAACGTCATGGAGTACACAGCGCGGCCCTGG
This sequence comes from Arthrobacter sp. 05T45, assembly GCF_056395875.1. Lineage (NCBI taxonomy): Bacteria > Bacillati > Actinomycetota > Actinomycetes > Micrococcales > Micrococcaceae > Arthrobacter > Arthrobacter sp. 05T45. The sequence goes on along the minus strand of NZ_JBFTKI010000001.1, from coordinate 335,664 downwards.
GTCTTCGAGCGCAGATCACCGATGTAGCCGAACATGCCGGACAGTGGGACGTGTGCGCGAATAACCTTGACGCCCTGGGCATCTTCCATGGACTGCATCTGGCCACGGCGGGAGTTGAGGTCACCGATAACTTCACCCATGTATTCCTCAGGGGTGCGGACCTCGACATCCATCAGCGGTTCGAGCAGGACAGGGTTCGCCTTGCGTGCGGCTTCCTTGAAAGCCATACGGCCGGCGATCTTGAACGCCATTTCCGAGGAGTCAACATCGTGGTAAGCGCCGTCAATCAGCGTCGCCTTGATGCCGACAACCGGGTAACCGGCCAGGACGCCGTCGTTAAGCGCATCCTGGATGCCGGCGTCGACCGACGGGATGTACTCGCGCGGAACGCGGCCACCGGTGACCTTGTTCTCGAACTCGTACAGCTCGCCACCTGAGGTGTCCAGCGGCTCGATCGCGATCTGGATCTTTGCGAACTGGCCGGAACCACCGGTCTGCTTCTTGTGCGTGTAGTCGTGACGCTCTACAGCACGCTTGATGGTTTCGCGGTAAGCAACCTGCGGCTTGCCAACGTTTGCCTCGACCTTGAATTCGCGGCGCATGCGGTCCACCAGGATGTCCAGGTGGAGCTCGCCCATGCCGGCGATGATGGTCTGGCCGGTGTCCTCGTTGAGGGAGACCTGGAAGGTCGGGTCCTCAGCGGAGAGCTTCTGGATGGCCGTGGAGAGCTTCTCCTGGTCACCCTTCGTGTTCGGCTCGATCGCAACCGAGATCACGGGCTCCGGGAAGCTCATGGACTCGAGGACAATCTGGTTGGCCGGATCGCACAGGGTGTCGCCCGTGGTGGTGTCCTTGAGGCCGATCGCTGCGTAGATGTGGCCGGCGGTAGCGCCCTCGACGGGCATTTCCTTGTTGGCGTGCATCTGGAACAGCTTGCCGATGCGCTCCTTCTTGCCCTTGGTGGAGTTGACCACCTGCGAGCCTGCTTCCACGTGACCGGAGTACACGCGGACGAAGGTCAGCTGGCCGAAGAAGGGGTGCGCGGCGATCTTGAACGCCAGTGCGGAGAAGGGCTCTTCAGAGGAGGGCTTACGGGTAAGCTCCTTCTCTTCGTCGCGGGGATCGTGACCGATCATCGGCGGGACGTCGAGCGGGTTCGGCAGGTAGTCCACCACAGCGTCGAGCATGGGCTGAACGCCGCGGTTCTTGAATGCAGAACCACAGAAGACCGGGTAGATCTCAGAGTTGATCGTCATCTTGCGGATGCCGGCCTTGAGCTCATCGATGCTGATCTCTTCGCCCTCAAGGTACTTCTCCATGAGTTCCTCGGAGGACTCGGCAACGGTCTCAATGAGCGTTGCGCGGTACTCTTCGGCCTTCGCCTGGAGGTCAGCCGGGATCTCGCGGATCTCGTACTTGGCACCCATGGTGACGTCACCCTTGGCGTCGCCGGGCCAGACCAGCGAACGCATGTAAAGGAGGTCGACGACGCCGATGAAGTCGTTCTCGGCGCCGATCGGCAGCTGCATGACGAGCGGCTTGGCACCGAGGCGGCTGATGATGGTGTCGACGGTGAAGTAGAAGTCAGCGCCGAGCTTGTCCATCTTGTTGACGAAGCAGATGCGCGGAACGTTGTACTTGTCAGCCTGGCGCCAAACAGTCTCGGACTGCGGCTCCACGCCTTCCTTGCCGTCGAACACGGCGACTGCGCCGTCGAGGACGCGCAGGGAGCGCTCAACCTCGACCGTGAAGTCAACGTGGCCGGGGGTGTCGATGATGTTGATCTGGTTGTTTTCCCAGAAGCAGGTCACGGCGGCAGACGTGATGGTGATGCCGCGTTCCTTTTCCTGTTCCATCCAGTCAGTCGTCGAAGCGCCGTCGTGCGTTTCGCCGATCTTGTGGTTCACACCCGTGTAGAAGAGGATGCGCTCGGTAGTAGTGGTCTTGCCGGCATCGATGTGGGCCATGATGCCGATATTGCGGACCTTGCTAAGGTCGGTAAGCACGTCCTGTGCCACGGTGTCTCCCTTTCGGATGGACTGCACGTTCGCCGCCGGCTCAGTCGAGCCGGCGGCGTCCGGGAAGTATTACCAGCGGTAGTGTGCGAAGGCCTTGTTGGACTCGGCCATCTTGTGGGTGTCTTCGCGACGCTTCACAGCGGCACCGAGACCGTTCGAGGCATCCAGGATTTCGTTCTGGAGGCGCTCGGTCATGGTCTTTTCGCGGCGGGCCTTGGAGTAGCCAACCAGCCAGCGGAGGGCGAGGGCCGTGGAACGGCCCGGCTTGACCTCAACGGGGACCTGGTAGGTGGCGCCACCAACACGGCGGGAGCGGACCTCAAGCGAAGGCTTGACGTTCTCCATGGCCTTCTTGAGGGCTGCAACGGGGTCGCCGCCGGACTTGGCGCGAGCACCCTCGAGTGCACCGTAAACGATGCGCTCTGCGGTGGACTTCTTGCCGTCAACCAGCACCTTGTTGATGAGCTGGGTGACCAGCGGGGAGCCGTAAACGGGATCTAGAACTAGCGGCCGCTTGGGGGCCGGACCCTTGCGAGGCATATTACTTCTTCTCCATCTTTGCGCCGTAGCGGCTGCGAGCCTGCTTACGGTTCTTGACACCCTGGGTATCGAGGGCGCCACGGACGATCTTGTAGCGGACACCCGGAAGGTCCTTCACGCGGCCGCCGCGGACGAGCACAATGGAGTGCTCCTGCAGGTTGTGGCCCACACCGGGGATGTATGCGGTGACTTCAATGCCGCCGTTGAGGCGTACGCGAGCAACCTTACGCAGAGCCGAGTTCGGCTTCTTCGGGGTCGTCGTGTAAACGCGGGTGCAAACACCGCGGCGCATCGGGCTGCCGTTAAGCGCGGGAGCCTTGGTCTTTTTGACCTTAGGCGTGCGGCCCTTGCGGACCAGCTGGTTAATCGTAGGCACTCTCGTGTTCTCCGTTTTATCCGGAGCGGCCGTTGGCGGCCGCTCTCTTGTCGCTGCGCCTCGCCGCCCGAGCTTTGAAGTTCTCTCCAGAGCAGCTGAGGCGAAGCCTTAATAGTCGGACCGCACGCCGGGGTCCAAGGACTTTCGACCCGAACTGCCCCTAGGCATGCGAAAATGTGGCATACGTTGCACAAGAACCCTGCAAACCGGAAACGTCGTCCTGGTTGAACCTTTCAGCTGCAAGCTGTCTGGCTCAAACCGGCGCACTCATCCACTGCCACAATAACAATTAGTCTCAAGTCTAACACGGACGGGTCCCAGCCCTTAATCGGCGGGGTTTTACCACTGGAAAGGCCCCGCCCCCACCGAGGTGGGAACGGGGCCTGTCAGTCACTCAGCTCAGCGGAAGTCGCTGCCGAGATCGTAGTCATCCAGCGGGATGGCGTGGAACTCGGGAGCTCCGTCGCCGCCCAGCGAGTCGTAGGAGAAGTCACTGAATGCGCTGGGGCCGGTGAACAGGTTGGCCTTTGCTTCTTCAGTGGGTTCCACGGTGACCTCGGTGTAGCGCGGGAGACCCGTGCCGGCCGGGATGAGCTTACCGATGATGACGTTTTCCTTGAGGCCGAGCAGCGGATCGCTCTTGCCTTCCATGGCCGCCTGCGTCAGGACGCGGGTGGTCTCCTGGAAGGAAGCTGCGGACAGCCAGGACTCGGTCGCCAGGGACGCCTTGGTGATGCCCATGAGCTCGGGACGCCCGGATGCCGGCGTCTTGCCCTCGGACACAACGCGGCGGTTGGCCTCTTCGAAACGGCTGCGTTCGGCGAGCTCGCCGGGCAGCAGATCCGATTCGCCGGACTCGATGACCGTGACGCGGCGCAGCATCTGGCGGACGATAACCTCGACGTGCTTGTCGTGGATACCGATGCCCTGGCTGCGGTACACGCCCTGGACTTCGTCCACCAGGAACTTCTGCGCGGCACGGGGACCCATGATGCGCAGCACCTGCTTGGGGTCGACCGGGCCGTTGATGAGCTTCTGGCCAACGCTGACGTGATCGCCGTCTTCGATGAGAAGACGTGAACGGCGCAGCACCGGGTAGGCGATCTCTTCAGATCCGTCATCCGGGGTGATGACCAGGCGCATCTGGCGCTCGGACTCTTCGATGGTGATGCGGCCGGCTGCTTCAGCAATCGGTGCGACACCCTTCGGAGTACGGGCTTCGAAGAGCTCCTGGATACGGGGCAGACCCTGGGTGATGTCGTCGCCACCGCTGGCGGAAACAGCACCACCGGTGTGGAACGTACGCATGGTCAGCTGGGTACCCGGCTCACCGATGGACTGCGCGGCAATGATGCCCACGGCCTCACCGATGTCGACGGTCTTGCCAGTGGCCAGCGAACGGCCGTAGCACAGGGCGCAGGTGCCGACGCTGGACTCACAGGTGAGTACGGAGCGGACCTTGACCTCGGTGATGCCGGCTGCGAACAGTTCGGCAATGACGACGTCGCCGCAGTCGGTGCCGGCAGCTGCCAGGACCTTGCCCTTGGAGTCGACGACGTCGACGGCCAGGGTGCGGGCGTAGGCGCTGTTCTCGACGTTCTCGTCCAGGACGAGGACGCCGTTGGCGTCGGCCACCGCGATGGCGGTCATCAGGCCGCGCTCGGTACCGCAGTCCTCTTCGCGGACAATGACGTCCTGCGACACGTCCACCAGACGACGGGTCAGGTAACCCGAGTTGGCGGTACGCAGGGCGGTGTCAGCCAGACCCTTACGGGCACCGTGCGTGGCGATGAAGTATTCCAGCACCGAGAGGCCCTCGCGGTAGGAGGACTTGATCGGACGCGGGATGATTTCACCCTTAGGGTTGGCCACCAGGCCACGGATACCCGCGATCTGACGGACCTGCATCCAGTTACCACGTGCGCCCGAGGACACCATGCGGTTGATCGTGTTCATCGGGGACAGGCTGTCACGCATCGCCTGGGCGATCTCGTTCGTTGCCTTGTTCCAGATCTCGATCAGTTCCTGGCGACGCTCGTCGTCGTCGATCAGGCCCTTGTCGTACTGGCCCTGGATCTTGGCGGCCATGGTCTCGTAACCGGCGAGGATCCGCGGCTTGTCCGTGGGCACCTCGATGTCGGAGATGGCAACGGTCACGCCGGAGCGGGTGGCCCAGTAGAAACCGGCATCCTTCAGGTTGTCCAGCGTTGCCGCCGTGATCACCTTCGGGTAGCGCTCGGCGAGGTCGTTGACGATCCGGGACAGCTCGCCCTTGTCGGCAACATCCTCAACCCACGGGTAATCCGCGGGCAGCGTCTGGTTGAAGATGACCTGGCCGAGGGAGGTCTCGACCAGTGCCATCTGACCGGGCTCCCAGCCCTCCGGGGCTTCCCAGCCGGCGTAGGGCACGAAGCCCTCGAGCCGGATCTTGACCTTGGAGTTCAGGTGCAGCTCGTGAAGGTCGTAGGCCATGATGGCTTCCGCGACCGAGGAGAAGATCCGGCCTTCGCCAGCTGAACCGACACGCTTGGTGGTCAGGTGGTAGAGACCGATGATCATATCCTGCGACGGCAGGGTCACCGGGCGGCCGTCAGACGGCTTCAGGATGTTGTTCGAGGAGAGCATCAGGATGCGGGCCTCGGCCTGGGCCTCGGGGCTCAGCGGCAGGTGGACTGCCATCTGGTCGCCGTCGAAGTCGGCGTTGAAAGCGCCACAAACCAGCGGGTGCAGCTGGATTGCCTTGCCTTCAACAAGCTGCGGCTCGAACGCCTGGATACCGAGACGGTGCAGGGTAGGTGCACGGTTCAGCAGCACGGGGTGCTCGGTGATGATCTCTTCGAGGACGTCCCAGACCTGCGGACGGTAACGCTCCACCATGCGCTTGGCCGACTTGATGTTCTGGGCGTGGTTGAGGTCCACCAGGCGCTTCATCACGAACGGCTTGAAGAGCTCCAGGGCCATCTGCTTGGGCAGACCACACTGGTGCAGCTTCAGCTGCGGGCCGACGACGATGACCGAACGGCCGGAGTAGTCGACGCGCTTGCCGAGGAGGTTCTGGCGGAAACGGCCCTGCTTGCCCTTGAGCATGTCGCTCAGGGACTTCAGCGGACGGTTGCCCGGTCCGGTGACCGGACGGCCGCGGCGGCCGTTGTCGAAGAGGCTGTCAACAGCTTCCTGAAGCATGCGCTTCTCGTTGTTGACGATGATCTCCGGAGCACCGAGGTCAAGCAGGCGCTTGAGGCGGTTGTTGCGGTTGATCACGCGGCGGTAGAGGTCGTTGAGGTCGGAGGTCGCGAAGCGGCCACCGTCCAGCTGGACCATCGGGCGCAGTTCCGGCGGGATCACCGGGACGGCGTCCAGCACCATGCCGAGCGGGCTGTTGTTGGTCGTCAGGAACGCGTTGACCACCTTGAGCCGCTTCAGGGCACGGGTCTTGCGCTGGCCCTTGCCGTTGGCGATGATGTCGCGCAGCATGTCCGACTCGGCCTGCATGTCGAAGTTCTCAAGACGCTTCTTGATGGCCTCGGCACCCATGGAGCCTTCGAAGTACATGCCGTAGCGGTCGCGCAGTTCGCGGTACAGGCCTTCGTCACCTTCGAGGTCGGCGACCTTGAGGTTCTTGAAGCGGTCCCAGACCTGCTCGAGGCGCTCGATTTCGGCGTCGGCACGCTTGCGGACGTTCGCCATCTGGCGGTCAGCGGAGTCGCGGGCCTTCTTCTTGTCGGCAGCCTTCGCGCCTTCGCCTTCGAGACGGGCAAGCTCGTTCTCAAGGTCGCGGGCGATCGTGGCGATGTCCGAGTCGCGGTTGTCGATCAGCTGCTTCTTCTCGATGTCGTGCTCAACCTGGAGGTTGGGCAGTTCTTCGTGGCGGCTGTCGGCGTCGACGCTCGTGATCATGTAGGCGGCGAAGTAGATGACCTTTTCGAGGTCCTTCGGTGCCAGGTCAAGGAGGTAGCCCAGGCGGGAGGGAACACCCTTGAAGTACCAGATGTGCGTGACCGGGGCGGCGAGTTCGATATGGCCCATGCGCTCACGGCGGACCTTCGCACGGGTGACCTCAACGCCACACCGCTCGCAGATGATGCCCTTGAAGCGCACGCGCTTGTACTTACCGCAGTAGCATTCCCAGTCGCGGGACGGGCCGAAGATCTTCTCGCAGAAGAGGCCGTCCTTCTCGGGCTTGAGCGTGCGGTAGTTGATGGTTTCCGGCTTCTTAACCTCGCCGTACGACCAGCCACGGATGTCTTCCGCGGTGGCGAGGCCGATCTGCATGAGGCCGAAGGAGGATTCGCTGGACATATGGTCCCTGTTCTCTCTTGTTCTCTAAATTCTGAAGTCTTGGGTTACGGGAAGAGGGAGGTGGCTTACGACGGCGAGTGCGAACCCGCCGTCGTAAACCCCCTGCTAAACCTCTTCTACGGAACTGGGCTCTGCACGAGACAGATCGATGCCCAGTTCTTCCGCAGCCGTGAAGACTGCGTCATCAGAGTCACGCATTTCAATTGTGGTTCCGTCCGTGGAAAGCACTTCCACGTTCAGGCACAGCGACTGCATTTCCTTGATCAAGACCTTGAAGGACTCAGGAACGCCCGGCTCGGGGATGTTCTCGCCCTTGACGATGGCTTCGTAGACCTTCACACGACCGTGGATATCATCCGACTTGATCGTCAGCAGTTCCTGGAGCGTGTACGCGGCGCCGTAAGCTTCGAGCGCCCACACTTCCATTTCACCGAAGCGCTGGCCACCGAACTGTGCCTTACCACCCAGCGGCTGCTGCGTGATCATGGAGTACGGGCCGGTGGAGCGGGCGTGGATCTTGTCGTCCACCAGGTGGTGGAGCTTCAGGATGTACATGTAGCCGACCGAGATCGGATCCGGGAACGGCTCGCCGGAGCGGCCGTCGAACAGACGGGTCTTGCCGGAAGAGTTGATCAGGCGGTCGCCGTCGCGGGTGACGTTGGTGGAATCGAGCAGGCCCGTGATTTCCTCTTCACGCGCACCGTCGAAGACCGGCGTCGCCACAGTGGTCTGGCCACTCTCGCGCGGCAGGTTCGGCAGCTGCTTGACCCACTCGGGCTCGCCCTCGATCTTCCAGCCGGTCTTGGCAACCCAGCCGAGGTGCGTTTCCAGCACCTGGCCGACGTTCATGCGGCCCGGAACACCCAGCGGGTTCAGGACGATATCAACGGGGGTGCCGTCGGCAAGGAAGGGCATGTCCTCGATCGGAAGGATCTTGGAGATAACACCCTTGTTGCCGTGGCGGCCGGCAAGCTTGTCGCCGTCGGTGATCTTGCGCTTGGCAGCGACGTAGACGCGCACCAGCTGGTTGACGCCCGGGGGCAGCTCGTCGTCGTTGTCGCGGTCGAAGACGCGGACACCGATCACGGTGCCGGACTCGCCGTGCGGCACCTTCAGGGAGGTGTCGCGCACTTCGCGGGACTTCTCACCGAAGATGGCGCGCAGCAGGCGCTCTTCCGGGGTCAGCTCGGTCTCGCCCTTGGGGGTGACCTTACCGACCAGGATGTCGCCGGCCTCAACCTCGGCACCGATGTGGATGATGCCGCGCTCGTCCAGGCCTGCCAGGACTTCCTCAGACACGTTCGGGATGTCACGGGTGATTTCCTCGGCACCAAGCTTGGTGTCGCGGGCATCGATCTCGTGCTCCTCGATGTGGATCGAGGACAGGACGTCCTCGGCCACGATGCGCTGGGAGAGGATGATGGCATCCTCGAAGTTGTGGCCTTCCCATGACATGAATGCCACGAGCAGGTTCTTACCGAGGGCGAGCTCGCCCTGGTCCGTTGCCGGGCCGTCAGCGATGATGCCGCCGACCTCCAGGCGCTGGCCTTCGCTTACCAGGACACGGTGGTTGTAGCAGTTGCCCTGGTTGGAACGGGCGAACTTGTTGATGCGGTAGTTGGTTTCCGTACCGTCGTCGTTGAGCATGATGACCAGCTCAGCGGAGACCTCGGTAACCACACCGGCCTTCTTGGCGATGACAACGTCACCGGCGTCGACGGCTGCGGCGCGCTCCATGCCGGTACCGACGAACGGTGCCTCGGAACGGACCAGCGGCACGGCCTGGCGCTGCATGTTGGCACCCATGAGTGCACGGTTGGCATCGTCATGCTCGAGGAACGGGATCAGGGCGGTAGCCACAGACACCATCTGGCGCGGGGAAACGTCCATGAACTCGACGTCGGCGGCGGGAACCAGCACAGGCTCGCCTCCACCACCGCGGGCACGGACCAGGACGGTCTCTTCCGCGAAACGCTTGTTCTCGTCGAGCGGTGCGTTGGCCTGTGCGATCAGGACCTCGGCTTCGTCGTCGGCCGTGAGGTACTTGACCTCATCGGAGACGACACCCTCGGCGACAAGGCGGTACGGGGTTTCGATGAAACCGAACGGGTTGATGCGTCCGTAGGAAGCCAGCGAACCGATCAGACCAATGTTCGGGCCTTCAGGAGTTTCGATGGGGCACATACGTCCGTAGTGGGACGGGTGCACGTCACGAACTTCCATGCCGGCACGGTCACGGGACAGACCACCCGGGCCAAGCGCGGACAGGCGGCGCTTGTGGGTCAGACCCGAGAGCGGGTTGTTCTGGTCCATGAACTGGGACAGCTGGGAAGTTCCGAAGAACTCCTTGATGGCTGCCACGACGGGACGGATGTTGATCAGGGTCTGCGGCGTGATGGCCTCGACGTCCTGGGTCGTCATGCGTTCGCGGACAACGCGCTCCATGCGGGACAGGCCGGTGCGGACCTGGTTCTCGATGAGCTCGCCGACGGCGCGGATGCGGCGGTTGCCGAAGTGGTCGATGTCATCGATCTCGACGCGGAGCTCGTGGTCCTGGCCGTCGCGCTTGCCCATGAGGGTCTTCTCGCCGGCGTGCAGCGCAACCAGGAACTTGATCATGGCCACGATGTCTTCAACGTGCAGGACCGAAGCTTCCTTGTCGCCAAGGGAGCGGTCGATGCCAAGCTTGCGGTTGATCTTGTAACGGCCGACCTTGGCCAGATCGTAGCGCTTGGAGTTGAAGTACAGGTTGTCCAGCAGGGACTGGGCAGCCTCAACCGTGGGCGGCTCGCCCGGTCGCAGCTTCCGGTAGATGTCCAGCAACGCGTCTTCGCGGGTCTCGGTGGCGTCCTTCTCCAGCGTGGCGCGCATGGAGTCGTACTGGCCGAATTCCTCGAGGATCTGGCCTTCGGTCCAGCCGAGGGCCTTCAGCAGCACGGTGACGGACTGCTTGCGCTTGCGGTCAAGACGGACGCCGACCTGGTCGCGCTTGTCGATTTCGAGCTCGAACCAGGCGCCGCGGGAGGGGATGATCTTCGCGGTGAAGATGTCCTTGTCGCTGGTCTTGTCGGCGGTGCGCTCAAAGTAGGCGCCCGGCGAGCGGACCAGCTGGGAGACGACGACACGCTCGGTGCCGTTGACGACGAAGGTGCCCTTCTCGGTCATCAGCGGGAAGTCACCCATGAACACGGTCTGCTGCTTGATTTCGCCCGTGTTGTTGTTCATGAACTCGGCCTTGACGTACAGCGGAGCCGAGTACGTTGCGTCCCGGTCCTTGCACTCAGCCATGGTGTATTTGGGGTCAGCGAACTCCGGCTCGGAGAAGCTCAGGGACATGGTGCCCTGGAAGTCTTCGATCGGGGAGATCTCTTCGAAGATGTCGGACAGACCCGAGGAGGTGGCGACGCTGAGGTCGCCTTCTTCGACGGCCTTCGCAACGCGCGCCTGCCAGCGTTCGTTCCCGACCAGCCAGTCAAAGCTGTCGGTTTGCAGGGCGAGCAGATTCGGAACATCAAGGGGTTCGTGAATCTTTGCGAATGAGAGCCGGCGGGTTGCACCGTCGGTGCTGTCGGCATTGATAGCGGTAGCGTTGTTTACATTAGAGGTGCTCGAGGCGACCAAGAGGGATCCTTCCACAGACCTTCAGGCGTTGTCAGATCTCCCCCGTTATGCACTCTGCAGAATGACTCCGCAGCGCTACCAGTCCGGTTCCGCTATATGACCCGGGACCCGCGCTGTCCATAGCTGGTGCACGTGGTAGACGGCACATTGATGGAACAGCTGTCAGGCTAAGCCCACCGCTATATGAAGGCTGAAGGTAAACAGGGAAGACGCAAATATCTACGATACGGCAAAGCAACCTACTTGTCTACCCCACTTCCGGCGGGATTGCAAGCACGAAGTTTGGCGGAATTTCCCCGACTCCTCGCGGCGACGGTGTCCGCCCTGCCGAATGGATAGGTGACGGGGCTCACGATAACGTAGACATAAGTCGAAAGAAGATCGGAAGAAAACACCATGAGCAATCCTGCAGACAACAACGATGTTGTCATTCTCGCCGCAGCCCGCACCCCCCAGGGGCGCCTGAACGGGCAGCTGGCCAGCTTCACCGCCGTCGAGCTCGGCACCCACGCCATCCGCGCGGCCCTGGCCGCCAGCGGCGTCAAGGCCGACCAGGTGGACAGCGTGATCATCGGCCAGGTCCTGCAGGCCGGCGCGGGCCAGAACCCTGCGCGCCAGAGCGCCATCGGCGCCGGCATCGGCTGGAACGTGCCGACGGTGACCATCAACAAGGTCTGCCTCTCGGGCCTCACCGCCGTGATCGACGCCGCCCGGATGATCCGCAGCGGGGACGCCACGGTGGTGGTCGCCGGCGGCCAGGAGTCCATGACCCGCGCACCTCACGTGCTGCCCGGTTCCCGGCAGGGCTGGGCGTACGGCACGGTCCAGGCCCTGGACGTGGCCGCGCACGACGGCCTGACCGACGCCTTCGACGGGCAGTCCATGGGACTGTCGACCGAGAGCAAGAACCTGACCCTCGGCATTGACCGGGCCTCCCAGGACGAGGTGGCGGCCCAGTCGCACCAGCGTGCCGCCCGGGCCGCGAAGGACGGCGTCTTCGACGGCGAGATCGCCCCGATGAGCGTCAAGCAGCGCAAGGGCGATCCGATCGCCGTCACCTCCGACGAGGGCATCCGGCCCGACACGACCGTCGAGTCGCTGGCCGGCCTGCGCGCGGCGTTCGTCACGGACGGAACCATCACCGCCGGCAACTCCTCTCCCCTGTCCGACGGCGCTGCCGCCCTGGTGCTGAGCAGCCGGAAGTTCGCCGAGGACAACGGCCTCGAGTATCTCGCGGTGGTCGGCAAGCCGGGCCAGGTCGCCGGTCCGGACAACTCGCTGCATTCCCAGCCGTCGAACGCCATCAAGAACGCCCTGGACAAGGCCGGCTGGTCCGCCGCGGACCTCGACTTCATCGAAATCAACGAGGCTTTCGGCTCCGTCGCGGTGCAGTCCCTGAAGGACCTCAACTATCCGCTGGAGCAGTGCAACATCCATGGCGGGGCCATCGCCCTGGGCCACCCGATCGGGGCCTCCGGGGCCCGGCTGGCCCTGCACGCGGCCCACGAACTCAAGCGCCGGGGTACCGGCAAGGCAGCCGTGTCCCTGTGCGGCGGCGGCGGCCAGGGCGAAGCGCTGCTGCTGTACCGCGACTAAGACCGGTAACCGGCGGGCCGGGCGGGCCCGGACCACAGGGCGGCCGGGCGGACCGGAAACAGCCGCCAGGAGTCAGGAAGGTTTGACGCGATGCCAGAGCAGAAAACAACCAGCGGCCGCGAACGGTTCCTCGCCGACGCCGCGGCGCGGGGGCTGGACGTGGAGATCGTCGAACGCCTCGCCGCCCGCAGCCTTGAGGAGGCGGCCGGTATCCTCGGGATCCGGCCCGCGGATATCGTGAAGTCGCTCGTGGTCAAGCACAAGGACGGCAGTTTCCTGTTCGCGCTGGTCCCCGGAGACCGCCAGATTTCCTGGCCCAAGCTGCGGGCGCTGCTGGGCGTCAACAAGCTCTCGCTGCCGGCGGCGGATACGGCTTTCGAGGCCACCGGGTACGAGCGCGGGACCATCACGCCGCTCGGCAGCATCCGCCCCTGGCCCGTCTACGCCGACCAGACCATCACGGGCCGGCGGATCTCCATGGGCGCAGGGGAACATGGCTACAGCGCGTTCGTGGACGCGGATGCCCTGACGGCGGCGCTGGGCGCCGTCGTCGCCGACATCACTGAACCCAACTAGCGCGCCCGGGTTAACAACAACGCGGGGTCACTTGGAGCCCATCCCGACCGCCGGGATGGGCGCAAAGTGACTCCGCGTTGTTGTTGGAGTTGGAGTTAGGCGGTGACCGTCAATGGCGTCCCGTTGACGGTGAGGCGCCAGTTGGCCTGGCTGAACACGGCGACGTCCAAGGTCCCGCGGTCCACGACGTAGTCGATGATGCGCTGCCGGATCTCCTGCTGGCTGTTGGACAGCACGGGCGCGCTCTTCACGGCCGGGAAGTTGCCGCCCCCGCTCTGCCGGTAGTTGTTGATGGCCAGCGCGAATTCCTGCTCGAGCCGCAGCGGCTCGCCACCGTAGGTCAGCTTGACGATCCGGTCCCCTGCCGGCCGGGCGAGGTCGATCTCGTAGTTCAGCGGCGCGTCCAGGCCGTAGACAACGTCGTAGTTGTAGTCCGGCGTGCCGTTCGGTGCCGTGGCGGTCACGGCATTGGTGACGTCCTGGGCCCTGGCTGTGGTAGCGGTCACCGGTTTGAAGTACTGGGCGGACCACTCCAGGTATGCCTTGACCTGCGCGCCAGTGACCTTGACGGAGAGCAGCGTGTTGTCGAAGATGTACAGCCCTGCGACGTCGCGGATGGTGAGTGCCCCGGCCTTGACATCAACGGCGCGGGAGAAGGCCGCGGCAATGGACAGCACGGGCAGCCCGGCCGCAGGACCGTTGGCCAGCTCAGCCTTGATGGTGCTCGCCTGGACGTAGTTGATGGCGTCGATCGCTGCGGAGTCCTCCCAGCAGGCGGTGGCCGTGCTGAGCGGTGCCGTGGAGGTTCCGATGACCTCATTGACGTAGTTCACCGTGGCCTCATGCCCGGCCTGCACGGCCCGGACGACGGCGGGATCCGGGTTCACAGTCTTGGCGTCCAGCAAGTGCGAATGCGCCGACGTGACGGCCCACCGCCCCTGCACCTTGGCGAGCTCGAGGTCCATGACAGATACCCGCATGCCCCACTTGAGCGGCTCGGTCAGGAGCACCTGCTTGCCGGTGGCCTTGTTGGTGACGAAACGCTCGGGGATCTCCAGGTGGGCGTGCCCGACCAGGATGGCGTCAATGCCGGGCACTTCCTCCGCCAGCTGGGTGGAGGCGTTCTCCGGGAACGGCAGGGCGTCGCCGTAGGAAGACCCCGGAGTCGCCCCGGAATGGCTCGTGACAATGACGATGTCCGCGCCGGCGGCCTTCACCTGCGGAATGACAGCTTTGGCCTCTTCGACGATGCCGTTGAAATCGAGCCTGCCTTGGACGTTGTCGCGGTCCCAGAGGGCGCAGCCGGGCGTCACGAACCCGACCAGGCCCACCGTCACCCAGCCGTTGTCCGTCTTGACCCGCTTCAGGACGTACGGCGTGAAGGCGCGCTGGCCCGAGACGGCGTCGTGCACGTTGGCGCCCAGGAGCGGAAAGTCCAGCTGCTTCTCCCAGGTGCGCAGCAGTGGAATGCCGTAGTTGAACTCGTGGTTTCCCAGCCCCGCGGCGTCATAGCCGATCGCGTTCATGGCCAGCGCCATGGGGTGTTTCACGGTGGCCGAGATGGGCTGGATTTTGGCGAAGTAGTAGGCCAGGGGCGTGCCCTGGATGGTGTCCCCGGCGTCGATGGTCAAGGTGTTCGCCGCTCCGCGCTCGGCCCGCATTGCGTTGATCAGGGTGGCAGCCTGGGCAATCCCGATCTTGTTCCCGACGGCGTCGGCATAGGGCACGTTCTTGAAGTAGTCCCAGTTGAAGACGTTGTTGTGCAGATCTGTGGTGCCGAGCACTGTAAGCGTGAAGTGCTCCTTGCCGTCCGGCCCGCCCGTGGCCGCCCGTTCGCCAGCGGCCTGGGCTGCGGGGGCTCCCGCCAGTGCGGCTGCGGCAGCGCTGCCGCCGACGAGGGCGGCTGTGAGCATCGCGCGGCGGGAGGGTGCATCGTGTGGGTTCGGCATGGTGGGTGAACTCCTGAACGTAGGGGCCGGTGGGCACAAATCCACAGTCTAGGGGCGGCTTTAAAACTGCGACAGGGGTATCAGAAAAACTTTGCCAAATCCTTGGACGCCGTTCATCCCGGGCGACGGGAGCGCTCCAGCCAGCGTGGATTCCGGTCCGGGAACGCAGGAAACCCCGCCCACTGAGTGGACGGGGTTTCCTTTGAGCAGTGCGGACCGCGATGGATCCGGACGGCGGGTGTTACTTGAGGGTAACGCGGGCGCCAGCTTCTTCGAGCTGAGCCTTTGCCTTCTCGGCAGCTTCCTTGGTGGCGCCTTCGAGAACAGCCTTGGGTGCGCTGTCAACCAGGTCCTTGGCTTCCTTGAGGCCCAGGGAGGTGATGGCGCGAACTTCCTTGATCACTGCGATCTTCTTGTCGCCAGCAGCTTCGAGGATGACGTCGAAGTCAGTCTTCTCTTCAGCTTCTTCTGCAGCAGCGGCGGGGCCGGCAACGGCAACGGCAGCAGCAGTAACTTCGAAGGTCTCTTCGAAGAGCTTGACGAACTCGGAGAGCTCGATGATGGTCAGTTCCTTGAAAGCTTCAATGAGCTCTTCGTTGGTGAGCTTCGCCATGGTGTGGCGTCCTTCCTATAGTGGTGCGCTGCGGCCCTGAGGCTCGCTGTCGCACCGGAGTCTTATGGAGAAGAGGACTAGTTCTCTTCGGGGGCTGCGGCTTCGGCCGGTGCTTCGGCCTCGGCTGCTGCATCTGCTGCGGGAGCTTCTTCAGCGGCGGGTGCTTCGGCTGCTGCCGGTGCACCGTTCTCTTCTTCAAGCTTGAGGCGCAGTGCGTCGATGATGCGTACAGCGGCGGCAGCAGGAGCCTTGAGGATCCCTGCAACCTTGGCGAGCTGCAGCTCACGGGACTCGAGTGCTGCCAGGGCAGCAACTTCGC
This sequence comes from Arthrobacter sp. 05T45, assembly GCF_056395875.1. NCBI lineage: Bacteria > Bacillati > Actinomycetota > Actinomycetes > Micrococcales > Micrococcaceae > Arthrobacter > Arthrobacter sp. 05T45. The sequence goes on along the minus strand of NZ_JBFTKI010000001.1, from coordinate 319,757 downwards.
TGGCGTTCAGTGCCTTGCCCTCGAAGTAACCGGTCTTGATGACCAGCTGCTTGTTGGCCTTGGCAAAATCCGTCAGGCTCTTGGCAGCTGCAACTGCGTCACCCTTGATGAACGCGATTGCAGTGGGGCCGGCGAGCTGACCGTCGAATGCTTCGACACCAGCTTCCTTGGCTGCAATGGCGGTCAGGGTGTTCTTGACGACCGAGAACTTGGTTTCCTGGCCGAGAGAGACACGCAGCTGCTTGAGCTGTGCAACGGTGAGCCCGCGGTATTCGGTCAGGACAGCGGCGTTCGATTCCTTGAAATCGTTAGTGATCTCAGCTACTGCTGAAACCTTGCTAGGCGTTGCCATAACCCTCCTTCCGGGGATAGTGCCGGTATGTCCGGGTCCCCGCTCAAAAGAGCTAAAAACTAAAAAACGCCCCGCGCAGATGCACGGGGCTTGTCTCGACGCGGTCCATGACCGCGGAGCTTTGCTTCGTTCACCTGCGCCGGCCGCCCTATGTTCAGGGTCCTTCGTCCGGAAATCCACTGCGCTCTCCCGGCGCGACTGCAGAAGTGAGTCTTGCTTGGGAGAGTGGATTTCCAACAACCGACGGTCTTTGGTCCTCCAAGCTTACGGGACACGGCGCGCGTGTTCCAAATCGGGCCCGGCGGGCAGTGCTGGGTGAACAGCCCTCAGCTGACAGCCGGTCCGAAGTTGGGGAGTTCTTTTTGCCAGAGACCCGTCACGCCCGCTGTCGTGAAGCCCAGCTGCTGGTTGACCTTCAGGAGGTAGCGGTTCTCCGGGGCGTTCCACGTGTACAGGACCCGGGCGTCCGGGAACTGTTCGCTGAGCCGTTCCATGTTGGCGACCTTGATCAGCAGCCCGAGCTTGTTGCCGCGGTGTTCCTGCAGCACTACCGTGTCGTCCTGGAAGACGACGTCCGGGCGCAGGGCCAGGACACTGATGGTGGTCAGGCCCACGAGCGTTCCGCTGGCGATGTGCTCGACGGCAGTGACCACCGTCCGGCGGCCCTGGGCTATGGTGACTTCCTCCGCTTCCCGGAGGATGCCGCCGTCGAACACCATTTCCTGGGCATCCGGCCCCGGCACTTCGTCCTCGCCTGCCTGGTTTTCCAGCGCGGCGACGGCCTCGAGCCACTGGTCAGGACACCGGTCCGTCCAGTGGTGCAGACGGTAGCGGCCGGCATTGGCTTCCTCGGCCTCGGCCTCGAGGTCGGCGACGAGCTTGGTGTCCAGCGGCAACGCGCAGGAGCTGAACTGCTCGATGTGCTGCAGGGTGTAGCCGGTGTGGCGGGCAAATTCCACGTCACGGCTGCCCAGCGGGACGAACCCGACACCGCTGCCGGGCACGAGCTGTTCGGCCTCCGGGTCCGTCAGGGTTGATCCCGGGTGGTTGGTGTCGATCAGGATCGTGTGGCGGCCCTCGTCCCGGGCAAAATGTTCGGCGGCCGCCAGCAGCTGCCTCCCCACGCCCTGGCGCCGGAATTCCGGCAGGATGTCGAGGGTGAATTCGGCGAGATCGAGGTTGTCCACGAGCGGCAGGGCGATGTCCGCCGTCCCGACAATCACGCCGTCGATCTTGGCGACGAGGATCACCTGGCGTTCGTAGGGGTCCGCCATCTCAAGCAGCTTTTCCTGCGGCGCGTAGGCGAGGTCGTCGGTGCCCCAGGTCTGCATCCGGACCCTGCGCCCCACCTCGATGGCGGCGAGAAAGTCGGCGGCATCGGGCGCGTCAAGGGAATCGGGGATCCACAGCTGCTCAATCCGTACATCGTTTGCCATAGAGGGCATCTTCCCAGCCGTTGTGCCACCCACCATCGGTACGGCCCGGCTCAAACCGGGCTTTCAACCGCCAGCATATGCTGGTTTGGGCCGCTGTTCCATTGGTGACGCAGGGCAGTTTCCGCTCCAGTCTGCGCCCGGCAGCTTCCGCCCCAGCCGGCGCCTGGTCAGTTCCGGATCTCATTGCCGGTGGCTGCGTCCGCGGCGGCAGCGGTCCGCTGCCATTCGCCGTCGTAGCCCGCCGGCCTGAAGCCCAACGCGATGTTGATGCCGAGCATATGGTCGTTTTCGGCGGCGTTGTACGTCAGGACGCGCCGGACCGCTGGGTAGGACTCCCCCAGCAGGCGCAGGTTGCGGATCTTGATGAGCATGCCAAGCCGGTGGCCGCGGTGGCCCACAGCGACGAGGGTATCGTCCTGGTTGGCCAGCCAGGGCTTGTCGGCTGTTGTCTGCAGGACGGTATAGGCGGCCAGTTCGCCGCTGGCCCGGTGCCGTGCCGCCACCACGAGGGAGGACTGGCCGGCGCGCCGCCAGGTGTCCTCGACGTGGCGGACCCGGGCGACGTCCCAGATTTCCGGCTCGTAACTCAGCGCACCGGAGGGGGCATCGGTGCTCATGCGGGACATGAGCACCGCGAGCTGGGCGGCATGTTCCTCCGGGCAGGAATCGGTCCAGTGCAGCAGCTCATAGTCCCCCGCGCGGGCCAGGGCGTCCCGTTCCAGGGCGTCGAGGTCCGCGGCGGGCGGGACGTCGAGCGAACTGAACCGTTCGACCTGCTCCAGGCGGTAGCCGGCTTTTCCGGCGAAGCGGACGCCCGGCGCGCCGGCGGGCAGCGCTCCGGTCCCCGTGGCGGGCTTGATGAGGTTGGTGCCATCGACGTCGAAATCGGCCGGGTGCTCGGTGAAGGTCTGCAGGATGGTCCTCCCGTCGGCGGAGGCCAGCGCCTCGGCGTGCTCCAGCAGTGCCCGGCCGATCCCCCGCCCGGCGAAGGCATCCAGGACGCTCACGTGCAGCAGCGCACTGCCCAGATTCTCCTGCAGTTCACAGCGGACCCAGGAGTTGGCCGCCATGCGCCCGTCGACGCGGACGAAGAAGAGCCGCAGCCGGGTGTACGCCGTGTCCCGCCAGTACTGCAGGCGGGCCGCCGCGGACGATGCCCGGTCCAGGTTGCCCCAAGTCTGCAGGATGAGCTCATCACAGAGTTCCATGAATTCGAGGAACTCTGCCGTATCAGCGGCATCGGTGTCGGCAGCATCAAGGCTGGCGGGCAGGGAGAGTTCCTCGATGAGGTACGACGGCGTAGTCACCGGGACAGCCTAACCGGCAAGTCCGGCGGCACCAAGGGTCCCGGATGCCAAACGTTTCGCACGCCACGGGGTCCCGGCGCAGGACGGCAAAAGGCCGCCCCGCAGTTGCGGGACGGCCTTTGGCTGGAACCGGCGACGTCAGCGAAGCCGCAGTTCCGTGGATCCGGTGAGGACTAGACCTCGGTCAGGACCTTGGTGACGTTGGGGTCAACCGAGATGCCCGGGCCGAACGTGGTGGCCACGGTGGCCTTCTGGATGTAGCGGCCCTTGGAAGCGGACGGCTTGAGGCGGAGGACCTCTTCCAGTGCGGCTGCGTAGTTCTCGGCCAGCTTGATGGCGTCGAACGAAACCTTGCCGATGATGAAGTGCAGGTTCGAGTGCTTGTCGACGCGGAAGTCGATCTTGCCGCCCTTGATGTCGTTGACGGCCTTGGCGACGTCAGCGGTCACGGTGCCGGTCTTCGGGTTCGGCATCAGGTTACGCGGACCCAGGACCTTACCGAGGCGGCCAACCTTGCCCATGAGGTCAGGGGTGGCGACGGCGGCGTCGAAGTCGGTCCAGCCGCCTGCGATCTTTTCGATCAGGTCATCGGAACCAACGAAGTCGGCGCCGGCCGCGATTGCGGCCTCAGCCTTGTCGCCCGTTGCGAAGACGAGGACGCGGGCGACCTTACCGGTGCCGTGCGGCAGGTTGACGGTGCCGCGGACCATCTGGTCGGCCTTACGCGGGTCAACGCCGAGGCGGAAAGCGACCTCAACGGTGGCGTCGAACTTGGACGGGTTGGTGTCCTTGGCGAGCGTCACTGCCTCGAACGGCGCGTAGAACTTCTCCGCGTCGATCTTGGCCGCGGCTGCCTCATATGCTTTGCTGCGCTTTGCCATGCTGCTTATTTCTCCTTGTGCAGTTGTGGTCTGCGGACCGCGCTGGGCCCTGCCACAGGCGGCATTCCGGCTGGTGTATCCGTTCCGGAATTCCGCTCTTCATTGTTTAGGTGGTGCCGGCTGGCCGGCGGTGCTGACGGCGTCTTGACCGGTTTCCCGATCCCGGCGCATCAGCGGTGGGGAATTAACCCTCGACGGTGATACCCATGGAGCGGGCGGTGCCGGCGATGATCTTCGCTGCGCCTTCGAGGCTGGTGGCGTTGAGGTCTTCCATCTTGGTGGTGGCGATCTCGTTGACCTGGGCCTGGGTCAGCTTGGCAACCTTGACGGTGTGCGGGGTAGCCGAACCCTTGGCGACGCCTGCAGCCTTTTTGATGAGCTCTGCAGCCGGCGGGGTCTTGGTGATGAACGTGAAGGAACGGTCCTCGTAGACCGTGATTTCCACGGGGATAACGTTGCCGCGCTGGGCTTCCGTCGCAGCGTTGTACGCCTTGCAGAATTCCATGATGTTGACACCGTGCTGGCCGAGCGCAGGACCGATCGGCGGGGCCGGGTTAGCGGCACCTGCCTGGATCTGCAGCTTGATGAGGCCGGTGACCTTCTTCTTGGGAGCCAATGTAGGTCCTTCTCTCAAATACGTCCTGGGGCACAGGAGCGTGCCTCAGGTTGGTGGCCGCCATGGCAAGGCGGCCGGCCGCTCCGTGGCTGCTAAGCGGGCAGCCCGGGGCGAATTCTTGGGGAAAAGCTAGATCTTGCTGACCTGGTTGAACGCCAGGGTGACCGGAGTCTCGCGCTCGAAGATGGACACCAGCACCACGAGGGTCTGGGAATCGATCTTGATCTCGGAGATCGTGGCGGGGAGGGTCTCGAACGGGCCTTCCTTGACGATGACCGACTCGCCAACCTCGAAGTCGACGTCGACCTGGGCGGCGGCGTGCTTGACCGGCTTGCCCTTCTCGGCCTGCTCTTCTTCGAAGACCGGCGCGAGCATGGAGAAGACCTCATCGAGGCGCAGCGGGACCGGGTTGTGGGCGTTGCCCACGAAGCCGGTGACACCGGGGGTGTGGCGGACGGCACCCCAGGAAGCGTCGGTCAGGTCCATGCGGACCAGGACATAACCGGGGATGCGGACACGGTTGATGACCTTGCGCTGGGCGTTCTTGATCTCAACGACTTCCTCCATCGGAACCTGGATTTCGAAGATGTAATCTTCCATGTCCAGGGTCTGGATGCGGGTCTCAAGGTTGGCCTTGACGCGGTTCTCGTAGCCTGCGTAGGAGTGAATGACGTACCAGTCACCCTCCTGGCGGCGCAGCTTGGCTTTGAACTCGTCCGCGGGGTCGACGTCGGCCTTGGCGGCCGCCGCTGCCAGCACGTCGGCGTCAGCCTCATCAGCGTCGGTGTCAGCCTCATCAGCGTCGGCGTCAGCGTCGGCTGCAACTGCTGCCTCTGCGTCGTCTGCCGCTTCTGTTTCCGTGGCTACGGCCTCGTCAGTGACGTCGGATTCGGGCGCAGCAGACACAGCCTCGGACTCTTCCGCGGCTTCCACCGCGGCGTCCTGGCTCTTATCCAGCTCAGTCTCAGTTACCTCGAGCTCCTGCTCAGACACTTGGTCTCCTGCTTCCTCATTGCCTAACATGCCTATTTAAATGACTCAATTCCGCACACCCCGCGGAATCTCCGGTTTCCCGGGGCATCCACGCAGTCTGCGGACCGGTCGCCTTAGCTGTCCGTGGGGCCGCTGCCGCCGAAGACCCAGCTGACCGCGGTCCCAAAGGCCAGGTCCAGCAAGGTGACGATCACCATCATGATGGTCACGAACACCAGTACCACGAGTGTGTAGTTGATCAGTTCTTTACGGGTCGGTGCGACGACCTTCTTCAGTTCGCCAATGACCTGGCGGATGAAGATCGCGATACGAGCGAAGAAGCCGGGCTTGGCGGCATTCTTGGCGGGGCGGCCTTTGGAGCTGCTGGCAGCTGTTTCGGTCACCTGGTCCTCACTCATCCTCGCAATGATCGGATACCCGGCTCTGAACTGAACCATGGTTGCTGCGCTGGTTCCGGATAATCCGGAACAGCATGCGCAGGGCAGACAGGACTCGAACCTGCAACCTGCGGTTTTGGAGACCGCTGCGCTACCAATTGCGCCACTACCCTTCGGGGAGAAAAACCGCTCCGGCCGATGCGTCCCACAGGCTTCCCTGAGGCGCAGGCCATCATCGTGTTTTCAACACCGGAGAACCAGTCTACGCAACAACTGCGTCTACGTCGAACCGGCCCTCTTCGGACCCCTGCGTGCCTGCGAAAACCAACTGACAGCCGTCAGTCACATTCGGGTTCAGGCACCCCGGGGGATCCGCTGAACAGCATAGAGTAGATTTCGTCGAATCCCACATCCAGCCTTCCAGCTGCAAGCGAAGAACGGACCCGCCCATGTCTGCTGCCCGCATTTCCCAGCGCATTTCCGCCATAGCCGAATCCGCCACTCTGGCCGTCGATGCCAAGGCGAAGGCGCTGAAGGCAGCCGGCCGTCCGGTCATTGGCTTCGGAGCCGGGGAACCCGACTTCCCGACCCCCGGCTACATTGTGCAGGCCGCCATCGAGGCCGCCAGCCAGCCGAAATACCACCGCTACTCCCCCGCCGGCGGGCTCCCCGAACTGAAGCAGGCCATCGCGGACAAGACCTTCCGGGATTCCGGCTACCAGGCGGCGGCGTCCCAGGTGCTGGTGACCAACGGCGGCAAGCAGGCCGTCTACAACACCTTCGCCACCCTGCTGGATCCGGGCGACGAGGTCATTGTTCCTACCCCGTTTTGGACCACATACCCGGAGGCCATCCGGCTGGGCGGCGGCGTGCCGGTAGAGGTGTTCGCGGGCCCGGAGCAGGGCTACCTGGTCACCGTGGACCAGCTGGAAGCGGCCCTCACCGAGCGCACCAAGATCCTGCTCTTCGTCTCCCCTTCCAACCCCACCGGCGCCGTGTACTCGCCGGAGCAGGTCAAGGAGATCGGCCAGTGGGCAGCGTCCAAGGGCCTGTGGGTTGTCACCGACGAGATCTACGAACACCTGACCTACGACGGCGTGCCGTTCACCTCGATCGCCACCGCGGTGCCCGAGCTCGGCGACAAGGTGGTCATCCTCAACGGCGTCGCCAAGACCTATGCCATGACCGGCTGGCGCGTGGGCTGGATGATCGGGCCCGCGGACGTCATCAAGGCCGCCACCAACCTGCAGTCGCACGCGACGTCGAACGTCTCCAACATCCCCCAGGTCGCCGCCCTCGCGGCCGTGTCCGGGCCGCTGACCGCCGTCGATGAGATGAAGGTGGCATTTGACCGCCGCCGCAAGGCGATCGTCGCGGGCCTGAACGCGATTGACGGCGTTGACTGCCCGACGCCGAAGGGCGCGTTCTACGTGTACGCGGACGTCCGCGCGCTGCTGGGCAAGGAGTTCCCGTCTGCGAACGGCCCGGTGCGGCCGGCCACCTCTGCCGAACTCGCGGCGCTGATCCTGGACGAGGTCGAGGTGGCCGTGGTTCCCGGCGAGGCGTTCGGCCCGTCCGGCTACCTGCGCCTGTCCTATGCACTCGGCGACGACGACCTGGCCACGGGCGTCGCCCGCCTGCAGGACTTCCTCGGCAAGGCCAACTAACACGTCACAAACCCCGATGCGCTATCACTTCGGGTCCTTATTCCAGTGCGATAAGGACCCTAAGTGATAGCGCATCCTTGGGTTAAAGCAGGCGGCGCTCGGCGGCCCAGCGGGTCAGCTCGTGGCGGCTGGAGAGCTGGAGCTTGCGCAGCACGGCCGAGACGTGGGTTTCAACGGTCTTGATCGAGATGAACAGTTCTTTGGCCACCTCCTTATAGCTGTAGCCGCGGGCGATAAGGCGCATCACTTCGAGCTCCCGCGCCGAGAGTTTGTCGAGCTCGTCGTCGGCGATGTCCGCGGGGGCCGTGCCGAACGCGTCCAGGACGAAGCCCGCCAGCCGGGGTGAGAAGACGGCGTCGCCGCCTGCCACGCGGCGGACGGCGCCGCTGATCTCCGCGCCGGAAATGGTCTTGGTGACATAGCCGCGCGCGCCGGCCCGGATCACGGACACCACATCTTCTGCCGCGTCGGAGACGCTCAGCGCCAGGAACCGCGTGGTGCCCAGCAGGGTCGCCGAGCCGGCCAGGACCTCGCGTCCGCCGCCACCCCGGCCGCCGGGAAGATGAACGTCAAGGAGCACGACGTCGGGGCGCTGGACTGCGATGACGGCGATTGCCTCCTCCACCGTTCCGGCCTCCCCCGCGACGACGATGTCCGGGTCCAGGTCCGCCTTCAACCCGGAGCGGAAGATGGCGTGGTCGTCCACGATCACCACGCGAATCGGTGCGGGGTTTCCTGATGCTGATGCTGGGCTGGTCACGGTTTGGCCTCTCCGTTGGCGTTGTTGGCGGCGGCCGAGGCAGTTCCGGCAGAGGCGGCGGCGACGGGCAGCCGGAGCCGCACTTCGGTGCCGTCCGGGCTGCTGGTGATCGCGGCGGTGCCGCCGTGGCGGTTCATCCGGCCGATGATCGATTCCCTGACGCCGAGCCGGTCCGGGGGAACGGAATCCGGATCGAAGCCCGGGCCCCTGTCCTTGACGAAAACTTCCGCGGCGGCGTCGGTGACTTCCAGGTAGACGGACACGGCGCCGCCGCCGTGCCGGGCGGCGTTCAGCATGGCCTCTCGGGATGCCTGGACGAGGGCCTCGTGGCGTTGGGTCATGGCGCAGTCCCCCACGCTGACCACCTCGACGGCGTTCCCCAGGGCGTCCTCGACCTCGGCTGCGGCGGCCTTGATGCCGTCGGACAGCTGACCGGATTCCTTGTCGGCGTCCCGGTACAGCCAGCCACGCAGCTCGCGCTCCTGCGCGCGGGCCAGCCTGATGACATCGTGCTCGTTGCCGGCCCGGCGTTGGATCAGGGCGAGGGTCTGCAGCACGGAGTCATGGAGGTGGGCGGCGATCTCGGCACGCTCGGTGGCGCGGACCCGCCCCGCGCGCTCTGTTTCCAGGTCGCGCCAGAACTTCAGCCCCCATGGCAGAAGCACCAGGGCCACGCCGCCGAGCACGGCCACCGAGGCCAGGAGGGCGAGCCAGGTCTGTTCCCAGGACCCCGAGCCGGACACCATGACCAGCACGCCGGCCACGACGAGGGCGAGCCCGGCCGCGAGGCGGGCCCAGCCGCCGGCCTGGTCCGCTTTGGTCTTGTCCACGAGCCCCGCCCGGCGGGTCTCGTCCAGTTGCATCCAGGCGATCGCGGCACCGCCCAGGATCGCCGCGACCGGGATCAGGGTACCCAGCGGCACGTCGACCCCCAGGAGCCGGGCGATCAGGATCCCGGCGGCCAGCAACAGGCCCGCGCCCAGCAGGATCTCCTTGCCGAAGGGCATGCCGGAAACTTTGGACCGCCAGGACCCCGGCGCCGCCGTCGTTGGCGTTCCACTGGTTCCGGGGGCTCCAGGCATGCCGGGGGCGTCGGGCAGGTTTGCCACGCCTGGGGTGTCCGGGAAGCTCACTGCCGGAGCGATGGGCGACGCCGGGCGGCGGGCGTTGCGCCGGGCGTTTTCATCCGCAGTGGGGACCATGATCCAAAGCCAGGCGTAGAAGGCCACCCCGGCCCCGCCGGCGAGCGCAGCCACTGCCATGCCGATCCTGACCATGCGCACCGGCCAGCCCAGGTGGTTGGCGAGGCCCGCGCACACGCCGGCAATCACGCGGTCGCTGCTGCGGACCAGCGGCGGGCGGGCGGGCGCGGTTGTCATGCCTCAATCCAAGCACGGATCGGGGTTTCCCGGACGCGTTTGAGGGCCCAACCGGGGGCCACTCAGGGACCGTTCAGGGTGTTCCCCAGTAGAGGCCGGCGCCGGGAACGGGAAGGATCGAAGTATGAACCCGCACACTCCGCACCCCGATGAAGGCCCGGCCTCCGCAGACCGGCCGGCCACGGATCGATCCCACCCCGAACTTCCAGAATCGGAACTTCCAGAACCGGAACCTCCCGCCACGGATCTTCCGCACACTGAGCGTTCCGTCACGGACCTTCCGCATACGGAACGTCCCGACCCCGAACTTCCAGGCACGGGCCAGCCCGCTCCGGCCTTCTCCGGGCCGGGCGGCGCGCCGCCGGAGCCGCCGCGGCTTTACCCGCCCGGCGACCCGAATGGGCCGTTGCCCGGCCGGCAAACCCAGAATTTCTTCGACTGGATCCGCAGCCAGGGCATTTACCGCGGACGCGACCGCTGGATCGGCGGCGTGGCCAGCGGCATAGCCCACCGGCTCGGCGTCGATCCGCTGATTATCCGCGGCGTCCTGATCGTCCTGACCGTCTTCGCCGGAATTGGCGTTCTCGCCTACGGCCTGGCCTGGGCGTTGCTGCCCGAACCCGACGGCCGCATTCACGTCCAGGAGGCCGCCGCAGGGCGGTGGACAGCCGGCATGACCGGCGCGCTCATCACCTCGGTCATCGGTTTCCCCAGCCTGGGCACCGGGGTCTGGGGCTGGGACCGCTTCGGCTTCGGCGCCTTCGTCTGGACCGTCTTCTGGGTGGGCGGTGCCATCTACCTCGTCTACTACCTGACCCAACGCAACAAGATCCGGGACGGAGCCACTGGCATGCCTTCGCGTTACGACTCAGGCAGCCCGGCCGGCGCCGCGGCTTTTGCAGCTGGCCCCCGCACCGCCGCCGGGCCGCAATCAGCAGGCAGCTTCCCGCAGGGCGGCGGCCGGACGTATGGCGACCCGGCTGACAGCTCTCGAGTCACCGGCACCGGCCCGGGCTGGGGTCCGCCTCCGCCGTCGGGACCCATTGCGTCCGGCCCCGTCCCGCCCGGTCCTGTTCCCCCAGGCGGCTACGGACCGGGGTCCGGCGCCACACCGCCTGCACCGGCCGCGCGCAACCTTGGCCCGGGCGCTCCGGCGGTCGCCATCACCGTCGGCTCCGCCCTCGTGGTGGGCGGGGGCATCAAGGCCCTCGACGCCGCCAACGTGATCGATCTCGGCGATGCCGGCAACGCGCTGGTCTGGGCCTTCGGCGCGGCCATCCTGGGCCTCGGGATCCTGTTCGCAGGGCTGCGGGGCCGGACCTCCGGGATCCTGGGCTTCTTCGCGGTCGTGGCCCTGCTGATCGGCGCCATTTTCAGCGTGATCCCGCACGGGGACCGGTTCCGCTTCCAGAACGCCGACTGGACGCCCGCGAGCATTCAGCAGGCCCAAGGCGGCTTCGAGATCACCGGCGGCGCCGGAACCGTGGACCTGACCAAGCTGGCGCTGAATCCGCCCCTGGGCTCCGACGTCGTAGTTCCGATCGACGCGACGGCCAGCAACCTCACCGTCGTCATCCCCGCCACCGTTCCGGTGCACGTCCAGGCGGACATGACCATGGGCAACCTCCACGACGGCAACCAGGACCGCGGCGGCATGACGACGCAGCAAAGCGACTACAACACCGCGAAACCTGGCGCCCGGCTGGTCCTGGAGATCTCCGGCACCGTCAGCAACGTGACCATCAAGGAAGGCAACTGACATGAGCAGCTATGACGACTCGCCGCTGGCCGATGCCGGGCACGACCGCGAAGCGGGCTCGCCCGCCCGGGTGGGCACAGTGGTCTGGGGACTGACAGTGGTGGCATTGGCTGCACTGATCATCATTTCCCGGCTCGGCCTCGTGGCCCTCAACGGCACCTATGTGCTGATCGGCCTGATGATCGGGGCCGGGGGTGCCCTGGTCGTGGGCGGCCTGGTCTCGGCACGCAGGCGTGACAATAAGTCAACTACAGGGAAGTCTTGACCCATGGATAAATTCTTTGACACCATCCGGGGCCTCGGCCTGAAACGTGGTCCGCAGCGCTGGGTTGGCGGCGTCTGCGGCGGGGTTGCCGCCAAACTGAACGTTGATGTGGCCTATGTCCGGATCGCCTACCTGCTCCTGAGCCTGCTCCCTGGCCCGGCGTTCGTGGTCTACCTCGCGGCCTGGCTCCTCCTCCCGGACCAGCGCAACGCAATCGTCCTCGAAAGCTTCCTCTCGAAGCGTTCCTCCCGGCCCTGACATCCATCACAGGCCATCCGTCACAGGCCGGCCCGGCCCCGCGGCCCGGCCCGGCGGCAACCTTCCCCGGTAGCTGCGCCGCACCACGAAAAGGTGCCCCCGCCATCATGGCGGGGGCACCTTTTGTAACCGTTTGTGTCCTGCCCCACACCCGCCACTAGACTCTAGGGTGAGCTCAGCGTGGCGCTCTGCCTGTACCCCTTCAAACCAGGATTTGAGCCAAGACATGAAAATTGGAATCCTCACCAGCGGCGGAGACTGCCCCGGCCTGAACGCCGTCATCCGTGGCGCCGTCCTCAAAGGAATCGCGGTCCACGGCCAGCAGTTCGTAGGATTCAAGGATGGCTGGCGCGGCGTTGTCGAGGGCGACATCGTGGAAATTCCCCGCACCATGGTCCGCGGCATCGCCAAGCAGGGCGGCACCATCCTGGGCACGTCCCGCACCAACCCGTTTGAGAACGGCGGCGGTCCCGAGGTCATCAAAGCCAACATGGACCGGCTCGGGATCGACGCCATCATCGCCATCGGCGGCGAGGGCACGCTGGCCGCCGCAAAGCGGCTCACCGACGCCGGCCTCAAAATCGTGGGCGTGCCCAAGACGGTCGATAACGACCTCGACGCCACGGACTACACCTTCGGCTTCGACACGGCCGTGGAAATCGCCACCGAGGCAATCGACCGGCTGCGCACCACCGGAGAGTCCCACCACCGCTGCATGATTGCCGAAGTCATGGGACGGCATGTGGGCTGGATCGCCTTGCACGCCGGCATGGCCTCGGGCGCCCACGCCATCCTGATCCCGGAGCAGAAGGCCTCCATGGAACAGATCGCCGAATGGGTCGTCTCCGCCCACGACCGTGGCCGCGCCCCGCTGCTTGTCGTCGCCGAGGGGTTTGTGCCCGAAGGCCAGGAGTCCCCGCATTCGGAGCGCGGCCTCGACACCTTTGGCCGGCCCCGCCTCGGCGGCATCGCCGAAATGCTTGCCCCCGAACTGGAGGCACGCACCGGCATCGAGACCCGCGCGACGGTCCTTGGCCACATCCAGCGCGGTGGCGTCCCGACGGCGTTCGACCGGGTCCTGGCCACCCGCCTGGGCATGGCCGCCATCGATTCGGTAGTGGAAAAGCGCTGGGGCACCATGGTGTCGCTGCACGGCACGGATATTGTGCACGTCGGTTTCGACGCCGCACTCGGCAACCTCAAGTCCGTACCGCAGAGCCGCTACGACGAGGCCGCAGTCCTCTTCGGCTAAGCGGACACCGGCGGGTCCGGCTCGGGGACGGCCCGCAGGGAAGAAGCGGGCGGGCAGCGCCGCAGCCAGGCAGGGAAGAGCCGGGCGCGCGGCCGCGATGGGTAGGGTTGATTCATGACTCTTGAGCCCGGTTCCGCAGAAATTGTCCAGCTCGCATGGGCGCGCCGCCTGGGGTTCGACGACGGCGCCTTCGCGGCTGCCGCCGGCGTGAGGCTCACCCGGGCGGATGAGACAGCCCGGTCGCTGCAGTTCGTCCGCCTGTTCGGCAACTCCGCCCTGGTGGGCCCGCAGTGGGCGCTGGACGCCGCCGAGGGTCTCTCGGACGAGGAACTGGCCCAGCACGTGACGCTGCTGACCATCACCCGCGGGCACGGCGGCCACGGGCTCGGCGCCGCGGCACTCTTCTTCGCCGACGACCTCCCCCTGCAGCAGCCTGCCGGGGAGCTGACGGTCTCGCACGGGAACCCGGAAGCGATCGAGCTGGAGACCTTCTGCCCGCCCGACGACGTCAACGAGGTGGGCCTCGCCGACCTGGAACACCGCTTCACCGTCCTGCATCTGGAAGACGGGCGGCGGACGCCCGTGGCCTGCGGGGCGTATGCCGAATGGGAAGGGCTCCTGGCCCATATGGGCGTTCTGGTCGCGCCCGAATGGCGGCGCCACGGCCTGGGCAAGCTGGCCGCCTCAGTAGCCGCCCACGAGGCCCTCACAGCCGGACTGACGCTGCAGTGGCGTTCAGAAGTCAGCAACAAGGGGTCGCTGGCGCTGGCCCGGAGCCTGGGATTTTCCGCGGGCGGCATCCAGACCAGCGTGCTGCTGGGCTGATCCGGATGCCGCCAGGCTAGCCGCGCTCCGCGGCGGCCCTGCCTGCGGCGGCCCTGTCCGTGTCTGCCTTACCCGTGTCCGCTGCTGCGGCTGTGGCTGCGGCAGCATCTGGTTCGCCCCAGCCCTGGACCGGCTTGGGCTTGGCGAAGAACAGCGCCACGGCAGCGCCGAGCAGGATGACCGCCGCCGGCAGCAGGATGGACTGGCCCATCGCCGTCGAGAACCCCTCATGAAGCTCCGCCGGCAGGGCCCCGCCGAAGCCCATCGGGCTGGCGTCTGCGCCTGCTCCGGGCCGGGCGGGGAGCTCGGCCGCCAGCCGCGACTGGATCAGGACGGCGATGGCGGCGCTGCCGAGTACGGCACCGATCTGGCGGGTCGTGTTGTAGACGCCTGAGCCGGCTCCGGCCTGCCGCGGCGGCAGGTTGCGTGTGACCGTGGAACTCAACGGCGCCCAGATGCCTGCATTGGCGAAGCCCAGCACTGCGCTCGGCAGCAGGAACAGCCAGATGGGGGTGTCCGGGTGCATGAGCAGGGCATTCCAGAACAGCGCCACGGACATCAGGACCAGGCCGGTCGCGGTGATGAATTTCGGGTTGACCTTGTCGATGATCCGGCCGACGACGGGGGCGAGCCCGCCCGAGATCAGCGCCATCGGCACCATCATGAGCGCCGACTGGGTCGGGGTCAGTCCGCGGACGATCTGGTAGTAGAAGATCAGCGGCAGGCTGAACGCGGTGACGGTGAAGCCCACCGTGGTGATCGCAATGTTGGCGAGCGAGAAGTTCCGGTCCTTGAAAAGGGACAGGGGCAGCAGCGGTTCGCCCGTGTTGAACTTCTGCCACAGGACGAAGACCACCAGCACGGCGATGCCGCTGATGATCAGGCCCCAGACGGTGATGGGGCCGGCGATGGTGCCCCAGTCGTACGTCGCGCCCTCCTGGATGCCGAAGACCAGGAGGAACAGGCCGAGGGCGCTGAGCAGCACGCCGGGAATATCGAACTTGTGCGGGTGGGTGGTCAGCGAGGGCACGAAACGCTGGGCGAGGATGAAGCCGACAATCCCGACGGGAACGTTGATGAAGAAGATCCATTCCCAGCCGAGGCCGTCCACCAGCACGCCGCCGAGGATCGGGCCAACCAGCGTGGCGACGCCGGCCGTGGCACCCCAGATGCCCATAGCCGCTCCGCGGCGGTCCGGGGGGAAGATCCGGGTAATGACGGCCATGGTCTGCGGCGTCATCATCGCCGCGCCAAGGCCCTGGACCACACGGGCCGCGATGAGGATCTCGACGCTGCCGGAGAGGCCGCACCACAGCGATGCCACGGTGAAGACGACGAGTCCGGAGAGGTAGAGCTTTTTCGGACCGAAACGGTCCCCGAGCCGGCCCGTGATCAGCAGCGGCACGGCATAGGCGAGCAGGTAGGCGCTGGTGACCCAGATCACCGAGTTAATGTCAGTGTTGAGGCCCTCCATGATGCTGGGGTTGGCCACCGAGACGATGGTGGTGTCGATCAGGATCATGAAGAAGCCGATCACCAGAGACCAGAGTGCCGGCCATGGCCGGGCTACGTTTTCCATGCGGTTCCTTAGGGGCTGGTGTGAAACGGTGGATGGGCTGTGTGTGGGGGCGGCCGGGTTCCGGCCGCGGTCCTGTGCGGAGTTCACCACGGCAGTTCGCCGGAGCGGAGCTGGTCCTGAAGGCTGCGGATCCAGGCGATTTCGGCGCGCAGCGTGCTCTGCTGGAACTGGACATCGATCCAGTACTTGCGCTCCACACCCTTCTTCGCGAGCAGTTCCTCGCCGGAGACCAGGAAGCCGAGTTGCTCCTCCAACGCCTGAAGGCGCCGGTCGAGGAGTTCGACGACGACGCCGGCGGGCAGGTTGTAGGCCTCGGAGACGGCCAGCGGGAAGGCCGGGTATTCGTTGACCGGGGCGGCGAGCATGTCCTGCAGCCACGTCGTGAACGCTTCGCGGCCGGCAGCCGAGATCGTGTAAGTGGTGCGCTCCGGACGGTTGCCTCCCCGGTCCGTTCCCGTGGCTGTGACCAGCCCCTGATCCTCGAGCCGCCCGACGGCGTGATAAAGCGTTCCTGGCCGCACCTTGACCAGCCGGTCCTCGTGCCGCGCGATCAGGAGCTGGTACATCTCGTAGGGATGCATCGGTTCTTCCACGAGCAGGGAAAGTGCGGCGACACCCAGGGGTGTCAATGCGGTTGCCCGGGCCATGGTGCAGTCCTTCTCGGTTTAGCAGTGTTCTCTTCGGCCTAAACGGCAGTTACTCCACTAAAGATTATTCCACGTGGAGTATTTGAGGGCAATCCTCCCCAACCCGGGCCGGCCGCGCCCCGGCCCCAGGCGCGATTGGTCAGCCGAGGAGGGCCAGGATGTCCGTCCGGGCGAACATCTGCGCGGCGGCCCGCGCGGTGGGGGTGCCGGCGTCCGGATCGGCCCCGGCGTCCAGCAGTTCCCGGGCCACGTCCGTGTAGCCCTTGAAGACAGCACCGGCCAGCGGGGTCTGGCCGCGGTCGTTCGGCGTGTTGGCGTCGCCGCCGTGGTCCAGGATCAGCCGGACAGTGCCGGCGTGGCCGTGGTAGGCCGCCAGCATCACCAGCGAGTCGCCGGAGGAGGTGGTCAGCGTGGCCGGGGCACCGGCGGCCAGGTAGTTGCCCAGCAGCGCGGAGTTGCCCTCGCGGGCGGCGTCGAAGAGCGCGTGCGCCAGCGCGAGTGTCTCGTCGTCGGGCGCGGCGCCCGGCTCGTTCACTTTGGACCCGCCGTTCATCGGGTGCCCCGCAGGAAGCCGGTCTGGCGGCCCACCACCTGGCCGGCGTCGGGGGCCACAATGACTTCCTGGGCCGCGGAGTACGGCTCGTCCCCGTCCACGACGGTCAGGACCTCGTCCGGGGCGACGGAGCGTTTGATCACGGCCAGGGCGACGGGGCCCATCTCGTAGTGCTGCGCCACGGAAGTCACGGTGCCCACCTTGCGCTCGCCCGCACGCACCTCGCTGCCGGCCGCGGGCAGGGTGTGCTGGGAACCGTCGAGCTGGAGGAACACGAGACGGCGCGGCGGGTGGCCCAGGTTGTGGACGCGCGCGATCGTCTCCTGGCCCTTGTAGCAGCCCTTGGCCAGGTGCACGGCAGTGCGGAGGAGGTCGAGCTCATGCGGGATGGTCTTGTCGTCCGTTTCCGCGCCCCACCGGGGCCGCCACGCCGCAATCCGCAGCGCTTCGGAGGCCATGGTGCCGGCGAGGGCACGGTCGCCCACGGTCGCGACCAGTTCGTCCGCGGGGACCAGGTACTCGAACCACGGCCGTTCCAGTCCTGGATGGGCGTCCTCGCCCACCACAGCGTAGGAGTAGCCGCCGGCGCCGACGTGCGGCCACGGGTCTTCCCACGCCTGCAGCGCGTCCCATTCCGGGATGCGGTGCGTGGAGCCGAGTACGGCCCAGTCGGCGGAGACGTCCGCGATTTCGACCCGGAGCATGAATTTCATCTTGTTGAGCCATTCGGCGAGCGGGGCCGCCTCGGCTGCCTCGACGATCAGCCAGGTCGTGGCGCCGTCGTCCACCACCCTGGCGTCAAATTCGATCCGGCCCTGCACGCTCAGCAACAGCAGTTCGGTGGACTGGCCAGGGGCCAGGGAAGTGAGCTGCTGGGAGGACAGGGTGTTGAGCCAGCTCAGGCGGTCCGGCCCGCTGACCGTCACCACGCCGCGGTGTGAGAGATCGACGACGGCGGTGCCGGCGGCCAGCGCCCGCTGCTCCCGGAGCGGCTCGCCGTAGTGGGCGGCGACGCCGGCATCGGCGCCGCCGGCCTCAACCGCGGCCGGGCGCGACAACAGGGGGCTTTTGATAGTCATATTGAAAGGAACGTCCTTAGCTCTGTGCGTATTCCGGCCCCGGCAGGTTCCGGCCCCGGCAGGGACAATCTGGCTCCGCCGGACTGTGGGGCAGGCCGGTCCTAGCGGTATTCCGGATTTTCAAAGTCGAAGCGGGTGCCCGCTTTCCAGGCGTCGGGCAGGTTTCCGTAGGCGGGAATGCCGCCCGCGTCCTTGAGCATGCGCGCCAGGTGCAGCATGTTCCAGGTCATGAAGGTGGTGTTGCGGTTGGTGAAATCGCTCTCCGGCCCCCCGGACCCCTGGTCAAGGTAGCTCGGTCCCGGCCCGACGGGACCGATCCAGCCGGCATCGGCCTGCGGCGGGATGGTGAAGCCGACGTGCTGGAGGCTGTACAGGACGTTCATGGCGCAATGCTTGATGCCGTCCTCATTGCCGGTGATGAGGCAGCCGCCCACCTTCGGGTAGTAGGCCCACTGGCCCTTCGCGTTCAGCTGCCCGGAGTGGGCGTAGAGGCGCTCGATGAGCTTCTTCGTCTGCGAGGAGTTGTCCCCCAGCCAGATGGGCCCCGCGACGACGACGATGTCCGCTTCCTGGACGGCCGGGTAGAGTTCCGGCCACTCATCGGTGGCCCAGCCGTGTTCGCGCATGTCCGGGTAGACCCCGCTGGCGATGTCGTGGTCCACCGTGCGGATCACGCGGGTGCTGACGCCCTGCTTCTCCATGATCCGGCGGCTGACCTCGATCAGGCCCTGCGTGTTGGACACGTCCGGGGACTTCTTGAGCGTGCCGTTGAAGAACACGGCCTTGAGGTCGGCGTAGCTGGCGCTGCCGGGTGCTGTGCTGCCGGCTGAGCTGGTGACTGTGTCATTCACGGTATTTCTCCTGGGTCGATGGTGACAACGGAAAAATCAGTGAGACCGCGTAATTAGCCTGCTTTGGCGAGGATGGCCGATGCGTGGGCCTCCAGGCCGCCGCCCGCCGTCGAATTCTTGCCGGTGGCCACGTCCCAGCGCCACAGCAGGTTTCCTTCCACCAGCCCGAAGATCCGGGTGGCCGCCGTGTACTCCTTGGAGTGGCTGCCGCGCATCACCATGTCGGTGCTGAGCTGGATCTGGGGGCCCTTGATCTGGCCGTAGTACAGCTCCGAGATCCCGCCGGGGTGGGCGATGGAGACCGAGATGTCGAAGCCGCCGTCGCTGTTGCGCAGGGCCTCCACCTCGTCGGCGCTCTTGAGCACCGGGACGATGTCCGCCGGGATCAGGCCGGGGCCGCCGTCCTCCTCGCGCTGCTTACGCTCCAGCGCCCAGAAGCCGGTCTCGACAGTGAGGGGACGCAGCTTCGTGCCCTCGTCGTCGGTCAGCCAGCTCTCGGCGCGGTACTGCAGGTACGGCAGGCCGTTGTGCGTAAACGAGACGTGTTGCAGGAAGTGCTCGGAGTCCTCGTCTCCAGCCCCCAGCCGGCCGCTGCCCTCCCACTCACCAATGAGCCAGGACAGCGGAACGATTTCGGGGGTCAGATCAGTAGGGATTTCAATCGGCACAGCATCTACCTCTGGAAGCTACGGGGTCTGGAACGTGTTACTTCTGGCCTTTGAAGAGGCGGTACACGACAAAGCCGGCAAACCACGCCATGGACAGGCTGGCCACGCCAAGCAGGACAAGGAAAAAGATCTCATATGCAAGTACGGACATGATGCCATCCTAACGCTTAGTAGATGAGTAGTTTGTCTATGAAGTAGGCCAGGGAACCGACAGCAGAAACCGGCCCGAGCCCCATGCCCACGGCCGCCAAAACATTAAGGCCTTCACCGTTGAGGATGACGAGGCGGCGGAAACTCACCAGCACCGCCCCCACGACGACGCCGACGAGGGCCGCCGGCAGCACGGCGATGTCGGAGAACACCAGGCCGGCGAGCGGCCCGGCAAGGCCGGCGCTCACGATGCCCAGCGGCGCCACGATCCGGTCCGGCCAGCGGATCAGCCCCGCCAGCAGCGCGATCGCCGAGCTGATGGCCGCCACGAGGATCATTTCGCGGACCCCGTTGAAGCGCGAACTCGCAATCCAGCCGGCGCCGAGGCAGGAGAGCAGGACACCCGCGCACGAGCCCAGGGTGGATTCGAGGCGCTGGGCCTGACCGGTGCCCCGGATCAGCTGCATGACGAAGATTGCCATGACCCCGACGGCCAGGAATGACGGCGTCCAGTCCAGGAAGCCCGGAGCCGGGAGATAGGTCGCAGCCACTGCCGACCCGACGCCGGGCAGGCCAATCAAGACCGCGAGGGTCTTCTTGGCGGGGATGCCGAGAAAGTAGGGCCAGCCGATACCGATGCCGGCGGCGGCGAGCGCCGCGACGGCCAGGAGGACCTCAGGCGAGGCATAGGCTCCGGCGACAATCGCCGCGAGACCGGCCAGGCCGATGATCCCGACGCTCCACGGCTTCACTGTCTGCTCGCCATCGGCAGACCCAGCATGGCCAGACCTTCGCTCACTGCGGACCCCAATTCGACTCGGCTCAATTTCGACGGGCCGCGGGCCCTGACGGTTCAATCCTGCCCTATGTGAACGGTATGTGTCGCAAAAGGAGGCGCCGGAGGTGACGGGACCATGGCCGGAATGGGGCCTTTAGGTATACTCAACATCAGCAACAAGACGCCCAACGATGCGCGGACACCCCTTGGAGGAACAATGTCGCACATCCTGCTATTGACGAACAGCACGGGAACATCCGTGGACGTCCTGCCTGCTCTGGAACTGCTGAACCACCGGGTGCATATCCTTCCGGCCGAGCCCACTGCCCTGCTCGAGACCGACCCCTGCGACATCGTCCTGCTCGATGCCCGCAAGGACCTGGTCGGCGCACGTTCCCTCACCCAGCTGCTCAAGGCCACCGGCCTCAGCGCCCCGTTGATGCTGATCCTCACCGAGGGCGGCATGGCCGCGGTCTCCTCGGCGTGGGCCGTGGACGACATCCTCCTGGAATCCGCGGGCCCGGCAGAAGTCGAGGCCAGGATCCGGCTCGGCGTCGCGCGCGCCGTTCCGGACAAGGAAGACGTGCCGACCGAAATCCGGGCCGCCGGCGTCGTGATTGACGAGGCCAGCTACACCGCACGGGTCAACGGCGCCGCGCTCAACCTGACCTTCAAGGAATTTGAACTGCTGAAATACCTGGCCCAGCACCCCGGCCGGGTGTTCACCCGCCAGCAGCTGCTGACCGAAGTCTGGGGCTACGACTACTACGGCGGCACGCGCACCGTGGATGTCCACGTCCGGCGGCTGCGGGCCAAACTGGGCGCCGACCACGAGAACCTGATCAGCACCGTCCGCAACGTCGGCTACCGCCTGACCCTGGTCCGTCAGCCCGAGGACGAACTGACCGAGGCCTGAGCGCGCCACGACCGCCACAGCGCGGCGGCGCCGCTACGCAGGCACGGTAGACAGGCACTTTACACAGGCACTGAACGCAGAAGGCCCCGGACTCTGGAATCCAGAGTCCGGGGCCTTCTTGGTGCACCAAACCATCGGCACAAACTTTTCAGTATCTAGCAGTATTTCTCAGTGGAGGACATACGGGTCGAACGTATCGAGGCCACCCCAGTGGTGGATCCCCCTCGCATCTGGCTCAACGCCGGACGAGATAACGACTATACGCGGCCTTCCGCAGTTCGACAAAATCGGCCGCTGACCCCCATGCACCCGATAGCCTTGCACCATGAGCCCTGCGCACCCGGAAAACTGGCCCGTACACACTGAAAAAGGAACGGTGGACGCCGCGCTGCTGCGGGACGTCGCCGCCCTTGTCGCCGCGGCGGAAGAGTCCGACGGCAATCCGCCGTTGTCCGAACAGACCCTTGTCACGCTGCGCGCCGGCGATGCGGGCGAGCACTCGGTGCTTGCCCTGGCCCTCTATGCCCCGGATGACAAGTTGGATCCCGCGACGGCGCAGGACCTGGCCGGCGTCGCCGTCGTCATTGAGGAACCGGACGGCACCGGCATCCTCGAGGTCGCCGTCCATCCCAGCTACCGCAACCAGGGCGTGGGTGACCGCCTGCTGGGCGAACTGAAGACCGTCCGCGGCTTCGCCGGCCTGAAAGCCTGGTCCCACGGAAACCACGAGGCCGCGGCCGACCTCGCGGCCCGCTACGGCTACGGCGCCGTGCGTGAGCTGTGGAAGATGCGGTTGATGACGGCGGCAGCGGCCCTGCCGGAGGTCCAACTCCCGGACGGCGTACAGCTCCGCGCCTTCGTGCCCGGCCGGGACGAGGACGCCTGGCTGGCCGCAAACAAGGCCGCCTTCGCCCACCACCCGGAGCAAGGCAACATGACGCGGGCCGATCTGGACGCCCGGATGGCCGAACCGTGGTTTGATCCCGCGGGCTTCCTGCTGGCCGCCGACCCGGCGGACCGGCTCCTGGGATTCCATTGGACCAAGGTGCACCCCCGGCACGGCGACCACCCCGCAATGGGCGAGGTCTACGTGGTGGGCGTGACCCCCGACGCCCAGGGGTCCGGGCTGGGCAAGGCCCTCACGGTCGCCGGCATCAGGCATCTTCAGGACCTGGGGCTCCGCGCCGTCATGCTCTACGTCGATGCCGACAACACCCCCGCCGTCGCCCTGTACCGCCGGCTCGGATTCACCCGCTGGGATGTCGACGTGATGTACGCGCCGCTGCCGCAGCAGCCATCACCGGCCGCCGCTCCCGCGCCGGACGGCGTTAGTCAAGTCGGCGGATAACCGTCCCGGCCCGGGCCGAAACCTGGGGTCATCCGGCCATGATTGCTTGTAAGGTTGAAGCTACATCGCGCCAGCATTGAGGAGACACCATGCCACGGGATACCGCCCGGACATCCACGTCTGAACCAGCAACGCCGGAAAAGGGGGCGCGTCCGGTACGTGCCCGCTTTGGCTCCTCCGAAGTGCCGGCCTCGCGCGCCACGCAGGACCGGATCGACATTCCGGAGTTCGCGCCGAACCTGGAACCGGAAGGCGACATCCGCCCCGACCGGTTCCTGGACCGGGAACTGAGCTGGCTTGCGTTCAACGCGCGGGTCCTGGAATTGGCCGAGGACCCCAACCTGTACCTGCTGGAGCGGGTCAGCTTCCTGTCCATCTTCGCCTCCAACCTGGACGAGTTCTTCATGGTCCGGGTGGCCGGGCTGAAGCGGCGGATCGCCACGGGGCTCGCCGTCCCCTCCCCTGCCGGGCTGAGCCCCATGCAGGTCCTGGAGCAGATCGGCGAGGAGGCCCACCGGCTGCAGCAGCGCCACGCCCGGGTCTACGCCGAACAGATCCGTCCGGCGCTGGCCTATGAGCACATCCACCTGATGCACTGGGAGGAGCTCGACTCGCAGGCCAAGGACCAGCTCAGCGCCATGTTCGCGGAAAAGGTTTTCCCGATCCTGACGCCGCTGGCCGTGGACCCGGCGCACCCGTTCCCCTACATCTCCGGGCTGTCCCTGAATCTCGCCGTGGTGGTCCGCAACCCGGTCAGCGACAAGGAGCTCTTCGCCCGTGTCAAGGTCCCTGACCAGCTCCCGCGCCTGATCTCCATCGACGGCGCCCGCGCCGGCTCCGTCCCGGGACGGGTGGCACGGTTCATAGCGCTCGAAGAAGTGATCGCCGTGCACCTGGACCAGCTGTTCGCCGGCATGGAGGTCCTGGAACACCACATCTTCCGCGTGACCCGCAACGAGGACGTCGAGGTCGAAGAGGACGACGCCGAAAACCTGCTGCAGGCCTTGGAGAAGGAACTCCTGCGCCGCCGGTTCGGCCCGCCCGTCCGCCTTGAGGTCACCAATGACATCAACCCGAACATCCGTGCCCTGCTGATCCGCGAGCTCGGCGTCGAGGAATCCGAGGTCTACTCCGTGCCGGCGCCGCTGGACCTGCGCGGGCTCTCGGTGATTGCCGGGATCGACCGGGCGGACCTGCACTACCCCAAGCACGTCCCGCACACCTCGCGCTACCTCAACGAATCGGAAACGTCCAAGGCGGCCAACGTCTTTGCCGCCATGCGGCGACGGGACATCCTCCTGCACCACCCGTACGACTCCTTCTCCACGTCGGTCCAGGCGTTCCTGGAACAGGCAGCCGCGGACCCCAAAGTCCAGGCCATCAAGCAGACCCTGTACCGCACTTCCGGTGACTCCCCGATTGTCGATGCCCTGATCGACGCCGCCGAGGCCGGCAAGCAGGTCCTGGCGCTCGTGGAGATCAAGGCGCGCTTTGACGAGCAGGCGAACATCTCCTGGGCCCGGAAACTGGAACAGGCCGGCGTCCATGTGGTGTACGGCATCGTGGGGCTCAAGACCCACTGCAAGCTCTCCCTCGTGGTCCGCCAGGAAGTGGACGGCCTGCGCCGCTACTGCCACATCGGCACCGGCAACTACCACCCCCGCACGGCCCGCTATTACGAGGATCTGGGCCTGCTGACGGCGAACGAACAGGTCGGCGAAGACCTGTCGAAGCTGTTCAACCAGCTCTCCGGCTACGCGCCGAAGTCCACGTTCAAGAGGCTGCTCGTGGCGCCGCGCTCGGTCCGTTCCGGGCTGATCGACAGGATCGAAACCGAGATCAGGAACGCCCGGGCCGGCATCCCCGCCCGCGTCCAGATCAAGGTCAATTCGATGGTGGACGAAGCCATCATCGATTCCCTGTACCGCGCGTCCCAGGCCGGGGTGCAGGTGGATGTCATTGTCCGCGGCATCTGCTCCCTGCGGCCCGGCGTTCCGGGCCTGAGCGAGAACATCACGGTCCGCTCCGTGCTGGGCCGCTTCCTGGAACACTCCCGCGTCTTCGCTTTCGCCAATGCCGGCGACCCGGTGGTTTACATCGGCTCGGCCGACATGATGCACCGCAACCTCGACCGCCGCGTGGAAGCCCTCGTGCAGCTGACGAGCGGCGACGACACGAGTTACGTCCTGGACTTGCTCAACCGCTACATGGTGCCCGAAACCGCGAGTTGGCATTTGGACAAGCAGGGTGAATGGACCCGCCACCACCTGGCGGAAGACGGCCAGGACCTCAAGGACGTGCAGTCCTGGCTGCTCGCCTCCCGCTCGCGCCAGCGCTCGACCAGCCTGCGGTAGGGATCGTGAGTGTGAGCAGCGATGCACTGGTTGCGGACCAGGCTGACCAACCCGGCGAAGAGGTTTCCGTCACGGCGGCGGGCGCCATCCCGTGGCGCCTAAATTCGGTAAACAAGGACCAGCTGGAGGTCCTGCTGATCCACCGTCCGCGGTATGACGACTGGTCCTGGCCGAAGGGCAAAATCGACGCCGGCGAGACCATCCCGGAGTGCGCCGTGCGCGAGGTGGAGGAGGAGATCGGGCTCACCGCTCCGCTGGGGATCCCGCTCCCGCCCATCCACTACCACGTGGCGGCCGGGCTGAAGGTGGTCCACTACTGGGCGGTCGACGTCGACGGCGCCGTATTGATCCCGGACGGCACGGAAGTCGACAGCGTCATGTGGTGCCCGCCCGAGAAGGCCGCCCGCCTCCTGAGCAACCCGAGCGACATCGAGCCGCTGCAGCACCTGGTGAACGCCCACGACCGCGGGGAGCTGGCGACCTGGCCGCTGCTGATCGTGCGCCATGCGAAGGCCAAGCCCCGCTCGTCCTGGTCCAAGGCCGAGGGCGACCGCCCGCTGGCCGCCACCGGCATGCGGCAGGCGCAGTCGGTGGGGCGGCTCCTGCAGGCGTGGAAGCCTGCGCGGATCGTTTCAAGCCCGTGGTTGCGGTGCGTGGCCACCATCGCACCCTACGCCAAGGCGGCCGACGCCAAGGTCAAGCTCAACGAGGCCCTCACCGAGCACCGGCACAGCCGCAGCCCGCACAAGACGGCAGCCGTCGTCGAGGGATTGTTCGACAAGCAGCGGGCCGTGGCGCTGTGCACGCACCGTCCGGCGCTGCCCACGGTCCTGAAGCAACTCGCGAAGCACATGAACTCCCGGCTGCGGGACCTGCTGCCGTCCTCGGACCCGTTCCTGGCGCCGGGCGAGATCGTGGTCTGCCACGTCGCCCGCGGCAGCAAGAAAAAAGTGGTCGCGGTGGAGCGGTTCAAGCCGTTTGACGACTGAGGTCCTTGACCCCGGGGGGCCCTAAGCCTAGTTTGTATCAATAGCTTGATACATTACTGCTGAATCTTGGGGGATTCCGTGCCGGTCCTGTTGAACGTGCCGCCGATGCTGTTGCTCGGCCCGGGGATCGCCGCCCTGCTGGTGTATGCCGTCCTGCGGTGGGTGATCTGGGCTCCCGGGACCGGAACGTCGCCGCAGACAGTGTCGGAGCACGGGCTGTGGGTAGGTGTGATCGGCTGGCTCGCGAGCTCACTCCAGGGCGCCATGACCCTGGGCATCATCCCGGCCAATCCGTCAGCGTCCGCCGTGGTGGGCGCCGACTCGATCATCCCGGCGCTGGCATGGCCGGTCCTGGGCTGCCTGGGCGTGCATGCCCTGGGACAGGTCACCTACCCGGGTCCGCGGCGAATGCGGCGGCAGGCCGTGCTGTCCGTGCGGCGCATCAAAGACTTCCTGCCCCGCAGGCTGGCATTGACCACGGCTGCAATCTTCGTCTCGGCTGCCGCGGCCATCGCCCGGACTGCCACGCTGCCCGGGTTCGCGGCCGTGGCTCCCACTACGGTCAGCGACGGCGCATACGGCTACTACAACAGCGGCGGCGACGGCCGTATCCCCGGACCGGAGGTGGCCGCCTGGCTCGGGGGCGCCCTGCTGGTGCTGGCCGTCGGCACGTGGCTGGTTTTGTGGCTGATCGCCCGCCGCCGGCAGCTGGAGGCCCTTGACGCGGCGGACAACGCTGTACTGCGGACCATCGCGATGAACCGGCTGCTGCGCACAGTGTCCACAGTGGCTGCCGGCTTGGCGGTCATCGCGGGGAACTTCGCGGCCCGTCCCGATCCGGCCCAGCAAACGGGATCGTGGACGAACTTCGCCGGCCTCGCGGCGACCGTGGTTCTGCTCGTGATGTGGTGGTGGCGGCCGCCTCGGCTTGCTTCCGCCGGGCTGGGCGTCCGGAACCGGCCGGAATCAGGGATCGCCGCCGGCCGCCAGCACCCGGCCGCGAGGCTGGTTTCCTCACTTGGAGCGCTCCTGGGCCTCGCGGCTGCCGTGCCGCTGGTCGCCGGAGCCTTCCTCGCCCCCGTGATCATGGCGGCCGCCGGCTACGGACTTGCGGGACTCGTGGCCGTGATGGGCACCTGCGTCCTGCTGGTCATCGCGGGAGGCGAGCTGGTCCTGCAGCGCAACTACGGAACGCCGGAGGCGCCGCGCACCTGGCCCCGGCAGCCGGTCAGCCCCGCCCTGCTGACCACGGCGGTCCTGGCGCTGCTGGTCTTCCTGGCAGCCCTCGCCGTCACCGCCGCGGGACAGGCCCTGCTGGCCGAAGATCCCGGCTGGGTTCCGGTTGCACTACTCACCGCCGGGACCTGCGTTGCCGCCCTGCCGGCGTTCCTCCGGGCCCGGTCCCGCCAGGGCGTCCGCGACGCCCCGCGCGGTCTGGACGCCGCGCTGCGCGCCATCACTGTCCACCGCGTCGTGCGGACCCTCGCAGCAACCCTCACGGCCCAGGCCGGTGTCCTGCTGCTGACCCAGACCAATGCCTGGGCGACGGTGTTCGGGCCGGACGCGTTCGGCGACGCCGTCGATCCGGCCGCCGGATCGTGGTGGCCGGCGACCCTGGCCGGCGCTGTCCTGGCCGCCAGTGCCGTGGTCATCGCCGTCATCCCCGTGGGCGGCCTGGCCCGGAAGACCCCCGCTCCCCTGCCGCGGAAGGAAGTCGCCGCGTGACGGCGGGCATCGCCATCAACCTGCGTTCGCCAGTTCCCCCTTTCGAGCAGATCCGGACGCAGATCGCCTCCCTCATCAGCGTCGGGACGCTGGCCGCGGGAACCCGGCTGCCGACCGTCCGCAGCCTCGCGTCGGACTTGGGCCTCGCGGCCGGGACAGTCGCGCGGGCCTACAAGGAACTCGAACTGGCCGGACTGGTCGAAACCCGGCGGCGCAACGGCACGGTGGTCGCCGGCAGCCAGCCGATCCTGACCCCGCCCGCACCTCCGCCGGGCACGGTCCCGGTGGAGGTGATCGCCGCCGTCGACCGCTGCATTGCGGAAGGCCGCACTGCCGGCCTCGACGACGCGGCACTGCTGGCGATCCTGCGGGCGAGGCAGGGAGGGTCACACAAATAAGGAGAGCCGGCGAGTTCTCAGTAGACTGGAACGGTGAGCATCCCTACGCCCTATGAAGACCTCCTGCGCGACGTCCTCGAGCACGGCACGCACAAATCGGACCGCACCGGCACCGGCACCCTGAGCGTTTTTGGCCGCCAGCTCCGCTTTGACTTGAGCACGAGCTTCCCGCTGATCACCACCAAGCGGGTGCATTTCAAGTCCGTAGCGGTGGAGCTGCTCTGGTTCCTCCGCGGCGACACGAACGTCAAATGGATGCAGGACCAGGGCGTCACCATCTGGGACGAATGGGCCGACGCCGACGGCGAACTCGGTCCCGTTTACGGGGTCCAGTGGCGTTCCTGGCCCACGCCCGACGGCGGCCACATCGACCAAATCGCCGAGCTCATCGAGAACCTGAAGTCCAACCCGGATTCGCGCCGGCACATCGTCTCGGCCTGGAACGTCTCCGAACTCAAGGACATGGCCCTGCCCCCGTGCCACGCGTTCTTCCAGTTCTACGTGGCGGACGGCAAGCTTTCGTGCCAGCTGTACCAGCGGTCGGCGGACACCTTCCTGGGCGTGCCCTTCAACATCGCGTCCTACGCCCTGCTGACACGCATGATCGCGCAGCAGACCGGCCTGGAACCGGGCGAATTCGTCTGGACCGGCGGGGATGTCCACATCTACGACAACCACATGGACCAGGTCCTCAAGCAGCTCGCCCGCGAGCCCTACGACTACCCCCAGCTGAACATCACCCGAAAGCCGGACTCCATCTTCGACTACACCCTCGAGGACTTCGAGGTGGTCGGCTACCAGCACCACCCGACGATTAAGGCCCCGATAGCCGTATGAGCAACGACAACACCGCGGGCGTGCAGCCCGGCGATTTCACGGAACAACTCCGAGCGTCCACCACTGGCCTCGGGCTCGTCTGGGCCCAGACCAGCACCGGGGTGATCGGCAAGGCCGGTGACATGCCGTGGCACCTGCCCGAGGACATGTCGCACTTCAGCCGCCTCACCACCGGCCACCCGGTCATCATGGGACGCAAGACCTGGGAATCATTCCCGGACAAGTACCGCCCCCTGCCCGGCCGGACGAACATCGTCATCACCCGCCAGGCCACCTGGCAGGACACCCCGGGCGCGGAAGGCGCCGTCGCCGTCGCGTCGCTCGATGACGCCTTGCTCGAATCCCAGTTCGTGGCCGGCCATGAGACCGTGTGGATCATCGGCGGCGGCGAAATCTTTGCCCAGTCCCTGGACCTTGCCGACGTCGCCGTCGTCACCACCATCGACGCCAACGCCGAAGGGGACACCTTCGCTCCGGAACTCGGCTACGACTGGACCGTCTCGGCCAGCCTCCCGGCCAACGGCTGGCTGACCTCCGCCAACGGCACCCGCTACCGGATCACGCTGTGGCGCCGGACGGAGGCCAAGTAATGCTGAGGAAGCCAGAAACACTCTTTGTCCTGGGGTACATGCTCCTGCCCCTGCTCGCACTGCTCTCCGCGGTCGTGGGGCTGACCATGATCCTGGGCGGCAACAAGATCCTCGGGGCGATCGTGCTGGTGGTGGTGACCCAGGTCTTCACGTTCGGGGCGGTTTTCGCGCTGCGCCGGCGCAAGGCGGCGCTGCTGGAAGAGCCCCGCGGCGACTATAACGCGTGACGTAACCGACTGCGCCGGGCGGGCCGTGAAGTCTAAACTGGGCCCATGACTACAGCAGCTACCCCGTCCGTCGGCCTGGTTGGTTGGCGTGGCATGGTCGGTTCCGTCCTCATGCAGCGCATGCAGGATGAGGGCGACTTCGCCAACATCAACCCGGTCTTCTTCTCCACCTCGAACGCGGGCGGTGCCGCCCCGGCCCTGGCCGGCGCCGCTGCGGGCGCCGCCGGCAAGCTTGAGGACGCGTTCGACCTCGAGACCCTGGCGAAGCTGCCCATTATTGTCACCGCCCAGGGCGGGGACTACACCAAGCAGGTCCACGGCGAGCTCCGCAGCCGCGGCTGGGACGGCCTCTGGATCGATGCCGCCTCCACGCTGCGCATGAATGAGGATTCCATCATCGTGCTGGACCCCATCAACCGGGACGTCATCGACGCCGGCCTCTCCGGCGGGGTCAAGGACTACGTCGGCGGCAACTGCACCGTGTCCTGCATGCTGATGGGCCTGGGCGGGCTCTTCAAGAACGACCTGGTCGAATGGGGCACGTCCATGACGTACCAGGCGGCCTCCGGCGGCGGGGCACGCCACATGCGTGAACTGCTGAACCAGTTCGGCAGCCTCAACGCCGAGGTCAGCACCGAACTGGACGACCCGGCGTCGGCGATCCTCGAGATCGATCGCAAGGTCCTGGCACACCAGCGCGCCGGCATCGACGCCACACAGTTCGGCGTTCCGCTGGCCGGTTCGCTGATCCCCTGGATCGACGCGGACCTCGGCAACGGCCAGTCCAAGGAGGAATGGAAGGCCGGGGTGGAGACGAACAAGATCCTTGGCACCTCCGCCGCGAACCGCGTCGTCATGGACGGCCTGTGCATCCGGATCGGTGCGATGCGCTCCCACTCCCAGGCCCTGACACTGAAGCTGCGCGAGGACCTCCCGATCGCCGAGATCGAGAAGCTCGTGGACGCGGACAACCAGTGGGCCCGCGTGGTGCCAAACACCAAGGAAGCCTCAATGGCCGAGCTCACGCCCGTGGCGGCGTCCGGCACCCTGGACATTCCGGTGGGCCGGATCCGCAAGCTCGAGATGGGTCCGCAGTACATCAGCGCGTTCACGGTGGGCGACCAGCTGCTGTGGGGCGCCGCGGAGCCGCTGCGGCGCATGCTCCGCATCGCCACCGGAAACCTGTAGGAGCCCGTCCGGGACACCCTACAGGCATACGTTCAGACACCCCTTCAGGCACCTTTTCCGGCGCCTGTTCAGGCGCCAAGGAATCTGCGGTATTTCGCGGCCTGCAGCCCAAAAGACTTTTGGGCTGCAGGCCGCAGCCCGTTAACGACGTCGAAGGGTTCAGGCACGACGCCGGCTCCCCTGCGGCCCGGCGGCCCGGCCCAGGTGCCGATCACGCCGCCGCCGGCCACAATGGTCTTCTTGAACACGCCGTTGCCGCCGGGGACGATCTTGTCGGCGTGCTCCGGCGGCAGCACGAGGGACCGGTCCGCGTAGCCGAGCAGGAATTCGTCGAACCCCGGCAGCGCCAGCACCGTGCGCTGACCGGGGACGCCGTCGTCGAGCAGCGCGGCTGTCTCTGCAGAGAGCCAGTAGCTGGTCCCCTCAAACTCCAGTTCCGCCAGCTGGTCCGACACCCGGGCCAGGGCGGCCCGGGTTTCCGTCAGCGGAATGCCGGCCCACCAGGCAAAATCACGTTCCGTGGCGGGGCCGTGACTGCGAAGGTAGCGCAGCAGCCACTCGGCGATGCCGTCGGAACGGTCCAGGGTCCGCGACTCGGTGATCCAGTCGCCGAAGGCCACGACCAGCTGCTGGTTGCCGGCCAGCGGACCCTGCACCAGCAACCCCCGCTGGCACAGGATCCCGAGCAGATGGATGCCGCGCTGGCCCGCCGTGGACTGGCCCGCCCGTTCGAAGGCCTGGAACAGCTCCGCCCGGCTGGCAGCTCCTCCGGAGACCAGCTGCAGGGCAGTTGCCGCGGCGGCGTCGACGTCCGCGGCCGTGATCTCGAGCTCCCGGTGGCGCCGGGCCAGGCCCTGGATCAGCCGGTCGGAGGTGATGGCCAGCATCCATTTCAAGTCCTCGGGCGCCAGCACGTGCAAGGTGCCGCGCATTGGCCAGGAACGGACGATCTCCGCCCGGTCCAGCGCCCCGCGTACGTCTTCGGCGCGGGAACCCGGCACGCGCTGGCCGACGGCCCAGAGCACGGCCTGCAGGTCCTGGGCCTGCATCGCAGTCATGCCGCGGACGGCGTCGGGGACGGACTGAAACCCCGGTCCCAGCAGTCCCTGGGCGGCGAGCCGCAGCCTGCCGATGATTCCGGGGCCAAGCCGGCGGACGCCCGTCACTGCTGCCATGGAACCATGGTAAGTCGCGTGTGCTGCCTGTCGGGTTGTTGCCCGGCTGTTCCCAGCCGCCATCCAGCAGGCTTCCCTACCCTTGAATCATGACTATGAGTGAGGTGTGGCCGCTGCTGCGGCCCCTGTGCCGGAAGCTGGCCCTGCTGGGCTGGGCGTCCAGCGCCGCCGGCATGGCTGCCGGGCTCGCCGTCGCCATCGCCAGCGGTACCCGGCTCTCGCCCATGATGAGCACCCTGCAGCTGGTGGCCGCCTCGTCCATGGCGGTGTCCGTGGCCAGCTTCGTCACGGCCGCGGCGTTGCAGCCGCGGGCACGGTCTCAGGCACGGGTGCAGGCGGCCGTGAAGCACGGAAGCATCGCCCCGCAGGGCCGGGAGCTCCAGCTCGACTATGGCGGCGAATTTCCGGCCACCGTACAGGCCTTCCTGCTCGGCTCCCTGGCGTTCCTCGCCGGCGCCGTGGCGTTTGCGTGCGCCGGACTGGTGCTGCAAAGCGGGCCCAGCGTCCAGTCCGTGGCGTTCTGCCAGGTCTTCCTGCTCGGGGCCGCGGCCTCCGGTTTCACCTTCATGCTTTTCAGCAAGGTGGCACCCCGCCACACGGAACCGTAGCCGGGGCGCGGCAAGGCCGGGCCGGCGCTGCCCCCGGCCGTGCCCGGGCGGCGGCCCTTTCCCTGGGCCGGATTTTCCCTAGAGATCGACGCCGATCAGCAGCGGCTCCGGGTGCAGTTCAATGCCGAAACGTTCGACGACGCCGTGGCGGACCTCGCGCGCGACGGCCAGCATGTCCGCCGCGCTCGCCCCTCCCCGGTTGGTGATGGCAAGGGTGTGCTTGGTGGACAGCGAGGCCCGGCCGCCCGAGACGCTGTCCGGGTCCAGGCCGAAGCCCTTGGCGAACCCGGCCTGGTCGATCAGCCACGCCGCCGAGAGCTTGGTCAGCCCGTCCGCACCGGCGGGGTACCGCGGGGCCTCCTGCGGCAGCCGTGCCGCGACGTCCTCGGCCACGATCGGGTTCGTGAAAAAGGATCCCGTGGAGTAGGTGTCACGGTCGTCCGCGTCCCAGACCATGCCCTTGGACGCCCGGAGCCGCAGCACCTCGCGCCGGACGTCGGTGGAGTAGGCGCGCTGGCCCTGCTCGACGCCGAGCACCCGGGCGAGTTCGGCGTAGCGGACCGGGGCGCTCTTCCGGCCGAGCGGGAGCTGGAACTCCACGGTGAGCACCACATAGCGCGGTGAGCCGTTGACGGTGGTCTGCTTCAGGATGGAGTCCCGGTAGCCGAACTTGAGTTCGGAATTCGTGAAGGTCTTCACCGCGTTGCGTTCCCGGTCCCAGGTGCGCACGACGGCGATCGTCTGGGAGACGTCGGCCCCGTAGGCGCCGACGTTCTGCACGGGGGTGGCGCCCGTGGCACCGGGGATCCCGGAGAGTGCTTCGACGCCGGACCAGGCATGCTTCACGGCGTGTTCAACGAAGGCGTCCCAGTTGTGGCCGGCCTGGACCACCACCGCCACGCCGCCGCAGGAGTCCTCGGCGTCGACGGTGAACCCCTCCGAGGCGATCTTCAGCACCGTGCCGGGGAACCCGGCGTCGGACACCAACAGGTTGGAGCCGCCGCCGATGATCAGCAGGGACTGGCCGGCGGCGTCCGCGGTGCGCACGGCGTCGATGATCTCGGCCTCGGTGCGGGCCTCGATATAGCTGCCGGCGGGGCCGCCGACGGCGGAGGTGGTCAGGGCGGAGAGCTGGATCTGGGTCACCTGACCAGCCTAGCCGGGATCATCCGCCCGGCTAAGCCGGTACTGGCGGCACCTGGCTAGCTGTACTGTCCCGGCACGGGTACGGGCGCGGCGAGTTTGCGGGCCACCGGGGAGAGCAGGAAACTGACGATCAGCATCACCATGACGCCCAGCAGCGAGTGGAGAATGCCGACGTGCTCGGCCAGCAGGCCCAGCAGCGGCGGCCCGCACAGGAACGCTCCGTAGCCGATCGTGGACACCACGGACACCCGCGCGGCGGCCTTGACGGGGTCGTCGGCCGCGGCGGACATGCCGACCGGGAAGCCCAGGGACGCGCCGAGTCCCCAGATGGCCAGGGCCACGTAGGCCAGCCACGGTACCGGGGCGAAGACGAACAGGCCGAGGCCCAGAACCGCCAGCGCGGCGCACCAGCGCATCACCGGGACCCGGCCGAAGCGGTCCAGGACCAGGGTGCCGGCGAAGCGGCCGATGGTCATGAAGGTGACGAACAGCCCGTACCCGGCAGCTCCGGCGGCGTCGGTTTGACCGTGGCCGTCGGCCAGCGCCAGCGCCACCCAGTCCCCCGCAGCTCCTTCGGCCAGGGCCAGCCCGAGGACCAGCACGCCCAGCAGCAGGGTGCGCCTGTCACGCCAGGCCTGGGCAATGAGGCGTTTGTTGTCCAGCGGCGGCTCCGGGACCGCGTCCGCCTGCCGGACGATCGGGATGGGCCCGGTGGAAGGATCCTCGAAGGTGTCTGTCCCGGACGCCTTGAAGGGCCGCTCTGCCTCGAGGGGCGTGATGTCCGCCCGGAACCAGGCCGCCGCGGTGGTCACCGAGCCGGCCACCAGCAGGCCCACCACGGCCAGGTGCAGGAAGACGGGGATCCCGGCGGCGGCAGCCCAGGCGCCCAGCCCGGCGCCCGCAACAGTGCCCAGGCTGAAGGAGCCGTGCAGCCGGGGCATGATGTGCCGCCGGACGGCGCGTTCCACCGCCGCCCCTTCGACGTTGGACGCGGTGTTCCAGCTGGCGGTGCCCAGCCCGATGATTGCCAGACCCGCGGCAACCGCCACCGGGCTGGCGAGCACCGAGGTGCCGAAGCCTGCCAGCGCCAGCCCGAATCCGACCATGATGCTGCCGATCCGGATGGTGCGCTTGGAGCCAAGGCGAAGGACAATCAGGCCCGAGGCGGACACGGACACGAAGGATCCCGCCGTCATGCAGAGCAGGAGCAGCCCGATCGTGCCCGGGGTCAGGTCCAGACCGTCGCGGATGGCCGGCAGCCGGGACACCCAGGTGGAAAAAGCGATTCCGCTCGCGGCGTAGGCCACCACCACGGCGTTTCGCCAGTGCGTGATCTCGGGGGCCGGAACGAAACCTTTCTTGGTTAAAGCAGCGCGGGTCACAGCAGCGCCATGGGCTAGGCCAGCCTGACGACGGCCTGGGCCTTGACGAGGACCTTCTGGGCGGCCGAGACGACCGTGAGGTCGACGCGGGCGGTGCCGGCGTCGGCGTCGATCGCTCCGATGGCGCCGCTGACCTCGATCACGGCACCGGCCTCCGGGGTCCCCGTCGTGTCATCGACCGGCACCGGCTTGGTGAAGCGGGTCTGGAAGTCGACGACGGCGGCGGGATCGCCGGCCCAGTCGGTCACAAGCTGGACGGCGGCGCCCATGGTGAACATGCCGTGGGCAATCACGCCGGGCAGGCCGACGCCCGTGGCGAAGGCCTCGTTCCAGTGGATCGGGTTGAAGTCACCGGATGCGCCGGCGTACTTGACGAGGTCGGTGCGGGTGACGGTAATGCTGCGGCTGCCGATGTCCTGGCCGACCGTGAGTTCTGCGATGTCGATGCTCATGGCTACTGTCCCTCTCCGCGGACCAGGATGGACGAGGTGGTGGTGGCGACCGGCTCCCGGACGCCAGCGGCGTCGGTGGCATCGCCGGGGGCAAGCGCGAAGATTTCCGAGCGGGTGGTGATCATGGCCCCGCCGCCCATGGCGCGGACGCCGTCGACGTGCAGTTCGGCGACCAACCGGTCGCCCGCGACGATCGGGCGGTGGTGCGTGAACCGCTGATCGGCGTGGACCACGCGGGAGAAGTCGATCCCGGATTCCGGATCCTCGATCAGCTGCGCGTCAGCGCGCTGCGCGACGATAATGGCGAAGGTCGGCGGCGCCACGAGGTCCCTGTGACCCAGCGCCTCGGCGGCGGCAACATCGAAGTGGGCAGGGTGGGTGGCCTTGACCGCGCGCGCGAACTCGCGGATCTTCTCGCGGCCGACGTCATACACCTCTGCGGCAGGGTAGCTGCGCCCCTGCAGGTCCGGATTGATAGTCATGGTTCCAGCCTATCGCCACGCCCCGGGCCGGCCGGCTTCGTGACGGGTCCGCGCCGGGAACCGGACGGGCACAGACGGGCGCTCCGGCGGGTCTTGACCGGCGCGATATGATGAAAACATCAATCCATCAATCCGAATCGCCGAGGGCGCCGCCGCACCGCGCCGCGAACGGATGCGAGAAAGTGTTTCCCCGCCATGATCTCCGCCGCGCAGACCCCCCTGTATGAAATCAAGGCCAACCTGTTCAAAGCTCTGGCGCACCCGGCCCGAATCCGGATCCTCGAGCTTCTGGCGGCCGCGCCGGACAATACGGCGCCGGTCAGTTACCTGCTCGCCGAGACGGGGCTGGAGCCCTCGCACCTGTCCCAGCATCTGGGCACGCTGCGCCGGCACGGTGTGGTGACGTCGGTCCGGACGGCGAATGTCGTGACCTACCGGCTGGCTCATCCCAAGATCAAGGAGCTGCTCGCGATTGCCCGGGTCTTCCTGCTGGACACCCTCGCCGGTTCCAGCGAACAGCTCCGGATAGCGCAGGAGCTGCCGGCAGGCCACCTCGACCGCGCGGGCGACGCCGACAGTACCGGCCACCTCGACGCCACGGCAACGTGAGCGCGGCCCAGGCAGCAGACCCGGCGACGACATCTGCCACGGCACGGGGACGCTTCGCCCGGTTTGTGCCGTCCCGCCGCGACTACGAGCTCTTGAGGTTCGCCTGGAAGACGGACCTGTTCGCCGGCATCACGGTTGGCATTGTGGCGCTCCCCCTGGCCCTGGCCTTCGGGGTCAGTTCCGGGGTCGGGGCGGAGGCCGGACTCATCACCGCAGTGGTGGCAGGACTTGTCGCCGCCGTCATGGGCGGATCCAACGTCCAGGTCTCTGGCCCGACCGGCGCCATGGTGGTGGTCCTGGCCCCGGTGGTCGCCGTCCACGGCGTCGGCAGCATTGCCCTGGTCTCTGTATTGGCCGGGCTGCTGGTCGTGGTCCTGGGCGCCAGCGGGCTGGGCCGGGCCGTCGCGTTCATCCCGTGGCCGGTCGTGGAGGGTTTCACACTCGGTATCGCCGCCATCATTTTCCTCCAGCAGGTTCCCTTGGCCACGGGCACCGAGGGAACGCCGGGCCACAACACCCTCCTGGCCGCCGTCGAGAGCGCGTCGCAGGCCACCATGCCGACCGTGCTGGAAACGCTCGCGGTGGTGGCATGCGTCGCGGCCGTGATGTACCTGCTGCCCAGGCTGAACAAGGCCCTGCCCGCGAGCCTGATCGCAGTGCTGCTCACCACTGCGGCGTCGGAGATGCTGGCGCTGGACATACCGCGGATCGGCGCGCTTCCGCACTCCCTGCCGGCGCCCTCGATGCCCTCTGTCGATCCGGCCGCGCTGGGAGGCCTGCTGATGCCGGCCGTGTCCATCGCGACGCTCGCCGCCATCGAATCCCTGCTCTCGGCCCGGGTGGCCGCCGGCATGGTCGGCCCCGACGGCCGTCCGTCCGGCGCGTACAGCCCGGACCGGGAGCTCACCGGCCAGGGGCTGGCCTCGATCGCTGCCGGATTCTTCGGCGGCATGCCCGCCACGGGCGCGATCGCCCGGACCGCCGTGAACGTCCGTTCCGGGGCCAAGACCCGGCTCTCCGCGGTGGTGCACGCCCTGGTGCTGCTGGCCATCATCTACCTGGCGGCGGGGCTTGTCGGCAGGATCCCGCTGGCGGCGCTGGCCGGCATCCTCATGGTCACGGCCGTCCGCATGGTCTCGCGGCACACCGTGACGGCGATCCTGCGCTCCACCCGGGCCGACGCCGCGGTCTTCGTGGTCACCGCCCTCATTACCGTCGCCTTCGACCTCATTGTGGCCATCCAGATCGGACTCGCCGCGGCCGCCGTGTTCACGCTGCGGACATTCGCTTCCCTGAGCGGGGTCCGGCGCGAGGACATCCCGGGGCCGCCTGTTCCGGGCGACGAGCACATCGCCATCTTCCGGCTGGACGGGGCCATGTTCTTCGGTGCAGCGGAGCGGGTCCTGCAGGAGATCAGCCAGGTCAGGGACATCCAGGTGGCCGTCATCCGGCTGTCCCAGCTGCGGATGCTGGACGCCACGGGCGCCCACATGCTCGTTGAGGTGGTCTCCGCGCTGGAGCTGCGCGGGGTCACGGTCCTGCTGAAGGGGGTCCAGCCGCAGCATCTGGAGCTCGTGACCAATGTGGGGGTCATCCGCTCACTGCGGCATCACAAGCACCTGTTCACATCCCTCCCGGACGCGGTGGAGCATGCCCGGAGCCATGTGGTGCGGAACGCGGCCGCTAGCGCTTGAGGTTTTTCCGGATCGCCTGGCCGCGGACCACAAGCCCGGCAATGTGCAGGACCAGGCCGAGTCCGATCACTGCCAGTGAGGCGAGGGCAAGGGGCTGGTTGCCGGTGCTGTTGCCCACCACGCTGAGGATGATGCCGAGGGCGATCAGGCCCATGGCGCTGAAGACGATCACCTTGTAGGCGGTTGACGCGGTGGCCCAGAATTCATTCAGCACCGTGCCAGTCTACCGGGACGGCCGGACGACACCGCGAGCCGCAAAATTCCTGGCGACACTCAAATTGCCTGCCGACGCGGGAAACGGGCGCGCCCGGTAATTTGCGCGCCGCGGGGCAATTCCAGCGTCAGAACAAGGCTTCCTGCACGGCCGGGACATCCGAGCCGTGGTCACCGAGTTCGATCACCCGGGCCTTGAGCTGGCCCAGGTTCACCACGAATTCCAGTCCGCTGCCATCCAGCGCCGCGAGGGCAATGCTGCCGCTCAGCGCGTCGATCCGGAACCCGTGCGCTCCGGCCGCCAGGTCGTGCGGATAAGCATGCCGGGCGGCCGGGGCGCAGGCCTTCGCGGAGAGTTCCGGCCGGGCCCACCGCTCATCCACCACCGCGAAGCCCTCCCCGCCGGCACCGGCAATCAGGGTCCGGGCCTCCCCTGCCAGCCGTCCGTTCAGGGCGTCGAGGTCGACGGCGGCTGCCGGGGCGAGCAGCGCAGCGGCCTTGGCGGCAGCGCGGACCTGCTGCGGCAGCCCGGCCTCGCGCGTGATCATGTCTTCAAGGAGGCGGACCACGCGGCCGTCCTCGGCACGGGCGACGTACCGGGCGACGACGGCGCCCTGCTCGGCGAGCCGGTTCCATTTGCGCCGGTGGGACGCGGTGCCGACCTTGCTGGCCCCGTTGGCGAAGGTGGCGACGTAGAGCCAGTGCGGCTGCATCAGGTACGCGCGCAGGCCCGGCGGGACCCGGCCGCCGCGGTGGAAGTCATGGATCAGCCGGAATTCATCCAGGACGAAGCACCGCCCGCACTGGCTGCCCCTGGCGGCGGGAGCCCGGTCCGGGCACAGGACGTGGTCCCGGTCCGCGGGTCCGTGCACCAAGTGATGCCCAAGGCACTGTTTCCCCGCGGCGGCGAGCCGGAAACCGAGGCGGGTGCCGGCGTCGAGCGTCACTGCGGTGAGGGCGCCGCCAGGGTCCTGCAGGCGCATCGCCGGCGGCCTGCCGCCGGACGCTGCGGCGGGCCCGGGCGCCGGAGCATCCCAAAAGACCCCGTGCACCAGATAGCGGGTATCGGTCACGGGGTCTCCTCGAGTGGTGTGGCGGCTAAAGGGCCGGCTGCACGCCAAAGGCTACCGCGAGCTTCATGATCTTCTCGGCCCGGCCCAGGCGCGGAAGGTCGGAGCCGTCCCGGATGACGCGGCCGTTGGCTTCGAAGTCGGCCATGAAGTCCGTGGCCCAGGCGACGTCGGACGGGGTGGGGCTGATGACCTCGTTGATGACCGGCGTCTGGTCGATTGCGAGGCAGAGCTTCCCGGTCATCCCCATCATCACCGTGATGCCGGTCTGTTCGCGCAGGATCGGGTGGTTCGTGCCGACGGTGGGGCCGTCGATGGGGCCGGGGAGGTTGCCCACGCGGCTGGCCACAACGAGCTTGGCGCGGGGGTAGGCCATGGCTTCCGCGGTGGCCGCCATGCCGGTGTCGCGGCGGAAGTCGCCCGAGCCGAAGGCCAGGCGGAAGGCGCCCTGGGCCTTGGCGATGTTGTTGGCTTCCTCGATGCCGACGGCGGACTCGACCAGGGGGATCACCGGGGTCTTGCCGTCCATCCGGTGGAAGCTCTCCGTGACCTGGTCGGCCGATTCGGTTTTGGCCAGCATGATGCCCAGCAGGCCGGGGGTGCCGCGCAGGCCGGCGAGGTCGTCGGCCCAGAACGGGCTGGTGGCGTCGTTGATCCGGACCCACGCGCTGCCGCCGGCGGTCAGCCAGTTCACGACGTTGGCGCGGGCGGCGTCCTTCTGCGAGGGGTCCACCGCGTCTTCGATGTCGAGGATGATCGCATCGGCCCGGGAGACGGCGGACTGGTCGAAGAGATCGGTCTTCATCGCGTTAACCAGCAGCCAGGAGCGGGCGATGTCGGCCGGGATGTTGCGTTGGGGCCGAAGTGATTCGGCGGTGGTGGTAGAGGTCATGCATCTACGCTAGTCGCCCGGGGGCACTTGCCGCTAAGCGATCCGGCCCTCAGCGGCGACCATTACGACCAAAATCACGTCCACACCCAGCTGGCCGGCAGCAGAAGCCGTTTTCGGGCTCCCAACGGCCTCGGCTGCCGGCCAGTTGGGTGGGACGGACAGGCTAGGGGATGTTGCTTCCCCGGGCCGCGACCCAGAGCCCGTACCACTCGGCGCGGGTCATCGCCGCGGCGGCCTCGGCGGCTCCGGCGCAGGCGAGGATCCGGTCCGGGTTCGCGGTGCCGATCACGGGCGCAATCCCTGCAGGGTGCCTCATGAGCCAGCCGAGCACGATCGCTTCCCCCGTGGTCCCCTTCTCGGCGGCCAGGGCGGCCACGAGGGAGGTGGCGGCCTCCTCGGCCGGCGTCCGAGCGGCCGCCGGCGCCCCGGTGTAGAGGCCGCGGGCCAGCGACCCGTATGCCTGCAGACGGATGCCGTTCCGGACGCAGTGCTCGACGGTCCCGTGCGGGAAGCTGTAGTCCGTGCCCTCGGCATGGTTGACGAGCACTGTGCTTTCCAGCCACGCCCGTTTCAGCAGGCTCATTTCGAGCTGGTTGCCCACCACGGGAACCTCGAGCCGGTCCTGCAGCATCTCGATCTGCGGGCCCGACATGTTGGACACGCCCACGGCCCGCACCTTGCCTTCGGCCATGAGCTGCCCGACGGCGGAGGCCACCTCCGCCGGATCCATCAGGGGATCCGGGCGGTGCAGCATGAGCACGTCGACGTAGTCCGTCCGGAGCCGGGCCAGGCTTTCGTTGACCCGCTCCAGGATGCCGTCCCGGCTGAGGTCGTAGTAGGCCTCCAGGCCCTGCTCGTTGAGCCGGATGCCGCACTTGGTCTGCAGCCGGATTTCCTCCCGCAGCCCGGCGGTGCGGGCCAGGACCTCGCCGAAGACGGCTTCGGCCTTGCCGTTGGTGTAGATGTCCGCGTGGTCGAACAGTGTGATGCCCGCGTTCAGGGCGGCTTCGACGGCCGCGGCCGCCTCGTCCACGTGCGCGGACGAGTACGGCTCGGCCGACCAGTCGCCGCCCAGGCCCATGCAGCCGTAGACGAGTTCCTGGGGAAGGTTCCCGGCGCCGGCGGGCGTGCCGGGCGAAGCCTGCGGTGCGGGGCTCACCGCAGCCAGACGGCGGTGTTGGCCGGCAGCTGCCCGCCATCCAGCGGGCCGCTGCTGACCAGCACCTCGCCGGCCGGCAGGTCAACCGGCGCGTCGCCGAAGTTGGTCACCGTCTGCCAGCCGCCGGGACGGCTGAAGCGCAGGACGTCGGCGCTGCCGGATTCCTGCCACTGCAGTTCCTCCGAGGTCTGCAGTTCGCGGCGCAGCTTCAGGGCCGTGCGGTAGAGCTCGAGGGTGGACCCTTCCACGCC
The DNA here is from genome assembly GCF_056395875.1 of Arthrobacter sp. 05T45. Lineage (NCBI taxonomy): Bacteria > Bacillati > Actinomycetota > Actinomycetes > Micrococcales > Micrococcaceae > Arthrobacter > Arthrobacter sp. 05T45. Next base: position 277,620 of record NZ_JBFTKI010000001.1, on the reverse strand, counting down.
GTCCTGGGCTGCCACCGCGTAGCGGCTGAACCAGGCCGGCTGCGGCAGGTGTGCCCCGCCGGCGCCAAAGCCGAACGAGGTGCCCTCCGGGGCCCAGGGCAGGGGCACGCGGCAGCCGTCGCGGCCAATCTCCACGCCCTTGTTCCGGAAGAAGGTGGGGTCCTGGCGCTCGGCGTCGGGGATCTCCGTGACTTCCTGCAGGCCCAGTTCCTCGCCCTGGTACAGGTAGGCCGATCCCGGCAGGGCCAGCATCAGCAAGGTCGCGGCGCGGGCCCGGCGCAGGCCGAGTTCGACGTCGAGCTCCTCGACGGGGGCGCCGGCCAGCAGCCAGCCCTTGCCGTCCTGGCCCTGGGCGTGCTTGCCGCCGCCCTGGGGCAGGCCGTAGCGGGTGGCGTGGCGGACGACGTCGTGGTTGGAGAAAACCCAGGTGGAGGAGGCCCCGGACTCGGTGGCCTCGGCGAGGTTCCGGGCGATGATTTCGCGGAACTCGCCTGCGGCGAAGTCGGCCTGCAGGAGGTCGAAGTTGAACGCCTGGCCCAGGCCCTCCGGGCTGGCGTAACGGGCGCGGCGGGTGGCGTGCACCCAAGCCTCGGCGACGGCGGTGCGCGGCGGGTTGTACTCGTTGAACACCTCGCGCCATTCGGCGTAGATCTCGTGGACTTCATCGCGGTCCCAGAACGGGTGCGAGCCGTCCGGGAAGCCGTCCGTTCCGGTGTTGGCGGCACTGAGCTCCACTTTGGAGATCAGCGGCTCGGTGAGGTCCTTGGTCAGCGCGTGGGCGACGTCGACGCGGAAGCCGTCCACGCCGCGGTCGGACCAGAAGCGGAGCGTCTTGAGGAAGTCGTCGCGGATTTCCCGGCTGGCCCAGTTCAGGTCCGGCTGTTCCTTGGCGAAGATGTGCATGTACCACTGCCCGGGCGTGCCGTCGGGCTCGGTGATGCGCTCCCAGGCGGGGCCGCCGAAGACGGATTCCCAGTCCGACGGCGCGAGTTCGCCGTTTTCGCCGAGGCCGTCGCGGAAGATGTAGCGCTCGCGGGCGGCGGAGCCGCGCGGGGAGGCCAGGGCCTCCTGGAACCACTCGTGCCGGTTCGAGGAGTGGTTGGGGACGATGTCGGCGATGAGCTTGATGCCGGCGGCGTGCAGCGCGGCGGACATCTCGTCGAAGTCCGCCAGGGTGCCGAGCTTGGGGTCCACGTCGCGGTAGTCGTCGACGTCGTAGCCTCCGTCGGCGAGCGCCGAGGGGTAGAACGGGGAGAGCCAGACGGCGTCGATCCCGAGTTCCTTCAGGTACGGGACCTTGGCGGTGATGCCCTTGATGTCGCCCAGTCCGTCACCGTTGGAGTCCGAAAAGCTCCGCGGGTAGATCTGGTACACCGATGCCTGGCGCCACCAGTTGGGGTCGGCGGCGAGATCGGAACCGGACAGGGTTGCCAGCGTGGCGGTGTTGGTCAAAGGAGATTCCTTCGGGTCTGGGAGGGCTTCTGGTAATTTAGATACAAGCTAAATATATTGCCTGAACAATTATGGCTCCGGGGACAGAAGAGGTCAAGAAGTGATGCCGCACGCAGCCGCCGCCACGCCGCAGCTGCTGCGCCGCGTCAACGCCCAGGCCGTGCTGCGCCACATCCGCGGCGCCGATGTGGCCACCGGAACCGAGTTGATGGCACTGACCGGGCTGACCCGGGCCTCGGTGATTGCTGTCTGCGAGGATCTGATCGGCCGGGGCTGGATCGTGGAGCAGGACCAGCCCGCAGACCCTGCCAGTCCGCGGAAGGGCCGGCCGGCCCGGCGCTTTACCTTCAACCGGGAAGCGGGTTTCGTGTTGGGCCTGGACATTGGTGCCGCGACCACCACCGCCGCCGTGGCCGACCTCCGCGGCACGGTGATCGGCCGTTCCAGCGGGAGCTTCCGTGCGGCGGACATCCCCGCGCAGGAGCGGATCGGCGTCGTCGATCTCGCCTGCCGCGAGGCGCTGGAAGCGGCGGGAGCTGACCCGGGCAGGGTCCTGGCCGTCGGCGCCGGGATCGCAGCGCCGGTGGACCGCGACGGCAACGTTCTGGTGACGCAGCGGTTTTGGAGCCTGTTCGACGTCGGGCTCCGCTCCGCGCTGAAGGAGCTGCACGGCTGGACCGTGCTCCTGGAGAACGACGCCAACCTGGCTGCGCTCGGTGAGCGCTGGCGCGGGTCCGGCGTGGGCGTGGATGATCTGGTGGTGCTCCTGGCCGGCGAACGCCTCGGCGCCGGCGTGATGGAATCCGGCCGCCTGCTCCACGGCCGCGGCGGGGCCGCCGGCGAGATGGGCTATCTGGACATGGTGGAGGGTGTTGGCTCCAGCGACGGCATCGCCGCCCTGGTGCGGCAGTGGTCGGCGGCCGGCGGCGGACCCTCCGCGGGCGGCCCTGCCAGTGCGCCGCGCGTCTTCGCGGACGCGGCCGCGGGAGACCCGGCGGCCCTGGCCATCCTGGACCGGATTTCGGAGCGCATGGCCCGGGTCATCGCCTCGATCGCGAGCCTGATCAACCCCGAGCAGGTGGTGATCGGCGGCGCCGTCGCCGAGTCCGCCGGGGCGCTCCTGCCCGGCATCACAGCGCTGCTTCCCCGCTTCACCGCGACTCCCCCGCGGGTGACAGTCTCACCCCTGGGCGACGCGATCGTCACGGCGGGCGCGGTCCGGCACGCCCTGGACTACGTCGAGGCGAATGCCTTGGAGCTGGCCCTCCCCGCGCGGGGCTGACCCGGATCCGTTGCCTTAGTCCGGCATGATCATGGTGCGCAGGTCCAGCTGCCGCAGCACCCGGTCCGCGACTTCCGGGTCCATGCCCGGCTCGTTCCGGGCCGCTACGACTTCCCGGCGGGCCGCATCGAGGGCGATCGTCTGCACCGCGATCGCCAGTTCCCGGCCACGCTTACGCTGCTCCCCCGCGCTTTCATTCCGCAGGCTCCCGTCCAGCAGCTCGGCGTGCAGCCGGGTCATTTTCTCCTTCACGAGCGCCACCTTATCCGCCGGCAGCTCCTTCATGAGCTCGTTGTCCTTCAGGGCCGCGATGGCTGCCTGTTGCGCCCGGCTTGCCAACACGCGGGCGGCGTCGCGTTCTTCGGAACCGTCCTCGGACGCCTTCAGGACCCGCATGAGCCACGGCAGCGTCAGCCCGGGCAGCACCAGGGTGGCCAGCAGCACGGCGCAGGCGATCACCAGCAGCTCGCTGCGGGCCGGGAACGGCGTGCCGTCCGCAACGGTCAGCGGAAGAGCCAGGGCCAGCGCCAGGGTGGCCAGGCCGCGCATGCCGCACCACGTGAGTATCAGCACGTCCTTGGCCGAAGTAGGGCGCAGAACATCCTTCCTCGCCCGGGAGAGGCCGGACATCATGGCCAGCCAGGCGAAGCGTGCGGCGAACACCAGGACGCACACCACCGCAGCCGTCCCGACCATGCCGAAAACGCCGCTGCCTTCGTCGTGGATGACTTGCCGTACTTCCAGGCCCACCAGCCCGAACGCCAGGCCGGTGACCAGCAGTTCCACGACGTCCCAGAACGCGGTGCGGGTGACCCTCTCCGCGGCGTCCCCGGGCCGGGAGTGGCGCTGCATTTCCAGCGCGGTGACGACGACGGCGATCACCCCGGAGGCGTGCACCTCCTCGGCCAGGATGTAGGCGGCAAACGGCACCACCAGGGTGACGGCGCTCCGGGCCACCATGGAGGTCACCAGGCGGGTGATCAGGCTCGTGAGCCAGCCCATGCCGATCCCCACAACCACCGCGATCGCAGCTCCCAGGACAAACTGGAGGACAACGTCCGAGGCGATCTTGGTGCCGGCGACGGCGGCGGCCACGGCCGCCTGGAAGATGACGATGGCGGCGGCGTCGTTGAACAGGCCCTCGCTCTGGAGCACGTTGATGAGCCGCCGCGGCATGTGGACCCGGCTGGCGATGGAGTCCACGGCCACGGGATCGGGCGGGGCCACCATGGCGCCCAGGGCGATCGCGGCCGGTATGCCGATGCCCGGGATCATGAGCCAGGCCGCGCCCGCGACCACCGCCGTCGAGACCACCACGAGCGCGACGGCAAGCATCAGCAACGTGCGCCAGCGGACCCGGAAAACAGCCCACGAACTGCGCTGCGCGGTCGCGAAGAGCAGCGGGGGCAGGAAAATGGGCAGGATCAGCTCGGGCGGGATCTGGATCTCCGGGAAGCCGGGGATGAATGTCAGGGCAACGGCCAGGATCAGCATCAGCACCGGGTAGGGCAGCCGCAGCTTCTCTCCGAGACCGACAGCGCCCACCGTAGCCAGCAGAAGTCCAACGATGAGTGCCAACTGATCCATGTGCCCGCTTTCCCCGGAGGCGGGCCGGGGCATCCCGGGTGGATGCGCGGACCGCCCCCACTACCCTATCGGGAAGAGTCCTGGGCTAGCCCAACGTTTCCAGCGCTGCCGCGAGCGGGAGCGTGCCGTCCCGGAACTCGATGGTGCGCCCGATCGTGGCCGGCAGCCCGAGGACCGCCGCCGCCACCAGGGCGACGTTGGCCCGGGCGGTTTCGGTGCCGTCGGACGTGTCGGCGGGGTCGACGTCGATCATCCCGTTGCCGGGTCCCGCGGTCAGCGTCCCGGGGCCCAGGACGGTCCAGTCAAGGCCTGAACCGCGCAGGTACTCATCCGCCGCGGCCTTGGCTTCGGCGTAGGCGAAGAAGCCGTTGTCCGCGGGGACTCCGTGGTCCGGCCCGGCCCCGAAATAGGACACCATGACGTACCTGCTGACGCCGGCTTCCGCCGCAGCGTCCATGGAACGGATCGCGGCGTCGCGGTCCACGGCGTAGGTCCGTTCGGGGCTGCCGCCGCCGGCTCCGGCCGACCACACCAGGGCGTCGTGTCCGCGGAGGGCTCCGGCGATCTGCGCCGTCGTCGCGTTCTCCACGTCCAGCAGCGCCGGTGTGGCGCCGGTGGCCGCGACGTCGGCCGCATGGTCCGGGTTGCGGATAAAGGAGGTCACCCCGTGCCCTTCCGCCGCGAGGATCCTGGACAGTTCCAAAGCCACCTTGCCGTGGCCGCCGATAATTGCGATGCGCGTCATGGTCCCATTCTGTCCCACCGGACAGCGAACTGCTGCCCCATGGTCCACAGGTTGGTGGTGGTCCAGTAGATCAGGACGCCGATGGGGAACACGATCCCGCCCACACCGAAGACGACCGGCAGGGTGTACAGCAGCACCTTTTGCGGGCCCATGAACGGAGTCGCCACGGCCTCGCCGGACAAGCTCCTGGCCATGATCTGCCGCTGCGTGATGAGCTGCGAGGCCGTCATGGCCAGGATCATCGCAATGGAGAGAATCCACACCGAGAGCTGGCTGCCGCCGACGCCGTGCAGCAGCGAGGCCGAGAGCGGGGCGCCGAAAATCGTGGACTCGTCGAACTGCGCGACCTGTTCGGGGCTCATGGCCCCGACGGCTTCGCTCTGGCCGGCCGCGGCGCTGATGCCGGACAGCATCTGGAACAGCGCGAAGAAGAAGGGCATCTGGATCAGCAGGGGCAGGCAGGCGGAGAACGGGTTGGTGCCGTGCGCCTTGTACAGGGCCATCTGTTCCTGCGCCATGGCCTGGCGGGAGAGCGGATCGGTCTTGCCTTTGTATTTGTCCTGGAGCTTCTTCAGGTCCGGCTGCAACCGCCTCATGCGCTGCTGGACGTTGACCTGTTTGAGGAACACCGGGATCAGGGCGGCGCGGATCACCAGCACCAGCCCAATGATGGACAGCGTCCAGGTCCAGCCGCTGGCCGCCGGCATGCCGATGGCGCTGAGTCCGTCATGGAAGCCCGCCATCATGGCTGATACCAGCCATTTGAACGGCGCCATGATGGTGCCAAGAAGGTCCACTGATATCCCCAACCGTCAGTTGCTGCAAAGCTACGGCGAAAAGTGCCGCTTGTCACGGGCTCGCGTTGTTGGAGGGCACACCGCTGACCAGGAGACGATTCAGCCGGTGTCCGGGCGTGCCCGCGCTGCGCTGATGGCGTTGATTTTTAGGCTGATCTGAATTGCACGCAGGCGTCCAGGCCGGTGGTGCCCGGTGCGGACCCGGGCGCCCTGGGCCTGAGTGTTGCTTCTGCCCCGCTGGCCCGGGCCAGTTGGTGCACGATGGACAAACCGAGGCCGCTGCCCTCGCCGCCCTGGGTGCCGCGCCAGAAACGGCCAAATGCCCGTTCGCAGTCTTCCGGGGAAAGCCCGGGGCCCTCGTCCAGGATGTGCAGTTCGATGGTGCCTGGCTGTTCACCGTGGGAGACCACGAGCTGGATCAGTGACCCCGGCGGGGCGACGGCGAGGGCGTTGTCGATCAGGTTGTCGATGATTTGCTCGGCGGCCCCGGGCAGGACCAGGATGTCCGCCGCCGGCGGGCCGTCCAGGCTCAGGCGCACACCGGTCTCCTCGGCGAGGGCCTCCCATTGTTCCTTGCGGGCCTTCGCTGCCTCGACGAGGTCGGTGGTGACCGGCACGGCCGGGCTGCCTTCGGCCTTGCTGAGCAACAGCAGCCCGTCGATGATGCGCTGCAGCCGGTACGTCTCCTCCAGCGAGGCGGCCACCATGGTCCGGCCCGCTTCCGGGTCGGCGGGGATCGTGTCGTGGGCGTTCTCGAGCCTGAGCCGCAGCCCCGTCAGCGGGGTGCGGAGCTGGTGGGAGGCGTCGGAAGCGAAGCCGCGTTGTTGCTCGAGCAGGTGTTTCATCCGGTCCGCCATGCGGTTGAAGGAACCCGCGAGGGCTTTGATCTCGGGGGCGCCCCCTTCGTCGGTTCGGGTGTCCAGGTTTCCGTCGGCGAGCAGTTCCGTGGCGTCCCGCAGCCGCTGGAGTCTCCGGGTCACGGCGCCGGCCATGACGTAGGCCAGGATGCCGGCGAGCAGTACCGTGGTTCCGGCGACGGTCCAGATGGTACGCAGCTGGCCGTTCACCTGTTCGGCCACGACCGACGCCGGATACGTCAGCCGGACGACTCCGGAAATTTTCTCACCGCTGAGGACGGGAACGGCGACGTAGAGCAGGTCCAGGCCCAGTGTCTGGGAATACCGTTGGCCCGCGTTGATCTGACCGGTCAGCGCGGAGGCGATCTCGGGCCGCGAACTGTAGGGCGATCCGGTGGCCGCCTGATCGTCGTCCGAGGTCGCCACGGCCGTCCCGACGGCGTCGACGATCACCACACGGGCCCCGCCCGCCTCCCCGTACCGGCGCACGTCGGCCGTGACTTCCGGAGGCAGTGGACCGCCGGCTTTCAATGCTTCGCCGGCCCGGCCGGCCAGGAGAAAAGCGTCGCGTTCAAGGGACGTGGTGAGGCGCTCCCGTTCTACACGGACCAGATAGTTTCCCAGCGGAATGTCCTGGACCAGGACCACCAGCAAGGTGATGAGCATGAAGGCGCCGATCAGCCGCCATCTCATCCAGGCACCCCGAGCCTGAACCCGACGCCGCGGACAGCCTCGATCCAGCGGGGGTCACCGAGCTTTTTGCGGATCCCGGCGATGTGGGCATCCACGGTCTTCGTGGTGCCGTACCAGTCGCCGTCCCAGACCGCTCGCAGGATTTCCCGGCGCTCGAACACCGCGCCGGCGTCGGCGGCCAGGAAATACAGGAGTTCGAACTCCTTGGCGGTCAGATAAACCTCGGCTCCGTCCAGGAGCACGCGGCGCGAGCGCTGGTCAATACTCAGGCCGCCGATGGTCCTGCTGAGCTCCGTCCCGGGCCGGCCATCCGGGAGCCGTTCTTCGGAGCGGCGCGCCACCGCCCGGATCCTCGCGATGAGTTCCCGCATCCCGAACGGCTTGACCAGATAGTCATCGGCGCCCAGTTCCAGCGCCAGCACCCGGTCGATCTCTTCATCCCGGGCACTGACCACGATGATCGGAATCGAGGTCAGCGCCCGAATGGCGCGGCACACATCGGTGCCGTCCATGTCCGGCAGCCCCAGGTCCAGAAGGACAAAATCGGGACTGGACGCGCGGACCACCTCCAGGGCCTGGCCGCCCGTTCCGACGTGGCTGGCCCCGAAGCCGGCCCGGCCCAGTCCGTCAAGGACTCCGGTGGCAACTGATTCGTCATCCTCCACTACCAGGATCTGCATACTTGATTATGTTCCTGCCTGCCGCGAATTCTGCCGCAATCCGCGTGAGTTGGCTGATCGGGGGCGCAAACTTGGACAACTCTTGGATTTCCCCAAGACCCGTCCTTTCCCACGGATTCCTAGGGTGGAGACATGAAAACTAAAACAGTCCTCGTCCTCACGGCAGCCGGTGTCCTGCTCACCGGATCCGCGGCCCTTGCAGTCAACGCCCAGACCCTGAACGGCTCACCGGCCGGAACAACGAACCCCGCCAATACCGTCCTCCTGCCGCAAAACGCCACCACCGCCGCTTCCGGCTCCCCCACATCCACGGGCAGCACGTCCGGAACCGAGGACCGCAGCCCGGCCTCGTCGCCGAGTCCGTCCGCCACCGAGGACGCGGTCCCCGCCCCAGCACCTGCCGGCTCCAGCGAACCGGGCGAGGACCGGACCGCGGTTCCCGCCCCGGCACCTGCCGGCTCCAGCGAACCGGGCGACGACCACGGCGGACACGGCGAAAACGAGCCCGGCGACGACAAGCACAAGGGAAGCGATGACTGACAGTGGGGAGACAGAAAAACCCCCGGAATCTCAATGATTCCGGGGGTTTTGTCTGTAGCGGTGGGGAGGCTCGATCTCCCGACCTCACGATTATGAGTCGTGCGCTCTAACCAACTGAGCTACACCGCCGTAAATGAGGAAAACCTGCGCTAAGCCGGTCAAAAACCGCCTTGACACAGGCCCTCATTCAGAGCCCCCCACCGGAATCGATCCGGTGACCTCGTTCTTACCAAGAACGCGCTCTACCACTGAGCTAGGGGGGCAACGAGTAAATACTCTACCGGAAGATTCGCCCACCAACAAATCGGCGGCCGTACGACGCCGGACCGGCCGGAAACAGCGGAAATCCGGGCTCCCGGCGCGGTTTTGGGGGCCCGGATCGGCTCCCGGGACCAATCGGGGGCCGCGGCTGTGACGAAGCGAACACGGGGCCGGAATGCTTAAACAAGAACGGACCGGCTCAGGGAGCCGGCCCGTTCTCAGATGGTGCTAGTGGTTACCACTTGTTGCGGGGCTTGAAGCCGCCTTCGGTGCGGGGTTTGCGGGTGTCCGCGCCGAAGGTGCGCTGCTCGGAACGCTCGCTGAAGGAGCGGCCGCCACGGTCAGCGGAGGACCGCTCGCCGTCGCCCTTGCGGAATTCGCGCTTGAAGCCGCCGTTGCCCTTGAAGTTGCCGCTGCCGCCGGAGTAGCCGCCACGGTCTCCGCCACGGTTGCCCTGGTAGGAGCCGCGGTCGCCGGCCGGCTTACGGCCGTTGTCGAGCTCCAGGTGGATCAGCTCGCCGCCGATCCGGGTGCGGGACAGTGCCTTGAGCTGATCGGCGCTCAGGTCCGCCGGGAGCTCCACGAGGGAGTGGTCCGAGCGGATGTCGATGCCGCCGATCTGGGCCGAGGAGATGCCGCCTTCGTTGGCGATGGCGCCAACGATGGAACCCGGCATGACGCGCTGGCGGCGTCCGACGGCGATCCGGTAGGTGGCGTTGCCCTCGGTCAGGGTGCGGGTCGGGCCGCGTGAGCCGAAGCCGTCCTTGGAGCGCTCGCGCTTCTGGAACTCGGGCGCTGCCGGCAGTTCCTTGACCAGCAGCGGCTGTCCGCCCTGGGCCATGACGGCCAGTGCGGCGGCGATTTCCGAGGCCGGCACGTTGTGCTCTTCCTCGTAGGAGGAGATCAGGTCGCGGAACGCTGCAACGTCCTCGGACGCGAGGGTCTCCGTGATGCGCTCGGCGAACTTGCCCAGGCGCAACGTGTTGACGGTCTCGGCCGTGGGCAGGTGCATCTGCTCCACCGGCTGGCGGGTTGCCTTCTCGATGGAACGCAGCAGGTACTTCTCCCGCGGGGTCATGAACAGGATCGCATCGCCGGAACGGCCTGCACGGCCGGTGCGGCCGATGCGGTGGACGTAGGACTCGGTGTCGTGCGGGATGTCGTAGTTGACCACGTGGCTGACACGCTCGACGTCCAGGCCGCGGGCGGCGACGTCGGTGGCGACCAGGATGTCGATCTTGCCGTCGCGCAGGGCCTCGACCGTGCGCTCACGCTGCTGCTGCGGGATGTCGCCGTTGATGGCGGCAGCCTGGAAGCCGCGCGAGCGCAGCTTGTCGGCGAGGTCCTCGGTGGCCATCTTGGTGCGGACGAAGGCGATGACGCCTTCGAACTCTTCGACCTCGAGGATGCGGGTCAGCGCATCGAGCTTGTGCGGGCCCATGACCTGCAGGTAGCGCTGGCGGGTGTTGGCGCCCGTGGTGGTCTTGGACTTGACCTGCACCTCGGCCGGGTTGTTCAGGTACTGCTTGGAGAGCCGGCGGATCTGGCTCGGCATCGTGGCGGAGAACAGCGCAACCTGGCGGCCCGCGGGGGTCTGCTGGAAGATCTGCTCCACGTCTTCGGCGAAGCCCATGCGGAGCATCTCGTCGGCCTCATCCAGCACGAGGTACTGGAGTTCGGACAGGTCCAGGGAACCCTTGGCGATGTGGTCGATGACGCGGCCGGGGGTACCGACAACAACCTGCGCGCCGCGGCGCAGGCCGGCGAGCTGGGGGCCGTAGGCGGAGCCGCCGTACACCGGCAGGACGGTGAAGTCGTCGATGTGCTTGGCGTAGGAGGTGAAGGCCTCGGCAACCTGGAGCGCGAGCTCACGGGTGGGGGCCAGCACCAGGGCCTGGGTCTTGCGGGACGGGCCGTTGAGGTCGTGGAGCTCGGCCAGGCGGGACAGTGCCGGTACTGCGAATGCTGCAGTCTTACCGGTACCCGTCTGGGCCAGGCCCACGACGTCGCGGCCTTCGAGCAGCAGCGGGATGGTTGCTGCCTGGATCGGGGACGGCTTCTCGTAGCCGACGTCCTGCAGGGCGGCCAGGACACGGCCATCGATGCCGAGGTCTACGAACTTGACGCCTTCTTCCTCGGCGTCCTCGTCCTTGGCCGGGGCGGAAGTGGCCTCGGTCTTGGTGTCAGCCTGCGGGGCAGCTTCGGCCGCCGGTGCTACAACGTTCGCAGGAGCCTCGGTGAATTCCGGGGCGGAGGCGGCTGCGGGGGCAGCCGTTTCAGAAGTCTCGACGTCGGCCTGGGTGTTCTCGGTGGCGAGTTCGGTGTCGACGGAGTTGTTCTGATTTTCGGGCATAGGTGAAATTTCCTCATCCATAGGGGCCAAGCGGCACAACCCGAGGTGAGCGGAGCCGCAGTACGCGTGACACGAATTGCCGGGCGTACGGTTGACCGGCGGGTCACATAGAAGTCCGGCGCTTTCGCAATCCCGTGGCAGGACTTCCCGCTGCATCTCTTGGCTGCTATCCCAGCAGTCTGTACAGCGTTTTCTTTTGCCGGCTCTCCCTATGAAAATGCCCGCATCACATTTGCGGGCCCCAACACTTGCCAGTCCTGCCTCAAGAATTGGGCAGGAATAAGGGATTTCCGGAGTGGGGGATATTTCAAGTGTAGGGCATGGAGCGGAACAGTGGTAATTGAGGGGCCGACGGGGGCTGGTGAGCTTGCGCACACCGGCTCCCCACGCCTAGACCCCGAGACGGCGCTGCAGCTGTTCGAACCTCTGGTGGTACTCGGGCTGCAGGCGGATCTGGCCGTCGGCGTCGGCGTCGCGCAGGGCCTCCATGTCCTCCAGGGTGGGATCGGTGAACCACTTGGCGATTGTCACGCCGTGGGCAGGGACAAAGAGCCGGTGGATGTGGTCTCCGGCCTCGATGCTGCCGGTCCGGACCACGCGGAGGTAGGTGCCCACCCTGCCGGCCTCGGTGAACCGCTGGACCCAGTGCGGCTCGCCCATCCGCCGCTGGAAGGTGGCGCAGGGGATGCGCGGGGAGGTGACTTCCACCTCGACGTCCAGTCCGACCTTCCACCGTTCGCCGATCACGGCGTTGGAGGCGTTGAGGCCCGTGATCCGCAGGTTTTCGCCGAAGATGCCCGCTGGCATGTCCCGGCCGAGTTCGCCGGCCCAGTAGTCGGCGTCGTCCTGCGAGTACGCGTAGAGTGCCTGGTCCTCGCCGCCGTGGTGGATCCTGCTCGCCTGGATATCACCGCGCAGGCCAAGTTTGTGGACTTTCACCGGTCCGTCCACGGGGCGCTTGTCGATCGCGGTGACCCCGACGCTGCCGGGATCATCGAGCAGCTGGTGAACCCTGCAGACAGCAAGCACGGATGCGGTTTCCATGGCACCAGTGTAGGCCTGCGGCGTGCCCGCGGCCCCGGACTCAGCGCCGGCACGCTTCCCACGCGCCCGCCGCAGACACGGCACGCCCTTTCCATCGCCCGGGATCCGGAGGCCGGTTAGGCTGGCGTCGGGAAAAGCACGCAAGCCTTCCGCGGGATACCCTGCGGCCAGACGTGAGGGGACACATTTGGGCCGAAACGACGAGCACCCGGACAGTCCACGGCAGGACCGGAAGCAGCCTCCGTGGCAGATTCCACAGCCGGAGCTCCGGCCCGAGCTGCAGAACCAGCCCGGCCAGCCCGCGCCGCCGGGACTTCCGGCTGACCCCACTGCCCCCGCCGTGGTTGACCCCTTCGCCCTGGAACGCGAGCGCGGCCTGGCGGCCGCGGCGGCGCGAAAGAAGCGTTCGCAGCGCCGTACCGCCGTCGTCGGGCTGGGCGTCACGGCGCTCCTGGCCGGCACGATCACCGCCATGGTGGCCAGCAACGAGGACGAGGCCGACTACGCCCAGGTGTGCTTCAACGACGACACCGGCGAGCGGGTCGACGATGCGCAGTGCAACAACAGCAGCACGGACGGCCGCAGCTCCGGCATCTACGCCTGGTACTTCTACTCCCGCGGCGCCAGCGTGCCCGGGTTGGGCCAGAACCGGTCGGGCTACCCCAGCTACAGCAGGACAGTTCCCACCGGGGCCAAGGCGTCCACGGGGTACAGCGCCAAGGGCGGCACGGTCAGCAGGGGCGGCTTCGGCGGCAGCGCCAAGGGCGGAAGCACGGGAGGCTAGGGATGAAACGACTGGGATCCGCGCCGCGGCCGGACTGGAAAGAGCGGATTGAAGCACAAGGCCTGGTTTTCTCCACCACGGCCCTGCCGGACGGCACGAACGTCGAGTACTGGCACGAAGGCGCCTACTACGAATTCACCATGGACGAAGTGGAGACCCTCGAACAGGCCGCCGAGGACATGCACCGCATGTGCCTCGAGGCCGCGAAGTTCCTCGCCACCGGGGCCATGGGCAACATCGGGATCGGGCCGCAGGCCATGGAACTGGCGGCTGCATCGCTGCAGGCCGGCGATGTGGACGTCTACGGCCGCTTCGACTTCGTCTACGACGGCCGGGGCGGCCCGGCCAAGATGCTGGAGTACAACGCGGACACCCCTACCGGACTCATTGAGGCCGCCGTCGCCCAGTGGTTCTGGCTGCAGGACGTCCATCCCGAAAAGGACCAGTGGAACGGCATCCATGAAGCCCTCATCCGGCAGTGGAAGAGGCTGCAGTACCGCACCGGCATGAGCACGCTCCACGTCGCCCACTCCGAGGCGGAAGAATCCGGCGAGGACTGGATGACGGCAGCCTACATGCGGGACGTCGCGAGCCAGGCCGGCTGGACCACCATCGGCATCAACATGTCCGACATCGGCTGGGATCCGAACCTCAACCGCTTCGTGGACCTGGACAACTTCATGATCAGCACCATGTTCAAGCTCTACCCCTGGGAACTGATGATGAAGGAGCCGTTCGGGCAGCGGCTGCTGCAGCGCGCCCACAATCCGCGCTGGGTGGAGCCGGCCTGGAAGATGCTCCTGTCCAACAAGGCCCTGCTCGCGGCGCTCTGGCAACTCTACCCGGACCACCCCAACCTGCTTCCGGCCTATCTTGACGGTCCCGGGCCGCTCACGGAGTGGGTGGCCAAGCCGCTGCATGGCCGCGAAGGGGACAACATCAGGATCCACGCCGCCGGCATCGACCTCGAACAGCCCGGCGACTATGGCCGGGAAGGCTGGTGTTACCAGCAGTTCCATGCCCTTCCCGATTTCGACGGCAACCGCCCTGTGCTCGGCCTCTGGGTGGTCGACGGCGAATCGGTCGGCTGCGGCATCCGCGAGTCGGACGGGCCCATCACCGACTACTTCTGCCGCTTCGTGCCCAACACGATTGACGCGCCCGCCCCGGCCTCGAACCAGGCCCACTCCAGCAAGGCAGGTATTGCCCTATGAGCACCGGAACCACGACGACGACGACGGCCGGCGGCCCCGGGGGTCCCGCGGCAGTTCCGGCCAAGGGACTGCGCGCCGGGATCCTGGATCTCGGAGACTCCGTCATGTTGGGGCTGGCCTCCACCGCGCCGGTCTATTCGCTCGCGGCGACCCTGGGACTGATCGTGGCGGTGAACGGCAACTACACCCCGTTGATCCTGCTGCTGGGCTTCGTGCCCGTGCTCTTCATCGCCTTCGCCTTCCGTGAGCTCAACAGCGCCATGCCGGACTGCGGGACCACCTTCATCTGGGCCCGCCGGGCGTTCGGTCCCTGGGCCGGCTGGCTGGGCGGATGGGGCGTGGCCCTGGCCGGCGTCGTGGTCCTGGCCAACCTCGCCCAGGTCGCCGGGCAGTACCTGTGGCTGCTGATCGGCGACGGTTCGCTGGCCGGGAACAGCCTCGTGGTCACCGCCACCGGTGTGCTGTTCATCGTGTTCATGACCTTCGTGAACTACCGCGGCATCCGCCTCGGGGAACATGTCCAGCGGGTCCTGACCTACGTGCAGTACCTCTCGCTGGGCATCTTCGCGATGGCAATCATCTTCCGGATCGCGGGCGGGGTGCCCGGCGCGGCCACTGGCCAAGCCTTCGACCTTGAGTGGTTCAACCCCGCCGGTGCGTTCGCCGATCCCGGCGCGGTGGTGCACGGAGCCCTGCTGGCCCTGTTCATCTACTGGGGCTGGGACACCTGCCTCGCGGTGAACGAGGAGACCGAAAACCCGGCCACCACGCCCGGCCGAGGCGCCGTCATTTCCGCGCTTGTCCTCGTGGCGATCTACGTCTCTGTGGCCCTGCTGGTGATGATGTATGCCACGGTGGGCACGGATGGGATTGGGCTGGGCAACGAGGCCAACCAGAACGATGTCTTCCTGGCCATGAAGGACGTGGTGCTGGGCCCCTGGGGCTGGCTGATCGTCGTCGCCGTCCTGGCCTCGGTGCTGTCCTCGACCCAGACCACCATCCTTCCCACGGCCCGCGGCACCTTGTCCATGGGCGTGCACGGAGCCGTGCCGCGCAGGTTCGGCGAGGTCCACCCGCGCAACCAGACGCCGGGGTATTCCACCCAGGTCATGGGTGCCGCTGCCGTCGCCTATTACGTCCTGATGAGTCTCCTGAGCGAGAACCTGCTCGCCGACTCCATCACTTCGATCAGCTTGTTCATCGCGTTCTACTACGCCCTGACCGGCTTCGCGTGCGTCTGGTACTTCCGCGCGAGCCTGCGCGGCTCGGCCCGGAACTTCTGGTTCCGCGGCGTCATGCCCCTGCTCGGCGCCCTTATGCTGACTGCGGCATTCTTCGTCTCGGCGGTGCAGATGTGGGATCCGGACTACGGTGATACGCAGATCTTCGGCGTCGGCGGGGCCTTCATCAGCGGCGTGCTGCTCCTGGGGCTGGGCGTGGCGCTGGCCGCCGCCTGCCGTTTCGCGCCGTCCACGCGGGGCTACTTCCTGCAGCACCAGCCCGACGCCGGCGCGCCCCTGCAGGTGCGGCCGTAGGATGCTGGCATGAGCAACGAAGCTGGCATGAACAATGAGGCCAACCTTTCCGACGTCTCCGATGTCCTGGCCATCGATTCCCTGCTGAGCGCGGAGGAGCGCAGCGTGCGCGAGCGCGTCCGCGATTTCACGAACCAGCGGGTCCGGCCGGGCATCGCCGGCTGGTACGAGGACGCCGTGTTCCCCCTCGAGCTCGCCCCGGAACTTGGCGAGCTCGGCGTGCTCGGCATGCACCTGGAGGGCTACGGCTGCCCGGGCCGTTCCGCCGTCGAATATGGCCTCGCGGCGATGGAACTCGAGGCCGGCGATTCGGGCGTCCGCACGTTCGTCTCCGTGCAGGGCTCCCTCGCCATGACGGCCATCCACAAGTGGGGCTCCGAGGACCAAAAGCAGGAGTGGCTCCCCCGGATGGCCGCCGGCGAACTGATCGGCGCGTTTGCCCTGACCGAGCCCACGGCCGGCTCGGACCCTGCCTCGATGAAGACCTTCGCCCGCCGCGACGGCTCCGGCGATGACGCGGGCTGGATCCTGGACGGCGCGAAACGCTGGATCGGGCTCGCCTCCGTGGCGGGCGTGCTGGTGGTGTGGGCCATGACCGACGACGGCGTGCGCGGCTTCCTCGTCCCTGCCGGCACCGCGGGCGTCACCGCGACGCCGATCGGGCAGAAGCTCTCGATGCGCGCCTCCATCCAGTGCGACATCACGTTCGACGCCGTCCGGCTGGGCCCGGAGGCGCTGCTGCCCGCGGCGCGCGGGCTGAGGGGTCCCTTCTCCTGCCTCAACGAGGCCAGGTACGGGATCGCGTGGGGAGCTATGGGCGCCGCGCGGGATTCCTATGAGGCCGCGCTGGCCTACTCCCAGGAGCGGCTGCAGTTCGGCAAGCCGCTGGCCGGGTACCAGCTGACGCAGGAGAAGCTGGTGAACATGGTCCTGGAGATCCAGAAGGGCACACTCCTGGCCCTGCACCTGGGCCGGCTCAAGGACGCCGGCAGGCTGCGTCCGGAGCAGATCTCACTCGGCAAGCTGAACAACGTGCGGGAGGCGCTCAGCATTGCCCGGGAGGCGCGCACGATTCTGGGCGGCAACGGCATCACGCTGGACTATTCCCCGCTGCGGCACGCCGCCAACCTGGAATCCGTCCGGACCTACGAGGGCACCGACGAGGTCCACACCCTGATCCTGGGCCAGCACATTACGGGTCTCCCCGCCTTCCGCTGAGAGCCACGGGGTATTTCGCGGCAGTGTTTCCGTGTCCGCTCGTCACGCGCTACGGATGAGGCCAGTGATACAAGTGGTGACTGCCGGGTTTTCGGGTAGCCAACACTCGTGTTCTCCCGGGGGCGCATTCGTACAGTGGTGCCATCGCCACCGGAGCAGAGGCAGCCAAATAGCCCACGGCACTTCTTCTCTGGCCGGTCGAACCGACGTCGTCCCGCCCGTCCCAGACACAGGAGCTGAGCACCCTGCCTGCCTGCCCGACGGGTGGAACAGGCTGCCAAGTAAAGGGGGACATCATGAGTCTCAACGCGAAGCCAGCCGCGTGGACACTTCGTTTCTTTCCGGCACGTCACGCCACTGCCGGCGCGGGCGGGGACGGCCAGGACAGGTCCGCTTCCGGCCAGAGACCCCACCGGCACCGGGCCCGCATCAGCGCGGCACTCGTCCTGGACCGCGACCGGCTTCAGGAGAGCACGGGGACGGTCCAGTCGTGGAAGTTCCACGACTTCGTCAGCACATTCCAGCTCATGCTTCCCCACCGGGTCGAAAAGATTCACCAGGCCCTGGCCGGCGGGGACTGGGAGGGCGCGCGCCTGGCCGCCCAAAGCCTGTCCTGGTCCGCATCCAAGGCCGGTGCGTGCCGGCTCGAACTCATCGATGCCGACCTCCAGTCCGGACGCAAGACCCGGGCACGGGAGACGGCCTGCCTCCTCCAAGGCGCCGCCACCGAACTGGCAACCGCCCTCGCCCAGCTGACCGCCGGCTGAGCGCCGGCTGACCGGGTCCGGCCACCACCGGACGCTGCCCCAACACCACACACGCTCCATGAATCAGAGCGTTCCCGCGGTCCCAGCGGCTCAGGCGGAGAATCCGCCGTCGGCCTTGACCAGCTGCCCGGACATCCAGCGGCCCTCGGGCGAGAGCAGGAACGCGACGGTGCCGGCCACGTCCGCCGGTGTGCCCAGCCGGCCGCCGGGTTGCCGGCGGGCCAGTTCGTCACGGAGCGGCTCATCCATCCAGCCGGTATCCACCGGTCCCGGGTTCAGGACGTTGGCGCTGATCCCGAGCGGGCCGAGTTCGCGGGCGGCGGCGATCACGATCCGGTCCAGGGCGCCCTTTGATGCCCCGTAGGGCAGGTTGAAAGCGGTGTGGTCGCTGGTCAGGGCCACGATGGCGCCGCCCTCGGGACCGGCCTGCCGGGCGAAAGCGGCAATCAACTGCCAGCTGGCCCGGGTGTTGACCGCAAAGTGCCTCTCGAAGCTCTCCAGCGACGTGTCCAGGATGGAGGAGTCCACGGATTCGGCGTGGCTGAGCACCAGACCCTGCAGGGTTCCGGCCTCCGCCGCGGCGGCGGACATCAGCCTGTCCACGGCGTGCGGGTCCTGGAAATCCGCCGGCAGCGCCACGACGGCGGCGCCCATCGCCTCGAGCTCGGCGGTGAGGCGTTCGACGTCGTCCGGCTGGACTCCCCACGGCATCCGCGCGTCGTAGTCCTGCCAGTACGTCAGCACGAGGTCCCAGCCGTCCGCGGCGAGGCGGCGTGCGATGCCTGCGCCGATTCCGGCGAGCCGGCCGACACCGGTGACAAGGGCCGTCTTACGTCCGTCGGGGGAGCTCATGCCGACCAGCCTAGCGGTGGCGGCCGGCGCGGCGCCTACCAGGTGGCGGCCTGCTAGGTGCGCGGCCTGCTACGAGCGGTGCCTACGAGGAGGCTGAGGAAGTGGAGACGGCGGCCGGGACGTCCCGTTCGGCAGCCGGCCCGCGTGCAAGGTCCGGCTCCGGCCCCAGCGGGTCCCGCCGCAGGGCCACGAGCCAGCACACCAGCAGGGCCAGGGCGCAGAAGACGCCGGCGCTGGAGGCCATGATCCACACCCCGGGCGTCTGGATGTCGAGGTTTTCGGCGCCGAGGGCCGTACCGATGGTCTTGGGCGAGAACAGGAATACGAGGATCGACAGGCCCAGCACGCCGCCCATGGTCCAGCGCATCCCGACGTACCGGCGCGGAGCTTCCCGCAGGGTCCAGGCGAAAGCCGGAAAGACCGCCGCGACCCACACCCAGTGGTGGGACCACGAGACCGGGCTGATCAGCAGCATGGTGATCGCGGTCGCCGATACGGCCACGACGCGGGCACCCTGATCGCTGGCGGCCTTGATCACTGCGGCGCCCACGGCCACAACCGCCAGGCTCAGCAGCAGCCACGGAACGGTGACGTGCGCTTCCGGGACCCCGAAGTGCAGCAGGGCGCCCTTAATGGACAGGTTGTCCACGTAGCCCGCTCCCCCCATCCGGGAGGTGTCCGGCAGCATCTGGAGCCAGAACTGCAGGGATTCGGCGGGCCGGAGCAGCCAGCCGGCCACCACGGTGGCGGTGAAACCGGCGGCCATGTTGCCCAGCCCGCGCCAGTCCCTGCGGACCAGAAAGTAGAGCCCGAACACCAGGGGCGTCAGCTTGATGCCGGCGGCGACGCCCACCAGGAAGCCGCTGCCGGGGAAACCCCGGGTCCAGCGGTGGTTGCGGGCCAACAGGTCCACGGCGATCAGGCCCATCAGCAGGGCGTTGATTTGGCCGAACACCAGGGTCTCGCGCCAGGGACCCAGGTTCAGCACCGCCAGGACCAGGACGGCGGCGGCCCAGCCGTTGCCCGGTGCCCGGAAGGTGTCGCGCCAGGAGGCTTTCGCGTTCCAGTACCGGACCGTTCGGACCGCGGCCAGGATCGCCACCCCGGCGCCGGCGGCGTTGAACAGGGTCAGCGCCGCCGCCAGGGGCAGCCGGGCCAAGAGGCCGAAGACGATGGCGGCGAACGGCGGGTAGGTAAACATCAGCGCCGGTCCGCCGGCCCAGTCCACGTTGCCCGCATACAGGGCTGAGGGTGCCGCGCCGGCGTCGTTGAGGATTTTGCCGCCGTACCAGTAGACGCTGAAGTCCAGGCCGTGCTTGCCCCAGACTCCGAGCGAGATCCAGATGAAGTAGCCCACCGCGGCGACGGCCGGGATGACGGAGAGCCGGAACAGGTGCGGGACGGGTGAATACCGCGCCGGGCTGCGGTCTGAAACGGGCACTGACATGTACTCCCCCATCGGGCTGCTGATGTAGACGCTGGCCGTTTGGTCGGTTCCGTCCAGGGCGGCGCAAACGCGCCCTCGCTGTCGGGTCAGTCTACAGAACAGCTACGCCGGGACCGGGACGGACTCCGGCTTCCGGGCGTCCTTGCGGATGGTGGCGCTGATGACGGCGGCGATGGTGCACATGGCAGCGGCGGCAAACCAGGCGTAGGTGTACTGGCCGGTGGCGTCCCGGACCGCCCCGGCCGCCAGGGCAGCGGCGGCCGCACCGAGCTGGTGGGCCGCGAACACCCAGCCGAACACGACGCTCCCGTCGGCACCGAACACCTGGCGGCAGATCGCGGCGGTCGGCGGCACCGTGGCGACCCAGTCCAGGCCGTAGATGACCACGAACACGATCATGCTGGGCTGGACGGTGGCGCTGAGCAGCAGCGGCAGGACCAGCAGCCCGATCCCGCGGAACTGGTAGTACACGGCGAGCAGGATCCGGGGGTTGAAGCGGTCCGTGAGCCACCCGGAGGCGATGGTGCCGATGATGTCGAAGAGGCCGACGACGGCGAGCAGGCCCGCCGCGGTGGTTTCTGGCATGCCGTGGTCATGGGCGGAGGGGATGAAGTGGGTGCCGATCAGCCCGTTGGTCGTCGCGCCGCAGATCGCGAAACCGGCCACCAGGGCCCAGAAAGTGCGCACCTTGCTGGCCCGTTTGAGGACCTGCAGGGCACGGACCGCTGCGTTCCGGCGGGGCTCCTGCACTTCCTGCCCGGCTGCCGGAACCGCCGGTACGGTCCCTTTCGATTCGGGCCCGCTGGATTCCGTGCCGGCGTCCGGGCCGGGGGCCGGCGGCGTCGCCCCGTAGGGCAGCACGCCGATCTCGGCCGGGGAGTTCTTCAGGAACATGAGCACGAGCGGCACCACGGCCAGCGCGCCGGCACCGATGAGGAGCGAGGCCTGCCGCCAGCCCGGGTCCTGGGCAAGGGCCGCGATGAAGGGCAGGAACACGAGCTGCCCGGCGGCGCTGCCGGCGGTGAGGATGCCGATGACCAGGCCCCGGCTCTTGGCGAACCAGGTGTTGGCGATGGTCGCGGCGAAGACCAGCGCCATGGACCCGGTGCCGAGCCCGATCAGCAGCCCCCACGTCAGCAGGATCTGCCAGGACTGGGTCACGAGGACCGTCAGCGCGCTGCCGGCGCCGATCAGCACCAGGGCCACGGCCGTGACTGCGCGGATGCCGAAGCGTTCCATGAGCGCTGCCGCGAACGGTGCCGTGAGCCCGAAAAGCACGAGGTTGATGCTGACCGCGGCGGAGAGCACGGTGGTGGACCAGCCGAACTCGTTCTGCAGCGGCACCATCAGCACACCCGGGGCCGCCCGGAACCCTGCCGCGCCGACCAGCGCGAGGAAAGCCACGGCGGCGACGGTCCACGCCGGGTGGATGCGGCGGCGGACCGGAGCGGGGGTCACGGTGGTCTCGGGGGCGCTCATGCGGCGGTTCCGTTCTGGACAGGGGTCCCGGTGCCGGCCGAGGCCAGCGGCACGGGGTCCGCGGTGCGGGAGAGGCTGTGCCAGCTCGTGTTGGCGGCCGTCAGCGGTTCCCCGCAGGCCGAACACGTGTCCGCCGAGGAGGTCCGCTCCCCGCAGCCGCTGTGAATGACAAACATGTGTGCCTGCCCGGACGGCGCCGGGAGATGCTTTTCGGCCCAGATCACGACGGCGTTGAGCACCGGGAGGGCGTCTTCGCCCATGGCGGTGAGGACGTACTCCTGGCGGGTGCGGCCGCCGTCGTCGTAGGGCCGCCGGGCCAGGAGCCCGGCGTCCACGAGCCCGGCGAGCCGCTTGGTGAGCACGGAATCGGCCGCCCCCAGCCGGGCCTTCATGGCCTCGAAGCGGCCGTTGCCGAAGAACACCTCGCGCAGGACGAGCACGCTCCAGGGATCGCCCAGGACGTCGAGGCCGCGGGCCATGCTGCAGGTCCGCTGGGACCAGTCGGATCGAAGTGCCATGCGGCCACCCTAGCTGACTCTCTTAGAGAAAGCTAGGGTGGCCCGGCGGAATGATCCGGGCGCCGGGGTCGGTGGCCGGTGCAGCTACGGTGCAGTTAGCTGCCGGCGGCCAGGGAGGAAATCGCGGCGTCGAGGTCGGCGATCAGGTCTTCCACGTCCTCGATGCCGCACGAGAGCCGGATCAGGTTGACCGGGACCGCCAGTTCCGTGCCCTTGACCGAGGCGTGCGTCATTTCGGACGGGTAGTTCATGAGCGATTCGATCCCGCCCAGGGACTCCGCCAGGGTGAACACGGAGGTCGATTCGGCCACCTTGCGGGCCGCGGCCTCGCCGCCCTTGAACTGCACGGAGATCATGCCGCCGAACTTCTTCATCTGCTTTTTGGCCAGCTCGTGGCCGGGGTGGGTGGGCAGGCCCGGGTAGAGCACGGCCTCCACTTCGGGGCGCTCCAGCAGCCATTCGGCCACGGCCTGGGCGTTGTCGCTGTGCCGGTCCATGCGCACCCCGAGGGTCTTGAGCCCGCGGGTGGTGAGGAAAGCGTCCATCGGCCCGGACACGGCGCCGACGGCGAACTGCACAAAGCCGATCTTCTCGGCGAGGTCCGGGTCGTTGACCACGATCGCGCCGCCGACGACGTCGGAGTGCCCGCCGATGTACTTGGTGGTGGAATGCACCACCACATCGGCGCCGAGGGCCAGCGGGGTCTGCAGGTACGGGGAGGCGAAGGTGTTGTCCACCACGAGGAGCGCGCCGGCGTCGTGCGCCACCTTCGCGAGCGCCTCGATGTCGGTGATCTTCATCATCGGGTTCGACGGCGTCTCGACCCACACCAGGCGGGTCTTGCCGCCACCGTCGACGGTACTGTCGGCGGTGCCGCCCGCGGCGACGGCGGCCGCGACGGCGTCGAGGTCGGACATGTCCACCGGGGTGTTGCCGATGCCCCACTCCCCCAGGACCCGGCTGATGAGCCGGTACGTGCCGCCGTAGGCGTCGTTGCCGAGCACAATGTGGTCGCCGGGGCGGGTGAGGGCGCGGATCATCGAGTCCTCGGCGGCCAGGCCGGAGCCAAAGGAGAACGCGGCGCTCCCGCCTTCCAGGGCCGCCAGCTGCTCCTGCAGCGAGTCACGGGTGGGGTTGGTGCCCCGGCCGTATTCGTAACCGGCCC
This sequence comes from Arthrobacter sp. 05T45, assembly GCF_056395875.1. Classification (NCBI taxonomy): domain Bacteria; kingdom Bacillati; phylum Actinomycetota; class Actinomycetes; order Micrococcales; family Micrococcaceae; genus Arthrobacter; species Arthrobacter sp. 05T45. Next base: position 254,350 of record NZ_JBFTKI010000001.1, on the reverse strand, counting down.
GCAGCCCGCCGATGCCGTCCTGGGCATAGGTCGAGGAGAAGTGCACGGGGGGCACCACCGCCCCGGTGCGGGGCTCAAACGCCTGGCCGGCGTGGATGGCGCGGGTGTTGAAACCCTGGTTTTTTGAGGACGGGCTTTCGGGCACAGACATGGGACTCCTTGAACTGGTCAGTTGCTGAGGTACGCGAGGAGGTCGTGGCGGGTCAGGATCCCCACCGGGGCGCCGACAAACGTCACCATGAGGGTGTCGGCGTCGGAGAGGAGTTCGCGGGCGGTCGAGATCGATTCGAGCGAGCCGATCACGGGGAGCCGGGCCTCCATGTGTTCGGAAATCTTGTCCGAGAGCTTGGCCTCGCCGCGGAAGAGCTTGGCCGTGAGGGTGCGTTCGTCCACGGCGCCCAGCACCTCGCCCATGACGACTGGCGGTTCCTGGGACAGGACGGGGATGTGCGAGACGCCGTACTCGTTCATGATGTTGATGACGTCGCGGACGGACTCGTTCGGGTGGATGTGCACGAGGTCCGGGAGTTCACCGGTCTTCGCCTTGAGGATCTCGCCCACCGACGCCTCGTCCCCGCCGGCCAGGAAGCCGTAGGAACGCATCCACTGGTCGTTGAAGATCTTGGCCAGGTAGCCGCGGCCGGAGTCCGGCAGGATGACCACGACGACGGCGTCGGCCGGGAGGTCCTTGGCGACTTCCATGGCGGCCACGACGGCCATGCCCGAGGACCCGCCCACCAGCAGGCCCTCCTCGCGCGCCAGCCGGCGCGTCATCGCGAAGGAATCGGCGTCGCTGACGGCAATCACGTCGTCAGGGACGGACTTGTCATAGTTGGCCGGCCACATGTCCTCCCCGACGCCCTCGACAAAGTACGGGCGGCCCGTGCCGCCGGAGTACACCGAGCCGGCGGGATCCGCGCCGATGATCTTCACGACGCCACCCTCGGCCCCGGGCCGCCCGGCGGAGACTTCCTTGAGGTACCGGCCGGTGCCGGTGATCGTGCCGCCGGTCCCGGCGCCGATCACGCAGTGGGTGATGCGTCCGTCGGTGTCGTGCCAGATCTCAGGGCCCGTGGTCTCATAGTGGCTGGCCGGGGCGGCGGGGTTGGAGAACTGGTCCGGCTTGTAGGCGCCGGGGATTTCGGTGACGAGCCGGTCGGAGACGCCGTAGTAGCTTTGCGGGCTGTCCGGCGGGACGGCGGTGGGCGTGACCACCACTTCCGCGCCGTAGGCCTGGAGGACGGCCCGCTTGTCCTCGCCGACCTTGTCCGGCACGACGAAGATGCAGCGGTAGCCCTTCTGCTGCGCCACGAGCGCCAAACCGACGCCGGTGTTGCCCGAGGTGGGCTCCACGATCGTGCCGCCGGGCAGGAGCTGGCCCGTTCGTTCGGCCTCCTCGATCATCTTGACCGCAATGCGGTCCTTGATCGAACCGCCGGGGTTCAGGTATTCGAGCTTCACCAGGACCGTGGCTGCGATGCCATCGGTCACGTGGTTGAGTTTGACGAGCGGCGTATGGCCAATGAGGTCCAGGACGGACGGGGCGTACTTCATAGGTACAAAGTTACCGTCTCCGGCGCGGCGGGCACGTCGGCGCGGCCACAGCGCTCCCACGGCTCTGGCAGATGCGAGGATATGGCTGTGAAGAGGATCGCCCGGCTGAAGAAGTTCAAGAGCTACGCGCTGCCCGCGGGCATGCTGCTGGCCGGGTGCGCGGCGCTGGTGTCCGGGCTGCTGCCGGTCCCCGCCTTCCAGGCGCTGGCAGCACGCACCGTGCCGATACTGGCGTTCGTGGTCGCGATGTCCCTTGTCACCGAACTGGTGGATGAGGCCGGGCTCTTCCGCGTCGTCACGGAGCGGCTGGCCGCCCTGGGCCGCGGCCGGGTCCTCTTGCTGTGGTTCCTCGCCATCGCCCTCGCCACCGTTTCCACCGTGTTCCTGTCGCTGGATACGACGGCGGTGCTGGTGACTCCCGTCGTCGTGCTGCTGGCCATTCACGCCCGCATTCCGCCGCTGCCGTTTGCGCTGACCACGGTGTGGCTGGCGAACACGGCCTCGCTCCTGCTGCCGGTCTCCAACCTGACCAACCTGCTCGCGCAGGAGCGGCTCAACCTCAGCCCCGCCGCGTTCGCTTCGCTCGTGTGGGCCCCGGCCCTGGTGGGCATCCTCGTGCCGCTGGTGCTCCTGTGGCTGGCGTTCCGGAAGGACCTGCGCGGCACGTACGGCCCCCAGCCCGTCCATAAGGTCCGGGACCGGGTGCTGCTGTACTCGGCGTCGGGGGTCATGGTGGTCCTGCTCCCGGCGCTTGTCTCCGGGGTTCCGGTGCAGATCCCGGCACTCGCGGCGGCTGCTGCCCTGCTCCTGCTCTTCCTCTGGCGGCGGCGCTCCGTCCTGCGCTGGTCCATGATTCCCTGGCGCCCGCTGATGCTCACGTCCGGACTGTTCATGGTGGTGGAGACCCTGCACGCCAACGGGCTCACCCAGTTCCTGACCGGGATCGCCGGCACGGGCGAGAGCCTGCCGGCGCTCCTGCAGCTCGCCGGCCTGGGCGCCGGGGCAGCCAACGCAGTCAACAACCTCCCCGCCTATCTGGCCCTGGAACCGGTGGGCGGCTCCCCGGCCCGGCTGGCGGCCCTGCTGATCGGCGTGAACCTGGGCCCGCTGGTGACCCCCTGGGCGTCCCTGGCCACGCTGCTGTGGCACGAGCGGCTCCGCTCCCTGAATGTGGAGATCCGCTGGGGAGGCTTCGCCCTCGCCGGCGTGGCCGCCGTCGTCCTCACCGTCCCGTTGGCGGTCGTGGCGCTGTGGCTCACCACCGGGATGCAGTGAGGTGGATGCACTGCGGGCCGGCGTGCCCGGCGCGTCAGGCGCCGATGTCATTCCCGGCGTTCGCTGCCCCGGCGCCGCCCTCACGCGGGGCGTTCTGCCAGAGGCCGACCACATTGCCCTCAGTGTCCCGGAAGTAGGCGGCCCAGCCCATGGTGCCGATTGCCTCGCGCGGTAAGACGGTGCTGCCGCCCAGTGCATTGATCTTCTCCAACGCCGCGTCGATGTCATCGACATCCACAGTGACCACCGGGGATGTGAGGTCGCCTTCGCGGCGGAACATGCCGCCGTTGATGGAGCCCGGCACGGAGGGCATGCCGTTGGCATCCGTCGGCGTCGTCTTGATCATGGCGTAGCTCATCTCCGGCACCTGGCTTACCTCCCAGCCGAACGCCGAACTGTAGAACTCGCGTGCGCGGCCCTCGTCTTCTGCGGGGATTTCGAAATGTACCACTCCACCAGCCATCACACTCTCCCAAGAACAAGGATTCGGGGCCAAGAGGCGGGCGCGGACACATCACGCCACAGCCGGATTTTAGCCCCGGCAGCGCGGGAGGTTAAGGGCCCTACGGCCCCTGCGTCGTTGCCGCGGATGCCGCTGCTGTCAGCGGGCCGTGGGAACATGTTCGAATGAGCCTTGCAGACGCCCCCGCAGGCATTGCCGCCGCGGCGGACGCCTCATTGCGGTGGCACCCGGGCGGCCCGTTCGACTTGATGCAAACCATCGGCACGCTGCTGCGCGGCCACGGCGACCCGTCCATCCGCACTGCCCCGGACGGCATCTGGTTCGCGTTCACGACGCCCCGCGGTCCGGCCACGCTGCGCCTGGCAACGGCCGGGGCGCAGGCTGACCCTGCCGTGGACGCGCAGGCCTGGGGTCCCGGAGCGGGGGACGCCGTCGATTCCGTCCCGCGCATGCTCGGGAGCGACGACGACTGGTCCGGCTTCGACGAGCCCGCATTCCACGCGACCCTCCCGCGCATGGTGGTTGAAGCCCGGCGCCGGAACCTCGCGATCCGGCTGCCTGCAACCGGCAGGATGATCGATTCACTCGTGCCGACCATCCTGGAGCAGAAGGTCACCGTTATCGAGGCCCGCCGCGGATACCGCTACCTGATGTACCGCTTCGGGACGGCGGCGCCGGGCGCCGGCACCGTCGCGCCCGCCAATCTGCTGGTCCAGCCGACGGCCGCGCAGTGGCTGCACATCCCGTCCTGGGAGTGGCACAAGGCCGGCGTGGGCCCGCAGCGGTCGGGAACCGTCATGCGGGCGCTGCGTTCGGCCGCCGCGCTGGAACGGCTCGCCGCCCTCCCCGCCGCGGAGGCGGCGGCCAAGCTGCAGACGCTGCCCGGAATCGGGGTCTGGACGGCGGCGGAGGTGGTGCAGCGCACGCACGGCTGCCCGGATTCGATCTCGGTCGGCGACTACCACCTTGCGGCCTACGTGGGCGCCGCCCTGACCGGCCGCCGGACAGACGACGCCGGCATGCTCAGGCTGCTGGCTCCATGGGCGGGGCACCGGCAGCGGGTGGTCCGGATGATCGGGCTGAGCGGCTTCCGGAAACCGACATTTGGCCCGCGCATGACCATCCAGGACCACCGCAGCCACTGACCTCCCCTCCCCCTCAAAGCAACGCGGGGTCACTTACGGCCCATCCGGGGCCCCTTTATGGGCGCGATCTGACCCCGCGTTGGTGTGGGCGGTTCAGGAGGGCAGGAGTTTGCTCAGGCGCGGAGCCGGGCCCTCTTGATCCGGGTGATGACGCTGTCGAATCCCTCGGCAAGATCGTCGGCGTTGACTTTGAAATACGCCCATCCTGCGCTGCGGAACGCTTCGTCTCGCCGGTTGTCCCGGGTCTGTTGTTCCCGCGTGAGGTGGTGGGCGCCGTCGTACTGCATGGCGATCCCGTACCTCCGGTAGCCCATGTCTGCAGCCGATGAGCGCGGGTCTTCCGGGTCGAGCCTCAATTGCAGCTCCGGCTCCGGCAGACGCGCATCCAACAGCGCCAGCCGCAGGAATGTCTCCGGGAAAGAGTCTGCTCCCACCCGCATCTCGTCCAGCGCAAGCCGCGCCTTCTCGACGCCCTTCATGTTGGGATGCTGGCGGATCAGCAACCGCAGGCCATCCTTGTAGGCGTAGGGCTCCGACCTCAGTTCGAGGCTGGGCCTGGGCTGTCGGATGAGCTGGTCCCCCATCGCGATGAGGTAGTTGAGCGGCAGGACTGCGGCCAGATCCAGCCAAGTGCGGGGCGGCGCCGTGACAGGGATGCCGTCGACGTCGGTCAGCTCGCCCGGAATGAGCCGCACGCGGTGGCCCGTGACCCCGGCACGGCGGACCCTGGGCAGTTCATGGGGTTTGCTGAGGTGGATGGTGTGGCATTCGCCCAACCATGGCGGCAGCCCGAGCCTGGTCAGCACGGCCGCGGTTTCATGGGACGCCCAGGCACCCGGGGTAGCAGCGGCGAGGACCCTGGCCCGTTCGACGATCTCAAGCTGCCGCCCGGCCGGCAGATAGATAAGGCGGCCGCCGTCGGACAAATCCTGCGCCCGTAGACGTTTGGGCGGAATACCCAGCGCGCGCGACTCATAGACGGTGAACGGTGTGAGGGTGAGGCTTTCGGGAAGCGGCACAATGCGGACCATGCGCACCATTGTGACCGCGGATCAGCCTCGGCGCTGAGGTTATCCACAGGCCCTCCGGAATCGCCCCAACGCGGGGTCACTTACGGCCCGTCCGGCGCCCCGGGATGGGCCGTAAGTGACCCCGCGTTGCTGTCAGCCGCCGGCCTGGAGGCCCAGCCGGGCCGCGGCCTCCTGGCGCATGTCCACCTTGCGGATCTTGCCGGAAACGGTCATCGGGAAGCTCTCCCGGACATCCACGTAGCGCGGGACCTTGTAGTGCGCCAGCTTGCCGCGGCAGAACTCGGCCAGGCTGGCGGCGTCCATCGGCGCAGCCCCCGGCTTCAAAATGACGCAGGCCATCAGCTCCTCGCCGTACTTCGAGTCCGGGACACCGATCACCTGCACGTCCTGGATGTCCGGGTGGGTGTAGAGGAATTCCTCGATTTCGCGCGGATAGACGTTCTCGCCGCCGCGGATCACCATGTCCTTGATCCGGCCCTCGATCACGATGTACCCGTCCGCGTCCATCCGGGCGAGGTCTCCGGTGTGCATCCAGGCGTCGGCGTCGATCGCCTCGGCGGTCTTGTCAGGCTGGTTCCAGTACCCGCGCATCACCGCGTAGCCGCGCGTGCAGAGTTCGCCGATCCCGCCGCGCTCCAGCACCTCTCCCGTGACCGGGTCCACGATGCGGCTCTCCAGGTTCGGCATGGTCCGGCCCACGGTCTCGGTGCGCTGGGCCATGGTGTCCACGCTCCGGGTCATCGTGGACACCGGCGAGGTCTCCGTCATGCCGTAGCAAATGGCGACGTCTTTCATGTTCATTTCCGTGATGACCCGGTTCATCACCTCGATGGGACACAGCGAGCCGGCCATGACGCCCGTGCGCAGTGTCGAGAGGTCGTAGGAGGCGAAGTCCGGCAGGGCGAGCTCGGCGATGAACATGGTCGGCACGCCGTACAGCGAGGTTCCGCCGAAGTCCTGCACAGCTTCCAGCGCCGCGGCCGGCGAGAATGACCGGCCGGGGATGATGGTGGCGGCCCCGTGGCTGAGCGCCGCGAGGTTCCCGATCACCATGCCGAAGCAGTGATAGAAGGGCACCGGGATCACCACGCGGTCGTGTTCCGTGTAGCCCAGCTGTTCGCCGATCGAGAAGCCGTTGTTAAGGATGTTGTGGTGCGTCAGCGTGGCGCCCTTCGGGAACCCCGTGGTGCCGGAGGTGTACTGCAGGTTGACGGGGTCCTGCGCGTCCAGTGCCGCCATGCGCGCTTTCAGCTCGGAGTGCCCGACGTCGTCGGCCCGCTTGAGCAGCTCGGCATAGGTGCGCTCCGCGTCAGTGCCGGGTTCGCCGGCGGTCAGCCCGTCCAGGCCGGCGCCCGGGAGGAAGACCAGCTCGCGCAGATCCGGGCACGCCGCCAGCGCCTGCCGCGCCATCCCGGTGTAGTCGCTGTTCCTGTCCGACGGCGCGGTGACCAGCATGCGCATGCCGTTCTGGGTGACCAGAAACTCGAGCTCATGGCTGCGGTAGGCGGGGTTGACGTTGACCAGGATCGCCCCGACCTTCGCGGTGGCGTACTGCAGGATGGTCCACTCGGCGCAGTTGGGGCTCCAGATGCCGATCCGCTCGCCCTTCGCGACGCCCAGGGCGAGGAGCGCACGTGCCAGGCGGTCGACGTCGTCGTTCAACTTGGTGTAGCTCCACCGCCGGGCCTCTTCGCCGGGTACCGCGGCCGCCTCGATCAGGGCGTCGTGGTACGGGAACCGCGCCGCGATCCGTTCGAAGTTCGCGCCAATGGTTTCCTCGAGCAGCGGGACGTCAGTGTCCCCGGCTGTGTAAGCAAGCATGGTGTGACGCTACCAACAGTGCGGAGGCAAAAGAAGAGCAAAGCTTGGAAGTCCTATGAAATCTTGGGTCATGGTCCGGCGCCTGCCCGGCAGCCCGGTAGGGTGATTGCCATGAGTGCACCCGTTGACCTTCAGGCCATTTTCATCCCCAACGACGGCGAATTCTTCCGCGTGAAGCTCGCCCTGGACATCGCGATCGACGAGGTGGTCAACGAGCCCGGCTGCATCCGCTACGAGCTCACCGAGGCCAGCGAGGACAAGCTCGTCCTKACCGAACGGTGGGCCAGCCAGGCGGACCTGGACAAGCACTCCAAGGGCACGGCCGTCCAGGACCTGAACGAATCCCTCAGCGCGCTGCTGGCAGAGCCGGTCAAGCTCGAAACGCTCTAACCCACCCTTCCAACCACAACGCGGGGTCACTCCGCGCCCATCCCAGAGGGATTTATGGGCGCGGAGTGACCCCGCGTTGCGTTAAGCCTGGGATTAAGCCGTGGCGGTTCAGGCCTCCGGGATCTGGGTGCCGTCCTGCTTGGCCGCAGCTGCGGCGGCCTCGGCCTGGGACCGGGCCACGTGGGCGTGGACTTCTTCCATGTCCAGGGCCTTGACGGCGTCGACCACCTGCTCGAGCTGCTGCGCGTTCAGGGCGCCAGGCTGCGAGAACACCAGGACCTTTTCGCGGAAGGCCATCAGCGTGGGAATCGACGTGATGCCGGCCTCGGCGGCGAGCTGCTGCTCGGCTTCGGTGTCGACCTTGGAGAAGACGACGTCCGGGTGCTTCTCGGAGATCGCCGAGTACGTGGGGCCGAACTGCTTGCACGGGCCGCACCATTCGGCCCAGAAATCCACGAGGACAATGTCGTTATCCTCGACTGTCGATGCGAACTGTTCACCTGTGATGTCTACGGTAGCCATGAGTCAACGGTACGGGAGCGGGCACGGATTGTCCCCGGCATTTCGCTGTTGGCACATCCGGGCGGGGCTGTAGGCAGGTCACGCCCAGGCGTGCGGGGCCGGACGCCTGGCGCCGGGCAGGGCGTTGGTTTCGCGCCATTCGTGGATCCACCCGGGCAGCTCCAGATCCGACGGCGGGGCGCCGAACTCGCGGATGATTTCCTCCTGGCTGACGGGCTTGCCCTTGCTCAGAAGCCGGGTGGCGATATAGGCGCGCGCGTACACTTCGCCGTCCACCACCATCCGCTGTTCGAAGTAGATGGCCTTCGAGTCCAGGCCGATGATCCTGGACTCGATCGTGTACTGCTGCCAGAGCTGCAGCGAACGGCGGAACGCGATGGTCTCCCCCGCCGCGACCGGCGTCCAGCCCCGGCGGCGCATCTTCTTCCAAGTGCCGCTGCGGGCCATGAGGTCGAAGCGGCCGAGGTCCATGAGCGAGAAGTACATGCCGTTATTGACGTGCAGGGCGATGTCGATGTCCGTGGGCAGGACCCGCAGCGGCAGCGACGAGTTGTCCCAGATGCTCAGCGGTGAGCGGCGTGAGGACGTGAACAGCAGCAGGAGTGTCCGGAACAGGAGATGCATGAGTCATATGTTACCCGCGGGTAACAAGTGTGCCAAGGGGTGGGTGCCGGAACCTAGCTGTGCGCCGACAGAACCGAGACGGTGGCCTTGGTGCCGCCGCCGCGAATCGTCCAGCAGTTCCCGGTGCCGATCACGTCCAGCTCCTCCAGGTCCGCGTTGTGCAGGACCAGGGCAGTGTCCTCGTCCACGGCGACCGCGCGGTCCACGAGACCTTTTGCCACCGCCCCAACGGCCCGGCCGAGGGTTCCCGCCTGCGCGGCGTGCACGTCGACGGCGAAAGGCACCAGGCCCAGCCCGTCGCGGATCTCCACTTCTTCCAGACCCTCCGACCAATCCGCCGGGCAGACCTCGGTGCCGCGGATCCGGTAGCCGCCCACGATCGCCCGCACCGGAGCCACCATCGCGCCGGCTGAGAATCCCATATACGGCACACCGTCGGAGACCAGACTGCGGATGGGCTGCGCGGACGGCAGCAAGCCTTCCAGATAGCCCGGCGTCGGCCCGCCCCCGACGACGATGCCGTCGACGTCTTCGAACGCGGCAGGGTCCGCGCCCCGGTTGAAGCCGAGGAGGACCGGGACGACCTCGCAGGCTGTCCGGGACTCCAACGGCACCACATAGGCAGGCAGGAAATATTCCGAGCTGCCCTCATGGTCAAAGAGAACCACAGCGACGCGCGGAACCCTGCCGGTAGCCCGGTGCCGGAGTTCCTTGACGAAGCGGTCGAAGACGGCAGCTGTGGTTCCAGTGTCCGGGCCGCCGCCAACAAGCAGGATGGTCATGGTTCAACGTACCCGGATCCACGGCAATCGCAATGAGCCCGGCGCGGGCGGCTCCGAGGACCTATAGCGATTGACCGGTCCGGACTGCGAGGAACATAATCGGAATCGGTACTAGCTTCACCCTACGACTGCGCCGACCATGAGGCCGACGGCAGAGCATTCAACGGAAAGCGGTCGACACTATGAGTACTGCCCATCACCCTGTCACTGCGACCGGCTGGACCGGTTGGGTCCGATTCGCCGGAGTCATTCTGATCATCAACGGCGTTTTCAGCGGCCTTCAAGGCCTCGTCGCGCTCACCGGACCCGACACCTACTATTTGTCGACCCCGGGAACCCTGTTCCTCTTCGATGCGAAGGGGTGGGGCTGGTGGAATGTCGCCCTCGGGGTGCTCTTGATCCTCACCGCCGTCGCGCTCTTCGCCGGCGCAACGTGGGCTCGAGTCGTTGGCGTCGTCGTTGCCGGCTTCAGTGCGGTCGTTCAACTGATGCTCATTCCGCAGCAGCCGTGGTGGTCCGTCATCGTCATCGCCATGGACGTGCTGATCATCTACGCGATCATCGCCCACGGCGAGGAACTGAAGGCCGAGCAGGCACCTCCGACAACCAATCCGTAGTGCACCGACGCCATCAGCCTGCAGCAATCAGCTCCACTTCGTAGCCGTCCGCGTTCACGAGGAAGGCGGCGAAGTGGGCGGGGCCGCCTGCGTGCGGATACTTGTCCGGAAACAGCTCGGCCCAGCCGTGGCTGACGCTCTCGCCCGCCATGGCGTCCACGTCAGCCCGGGTCCCCGCGCTGAACGCCAGGTGGTTCAGGCCCGGTGCTTTGCGGTCGTGCGCGGTTCCGGTCAGCGCCGGGGACTGCTCGACGACGATGTACGTCGGCCCGCGGCGCCAGCTGCACCCGTGGGCCCAGTCCTGGTAGGCCTCGTAGCCCAGCCTGCCCAGCAGCCAGCCCCACTGGTCCCTGGCCCGCTGCAGGTCCGGCACCCAGAGTTCTACATGGTGCAGGGCACCAAAGTCCCCCGGTGCAATGGGAACTGGCACAACGGGACCTGGTGCAACCGGAACATCAGCCATCAGAACAGTATCCGCTGGAAGAGGATGTGGTCCTGCCAGGATCCGGCAATCCGAAGGTACTGGGCTGCCAAACCGATCTCCTCAAAGCCAGCCCGCTTCAGGATCCGCTGGGACGCGGCGTTGTGCGGGAGGGTTGAGGCCTGCAGCCGGTGCAGTCCCAGTTCGTTGCGCGCGGTCTGGAGGGCGAACTCCACCGCGGCCGAGCCAATTCCCCGCCCTGTCAGGTCCTTGTCCACCCAGTAGCCGAGGTGGGCGCTGAGGAATGGCCCCCGGACAATCCCGCTGAGGTTGATCACCCCGATGATGCGGGAGCCTTCCACGAGGACCCAGGGCACATCCGTTCCCGCGATGAACAACCCGAGCTTGGATTCAATGCTGGCGGCTTGTCCCTCTGCGGTGAAGAATTCCTCAAACCGCACCGGTTCCCAGGGCGCCAGGTGCTCCCGGTTCCGCCGGTAGGCGTCGGCCAGGTGCCCGGCGTCGGACCTGCGCAGCACCCGCACGCACACGGTATCCGTCAAAGCGACGCTGTTCTCGGTCATCCGCAGACTCTAACGGTCATCCCGAACGGCTTCAATCAGCGTGCGCCAGTCACGGGAGTCCCGGTGGTGTGCTTGATGGGGTTCTCAGGCGCTGGGATCGTCGTCGTCCTCGTTCGGATCGGTGCCGCGAACGGTCACACTCTGCACGCCGGGCACATCAAGGAGGTAGGGGACGAGTTCCCGCAGCGGAAGATGACCATGGAAGCGGATGTCCATGAGGACGATCGGCTTTTGTTCATCGCCCGCCTTATTGATGCTCAGGATCGACGAGCTGAACCCCATATTCGTGGCGATCTCCAACACTTGCCGCAGCACGCCCCGGTTGTCGTCATAGCCCAGGTGCAGAACCCGGTGGGCGTCGGGGGTCGGGATCTTCCTGATCACGGGAGAAACGACGTACAACGTGATGAGGTGGAAAGCGGTCAGCGAAACAGCCAGGGACAGCATTCCGGCCCCGCACGCCATGCCGACGGCGGCAGAAACCCAAATGCTGGCGGCCGTCGTCAGGCCGCGGACTACGTTCCGTCCCTTGAAAATCACCCCGGCACCGAGGAAGCCGATGCCGCTGACGATTTGGGCTGCAATACGGGACGGGTCCATGGTGGCCCCTGGCGCCAGCGCGGCGGCGAAGCCGTAGGCGGAGATCAGGGTGAACGTGCACGATCCGAGGCCGACCAGGACGTGGGTGCGGTAGCCAGCGACCTTTTGCCGGACCTGCCGCTCAGTGCCAATCAGGGAGCAGAGGATAAATGTCGCCAGCAGAAGCCCGATTTCCACCAGCGTGGTCGGGGTATATAGCCCGTATGCGTCCTGCATCCCGCCCTCCGACCCGGCCCGAGAGTGGCGTCCCGTCAGTGCCGGAATGCGCCAAGAACTCCCGAATCTGATATTACCGCTGCCCCCTAGTGGCGAGTAGTGGCTGCTCTGGCCCGCTCACGGGGCCAGATCCCGGCGGCGCCAGCCGGCGTACCCCAGCGCGGCGAGCGCCGCGGCAGTCACCGTAAGTCCGAGCAACGGCCCGACGGCGCCGGAATCCAGGGGCAGCAGCGGCGAGTGCCGGAACGGGGAGAGCTCCATCAGCCACTCCGGGGCATTCCACAGCACGCCAAACTCACCAAGCGCGACGAAGAGCAGCAGCAGGGCCCAGACCGTCCCGGTGAGCCGGGGCGCCCAGCCGAACACCGCCAGCACCGCAGCGGTCATGACCCAGGCCGCGGGGATCTGGGCGGCAGCGGCCAGTGTGACGCGGCCGAGTTGGTTGGCATCGGCCAGGACGGTGGCTGCGCCGGCCCCGACCGACACTCCGGCCAGCAGCATGAGCACGGCGACCCCGGCCAGCGCCAGGGCGAAATGGCTGCTCGCCCACCGCGGCCGGGTGGTGGCGGTGCCCAGCAGTGCCTCGACGTGGCCGTCGGTCTCCTCGTCACGGAGCCGGCTGGCCGCGGACAGTCCGTAGGCAGCGGCCAGCAGTCCCATGATGCTGATCTCCGCTGCAATGAAGGCATCCGTCATGGCCTGGGTTCCGCCCAGCATCATGATCAGGTCCTGCGCGTTGGGCGAACTCAACAAGTCCGTGACGTTGCCGGCCAGCGATCCGATCACCACGCCGAACACCACGAAGGCGACCGCCCAGGCCGCCAGCAGCCGGAACTGGAGCCGCACAGCGAGGTCCCCGACCCCGCGGAGCGAGCCGCGAGCCGGGCCGGGGCGCTCCTGGCGCAGGCCGGAGCCGAGGTCCCGACGGGCGCGGAGTGCCAGGGCCACGGGCACGAGTAAGGCGCACAGCACCAGAGGGAGGGCGAGCACCCACCACTGGTCCCCGGCGAAGGCCCGGATCTGCTGGTTCCAGCCGATCGGCGAAAGCCAGGACAGGGCGGAGGGCCCCGGTTCGGCGAGGTCCCCCACCGCACGCAGCGCATAGGTCACGGCAACGACGCCGAGGCTCATTCCCGTGGCCGCCCGCGCACTGGCCGTCAGCTGGGCGGTGACCCCGGCCACGGCGCTGAATGCCATGCCGGTGGCGGCCCAGCCCAGTCCGAACGCGATCGAGCCGGCCGCCGGAAGTCCGCCGGCGGCCAAAGACACCGCAGTGACCAGCCCCAGGACAATGCTGGCTCCGAAGCTGATGGTGAGGGCGGCCGCGAGCGGCGCGTCGCGGCCCATCCGGCCGCCGCCCAGGAGCTCGAGCCGCCCGGACTCTTCGTCGCTGCGGGTATGGCGGACGGTAATGAACACCATCAGGACGGCGAGGATGGCAGCCATGAACGCCGTGTACTTGATGAGGGACAGGGCACCGAGGGACGTGGGGTCGTAGACCCTGCCGAAGAGGGCCACGAGCGAGGCCGTGGCATTCAGGGCCGTCGCGGCCTCGACCCGGCTCCCCACATCGGGGTAGAGCTCGGCGCCGGCCACCGCGGTTGAATACGTTGTCGCGGCGAATCCGGCGATCCACGCCGGCAACAGCCATCGGTCGCGGCGGAGCCCGAGCCTGATCAGGACTCCGGTCCCCGCCAACGTTTCACGCATCGGCGGTGCGTCCGCTGCTCGACCCGGCCGCGGCCACGGGCACCGCAGCGCCGTAGTGGCGAAGGAAGAGATCCTCCAGGGTGGGCGGCTGGCTGGTCAGCGCGACGAGTCCCGCGTCGGTCAACGCCCGCATGAACGGGGCCAGGCCGGACGGTTCCACTTGGGCGCTGACGCGGTGGTTCGTGACGACGACGTCGTGCACGCCTGGCAGGGCATCCAAGCCCGCCGGTACCACCGCGACATCGGCAGTGACGGAGGTGCGGGTCAGGTGCCTGAGTTCAACAAGCCGCCCCGTCTCCACCACCCGGCCCTCACGGATGATGCTCACGCGGTCCGAAAGTGCCTCGGCCTCGCTGAGGATATGGCTGCTGAGCAGTACCGTGCGGCCCTGGTTACGCAGTTCCCGGATACAGCCGCGGAAGGCCTCCTCCATCAGGGGGTCCAGTCCGCTGGTGGGCTCGTCCAGCAGGAACAGCTCAGCGTCGGTGGCCAGGGCAGCGACCAGGGCCACTTTCTGCCGGTTGCCTTTGGAGTAGGCCCGGGACTTCTTGGTCGGATCGAGGTCGAAGAGCTCCAACAGCTGGGCCCGCCGGGCCAGGTCCTGGCCGCCCTGGAGCCGGCCGAGGAGGTCGATCACTTCTCCGCCGGTCAGGTTGGGCCACAACGCCACGTCCCCGGGGACGTAGGCCAGGCGTCGGTGGAGGCTCGCGACGTCGCGCCACGGGTCAAGGCCCAGCACCCGGATGGAGCCAGCATTGGCGCGAAGCATGCCCAGCAGCAGGCGAATCGTGGTCGATTTGCCGGAGCCGTTCGGTCCGAGGAAGCCGTGGACCTCGCCCGCCTCGACTGAAAAGTCCAACCCATTCAAGGCAACCACGGGACCGAACCGCTTCACAACGCCGACCATCTCCAAGACATTCGCCATGGGGGACACGATACGCCCGGGATCGGCAATCCCGCCCCGGCCGAATGACCCCTTCGCCCGCGGGCGGCCTGTCGCCGTGCTGTCACTCCGGCACCGGGGGACGTAGCCTAGCGGGCATGGAAGACCCTTACGATCTTGAACGGTTCGTGGCGGCCCAGGACGCCGGCGGAACCTACGGGCACGCCCTGGCGGAGTTGCGGTCAGGCATGAAGAGGAGTCACTGGATGTGGTTCGTTTTCCCCCAGCTCGCGGGCCTGGGCCGCAGCGAAACCGCCCGGAAGTACGCCATCTCCTCCCTGGCCGAGGCCCGTGCTTACTGCCGGCACGGCGTCCTTGGCCCGCGGCTGCGGGAGGCCGCCGCCGCAGTGGCCGAACTTCAGGGGCGGTCCGCGGTGCAAATTTTCGGCGGCATCGACACCCGGAAGCTGCACTCATCCATGACGCTGTTCCAGCGGGCCGCGCCCGGCGAAACCGTGTTCCGCGTCGTCCTGGACCGCTATTTCGATGGCCTGTCCGATCCCGCCACGGACCGGCTGCTGGAAGGCCAGTTGCGGGACGGACAACCCGGTGGTCCGGACCCGGCGGACGGTTAGCTGTCCGCGGCCAGCGCCGTGATCATCCGCTCCATGCGGGCGACGCCGGCAAAGCGGCCGGCGTTGTCCGTCACCAGCAGGGGGTCAAACCGGTTGGCCTGGGTCCGCGTCATGGAACGGGCCAGGGCCTCGCTGAGCGGCGTGTCCAGGTTGACCCGCATTCCCGGGCTCACGATGCCGAGGGCCGCCGCGGAGGGGTCGAGCACCGCAACGGGCCGCAGATGATCGCCCATCAGCACCACCGACTGCAGGGCCGGGTTGTCATCAAACGCGGCCGCCGCCGTCGCAGTGGTGGCGGCCGTCGTCGCGGGTTCCACGATGTCCCGGATGATGCTCTGGTGCGTCGCCGGGGGGTTGGACGCCAGACGGTGGGCAACGTCGAGATCGATTTTTTCCCACGCCGGTCCGGGCCGGGCCAGGCAATACCCCTGCACCAGGGGTACGCCGAGGGCGACGAGGGCGTCCAGTTCCTCCACGCGCTCCACTCCCTCGGCCAGGATCCAGGCATCGACGCGGCTGGCAAAGGTTCCGAGCATGGAGATCAGGGCACGCTTGGCTTCGTCACGGTCAACATCCTGGATCAGTTCACGATCCAGCTTGATCAGCGAGGGCCGCAGGGCCAGCAGGTGCCGGAGCCCGGCATAGCCGGCACCGGCGTCGTCGACGGCGATCAGCGCGCCGGCAGCGCGCAGCTGGTTGAGGTCGGGCTCAAGCTCCAGATAGGAGTCGATCGGGGTCTGCTCTGTCAGCTCGACCACCAGTCCGGCGAGGTTTCCCTGGCCGCGCCAGATGCCACGGATCTCCTCCGTCAACAGCAGCTCCGGTGAGACGTTGAGGGTCAGGAAGCAGTTCGGCGGCAAAGTGGGACGCGCCGCGAGCGCCGCCCGCAAGGCTGCGGCCTCGAGCTCGGCTGCCAGGCCGTGCGTGCGCGCGGCGGCAAACCACACCTCGGGATTCTTTTCGGCGAAACCCGGAAACCGGGCCAGGGCCTCATAGCCCACCACTGTGCCGCGCGCGGTATCAACAATGGGCTGGTAGGCCGCGGAAAGGCCGACACCCCGGCAGGCGGCCGCCAGTTGCTTCTCCCAATCCGGGCCCGGCGCGGCCCCGGCGTCGGGCGGGAGGCCGCCTGCCTCGTGAATCAACTAACGGGAACGATGGCTCTGTGGACCGACTGCACGACGTCGGCCGGCAGCTCCTCCAGCCCATGTGCGGACGCCGCGTGGGCGGCCACATTGACCAGAATTTCATCGTCGGTACTGCACACCCAGCGGGCGTCACAACCGGGAACCACATCACCACAGGCAAACGACTTCACGAATGCTCCTTCTTCTTCAACAGCGGACCGGACTACCCTACGTTGGCTCCACGCCGAAAACTGAGATTTTGCTCGCAGAAACGGTGCGGCGTCACCTGCGGTCCGTTGCCGGCAGAGGCCGCCGGATGCTGTTGGCCGCCACTGGCTGTCCACTAGCGGCCTATACCCGCCGCCGTACTAACGGCCTGCCGCCCCTGCTTCGGCAGCGACGGCGGCCGCCTCGATGCGGGCCCGGTGCACGGCCCATTCCTCGGCGGTGCGCGGCGAAAGGTTCGGGTCCCCGGGTCGCTGGCCCGCGCTACCGTCGATGAGTTCGCGCAGGATGTCGGCGTGTCCGAGGTGGTGGGCGGTCTCCACGCACATGTGCACGAGGATCTGCTGCAGGGTCACGTGCTTGCGCTCGTCCGGCCACCAAGGCACCACACCGGGCGCGTTGAGCGGCAGTTCATCGATGGTGGCATCGCTGTGGGCCGCCGAGAGCCGGTGCAGCTCGGTGATCTGCTCGCGCGTCTCGCCGGGGGCTGCCCACATGTCCGCATCCGGCTCCGCGTCGTCGGCGAACCACGGCAGCTTCAGCTCGCTGGGACGGCCGAAGACCTCGCCAAAGTAGCCGAGTTCGACGCTGGCCACGTGCTTGACCAGTCCCAGCAGGCTGGTTCCCGTGGGCGTGAGGGGCCGTCGCACGTCGTACTCGTCGAGGCCTTCGAGCTTCCCGAGCAGGTCTTGGCGCCGCGTGCGCAGGTAAGTGTGCAAGATTGCTTTGTCGTCCATGACCGGCACTATACCGAATGCGGGGAGCTCCCTTGCAGAACAGCCTCGCCGAACAGCGGGTTTCATAAAACGTATGGAATAATTGGCGCCAACGGGCCTCGGGGGGAGGCTCCGATCGACAGGACACCCAGGGTGAATCTCGATTCCGGTGCACATCGGGTCCGGCCCGCCGCCGCAGTTCTTCTGGCCGCGGTTCTCGCGGCGGCTCTCGCCATTCTTTTGGCAGCCTGTTCTTCCGGCGCAGTGGCCCCGGACGGAGTTCCGGCGGGCCGGCCTGCGGCGTCCGCCCCCGCAACGTCCCCGGCGTCCGGAGGCCTGCGGGGGACGACCGAAGTGAACGGGTTCCTCCTGCCGATGCGCTACGCGGCCGTCGACGGCGACACCTGGGAGGGCATCGCCGCCCACTTCCGGATGACTCCGGAGATCCTCAGGAGCTTCAACGAAGCGGTGTCCGTTGCCGCAGGAGAGATTATCGACCTCAGGGGCGTGGACGTGCCCCAGCTAGGGGCCGGCGGCAGCGTGACCGGGCAGGACGGGCAGGGACGGCTCCTGTACAGGGTGGGCGCCGGAGACACTCCCTCGGGCATCGCGAGCCGCTACGGCGTCCCGCTCTATGCTTTGCGGATAGCCAACCTGAACCTGTTGACCGGAGGCGAATGGATTCCGCCCGCCGGCACCACGGTAACCATTCCGAATCCCCCGGCCGACTGAGACAGGCCTTTGAGGCAGGCCTTTGAGACAGGCCTTTGCACTGTGGAGACGGGCCGTTGGGCCGCGGACAAAGAAAAAGCCTCCGGAACCTAATGGTTCCGGAGGCTTCTCCAAGGGTGGCAGATGAGGGATTCGAACCCCCGTAGGCGTTGCCAGCTGATTTACAGTCAGCCCCCTTTGGCCGCTCGGGTAATCTGCCGAACTTCAAAAGAAGATCACTCGCGGTTTCCAGTCCCGGAACGTCTGTTTCCAGTCCGTTCCGCTTCCAGCACCCGCGGGCAAGACAACTTTACAGAACTTCCGCCGAAGAATCGAATCGGCGCCTCAGCAGATCATAAAAGGGCCGAAAAAGGGCCAAAATCCGCGGAATTTCAGGCCTCGCCGAGAATCCGCCCCGCCAGTCTTGCCTCGAATCGTGCCGCCTGCTCGGCGGTGACCTGGTTCAGCTCGACGGCACGGGCCAGGTCCGTGTGGACCCCGTCCATGCGGACTGATGCGTCGGCGGCCGGGCTCAGGATGATGGACGCCGCCAGCGCGGCGGCGGCTACGGAGCTCGCCGTCGCGGCCAGGGTGCTGGCAGCGGCGGCGGTGGTGCGGTTGACGTAGCGGACGGCCTTTTGGTGCATGTTCTTGCCTTTCAGCAGCGGTTCCAACTCTTGCAACTCTGGCCAGCCCGGCTTCGTTCCCGCCGTGATTGAGCTATGAGCGGACTGTGAAACCCGGGACGCAAGGCCGGCCGCCACATCGGGGGCATCCGTACTAGTCTGGAATGCAGACATCCCGGCCTCACGCAGGCACCCGGCAACCATCAGGAGGAAAGTCATGGCAGGCGAATCCACGTTCGACGTCGTCAGCAAGGTAGACAAGCAGGAAGTCGCCAACGCGCTGAACCAGGCGCAGAAGGAGATTGCCCAGCGCTACGACTTCAAGGGCGTCGGCGCCGAGGTCGATTTCAGCGGCGAGAAGATCCTGATGAAGGCCAACTCCGAGGAGCGGGTGCTCGCGGTGCTCGATGTGCTGCAGTCCAAGCTCATCCGCCGCGGCATTTCGCTGAAGTCCCTCGACACAGGCGAGCCCTACGCCTCCGGCAAGGAATTCCGGCTCGAGGCCTCCATCAAGGAGGGCATCGCCCAGGACCTCGCCAAGAAGATCAACAAGTTGATCCGGGACGAGGCCCCCAAGTCCGTCAAGTCACAGATCCAGGGCGACGAGCTCCGGGTGACCTCGAAGTCCCGCGATGATCTCCAGGAGACCATGAACCTGCTGAAGGGCTTCGACGAGGCCGATCTGCAGTTCGTTAACTTCCGCAGCTAGCGGCCCGTCCGCGGCGCAAATTTGCGCGTCGCGCAAAAGGGCTGGCGACGGTGTCGCCAGCCCTTTTGCGTGTCGCGGAACTACTCGCGCGTCGCCAGACCCGCAGCCTGCTTCAGTTAAGCGGCCTCCCGGCCATCCGCTCCAGCCGGCCGATCCGCTCGGCCATCGGCGGGTGGGTGGAGAACATCTTGGCCACGCCCCCGCCTTTGAACGGGTTGGCGATCATCATGTGCGAGGCGTTGACCAGCCGCTGGTCCTGCGGCAACGGCGCCAGCTGCACGCCCTGCTCGATCTTGCGCAGGGCGGAGGCGAGCGCCAGCGGGTCTCCGGTCAGCGACGAGCCGTCCTCGTCGGCGTCGTACTCCCGTGTACGGGAGATGGCCATCTGGATCAGGGACGCGGCGAACGGGGCCAGCAGCGCCATGGCGATCGCGGCGAACGGGTTCGCATTGCGGCGGTCCCCGCCGCCGAACAGCAACATCATCTGCGCCACCGAAGTGATGACGCCGGCGACGGCGGCCGCCACCGACGCCGTCAGGATGTCCCGGTTGTAGACGTGCATCAGTTCATGCCCCAGGACGCCGCGCAGTTCGCGGGCGTCCAGCATCCGCATGATGCCCTCGGTGCAGCACACTGCCGCGTTCTGCGGGTTCCGGCCGGTGGCGAAGGCATTTGGCGCCATGGTGGGCGAGACGTAGATGCGCGGCATCGGCTGGTTGGCCCGGCCGGACAGCTCCCGGACGATCTGGTACAGCTGGGGCGCCTCGGCCTCCGTGACGGGATAGGCCTGCATGGCACGGATGGCGAGCTTGTCGCTGTTCCAGTACCCGTAGGCCGTGGTGCCGATCCCGATCAGGGCCATGATCCAGATCGGCGCCGCACTGCGGGTCCCCGCGGCGATGAACGCCCCCAGGCCCAGCAGGACCGCCCACAGCACTCCGAACAGCGCCGCGGTCTTCAGTCCGTTGTGATGCTTGTGCACTGGTCCTCCTGATACGTGTACTGCAAGCTGATGCCCTGTAATTCACTGACCTACCAAGGAAAACGAACCGCTACGGCACCGGGTTCCGCGCGTCGTACCGCAGGAATCCGACCTGCTGGCGGCCCAATATCCAGGCCACAGCAATGCACAGCACGCCGCCGAGCAGCAGGACCCACCCCTCGTTCAAAAGTTTAGTCGCGCCGCCGGCCAGCATGTCCCCGATCCGGGGTCCGCCGGCGACCACCACCACAAAGACGCCCTGCAGACGCCCGCGCAGATGGTCGGGGGTGGAGGCCTGCAGGATGGTGGTCCGGAATACTGCGCTCACGGAATCCGCGATGCCGGCCAGCGCGCAGCACAGGGCGGCGGGCAGCAGCCACACGCCCACGCCGTCGTCGCCGGAATGACCGGCCAGGACCACCACCAGGCCGAAGGCCGCGACCGAGCCGCCCCAGCCCATCACGGACCACACCACCGCGGCCCCCTGCCGGCGGACGCCGCCCAGCGGCCCCGAGAACAGGCCGGCCAGGAACGCCCCCACGGCAATCGAAGCCAACAGGATCCCCACCGTGGCCTCACCGCCGCCGATCATCAACGCGCCGATGGCCGGCAGGAGCGCCCGGGGCTGGGCAAAGATCATGGCCACGAGATCGATCACGAACGTCATGCGGAGGTTGGGCCGGGTGCCAAGGAAACGGAACCCCTCCACCACGGAACGCAGGCCGGCCGGCCTGGCGTGCTCGCCCGGCGGCATGGAAGGCAGTTTCAGGAGGGCCCAGAACGCAAACGCAAAGCTGATGACGTCGATCGTGTACGTCCAGCCAAACCCGACCCACGCCACGAGCACGCCGGCCAGCAGCGGGCCGGCGGTCATGGTCAGCCCGAAAATCATCATGCTCAGGGCATTTGCGGCCGGCAGCAACTCCTTGCGCACCAGCACCGGGATGATGGCGCTGCGGGCCGGCTGGTTGATGGCCTGGGCACCGCTCTGCACCGCCACGAGCGCATAGAGCAGCCACACGTTGCCCACTTCCAGCCACGCCTGGAGGGCCAGCGCGGCGGTGGTCAGCCAGAGGACGGACGACGCCAGGAGTGCCACGGTGCGGCGGTCATGGGCGTCGGCGATCGAGCCGCCCAGGAGGCCCCCAAAGACCAGCGGCACGAGGGCGAAGAGACTCAGCAGGCCCACGTAGAGGCTGTCCTGGGTCAGCCGGTAGACCTCCAGGCTGACCGCCACCAGGGTCAGTTGGCTGCCCAGGGCGGAGACGGCGGAGCCAAGCCACAGACGGCGGAAGGCCGGACTTTCACGCAACGGCGTGATGTCCGCCAACAATTTCTCCACCGGGCAACTCTAGTGGCGAACCGGGAGTGCCCTGTGACACGGCCGGACAATATTAGCCACGCCTTATTGTGAGGCAGTCATAATAAGTGCTTGAATGAGGGTATGACGGATTCCTCGGGCACCCACGACGCATGGGCAGCCGCCCTGCGTGCCCACGGCCGCCGGGTGACCAAACAGCGCCTGGCCGTGCTGGCCGCCGTCGAACATCACCCGCATTCGCCGGCAGAGGCAATCCTTGCCGCCGCCCGGCAGGAATTGCCGGACCTGACCGCCCAGTCCGTCTACGTGGTCCTCGGGGACCTCACGGATCTGCACATGCTGCGCCGTTTTGAGCCCCCGCACTCCCCCGCGCTGTACGAGACGCGGGTCGGGGACAACCACCACCATGCCGTGTGCATCAGCTGCGGCCGGGTGGAGGACGTCGAATGCGCCGTGGGCCACGCGCCCTGCCTGACCCCGCACTGGAACGCGGACGCCAAGCCGATGACCATCCAGATCGCGGACGTGCTGTACCAGGGCATCTGCCAGGACTGCCAGCGCACCCAACAGCTTCCCTCCGAACGAAACTAAGAAACCCAACCCAAGGAGAACTATGACTGAGATCATCTCTGCGCCCGCCGTGTCCACGACACAGTCCGGGGCTCCCGTCACTTCCGACGCCCACTCCAAGTCCGTCGGCGCCGACGGTGCGATCATCCTGACCGATCACTACCTGATCGAGAAGCTCGCGCAGTTCAACCGCGAGCGTGTCCCGGAGCGCGTCGTGCACGCCAAGGGCGGCGGCGCCTTCGGTACCTTCAAGACCACAGAGGACGTCTCGAAGTACACCAAGGCCGCACTGTTCCAGCCCGGCGTTGAGACGGACATGCTCATCCGCTTCTCCTCCGTTGCCGGCGAGGCAGGCTCCCCCGACACCTGGCGCGACCCCCGCGGTTTCGCCGTGAAGTTCTACACCACTGAGGGCAACTACGACCTCGTCGGCAACAACACTCCGGTGTTCTTCATCCGCGACGGGATCAAGTTCCCGGACTTCATCCACTCCCAGAAGCGCCTCCCCGGCACCCACCTGCGCGACGCCGACATGCAGTGGGACTTCTGGACCCTCTCCCCCGAGTCCGCCCACCAGGTCACCTGGCTCATGGGTGACCGCGGCCTGCCGGCCTCCTGGCGTGAAATGCAGGGCTACGGCTCGCACACCTACCAGTGGATCAACGCCGAGGGCGAGCGGTTCTGGGTCAAGTACCACTTCAAGTCCAACCAGGGCGTCAAGTCCATGACCGGGGACGAGGCCGAGGCCCTTGCCGGCGCCGACGGCGACTTCTACATCCGCGACCTCCAGGAAAACATTGCCGCCGGCAACTTCCCCTCCTGGGACCTCCACGTCCAGGTCATGCCTTACGAGGACGCCAAGACGTACCGCTTCAACCCCTTCGACCTCACCAAGGTGTGGCCGCACGCGGACTACCCGCTGGTCAAGGTCGGCACCATGGAGCTGAACAAGAACCCGGAGAACTACTTCGCGCAGATCGAGCAGGCCACCTTCGCGCCGTCGAACTTCGTGCCGGGCATCGCCGCCTCCCCGGACAAGATGCTGCAGGCCCGCATCTTCTCCTACGCGGACGCGCACCGCTACCGCGTCGGCACCAACCACGCGCAGCTCCCGGTGAACCTGCCCAAGAGCCAGGTCAACAACTACAGCCAGGACGGCGCCGGGCGTTACCACTTCAACGCCCCGTCCGTTCCGGTGTACGCACCGAACTCTGTGGGCGGCCCGGCTGCCGTTGAGCCCGGCGTTGCGGGCGGCGGCTGGGAGAACGACGGCGAGCTCACGCTCTCCGCGCACTCCCTGCACGCCGAGGACGGCGACTTCGGCCAGGCCGGCACGCTGTACCGCGAGGTGTACAACGACGGCGAGAAGGCCCGCCTGCTGGAGACCGTCACCGGCGCCGTCAGCGGCGTCAAGAACGCCAGCATCAAGGAACGCGCCATCGCGTACTGGACCAACGTCGACGCCGAATTCGGCGCCAAGCTGCGCGCCAACCTCGGTGCCGGCCAGGTTGAGTCCGACGCCGAGGCCGCCAACAAGGTCTGATGGTTGCATCGAACGTTGCCTGACGGCCGGCCTTGACGGCCGCCTGGGCGGCCGGTGACCGGCATTCGGTGACCGCTGGAGCCAACAAAACGCCCCGCCACGGACTCCCGTGGCGGGGCGTTTTGCGGTTATCCACATGGGTGCGCGTGCCCCTCGCCACCGTGTGCCGCGGCTCCGTAGGATTTGGGCATGACCGCATTCGCTGGCACTCCATTCGCAGGCATTCCAAGTGACGCCTTCCGGTTCTACGCCGATCTTGAACAGAACAACAACCGGGACTGGTGGCTCGATCACAAGCCGGTCTACGAGGCCGCGGTGAAGGGGCCGCTGACCCAGCTGCTGGCCGAGCTGGAGCCACGCTTCGGACCGGCCAAGCTCTTTCGCCCCAACCGGGATGTGCGGTTCTCGCCGGACAAATCACCCTATAAGACCGCGCAGGGGGCCTTCGCCGCGGTGGACGAAGGCGTGGGCTTCTATATCCAGCTCAGCGCCGACGGCCTGCTGATCGGCGGCGGCTGCCACACCCACACTCCGGCCCAGCTGGCACGCTTTCGCGGTGCCGTGGACGATCCCGACAGCGGCGATGCCCTGCAGGCGATCGTGCGGAAGGTCGAGACGGCAGGGTTCGCGGTGGAGGGCGAACGGCTAAAGACGGTGCCGCGGGGCTTCGACAAGGACCATCCCCGGGCGGAGCTGCTCAAGCACAAATCCCTCACGGCCGGCGTCAACGTGGGCCAGCCGGGCTGGCTTGCCGGTCCCGGGGCGGTGGAGGAAGTGGCACAGCGCTGGGAGCAACTGCGCCCACTCGTGGAGTGGGAGGGCCGCTACGCTGCTCCCTGAGGTTCTGCTCAGATGTGCTGGCCGTCGGTGGCGAGGCGCCTGTCGAGGTTGTTGAAGAAGACCAGCATCATCAGCTCAAAGGCCTTGGTGGCTTCCTCTGGCTGGTTGTTGACGACGAAATCGAACTGCAGCCCGTAGAACGCGGCCGTGAACAGGCGGGCGTCGGTGTCGGCGAATTCCGGCTGGATGCCCTGGATGACCAGCCAGTCCCGGGCCTTCTCGTGCAGCATCCGGAAGTGCTCCTGCGCTGTGCCGCGCGGCACCGCCGCCACAATGTCCTGCGCCGTGGCCTCAAATTCAAGCCGGGCCAGGTGCCGGTTGCGCTGCGCCATGGTCCACTGCCAGGACTCAAGCAGGAAGGCCCGCCACGCGTCCCGGTCGATGTCCCTGACGTCGGTGGCGCGGATGCTGTCCAGCCGGGACTCGATGCCGCGGATGATCTCGTTGATCAGCTGTTCGCGGTGCCCGAAGTGGTAGACCAGGACGTAGCTGCTGACACCCAGCCCGTCGGCCAGGCCGCGAAACGTCAGCTCCGCCAGGGTCTTGTCCATGAGGTAGTCGAGAATTGCCGACAGCAACTCTGATTTGCGTTCCGGTCTTGCTGGGCGGGCCATGTGTCCATCTTAGGGAGCGCCGCCCTGACGGAGCGGCGCCCGAACGCCGAAGTCGCCGGAGCCGTGCGGTTTCGCCGGAAATTTCCAGCGAATTCGCACGGCTCCGGCGACTTCGATGCGGGGGGGCCGATCGCTCCCTTCTCAGGAGCGGGTGAGCGCGTCCACGTTGTCCTCCGCGGGCGCTCCCGCCACGCTGGCCGTGCCGTTCACCGAGGCGCGGGCCTCCGCGAACTTTTCATTCAGCCGGGAGTGGCGCTGGCCGTAGGCGAAATAGATCGCAATACCGATCACGAGCCAGATGGCGAAGAAGATCCAGGTTTCCACGGCCAGGTTCGTCATGAGGTACAGGCACAGGACCGCAGAGACGACCGGGAGCACCTTGCCGAACGGGACACGGAAGGCCGGCTTCAGGTCCGGGCGCTTCTTGCGCAGCACCAGGATGCCAAGGCTCACCATCACGAAGGCGGACAGGGTCCCGATGTTGATCATTTCCTCGAGCAGGTCCACGTTGGTCAGGCCGGCGACGAGCGCCACTCCGGCGCCGCAGATGATCTGCAGGCGGGCCGGCGTGCCCCGCACCGAGCTGGTCTTGGACAGGGAGCGCGGAAGCAGGCCGTCGCGGCTCATCGCGAGCACCACCCGCGAGAGGCCCATGAGCAGCACCATGATCACGGTGGTCAGGCCCACGAGGGAGCCAAAGGCAATGACCTTGGCGGCGTCGGTGTTGCCGACCGCCTCGAAGGCGGTGGTGAGCGTCGGGTTCTTGGCCTCAGCCAACTGGGTGTAGGAGACCATGCCGGTCAACGCCAGCGACACCAGGATGTACAGCACGGTAACGATTGCCAGGCCGCCGAAGATGCCGCGGGGCAGCGTCTTCTGCGGGTTCTTGACCTCTTCGGCCGAGGTGGCGACGACGTCGAAGCCGATGAAGGCGAAGAAGACCAGGGCGGCGCCGGCGAAGATACCGAGGGTTCCATACTGGGCCGGGGCGGCGCCGGTCAGGAAGCCGAAGAACGACTGCTTGAGGACATCCGCGGTTCCGGTGCCTCCGGTCGGCTCGGAGGCCGGGACGAACGGGGCGTAGTTCTCGAACTTCACGTACGTGAAGCCGACGACGATCACGAAGAGGACCACCGCGATCTTGATGAGCGTGAAGATGTTGCCGACGCGGGCGGAGAGCTTGGTCCCGAGGACCAGCAGCACGGTGAAGATGGCAACGATCAGGAAGGCGCCCCAGTAGAGGTCGACGCCGCCCAGGGAGATCGACGGCGGAATGTCCACGCCCATGAGCGCAAAGACTTTGCTGAGGTAGATGCCCCAGTACTTCGCAATCACGGCGCCGGCAGTGAAGAGTTCGAGGATCAGGTTCCAGCCGATGATCCACGCCAGGACCTCACCCATGGTCGCGTAGGTGAAGACGTAGGCGGAGCCTGCCACCGGAATGGCCGTGGCGAACTCGGCGTAGCACATGATGGCGAGCGCGCAGGTGACGGCGGCGATCGCGAAGGAGATGGTGACGGCGGGGCCGGCAAAGTTCGCGGCGGCCTTGGCGCCGACCGAGAAGATCCCGGCGCCTACGGCAACCGCGACCCCCATGATCATGAGGTCCCACGTGCTTAGCGTGCGCTTCAGCTTGCGTCCGGGTTCATCGGCGTCGGACATGGACTGCTCGATGGATTTGGTCCGGAAAAGGTTCATTAGGAAAGTCCGCAATCTCGATAACTGGGGTGGAAACAGACCTATCCATCTTAGAGTCCATCCACTGGACGGCCATTTTTATCCCACATAGTGAGACGCAAAAGCGGGCCGTGCAGGTTTATCCTGCACGGCCCGCTTGCGCGTAGCTGCTCCGTTTCAGACCATCCAGGCCGCCTAGACCGGCCAGTTTTCCATCAGCGTCGAGCGGATCAGGAACCGCTTGCCTTCCGGCGCTTCTACCGAGAAACCACTCCCCCGGCCAGGAACGACGTCGACAGTCAGGTGCGTGTGGCTCCAGTAGTTGAACTGCTCCCGCGACATCCAGAACTCCAGCGGCTGGGGCCGCAGCCCGTCGGAAATGTCGAACAGGCCGAGCAATACGTCCGAGTCCCCCGTGATGAACTCACCGGCGGGATAGCACATTGGCGAGGAACCGTCGCAGCAGCCGCCGGACTGATGGAACATCAGCGGTCCGTGCTGCACCCACATTTTGAGCAGCAGTTCCACCGCCTCCGGGGTGAGAGCCACACGGGAGAAGTCCTCCCCGGGGAGGGTCACGGCGGCGTCGAGCTTTGTCGCTGGCATCAGAGTCCGTCCTTCATCAGTACTTGATGACCACTCGGCCGTCGATCTTGGCGTGCTTCATCTCGTCGAGGACGGCGTTGACTTCGGAGAGTTCCCTGGTGGAGACCGTGGGGTGGATCTTGCCCTGGGCGTAGAAATCGAGCGCCTCCTCCAGGTCCTGCCGGGTGCCCACGATGGAGCCGCGGACCGTCAGTCCCTTGAGCACAATCTCGAAGATCGGCGCCGGGAAGTCCCCCGGCGGCAGCCCGTTGAACACGATCGTTCCGCCGCGCCGCGCCATCCCGATGGCCTGCCCGAATGCTGACGGGTGCACTGCCGTGACCAGGACTCCATGGCAACCTCCGGTTTCGCGCTGGATGACTTCGGCCGGGTCTTCGTGCAGGGCGTTGACCGTCAGTTCGGCGCCGTGTTTCTTGGCCAGGGCGAGCTTGTCGTCGGCGATGTCCACCGCCGCGACGCGCAGGCCCATCGCTACGGCGTACTGGACGGCGATGTGGCCGAGGCCGCCGATTCCGGAGATGGTGACCCACTGGCCGGGCCGGGCTTCGGTCATCTTCAGGCCCTTGTAGACGGTCACGCCGGCGCAAAGCACCGGAGCCACCTCGACGGGGTCCGAGCCGGCCGGGATCCTGGCCGCGAAGCGGCTGTCGACCAGCATGTATTCGCCAAAGGAGCCGTCGACGCTGTAGCCGGCGTTCTGCTGGGCCTCGCACAGGGTCTCCCAGCCCGTGCGGCAGTACTGGCAGTCGCCGCAGGCGGACCAGAGCCACGCATTGCCGACCAAATCGCCGACGGCAAGGTCAGTGACGCCCTCACCGAGGGCGACGACCTCGCCGACGCCTTCGTGGCCGGGAATGAACGGCGGGGACGGCTTGACCGGCCAGTCGCCCTCCGCGGCGTGCAGGTCGGTGTGGCAGACGCCGGTGGTCAGCACCTTGACGAGTGCCTCACCGCGGCCCGGTACGGGAACGGGGAGGGTCTGGATCTGGAGGTCCCTGCCGAATTCGGTAACTACCGCGGCTTGCATTGTCGTCGTCGTCATTGTCGTCGTCATGGCGAAATCCTTGCGTCATCAAACTTGGGTGTGGCTAAAGGGCGTGTGCAGTGAGCCGGCGTCCCTCCGTGTAGGTGCACAAGTGGTGCGGGCGGGGCGGATCATGCGCGATCCGCCCCGCCCGGGTCAGTGCGGCTTAGAAGAAGCCGAGCTTGTTCTCGTTGTAGCTGACCAGGAGGTTCTTGGTCTGCTGGTAGTGGTCCAGCGTCATCGAGTGGTTCTCGCGGCCGATGCCGGAGGACTTGTACCCGCCGAACGCGGCCCCTGCCGGGTAGGCGTGGTAGTTGTTGACCCACACGCGGCCGGCCTGGATCTCGCGGCCGGCGCGGTAGGCGACGTTGCCGTTGCGGGACCAGACGCCGGCACCCAGGCCGTAGAGGGTGTCGTTGGCGATGCCCATGGCGTCGTTGTAGTCGCTGAAGCGGGTCACGGACACCACCGGGCCGAAGATTTCCTCCTGGAAGATCCGCATCTTGTTGTGGCCCTCGAAAATGGTGGGCTGGACGTAGTAGCCGCCGGCCAGGTCTCCGGGCATTTCGGCCCGGGCACCGCCGGTGAGCACCTTGGCGCCCTCCTGCTTTCCGATGTCAATGTAGGAGAGGATCTTTTCCAGCTGGTCGTTGGAGGCCTGGGCACCGAGCTGGGTTTCGGTGTCCAGCGGGTTGCCCTGGATGATTTTCTCCACCCGGGCCACGGCGTCGGCCATGAAGGATTCGTAGATGTCTTCCTGGATCAGGGCGCGCGACGGGCAGGTGCAGACTTCACCCTGGTTGAAGGCGAAGAGCGTGAAGCCCTCCTGGGCCTTGTCGTAGAACGCGTCATTGGTGTCCGCGACGTCGTTGAAGAAGATGTTCGGGCTCTTGCCGCCAAGCTCCAGCGTGACCGGAATCAGGTTCTGGCTGGCGTACTGGCTGATCAGGCGGCCCGTGGAGGTTTCGCCGGTGAAGGCGATCTTGCGGATGCGGGGGCTGGAGGCCAGTGGCTTGCCGGCCTCGACGCCGAAGCCGTTGACCACATTGAGGACACCGGCCGGCAGCAGGTCGCCGATGAGTTCCATCAGCACCAGGATCGAAGACGGCGTCTGCTCGGCCGGCTTCAGGACGACGGCGTTGCCGGCGGCGAGGGCCGGGGCGAGCTTCCAGACGGCCATGAGGATCGGGAAGTTCCAGGGGATGATCTGGCCGACGACGCCGAGCGGCTCGTGGTAGTGGTAGGCCGTGGTGTCGTCGTCGAGCTGGGACAGCCGGCCCTCCTGGGCGCGGACGGCGGAGGCGAAGTAGCGGAAGTGGTCGGCGGCGAGCGGAATGTCCGCGTTGAGGGTCTCGCGGATCGGCTTGCCGTTGTCCCAGGACTCGGCGACGGCGAGCATCTCGGTGTTCTCATCGATCCGGTCGGCAATCTTGTTCAGGATCGCGGCACGCTCGGCCACGGAGGTCTTGCCCCAGGACGGTGCAATCTTGTGGGCGGCATCCAGCGCCAGTTCGATGTCCTCGGCGGTGCCGCGGGCCACCTCGCAGAAAGCCTTGCCGGTCACCGGGGTGATGTTCTCGAAGTACTGTCCCTTGACCGGCGCAACCCACTCGCCGCCGATCCAGTTTTCGTAGCGGTCCTTGAAGGTGACCTTCGAGCCCTCGGTTCCGGGCTGGGCGTAAACAGTCATTGCTAGCTCCTTTGCTGTGCAAGATGGGGGGCTGCAAGGCGCTTCCGGCCCCCGTTGCACCCAGCGTAGGCGCGTGAAGGTTGCTGTCAGGTTGCAACCGGAGTGAGCCAGGTCACTGGCGGGGCATTCCGGCGGTCCGCGACGGTCAGGCGCTCAGCTCGCGGTCCAGCCGTTCCAGATCGGCGACGACGGCGGCGCGCTTGGGCGAGCGCGGCGCCAGCAGCTTCAGCGCGGCGATGCGGACGTCGACGTCGTCCTTTGCTTCGGGCAGTGCGGCGTATTTCAGGAGCGATTCCGCGCTGCCGTCCGTCAACAGTGCCTCACGCATCAGCGCGGAGACCCTGGCCCGCAGCTCCACGATGCCGGGGGCCTCGGAGCGGGGCAGCACGGCGCCGC
The DNA here is from genome assembly GCF_056395875.1 of Arthrobacter sp. 05T45. NCBI lineage: Bacteria > Bacillati > Actinomycetota > Actinomycetes > Micrococcales > Micrococcaceae > Arthrobacter > Arthrobacter sp. 05T45. Next base: position 223,700 of record NZ_JBFTKI010000001.1, on the reverse strand, counting down.
GGTAGATTTCCAGCGCTATCCGGTGGGCGCCGCGCTGCAGGCAGTCCAGCACCTGTCCGGCGTCGGGTACCAGGTCCAGCGGCAGCCGGTAGGGACGTGATTGCGGGACGGCATCGGGGTTGAGCTGCTGAAGTACCTTGCGCAGCCGCACCATCTCGGCGCGCAGCGTCATGGTGGAGGCGTCCCCGGGGTACAGGAGGGCGCAAAGCTCCTCGGCATTCAGCCCCGCCGGGTGGGTACTGAGCAGGGCCAGGATCTCGCTGTGGCGGGCGGACAGGGCCACGGTGCGGCCGTCAATGCTGAGCAGGGCCTGGTCGCGGCCGAGCAGCTGGAGGCTGTTGCGGTAGAGGCTGCTGGCGCCCGGTCCCCCGGCCGTTTTCGGCGTCGAGTTCCGCCGCCTGGACGGCGAGGACTGGCCGGCGGCGGCCAGCTGCAGCCGCTCGACCCGCAGATGCGCCTGGGCCGCGGCGACCGTCGCCTCTACGAGCGACAACGTATGCGGGGCCACGGCCGACTCCGTGCCGGTGATGTCCACAACCCCCAGCAGGGCCCCGGAATCCGGATCGTGGAACGGCACCGCCGTACAGCTCCACGGATGCACGGAGCGCTTGTAGTGCTCGGCGCCGGAGATCTGGATTCCCCGGCCCAGGGCCAGCGCGGTGCCGGGGGCGCTGGTGCCGACCGTCGCCTCGGACCAGTCGGCGCCCGGGACGAACATCATGCCCTCGGCCCGGCGCTGCAGGGCGGCGTCCCCTTCCACCCAGAGGAGCCTGCCGACTTCGTCACCCACGGCTACCAGCATTCCGCTGTCGTGACTGGGCAGGACCAGGAGCTTGTGGATCACGGGCATGATGGCGGCCAGGGGGTGCTGGCGGCGGTATTCTTCGAGTTCCTCGCGGTCCATGGCCAGCGGCGCCTCGGGGTTGTCCGGGTTGGCCTGCAACCGGACGGAGCGCTGCCACGATTCCTGAATCAGGGTGCTGATCCCGGGCAACTGCAGGCCCTCGGAGAACGCCATCCCACGGGAATCCAGCTGCTCATGGCCCGCGCTGGCGTATTGCTGGCGCAGCGCTGCGGTGACTCCGCCTGCCGGCGGCAACAGTGCTGCGGGATGGACCAGTTTCCTCATTGAACTCCCACCGGACGGGCTCGACGGCGTGCCGAAGGCCGCCTCGTCCGGCCCAGTCTAGTTCCGCGCGGGGCGTTTGGAAACGCACCGGCCTGCCGCCTCAGGCTGTCACAGCCTACCCGCGGGAAATCTCGATCATGTCCTCGCGCGGCACCACCTTGATGCGCTCCCGTTCGATGCCGTTGGCGGACTCCGCCGCGGACCACTCGGCGCCGAGGGCGAGCTCGTGGGCATCGAGCTTGATCCACCCTTCCCACGTGGTGTACTCGATGCCGCGCTCCTGGAGCAGGTCGATGATGGCCTGCGGGTCCGGGTTCTGCGCCGGCGGCAGCGTCAGCCGGTCCTCCAGCAGGAAGCCGATGGTCTCCAGCGCGTCGCCCTTGGTGTGGCCGATCAGCCCGACGGGGCCGCGCTTGATCCAGCCCGTGGCGTAGATTCCGGGTACGGGGTTGCCCTCGGCGTCGAGCACGCGGCCGCCTTCGTTCGGGACGACGCCGCGGCGGGCATCGTATTCCAGCTCATCCAGCGGCGAACCGTGGTAGCCGATCGCGCGGTAGACGGCCTGGACCGGGTAGTCGAGGAACTCACCGGTGCCCTTGACGTTCCCGGTGCCGTCCAGCTGCATGCGTTCGAACTTGATGCCGGCGACCTTGCCGGGGTTCGCGGCGTCGTCTGTTGTTCCATAGATTTCGACGGGGCTGTGCAGGAAGTGCAGGTGCAGCCGGCGCGAGGACGGTTCCTCGGCCTCGGCGTGCTCCTCGACGAGCCAGTTCGTGAGGGTGTTGACCATGGTCCGGATCTGGTTGTTGCTGCGAATGGCCTCGTCCGAGGCCTCGTCGAATTCGAAGTCCTCTGGATACAGGACGATGTCCACGTCCTTGGCATGGCTGAGTTCGCGCAGCTCCAGCGGCGTGAACTTCACCTGGGCCGGGCCGCGGCGGCCAAACACGTGGACGTCGGTGACCGGCGAATCCTTGAGCGCCCGGTAGACGTTGTCCGGGATTTCGGTGACCAGGAGTTCATCGGCGTGCTTGACCAGCATGCGGGCCACGTCGAGGGCCACATTTCCGTTGCCGATCACCGCAATCTCCTTGGCCTCCAGCGGCCATTCCCGCGGCACGTCCGGGTGGCCGTCGTACCAGGAGACAAAGTCGGCCCCGCCGAAGGATCCCTCCAGGCCAATCCCGGGAATATCCAGGTCCGCGTCCTTGATGGCGCCGGTGGAGAAGATGACGGCGTCGTAGAACGCGCGGAAGTCATGCAGCGTCAGGTCCCGGCCATAGGTGACGTTGCCGAGGAACCGGATGTCGCCGCGGTCCAGGACCTTGTGGAGCGCGTTGACAATGCCCTTGATCCGCGGATGGTCGGGGGCCACTCCGTAGCGGATGAGGCCGTAGGGCGCCGGATACGCCTCGAAGAGGTCGATGCTGACCTGGAAGGCGCCGTCCTTGACCTCATTGGACTTCGTCAGGATGTCCGCGGCGTAGACACCGGCCGGGCCGGCGCCAACAATCGCGACACGGAGGGGACGGGAGGATGTGGATTCGGCCGAGTTGGACACCGGGAGCCCTTCTGAGTCTTAGGGACAGCGCCAGTAGATACAGCGCACAGGCCCCCATTCTAAATGTGACCGGCCCGCTCGCGCTCCGATTGGCAGGAATAGGCGCCGCGCAGGTGGTGTTATTGGTCTTGTGTCTAAGCCCGAAGGATCCTTGTCCCCCGCCCCATTGACAGCGCCGGCCGGCCCGGCCGCTGGGCCGGCGCCGGCCCGGCCGGGCGGACCGGCACCGGTGGACAAGGAGACGACGGCGGGAATCCTGTTCGGTATCGGCGCCTACGGGCTCTGGGGGCTGCTGCCCCTGTACTTCTACGTCCTGCATCCGGCCGGCGCGGTCGAAATCGTCGCCAACCGGGTGGTCTGGTCCCTCCTGTTCTGCGTCCTGCTCATCACCGTCACACGGTCCTGGCGGGTGCTGGCTGCTGCTTTCCGGGACCGCACGGTGATTGGGCCGCTGTCCATCGCCGCTGCCCTGATCGCGGTGAACTGGCTGACGTACACCTACGGCGTGACCACCGGCCAGGCCGTCGAGGCCTCCCTGGGCTACTTCATCAACCCGCTGGTCTCCGTATTGCTGGGGGTCTTCGTCCTGAAAGAGAAGCTGCGGCCGCTGCAGTGGGCCGCCGTCGGCATCGGCTTCGTGGCCGTCGGAGTGCTGACGGTCTCCTACGGCAAGCTCCCCTGGATAGCACTGACACTCGCGCTGAGCTTTGGCCTGTACGGATTCGTCAAGAAGCGCGTGGGCCCGCGGGCGGAGGCGATCACAAGCCTCACTGTGGAGACGATCGTCCTGGCGCCCGTAGCTGCGGCCACCATGATCTTCCTCGCGGTCAGCGGGTCGGCAACTCTGGCCGGAAACGGTGCGGAACATTTCTGGCTGCTGGTGGCGTCGGGCGTCATCACCGCGGTGCCCCTGCTGTTCTTCGGCGCGTCCGCCCGCCGTCTGCCGATGACCACGATCGGGCTGCTGCAGTACTTCGCGCCCGTCCTGCAGTTCATCGTGGCGCTCGTCGTGTTCAAGGAAACCATGACACCTGCCCGGTGGGCCGGTTTCGGCGTCGTCTGGCTGGCGCTGCTGGTACTGACCGTGGACATGCTGCACACGGCCCGGAAGAACTCCGTGACCCGGAAACGGGCCCGCGCCGCCGCCTAGCACTACCGGCCCCGGCGGGTTGGCGGCCCGCTTGCCCCTGCCGCCGTGCGTTAGTGTCATCATGAAGGGGACATGTCGGGGCGAAATTGAGGATTGCTGGTGCCACAAGAGGATCGTGAAACTCAGGGCGGGCGCGACATCTCGTCCCTGGACTTCGACAGCAACGGCATCTTGCGCCTTCAGTGGGCCCGCGGCGTCGTGATTGATGCCCCCAACGCCCAGCTGGCCATGGATCGTGTCAATGAGTTGTGCGGCGGCCGGCCCACGCCGCTGCTGATCGACATGGCCACCACGGAGTCCGTCAGCCGGGCCGCCCGGGCCGTGTTCGCCAAGCACTGCGACGCCTCGGCAATCGCGCTCCTCGGCTCCTCCGCCGTGGACCGGGTCCTCGCCAACTTCTTCCTCGGCGTCAATTCCGCGCCGGTTCCGACACGCTTTTTCACCAACCGTGAAGAGGCGGTCCGCTGGCTGACCTCGCAGGGCCATGACGGGGCGTGATGATGACCGCCGCCTCGAGGACCTCGTGGACGGCATCGTCGTACTGTCCTCGGGCGATCTGTCGAACCGGCTGCCGGTCTCACCGGCCCGGGACGGGATAGACGCGGTCACCACCGGCATCAACCTCCTGGCCGAAGAGCTCCAGAGCATGTACGAGGACCTGGAAGTCCGGGTCGCCGAGCGGACCGCGCTCCTGGAGGCGGCCAAAGCCGAACTCCGGCGCGTCATCAACACCGATGAGCTGACCGGCCTGGCCAGCCGCTCGCTGCTGCAGGAAAAAGTGGCCGAAGCAGTTGCCGGGGCCGGCACGGGACGCCAGCCGGCCCTGATCCTGATGGACCTTGATTCCTTCCGGCTCATCAACGACAGCCTCGGCCACGCCGCCGGGGACGCCGTGCTGCGCGAGACGGCCCTGCGGCTTAGCGCCGCGGCCGGACCCGGCCACTTGATCGCGCGCCTCAGCGGCGATGAATTCGCGGTGCTCGTCGCAGACCAGGACACGGAGTCCGTGCTGCAGACCGCTGCCCGGCTCGGCGAATCACTGAAGGACAGAATCGTTGCCGGCGGTGTGGCGGTCGCCCTCACGGCCGGCACCGGTGTCCGGCTGGGGGAACCGGGCCTGCGAAGCGAGGAACTCATCCGCGATGCCGACATCGCCATGCACGAGGCCAAGAAACGCGGCAGGGACACCCTCCTGGTGTTTTCCGCGGCCATGCACGAGGCCGCCAAGCAGCGGGTCCACCAGGTGGCGGAGCTGCGGACGGCACTGGCGATGGACCAGCTCGAGCTGGAGTACCAGCCCATCATGGACCTGCGCACCGGAGCGATCGCCGGCGCCGAGGCCCTGATCCGCTGGCGCCACCCCGCCTTGGGCCTGCTGGGGCCGGATACCTTCCTCGACGCCGCCGACGAGGCCGGGCTCACCGTGGAAATCGGCCACTGGGTGCTCCGGAACGCCATCGCACAAACCGGCCGCTGGAAGTCAGATCCGGGGCTTTCCGCGGACTTCAGCACGCACATCAACCTCTCCCCCGCGGACCTGCACCACGTCGATCTGGCACCCTACGTCGAAGGCCTGCTGGCCCAGCACGGCGTCGAGCCCCGCCATATCTCGATCGAAATCACCGAAACCGCGATCATGCGCGGCGGCCCCGAGGTGGCCGCCACCATGCAGTCACTCAATGACCTCGGCGTCCGGATCGAGATCGACGACTTCGGCACCGGCTATTCCTCCATCAGCTACCTGCGCACGCTCCCCGCCGCGCAGGCGAAGATCGATAAGTCCCTGCTCGACGGGCTGACCACGGACCGGCAGCAGGAAACCTTCGTCGCCGCCATCCTGCAGCTGATCCATTCGGCCGGGCTGGGCGCAGTCGCCGAAGGCATCGAGGACAGGGAGCAAGCCAACAGGCTGCGGCAGCTGAACTGCGAATTCGGCCAGGGGTATTTCTTCAGCCGCCCGCTCCCGGTGGCGGACATGACGGACCTGCTCGGGCACAGAGACGGCGCCGTCGCGTGAGCGTTCCGGCGGGCAGACGCAAGACAGGAACACGCAAGACAGGAAAACGCGTGCACAGGGTGGCGGACACTGTCCGGCTCGCGGCCAGGGTTGCCGTGCTCTCCCTGCACCGTCCGAGCCGCCCGGACCGGCGCTGGGATGCCTTCTGGCGCGGCGTGTCCCAGGGGTCCCTCCGGGAACCGGTCATCTGGGACGCCGCCCCGGGCGCCGGGAACGAAGAGATCCGGCACCACCTGCAGGTGATGGCCGGCGCGATGGACACCAGCCTTCCGGTGATCGATCTCGGCTGCGGGAACGGCACCATCACACGGCGGCTCACCGCCATCTTCGCCTCGGTCCTCGGCGTCGACGTCTCACCCCAGGCCGTGGCAGCCGCGCATTCCGCGCAGCCGCAGGTCGCGGGCCTCAGTTTCCGGAGCCTGGATGCCACGCAGCCGGCCGCGGCGGCTGCGCTGGCGCGCGAACTCGGCGACGCCAACGTCTTTGTCCGCGGCGTGCTCCATGTCCTCAGCCGGCGTCAGCAGGCACGCCTCGCAGGCTCCATCGAAGCGCTCCTGGGCACCCGGGGCAGGATCTACCTCGTCGAAACGAACGTCCCGGGCGGCGCCCTGAGCTACCTGAGGGAACTCGGCGCCACCGGCAAGCGGATCCCTGGACCGCTCCGCCAGGCCATAGGCTCGTTGCCGAAACCGGGCCACTTCGGTGCCGGGCAACGCTCCCGCGTGTTTCCCCCGGACCGCTGGACCCTCATCGCGGAGGGACCCACCGTCCTGAAGACGGTGCCGATGGAGGCCGGTGGACCGCCCAGCAACATTCCCGCGTATTGGGCGGTCCTGGCCCCGGGGCCTCAGACCTCCGGGAAGGCATCCACCCGCTGGTAGTCGCGCGGGACCACGACCATGGGAACGGGGAGCGCCCGCAGCACCTTGAAAGCCGTGCTGCCAATGAACAGTTTGTGCTTCTCCGCCAGGCGGGAGGACCCGACGATCATGACCTCGCCGTCGTCCCATTCCAGGTCATCGATCGCTTCCTCGATCGTGCGGCCGTGGGCGACCTCCACGCTGACGTGGTGGCCCTCGGGCAGACGGTGCGCGGCGGCAGCGAGGACGGTGTTGGCGTGGATGTGGGCGGCGTTGACGTTCTCCCCGCCGTCCCCCTCGACGTCCAGTTCCACGAGGGAAACCAGCCGAAGTGGCACCCCGCGGCGCTCGGCGGATTCGATCGCGACGTCGATCGCCGCCTCCGCTCCGACGCGCTGGCCCACCGCGAGGGTCAGACGCGTGATGGCTTCGGTATGGCGGTAGCCGCGCGGCGCCAGTGCCACCGGAACCGGGGCAGCGTGCAGCAGGGCGTTGGCCACATTGCCCACGGTATGGCGCTTGAACAGGCCGCTGCTGGCGGCACCCACCACGATCAAGCCTGCCCTGTACTCGAGTGCGGCCTCAATGAGGCCGGCCGCGAACGATTCTGCCTGTCGGACATGGAAGTGCGCCTCCAGCCCCTCAGGGACTAGTTCCATTCCCTGGCGTTCCGCTGAGCGGATCTGCTGCTCCGCGGCGCTGACCTGGTTTCCTTCCGGATTCATCGCCACATAGGGCGTGTGCCGATCCACCACATAGACCAGGTCGAGATGCGCTCCCTGCGCGCGGGCCATGGCTGAGGCCAGGGCAACGGCGTCCGCACCACGTTCGGTGGGTGTATAGCCGACTACGTATCGCATGTATGAACCCCTTTTGGGTCTGGGGCAGATGCCAGCTGCGCCCCGGGGGTTCCGGGCGACGTCGGCCGGTCTGCGTTCCTGCAGTGGATAGGAACGACTCTAGTCCAGCGGAACCTCAAAAAGGTGGTGACTTATTACCCTGACCAGCACAATCTTCCGGACCTACGCTGGAATGGTCGAGGGGAGCGCACCATGGACGCCATTCGCAACGGACGGACGCGGGCCGCGGGACTGGGAACCCTGACGCTCCTGCTGGTCCTGACTGCCTGCACGCCGCCTGCCCCGCAGCCCTCCGCCGGCAGCCAGCCGCCGTCGCAGTCCCCGACCGCCTCCGCCGGCCCGACCGCCGGCCCGTCGCCGTCGGCAACCGGGGATGCCGACGAAACGGCACCGCCGCAACCAGGCGACAAGGTGATCTCCTCCACGGTCACCCACGACTGGTCCGTGCCGGGGCCAACCACCCCGTTCCACACGGACCACAAGAACCCTGTGCCGATCGCGCCCCCGCCGGCGGCACCGCTGCCGACGCTGGCCGCCATCGGCGCGGGCCAGCACCCCTCCGACGCGCCGCCGTACGACCAGTTGAGCTTCCGGTTCACCGGTGGCTTCCCCAGCTACGACGTCGAAACGGTCCCCGAACTCGTCGACGACGGCAGCGGCCTGCCCATCCCGATGCCCGGCACGGGAACCCTCCTCGAGGTGACCTTCCGCGGGGCCCAGTCACACACCGCGGACGGCACGGCCAGCACCGTGACCAGTGCGCCGCCGCCGGCAATCGGATACCAGGCGCTCACCAGCTACGCGCCGGCCGGGGACTTCGAGGGCGTGCTGAGCTACGGGATCGGCGTCGGCCGTCCGATGGGCACGATTCCGGAAACGAAGGTGCGGGTCACTGAGGTGGAGAAGATCGAGCAGGGCCAGCACCTGTACGTGGTGGCGATCCAGCTGGACGCGACCGCCTGGAAGTAGGACCTGATGCAGGGCCCGGATGCAGGGCCGGAAAAGCCAGGGCCCGGATGCAGGGCCGGAAAAGCCCCAGGCCGGAAACAGCGGAGGAGCCACGGACAAGGTGTCCGCGGCTCCTCCGCTGTGTCGCCCGTTTTCGGGTAGCGCCGGCTCGCCGGGAAAGGATCGCCTTCCCGGCAGCTCATTGGGCCTTGGGCTAGGCGTTGGCCTTAATGGCCGCGGCCAGGACCCCGAGGCCGTCCAGCAGCAGCTCGTCGCTGATGACCAGCGGCGGCAGCAGCCGGATGACGTTGCCGTAGGTGCCGCAGGTGAGGATGATGACACCCTCCTTGAGGCAGGCTGCGGCGACGGCCTTGGTCAGCTCCGGGTTCGGCTCCTTGGAACCGGCCTGGACGAGTTCAATGGCCAGCATGGCGCCGCGGCCGCGGACGTCACCGATCACCGAACCGTCAGCAAGCTCAGCGGCGAGTTCGCGCAGCTTGCCGAGGGCGATCTCTTCAATGTGCTTGGCGCGGCCATTGAGGTCGTACTGCTCCATCGAGCCGATCGAGGCCAGCGCTGCTGCGCACGCCACCGGGTTGCCGCCGTAGGTGCCGCCGAGGCCGCCCGGGTGGACGGCGTCGAGGAGATCGGCGCGGCCCGTGATGGCGGAGAGCGGCATGCCGCCGGCGATGCCCTTGGCCATGGTGATGATGTCCGGGACAACACCTTCGTGGTTCACGGCGAACCATTCACCGGTGCGGCAGAAGCCGGACTGGACCTCATCGGCGATGAACACGATGCCCTTGTCCTTGGCCCAGTCCGCCAGCGCGGGCAGGAACCCGTCGGCGGGGACAATGAAGCCGCCTTCGCCCTGGATCGGTTCGATGATGATCGCGGCAACCTGCTCGCCGCCAATCTGCTTCTCGATCATGGTGATGGCGCGCTTGGCGGCCTCGGCACCGGTGATTTCCGGGTTTTCCTCGCGGAACGGGTAGCTCATCGGCATGCGGTAGACCTCGGGCGCGAACGGGCCGAAGTTGGTCTTGTACGGCATGGCCTTGGCGGTCAGCGCCATGGTCAGGTTGGTGCGGCCGTGGTAGGCGTGGTCGAATGCGACGACGGCGTCCCGGCCGGTGGCAAGGCGGGCCACCTTGACGGCGTTTTCGACCGCCTCGGCGCCGGAGTTGAACAGCACCGTGCGCTTTTCGTGGTCGCCCGGGGTGAGGCGGTTCAGCTGCTCGGCGACGGCGACATAGCCCTCGTACGGCGTGACCATGAAGCAGGTGTGGGTGAAGTGCTCCACGGCTTCCTTCACGGCGCCGACGACGGCGGGGTCCGAGGCGCCGACGCTCGTCACGGCGATGCCGGAGCCGAGGTCAATGAAGGAGTTGCCGTCGACGTCGTGGATGATGCCGCCGTCGGCGTCGGCCACGAAGACCGGGACGCTGGACGCGACGCCGGCGGCGACGACCGCCTTGCGGCGTTCGGTCAGGGCGACGGACTTGGGGCCCGGGAAGTCGGCCTGGACGCGGCGCTTCTGCTCGAGCCGGTAGGTGATGTCATGTGCGGTGGTGGTCATGGGAAGGCCTTCCTAAGCGTGCGGTTGAGGCGCGCGAGTTATGCGTCAGGTTGAGTTAGCAGCGTTATGCGTCGGCGTTATGCGTCTGCGTTATGCGTCGAGCGCACTCATGACGTGCTTGATGCGGGTGTAGTCCTCCACGCCGTACATGGACAGGTCCTTGCCGTAGCCGGACTGCTTGAAGCCACCGTGCGGCATTTCGGCGGTGAGGAGAATGTGGGTGTTGATCCAGACTGCGCCGAAGTCGAGGTCGCGGCTCAGGCGCATGGCGGTTCCGTGGTTCGTCGTCCAGACGCTCGAGGCCAGGGCGTAGTCGACGTCGTTGGCCAGTTCCACGGCCTCGTCCTCGGTGCTGAACTTCTGCACCGTGATGACCGGGCCGAACGTTTCCTTCTGGACGATGTCATCGCTCTGCTTGGCGCCGGTGACGATGGTGGGCTCGAAGAAGAAGCCCTTCTCGCCCGCGCGGTGGCCGCCGGTCTCGATCTTGCAGTTGGCCGGCAGGTGCTCGACAACTGAGGTGACCGCGTTGAAGTGGTTGACGTTGTTCAGCGGGCCGAAGTAGTTGTCTTCGTCGTTCTGCGAGCCGGTGTGCAGGGTCTTGGTGTGCTCCACCATGGCGGCGACGACGTCGTCGTGCACCGAATCCTGAACCAGGACGCGCGTGATGGCCGTGCAGTCCTGGCCGGCGTTGAAGAAGGCGAACTCGGCGATCGCCGCGGCGCTCTTCTTGATGTCGGCGTCGGCGAACACAATGGCCGGGGCCTTGCCGCCGAGTTCCAGGTGGGCGCGCTTGAGTCCCTTGGCGGCACCCGAGGCGACAGCGATGCCGGCGCGGACGGAACCGGTGATGGAGACCAGGCCGGGGACCTTGTGCTCGACCATCATGGCGCCGGTTTCGCCGGTGCCCAGAACAACGTTCAGGACGCCGGCCGGGAAGATCGCACCGGCGAGCCGGGCCAGCACCAGGGTGGACTCGGGGGTGGTGTCCGAGGGCTTGAGGACCACGGTGTTGCCGGCGGCCAGGGCAGGCCCGATCTTCCAGATGGCCATGAGGAACGGGTAGTTCCAGGGGGCTACCTGCGCAACGACGCCGATCGGCTCGCGGCGCACGTAGGAGGTGTGGCCTTCGAAGTACTCGCCGGCGGACTTGCCTTCCATGATGCGGGCGGCGCCTGCGAAGAAGCGCAGCTGGTCGGCGCCCGCGGCCACTTCCTCGGAGGCGATCAGGGAGCGGACCTGGCCGGTGTTGCGGTGCTGGGCCTCCACGAGCTCGTCGCTGTTGGCCTCGACGGCATCCGCCAGCTTGAGCAGCATGAGCTGCCGCTGCCCGGGCGTGGTGTGCTTCCAGGTCTTGAACGCGTTCTTGGCTGCCGTCATGGCGGCGTCGACGTCGGCCTGCACCGAGATCGGCGCCTGCGCCACCACGTCACCGTTGGTGGGGTTCACGATGGGCAGCAATCCTGTGCCGGCGGGGGTGACAAACTCGCCGTTGATGAAGTTCTGCAAGGTTTGAACCACGGTGTACAACCTCTTTCTTACTGCCAATGACGGATGTGTGACTGGTCACGAGCCTATGCCAGCAGGTCAAGGCAGGGAATAGGCACCTGCACACCATCCCCGCAGAACTTTAGTGCGCTTGACCAGCACCCGGCTATCCTGAATCCATGGCCATTTCACTCGCAGCCCTACTGGGAGTTCCGTCCCTGAATCTCACCAAGGCCGGACTCGCCGAAACCACCTGGCACCAGGACATTCTTTGGGTGGCCGTCACCGAACAGGAGGATCCGCAGCGGTTCCTCAATGGCGGCGAACTGATCCTGACGACCGGTATGCGGCTCAAAAGTGCCGCGGAGCAGCGCCGGTTTGTGCGTCAGGTCCAGCGGGCAGGCGCGGTGGGCATCGGGTTCGGGGTCGGCCTGACGCACGACGCCGTTCCGCCGGCCCTGATCGCCGAAGCGAACCGGTGGGGGCTGCCGGTGGTGGAAGTGCCCTACGAGACACCGTTCATCGCGATCGGAAAGCTCGTGGCCGACGCCCAGTCCGCGGACCACCTGGTCAAGCTTGAGCGGCTCATCGCCGGGCACCAGATCCTGGCCCGCGCCCTGCTGACGGGCGGCGGCCTGGCCGAGCTCCTGAAACACCTGGGGTCGATGCTGCGCACCGAGATCGTCCTGACCCAGTTCACCGCCCAGCTGTACAACAGTGTTGCGGGCCACCCGGCGCCCAAGGCCGAGGGCTGGGCGTCCTATCCCATCCCCACGGGACGCCGCGATGCCTGCACCCTGTGGGTGAAGCAGCCGTTCGAGGACACGGGCATCGTGGGCTACGCCCAAAACCTGATCAGCGTTGAGCTCAACAACATGGTCAAGCAACGGCAGGCGCAGCGGGCGCTGGCGGGCCAGGTCCTCGACGACGTTATCCACGGGACGCTGGAGGCGTCCGAAGCCACCCGCCGTCTGGCCGGCGTCGGCATCAACAGCACCCGCAAGAACGTGGTCCTGCTCGCCGAATCGGCCGCCCACCAGAAGCAGCTGGGCAGCTCTTCGCTGCCCCAGCCGCTGGCCGCGGCTGTCGGCTCCGTCGTCGGGAAGGACCTCGTGGTGGTGGTGGCCGACGACGGCAGCGGCGCGAGCGCCCTTGCCCGCAGCCTCAGCGACCACCTCGCCGAGGCCGGGATCCATGCCACGATCGGCATAGGCGGGGCGTACACCAAGCCCAACGGCCTGCGCTGGAGCTATTTCGAGGCCCGTGACGCGGCCAGCCACGGGCTGCCGGTCAACGAGCCCGAGCGGCTGAGTCTGACCTCGCTGCTGCTCGCGAGCGAGGACGTTCCGCTGGCGGACATGGCCAACGAATCACTGAACCCGCTGCGGGCCTTCGACGCGGCGCACGGCGCCGAACTCATGGCCACGCTGGAAAGCTACCTCGGCAACAACGGCTCGGTGGCGGCCGTCGCCGAGGAACTGACGCTGCACCGCAATACGGTCCGCTACCGGCTGGCGCAGATCACCGAACTCACCGGATACGACCCCGCGCAGACAGCGGACCGGGTGCAGCTCTGGCTCGCGCTCGCGGTGCAGCGGCTCAGCGCCCGGCATCCGCGCTGACGGCGCTGACCGCGCTTCCAGTCCGGCCCGCAGGCAACGCGGGGTCACTTAGCGCCCATTGAGCGGCCCGGGATGGGCGCTAAGTGACCCCGCGTTGCTTTCTGTCACCTGCAGAGATATTCGCCACTAGAGGCTGAGACTCAAACATCAAACGTCTAACCTTTAGCTATGGCTAGCAGCACGGCGGTTTCCGCACTTTCCCAGACAGCTCCACCCGGCGCGGTCCGCCCGCGGGGCGTGATCGTGGCCGGCGTCGTGGCGCTCGTGCTCATCGGGCTCAACCTGCGTGCCGGCATCACCGGCGCCGCCGCGCTTTTCCACGACCTGCAGGCTGTCCTGGGCTACGGCCCGCTGATCGCAGCGCTGCTCCCCTCGATCCCCACGCTGTGCTTCGCGGTGGCCGGCGCTGCCACGTCCTGGCTCACCCGGCAGCTGGGGCTGGAAAAAGCCATCCTGCTCTCCCTCGTGATGCTGGCGGCCGGACTGCTGCTCCGCGGCGTCCCGTCCACCGGGATGCTGCTGGCCGGCACCGTGGCGGGGATGTCCGGGCTGGCCATCTGCAACGTGGCCATGCCCTCTTTCATCCGCGTGCACTTCGCGGACCGCACGTCCCTCATGACCGCCGTCTACACGCTGACCATGACCACAGGCGCCACCGCCACCGCCGTGCTGATCGTTCCAGTTGCCCAGGCCCTGGGCTCGCCGTCGGCGGGCGTCGGCGCGATCGGATTCCTGGCCCTAGGGGCGTGCCTCGGCTTCCTCCCGATCGCGGTGCACGCCCATCGCAACGCATCCCCCGGCAAGGCCGCCCGGGTTTCCCCGTGGCCCCTGCTGCGGACCCGCACCGGCGCGATGATCACGCTGGGCTTCACAGTGCAGGCGCTCCTGGCCTACGCCGTCCTCAGCTGGTTCCCCTACATGCTGGCCACGACGGGGCTCTCCGCGTCCGACAGCGGGCTGATGTTCGGGCTCATGCAGCTCGTCTCCGTCCCCGCCGGCATGGTGCTGGTGGCCATCGGATCACGCCCCCGGATGCTTCGGACCGCGTTCTATCTGGCCACTGTGACCATGGCCCTCGGCGTCCTCTCGATGCTGGTCGTGCCGACAGACTGGGCTCCTCTGACCGCGGTGCTGCTGGGATTCGGACTCGGCATTTTCCCGCTGGTCATGGTGATGATCAGCCGCAGCGGCCGCAGCACGGCCGAGACCACCGCGCTGTCCACCGTGGCGCAGTCCGCCGGGTATCTGCTGGCGACGCTCGGCCCGTTCGGCATGGGCCTGCTGCACAGCGCCACCAATTCCTGGACGCTGCCGTTGGCCCTGCTGCTGGCCGTGGCCCTCGGCCAGATCGCGGTGGGCCACCTGCTCTCGGCCGGGCCGAAGGAGCTGCGGGCCAAGGAACTGGCAGCCAAAAAGCTGCGGGCCACCGCCCCGCACGCCCCGGAAGGAATCCGGCGATGACACTCACAGCTTCGCACCGGCCACCGCTGGCGGAGGAAATCACTGCCAAGCTGCGGGCCCTGATCCACTCGGGCGAGTGGCCGCTGCAGCAGCGCATTCCGGCCGAACCTGAGCTGATGGCCGCCTTTGGGGTCTCCCGTGGCACCCTGCGTGAGGCCATCAAAGCGCTGGCCCACAGCGGAATGCTCGAGGTCCGCCGCGGGGACGGCACGTATGTCCGCGCCACGAGCGAGATCGCAGGCGCCACGCAGCGGATGTATGAGGACCACTCCCAGGAGCACATCCTCGAGGTCCGGGTCGGGCTGGACACCCAGGCGGCCAGGCTCGCTGCACGCCACGCGACAGCCGACGACCTCACCGCCCTGCGCGGTTTGCTCACCGCCCGCCGTGCCGCCTGGCTCGCCGAGGACTACGCCGCGTGGGCCCGGGCAGACTGGGACTTCCATGCGCGCGTGGCGGAGGCGTCCGCCAACCCGCTGCTGCATGAGCTGTATGTCAGTTTCGGCAGCGTATTCCACAACGACCTGCTCCGCCAGCAGCGTCGGGGAGGCTTCAACGGCCTGCCGCACGAGGGCCACGACGAACTCGTGGCCGCAATTGCCGCCCGCGACGAGGCGGCCGCCGTCGAAAGCGTCACCCGGAACCTGAATTCCTGCGCGGAATGGCTCCAGGATTAACCCAAGGCTTTCCCAAGGTGCGCGGAAGATGCTCTGTCTCAGTGGCGGCCGCCACCCGCGCACCGGCCTCGCGGCCAGGCGGGTTTCCGTCATCATCGGCGTCAGCGCCGAGCCCGGACGGCCGGCCCCTGCGCCCAGCAGCAGGGGCCGGCTCGGCCGAGACACCCGGTTCCGCCGCCGCCCATTAGGGTCTTAGTGCCGTAGACCGGACCCGAGCCGCGGTCAACACTAAGAATGGCAGGACGCCGCACGAGGGTGCCCGCGACAAGTGCAGCCGCGCCCCAGTCCCGGGCCGGGGTGCCGGTCTCGTTGGATGACAGTCTCGCCGGTGTCGCAGTGTTGTGGTTTACCTCAGCAAGTACGTCGCGAGGAGGTCGATGGTGGGCAAGAAGAAGAAAAAGTCCAAGGGCTCCGACGAAGAGGACGGGCGCGCCGGGAAGAAGATGCCGCGCAAGAAGTACGAAGCGGAGATGGAGGTCCTGCAGGGTGAACTGGTCGCCATGCAGGAGTGGGTGAAGTCCACCGGAGCCAAAATCTGCATCGTCTTCGAAGGCCGCGACACGGCCGGCAAGGGCGGCACGATCAAGCGCATCGTCGAAAGGGTGAGCCCCCGGGTGTTCCGCGTGGTCGCGCTCCCCACACCGACCGAGCGGGAGAAGTCGCAGATGTACCTCCAGCGCTACATGTCTCACTTCCCGGCGGCGGGCGAGGTGGTCATCTTCGATCGCAGCTGGTACAACCGTGCGGGCGTCGAGCGGGTGATGGGTTTCTGCACACCGGAACAGACCCAGAGGTTCCTCGACATGACCCCGATGGTGGAGAAGGCGATGGTCGACTCCGGGATCATCCTGCTCAAGTACTGGCTCGAGGTCAGTGCTGACGAGCAGACCAGGCGGCTCGAGAGCCGCATGGACGACCCCCGCAAGACCTGGAAACTCTCTCCGATGGACCTGAAGTCGTACAAACGGTGGTACGACTATTCCCGGGCCCGGGACGCCATGTTCGAGGCGACCGACACCGCCTGGGCACCGTGGTACGTCGCGCACAATGACATCAAGAAGCGCGGCCGGCTCAACGTCATCAGCCATATTCTCAGCCGGGTGCCCTACGAGCCGTACCCGGGGCTCGACGTCGAGCTCCCCAAGCGCCAGAAGGCCGGCGATTACACCGAACCGGCACTGGCCGTGCGGCACATCCCCACCCCGTTCTAAGCAGCGCCCCGGCGATGAGGAGGAAGTCATGAGCGACGATCCCGGAGCAGTAGCTGGGGTGGCCCCGGCGGAGGCAGACGCGAGCTGGTACGCGCTGGCACCGGCTGAAGTGGCGGCCGAGCTGAAGGTGGATCCGGCTGGCGGGTTGAGCACGGGAGAGGCGCAGCAGCGTCTGCAGGAGTACGGCCCGAACGCCCTCGCCGCCGCTAAGCAGGAGCCGGTGTGGAAACGGTTCTTCAAGCACTATCAGGACTACATGCAGATCGTCCTTGTGGTCGCCGCCCTGGTCAGCTTGCTGATTGCGGAATACGGAACCGCCATTGGGCTTGCCTTGCTGACGCTGTTCAACGCGTGGCTGGGGTACCACCAGGAGGGCAAGGCCGAAGAAGCCGCCGCCTCCCTGGGGCAGATGATGAAGGCTATGGCCAAGGTGCGCCGCGACGGTGACGTTGTGGAGCTCCCCGCCGAACAGATCGTCCCCGGCGACATCGTGGTGGTCGATGCCGGTGACCGCGTCCCCGCCGACGGCCGGATCATCCTGGCGGCAACCCTCCAGATCGAGGAGGGCGCCCTGACCGGGGAGAGCGTCGCCGTCGAGAAGGACACAGAGACCATCGGCCGGCACGACGTCGGCATCGGCGACCGCCTGAACATGGCGTTCATGAACACGAACGTGACGCGGGGCCACGGCGAAATCCTCGTCACCACCACCGGCATGGGCTCGGAGGTCGGCCACATCGCCCACATGCTGTCCGGGCAGAAAGTGGAGAAGACCCCGCTCACCAAGCAGGTGGACCGGCTCACCATCTTCATCATTGTCGCGGCCCTCTTCGCGTTTATCGCCATCGTCGTGATGGGCCTGGCCTCCGGCGAGTCCTTCGCGGTGCTCTTCGGAATCGGTGTGGCGCTGGCAGTCGGCTCCATCCCGGACGCGCTGCCCGCCGTCGTCACCACCATCCTGTCCGTCGGGTCGGTCAATATGGCCAAGAAGAACGCCATCATGAAGGTCCTCCCTGCGGTCGAGACCCTGGGCTCCACCTCGGCCATCAATTCGGACAAGACCGGCACCCTGACCCTGAACCAGATGACGGTCCGCGAGATCACCACAGTGCAGCACCACTACACCGTCAGCGGTGAGGGCTACAGTTTCGACGGCCAGATCCAACGGACCACCGGGGACGCCGAGCGGGACCTGGACTACGTGATGTTTTCCTGCGCCTTGTGCAACGACTCCGATATCAACGACGGCGAGGTGGTCGGGGACCCCACCGAGGCGGCGCTCTACGTGCTCGCGCAGAAAGGCGGCGTGGACGTCAGGGAATTCCGCCGGAACAACCCGCGCGTGGCGTCGGTGCCGTTCGATTCCGACTACAAGTTCATGGCCACGTTCCACCGGATGCCGGGGGCCGATGGCAGGCCCGTGATCCGGGCCTACGTGAAGGGGGCACCCGACGTCCTCCTGAGCAGGTCCTCGTTCGGCCGGATGCCGGGCGGCCACGCCGAGCGCCTCACTGACGAAATGCGGGGCAAGGTGCTTGCCGAGAACGAACGCATCGCCAGCCAGGGCAGGCGGGTGCTCGCCCTGGCGCAGCGCGAGTTCGACCCGGCGACGTTCCAGCCTTCGGGCGACCTGATGGCGCTGATGCAGGATCTGGAGATTTCGGCGCTGATCGGCGAGGTTGACCCGCCGCGCGCCGAGGCGGTGGCCGCCATCGCCAAGGCAAAGCACGCCGGCATCCGGGTCCGGATGATCACCGGCGACCACGCCGTCACCGCTGCGGCGATCGCCGACGAACTGGGCATCAGGGGCCGCGCGGTGACCGGGGCCGAGTTCGCGGCGATGAGCGACGCGGAGGCCGACAGCCAGGTGGACGGGATCGGCGTGATCGCCCGTGTAGCCCCCGAACACAAGGTCAGGCTGGTCGAGGTGCTCAAGCGCAAGGGCAACATCGTGGCCATGACCGGCGACGGCGTGAACGACGCGCCGGCCATCGCGGCCGCCGACATCGGGATCGCGATGGGCATCACCGGCACCGACGTCGCCAAGGGCGCGGCCAAGATGATCCTGGCCGACGACAACTTTGCCACCATCGTGGCGGCGGTCGAAGAGGGCCGGCTCGTGTACGACAACCTGCAGAAGTTCATCCGGATCCAGGTCGCCAACCTGTTCATGTTCATTCTGGCGTTCATCGGATCCTCGGCCTTCGCCATAGCCGGCACGGCCCTGCTCAGCCCGGCCCAGGTGCTGTGGATCCACATGGCGATCGTCGCCCCGATTGGGGCGGTGATGGGCCTGGATCTCGCGACGCCGGGCATCATGGACCGCAAACCACGGCCCTTCAACCAGCCGATCCTCGTCCGGTCGATGATGGTGCGCCTGTTCGTCGTCGGGCTTTTCATGGCGGCCGCGACGCTGATCCTCGTGCAGATCGGCAAAACCACCTACGGTTCACTGGAGGTCGGCCAGACCATGGCTGTGGTGGGGCTGGGGCTGATGAACATCTTCGTGGCGCTCAATCTGCGTTACCCGACCGAGAGCGCCTTCGGGCCCGCCACGGTGTCCAACCCGAAGCTGCTCTGGGCGTTCGCGTGGGCCGTCCTCGGCTCGATGCTGATCACCCAGATGAAGGTGATGCAGGACCTGTTCGGCACGCTGCCGCTTTCCGGCCAGCAGTGGCTGCTCTGCCTGGTGCCGGGCGTGGTGTTGCTGTTCCTCGGTGAAATCTTCAAGATCATCCTGCGGGCACGGCAATCGAAGGGCCGGGCCGCAGTCCCGGCTCCCCCCGTTCCGGCGTGAGAGTGCTGTTCCGGCGAGAGTGCGACTGCCAATGTTGAGGGCCGGAACGCGATGTTCCGGCCCTCAACAGTGGCGCATACCGGCTGTGCCGGGGCTAGCGGACGAGGCCCTTCAGTACGTTCTTAGGCCGCTGCATCTCGCCGTGCTTGGCGCCGAGCACGATCACCCAGCCGGCGAACACGGGGATGGTCCACTGCAGGATCTTCAGCTGCTGCTGCGCGGAACGGAGTTCCTCGGAGGCACCCGGCTTCGGCTCGGTGGCACCCTTGGCGCCCTCGGCGGCCAGCTTGTCCACCTTGGCTCCCTGCAGGCCCGCGTACAGGGTCATAGCGGCACCGGCGAGGGTGACGACGGACTTGTAGACGCTCAGGCGCGTGACGCCGTCCTGCTTGGCCATCCGGCCCTTGTTCTCCCACATGACGGCGAGGCCCGAAAGAAAATGCGCCCCAAACGCCGCCGCCTGGTACGGCGCCCACTTCTTCCAACCCAGGCTTGAGAGGCGGGTACGTTCCGCAGGGTCCTTGGCAGCAGCCGTGGCACCGTTGAGCCCAATGGCGCCCATCAGGGAACCGCCGAACCAGGCGGCTGCCGTCAGGTCGTGAATGGATCGGGCAACAAGATTACCTGCCATGTTGAGCTTCCTATCATCTGTCTTCGAATCCGAATCGCAGGGGCAGCAAGGCTGCCGGTCCGCGGCATGTCCACGAGCGGGGCCATGACCCGGCTATGGTAAGCACACTTACCAAAAACGCGGTAGTCCAAGCGGCTGCCACTTCGCCCCGCGTAGAATCGGCGCCATAGCCACACCGCCGTAAGGCACAACACCGGCACATCGGACCAGATGAGGAATACCCGCATCACCATGGCAGAAGAAGAGTCCGGGATCGAAGCCGCCATCGGCGACGCCGTCGACACCGCGGAGGCGGCGTCGAACAGCACCGCGCTCGACGTCGTCGCCCGTTCCGGATTCGCGGTGATGGCACTGCTTCATATCGTGATCGGGGCCATCGCCGTCGCCCTGGTCCTGGGCGCGCCGGGCCAGGCCGAACCCACCGGCGCCATCGAACAACTCGCGGCCAACCCCTGGGGTCCGGCGGTGATGTGGGCGGCCTGCATCGCCTGCGCGGGCCTCGCGCTCTGGCAGCTCAGCGAGGCGACGCTCCGGGGCCGCCACCTGCCGCGCCGGGAGCAGCTGGGCAAACTCATTTCCTCCGGCTTCCTTGCCATAGCGTACGGGAGCGTCGGGCTGAGCTTCGCGGGCTTCGGGCTCGGCCAGCGCGGCGATTCGGGCGACTCGACCCGGGATTTCAGCACGACCCTGATCCAGTCACCGTTGGGGGTTCCGGCCCTGGTCGGCCTCGGGCTCACCATCATGGGAATCGGCGTGTATTTCATCGTCAAGGGCTTCGGGAAGAAGTTCAAGGAGGAACTGCAGCACTTCGAGGGGACCCGCCGCGGCAGGGTGATCAGCGCCCTTGGCGTCACCGGCCACGTCTCGAAAGGGCTGGCGCTGATCCTGACCGGGCTGCTCTTCGTCGTGGCCGCGGCGACCAACAACCCCGGTTCATCCACCGGCCTGGACGGCAGCCTCAAGGCGCTCCGGGACCACCCCTTCGGCCCGTACCTGCTCCTGGCGATCGGGGCGGGCTTCATTGCCTACGGCGTGTTCGCGCTGGTCCGGGCGCGCTTCGGCCGGATGTAGCCGCCGCCCTGGGTGGGGATTTTCTTGTTTGGCATCTGCCCGCGGGACTATCGTGGAGCTACCCCGGGCCGGGCTGGGACGGCCACCGGCGCCAGGTCTCGCAGAGGTATGGCATGAGCTACGTTCCGGTGAGCAGACGCACCCTCCGACGGCATCGTGAATCTGAGCGGTCCACGCGGCGGCTCGTGGCCGCCCTGTCCGCCGCGGCCGCCGCGGCCTGGCTGCTCTCGGTCACGTTGTCCACCGCGGTCCAAGTCGACACCTATGTCCACCATGTCGCCGTCGTGCTGCACGTGCTGTCGATGGTGGTGGCCTTTGGCGCCGTCGTCCTGGTGGACTGGCACGGCTTCCTGTGGCTGATCGGCAGACGTGACCTGGCCGAAACCATCAGGCTCGACGGCGCGGCGACACCGCTGATCTGGGGCGGCCTGGCCGGCATGCTGGCCACGGGCGTGTTCCTGAACCCGCACCTGAGCAACCCGATGACGGACCTCAAGCTCGCCGCCGTCCTTGTGCTCAGCCTTAACGGGATCATGCTCATTCCGCTCATGCGGCGGCTGGCCAGGCTGACGCCCGATGCCTCGTTCAAGGACCTGACCGCCGGGCAACGGGTCCATCTGCTGCTGTGCCTGGTGATCTCGCAGCTGTGCTGGTGGACGGCGATTGTCATCGGGTTCATCAACGCCGAGTTCTGAGGTGCCGCCGGGCCGCGCCCGGGAACTAGCCGGCGGCCTTCCGCAGCGGCACCACGTCGCCTTCCTGGTACAGCAGGGCGCGGATCTCGGACTCGGCGGAATCCAGCCGCCTCGGGTCGATCGTTTCCCCGGCCGCGAAGTGGTCCAGCAGCCGGGGATCCACGTAGCTTTTCCGGGCGATCGACGGTGTGTTGCCCAGGACCGCGGCCGCGTCCTGCATGGCCTGGCTCACCGCACTCTTCCGGGCCGAGACTTTCGCCTGCGGGCCGCTCTGCGCCAGGCTGACCGCTGCCGCCGCCGTCCCCCGCAGGGTGCGGAAATCCTTCGCGGTGAAGTCCTCCCCCGTGCGCTCCTTGACGTACTCGTTGATGTCCGCGCTCGACACCGGATGCCAGCTGCGGCCGTCCTT
The DNA here is from genome assembly GCF_056395875.1 of Arthrobacter sp. 05T45. Taxonomy (NCBI): domain Bacteria; kingdom Bacillati; phylum Actinomycetota; class Actinomycetes; order Micrococcales; family Micrococcaceae; genus Arthrobacter; species Arthrobacter sp. 05T45. Next base: position 201,534 of record NZ_JBFTKI010000001.1, on the reverse strand, counting down.
GTAGGCCAGCAGGCGGGCGTTGCCGCCGCGGCGCTTGAGCTGGCGCACGACGGCGGCGAGGTCGGCGTCGTCAATCCGCGACTCCCAGGTCTTGCCGCTCTTGGCCGGGAAGCTGAGCCGGAGTTCGTCCTTGCGCACCTTGACGTGGGCGCAGAGCAGGGTGGCGAGGCCATGGCTGCCGTTTTCATTGGTGTAGCGCTCCGAGCCGACGCGCAATGATCCGCTGTCGAGCATCCGAAAGGCGGCCGCCAGCACGCGTTCCCGCGTCAGCCCCTCGGAGCGCAGGTCCATGGTCACCAGGCGGCGTGCGGTCGGCAGGGTCTCAGCCAGCTGGAGCGAACGGTCGAACTTCAGCCGGTCCTTCCGTTCCCGCCAGCTCGGATGGTAGATGTACTGCCGCCGGCCCACCGCGTCCACTCCCGTGGCCTGGATGTGCCCGTTGTCGTACGGGGCGATCCAGACGTCGGTCCAGGCCGGCGGGATCCCGATGCCCTCGAGCCGTTCCCGCACGGGGCCCGGCGGCAGGGTGGAGCCGTCCAGGTCCTTGTAACTGAACCCGGTCCCGGCGGGGACCCTGCGGTATCCGCGGCCGGACGCGTTGCTGTGGCGGAGCCTCATTGGCCGGCCCTGGGCGAGTGTTCATCCATGACGGTAAGCCTACTGACTACCGCCCAGGTTTCCACGTAAATCAAACAACGCGGGGTCACTTAGCGCCCATAATCCCTTTCCGGGATGGGCGGGAAGTGACCCCGCGCTGGTCTGCGTCGTTGCTCTGTGTTGCTCTGTGTTGCTATGTGTTGAGGCTAGACCTCGACGGCGGCGCCGCGGGAGATCTCCACCATGTCCTCGCGGGGCACCACCTTGATGCGCTCGCGCTGGACGGCGACGCCGTGCGACCCGCCGGCAGCGGTGGCCTTTTCACCGAGGGCGCGCTCGTGCTCGTCCAGGGCCAGCCAGCCTTCCCAGCTGGTGTACTCGACGCCGCGGCCCGCCAGGAGCTCGACGATCGCCTCGGGGGCGGGCGCCGCGGCCAGCGGCAGGTTTTCGCGGTCCTCAAGCAGGTAGGTCACGGTTTCGAGGGCGTCACCCTTGGTGTGGCCGATCAGTCCCACCGGACCGCGCTTGATCCAGCCGGTCGCGTAGATCCCCGGCACGTGGGTGCCGGCGGCGTCCAGGACCCGACCGCCGTCGTTCGGGACGACTCCCTTGCTGTGGTCGAACTCGACCTCGGGGAGGGCGGAACCGAAGTAGCCGATGGCGCGGTACACGGCCTGGACCGGGTACTCGACAAACTCGCCCGTGCCGCGGGCGTTGCCGGTGCCGTCCAGTTCGGTGCGCTCGAACTTTATCCCGGCGACGCGGCCGGGCGCGTCGGCGCCGTCGGTTTCTTCTCCGTAGATCTCGACCGGGCTGTGCAGGAAGTGCAGGTGCAGCCGGCGGGACGCGGTGAGCTCGGAGAGGTCCTCGGGCTGTTCGGCGATCCAGTTCGTGAGCGTGCCCACCATGGTCTTGGTCTGGTTGTTGCTCTGGATCTGCCGGTCCGATTCGGCGTCGAACTCGAAGTCCTCGGCGTAGAGGATGATGTCCACGTCCTTGGAGTGGGAGAGTTCGCGCAGTTCCAGGGGCGTGAACTTGACCTGGGCGGGCCCGCGCCGGCCGAACACGTGCACGTCCGTGACCGGCGAGGACTTCAGCCCGGTGTAGACGTTGTCCGGGATTTCGGAGACAAGGAGGTCGTCGGCGTGCTTGGACAGCATGCGGGCCACGTCGAGGGCCACGTTGCCGTTGCCGATCACGGCGATTTCCTTGGCCTCCAGCGGCCATTCGCGGGACACGTCGGGGTGCCCGTCGTACCAGGACACGAAGTCGGCGCCGCCGTAGGAGCCCTCGAGCTCGATGCCGGGGATGTTCAAGTCCGCATCCTTGATGGCGCCGGTGGCGAAGATGACGGCGTCGTAGTGGGTGCGGAGGTCATCGATGGACAAGTCCGTGCCGTAGTCCACATTGCCGAAGAACCGGATGTCGCCGCGGTCCAGGACCTTGTGCAGGGCGTTCACGATGCCCTTGATGCGGGGGTGGTCGGGGGCCACGCCGTAGCGGATCAGACCGTAGGGTGCCGGGTAGCGGTCGAAGAGGTCGATGCTGACGGTGAGCTCGCCGCTCTTGACGGCCTCGCTCTTGGTCAGGATGTCCGCGGCGTAGACGCCGGCGGGACCGGAGCCGACGACGGCGACGCGCAGCGGGCGGGCGGCGGTTCCTACGGGGGTGCTAGTTGACACGGCTGTGTTCCTTTTTTCTTCTGCATCCGTTGCTCCACAAACGCCCTTTGGGGCTTGATAACGGCAGTTGTGGAGCAATCGACGGGTGTTAGGGGGTCAGTACGCGGGTCTTGGTGGTGCGGGGAGCGTTCGGGGAGGTGGTGCTGTAGTCCGCGGTCTTGAAGTGCGACGGCGCGAACGGGCTGACACGGACCACGTCGCCGATCACGATCACGGCGGGATTCGCTACGCCTGCGGCCTCCGCCTGGTCCGCGATGGTCCCGAGGGTTCCGATGGTCACCCGCTGGTTTGGCAGGTATCCATTCTCTACGATGCCAACAGGCGTCTGAAGAGGCAAACCGGCGCGGGCCAGGGAGGCTGCGGAATCGCGCAGCTGGCCCACCCCCATGAGCAGGATCACAGTGTGGTCGGCACGGGCCGGGACTTCCGAGAGTTCCTCATGGCCGGTGACCACACTGAAGCCTTTGGCCAGCCCGCGGTGCGTGACCGGGATGCCGGCGGCGGCGGGGACGGAAATGGCCGACGTGACGCCGGAAACCACTTCGACCTCGACGCCGTGCTGCCGGCAGAATTCGGCTTCCTCGCCGCCGCGGCCCAGCACGTAGGGGTCGCCGCCCTTGAGCCGGACCACGCGGTGGCCCTGCAGGGCTTCCTCGACCAGGATCCGGTTGATCTCAGACTGCGGTACCGGGTGGTGGCCGGGGGTCTTGCCGACCTCCACAACGCGGACGTCGGGGGCCAGTTCGGCCAGGAGTTCACGCGGGCCGAGCCGGTCCGCCACCACGACGTCGGCCTGGCCAAGGAGCCGGCGGCCGCGGACGGTGATGAGTCCGGTGTCGCCGGGACCGCCGCCGACGAGGGCCACGGATCCGGGAGTTGCCCCCGTGCCGGAAACCCGGTGCCGGCGCAGCGGCAGGTCTCCGGTGGCCAGGGCGGTGGCGACGGCGTCGCGCAGGGCCATGGCGCGGCGCGGGTCTCCGCCGGCGTTGACGGCGATCTTGACGTCGTCCACCACGGCGACGGCGGGCGTCCAGGCGGCGGAGGCTTCGTGGTCGGAGGCGTTGACGCACCAGATGCGCTGCGCCTCGGCGTCGGCGGAGACCTGCGCGTCCACGGCGGCGTCGCCGGTGGCGGTCTGGACGAACCAGACGCCGTCGACGTCGGACCGCCGGTACGGGCGGGGCTCCCAGTTCAGGAGGCCGGCGTCGGCAAGTGCAGCGAGCGCCGGGCAGGCGGCCGGTGCCACGACGGTGACGCGGGCTCCGGCGTCGAGCAGCCCCTTGGTGCGCCGGGCGGCCACCGGGCCGGCGCCGACCACCAGCACGGGACGGCCGAGGAGGCGCAGGGCCGTGGGGTAAATGTCCTGAATTGCCATGCATCGACGATAGGGCGGCGTCACATAGCGGAACAACGGTGCGGCAACACCAGTTCACGCAAGGTAACGCCGCGTCACATAATGGCAATCGCCGCTCCTGATCTGCGGCGGCCGGGGGCACCCCTATTTCACGGCGATGAGTTCGATCAGCTTGATGTCGGGATCCTTGGCGAGCAGGGCGGGACCGTGTTCGCCGAGGGCGGCGGGGATGGCGCCGCTGAGGTGGGCCTGACGGTCCTCCTCGGTATCGAAGGTGTCGAAGATGCCGAAGGTGTTCTCGTTGACCCGGAAGGCATACCAGGTGCGCGTTCCGGGCTCGTTGAGCACTATTTCGCGCCCTCCGTTCAGGAAGTCCCAGACGTCCTGTTCCTTCCCCGCTTTGGCTTCGACCAGGGCCAGCACGCCAAATTTTGCCGCCACAGCGACCTCCTAGGAATCGGGCTTTGCATCAGCCGTGGAAGGGGCCGCAACCCGGCCTCTAGGCGTGAGTGTAGGCCCGTGCCTGTACCCGGGCAAGGAGCCATCGAAAAAGCAACGCGGAGTCACTTACGGCCCATAAACCAATGGATTATGGGCCGTAGGTGACCCCGCGTTGCTTTGGAGGAGCTGGGTGGCTGGCTTAGCGGGTGCTGCCGGCCAGGAGGCCGCGGCGGCGGAGCAGCCGCTTTTCAATCGGTGCGAACACGAGCAGCTCGATCAGGATTCCGACGGCGAGGATCAGCAGGATGGCGGACATGACGATGGTCATGTCGGACAGGACGCGGCCCTGGTCCAGCATGGAGCCCAGACCGAAGCCGATGGTGCCGCCGACGGCGATGATTTCCGCCGCCATGAGCGAGCGCCAGGAGAACGCCCAGCCCTGTTTGAGGCCGCCGAGGTACCCGGGCAGGGCCGCCGGCAGGATGATCTGCAGGGCCAGCTGGAGCCGGGACGCACCCAGGACCTTTCCGACGCTGCGGTACTGCGGCGGAATCTGGTCCACACCGGAGATCAGGCCGTTGATGATCGAGGGAATCGCACCCATGAACACCACGAAATACACGGTGGCATCCGTGATCCCAAACCAGAGAATAGCGGCCGGCACCCAGGCCACCGACGGCAGGACCTGCAGCCCGGAGATCAGCGGCCCGAAAGCGCGCCGCAGCGGTGCCACCTGGGCCAGCACGAGACCCACCGGCGTCGCGATCACCACGCTGATCAGGAAGCCCACGACGCCGCGCTGCAGCGAGGTCCAGACGGCCTCTTGAAGCTTGCCCTCCCCCCACAGGGTTCCGACCTGGCCGATGACATCCAGGGGGCCGGGCACGACGTCGCGCCGCTTGAAGCCGAGGGAGACGTACAACTGCCAGAGGATGATCAGCACCGCGAGCGCGGCCACCGGCAGCAGGATCCGGCTCCAGTCGATGCGGACCTTGCGGATGGAGTCTGACTGGAGGGAGTCGAGGCCCGCTTCGAGCTCGCGGAGGTCTTCCTTGCCGGTGGAGGAACGGGTCAGGGCGGCGTGGACCTTGCGGGTCTCCACCGGCGCTTCCGCCACGGGAAGCTGGTTACTTGGCATGGCGGCGGATCTCCTCGCGTAGCCGGGCGGTGATTTCGCCGGTGAGCTGGCCGGCCAGTCCGGCGTCGGTGCGGTGCTCTTCGCTGACGTGCCATTCCCGCACCACGCGACCGGGCCGGGAGGAGAGCAGCAGGACTCGCTGGCCCAGCCGGACGGCCTCGCGGACGTTGTGGGTGACAAAGACGATGGTCCGGCCGGTTTCCTTCCAGATCCGTTCCAGCTCGTCATGGAGCAGGTCCCGCGTAATCGCGTCCAGGGCCGCGAACGGCTCGTCCATGAGCAGCAGCTGGCGGTCCTGGGCCAGCGACCGGGCCAGGGAGACGCGCTGGCGCATCCCGCCGGAGAGCTCGTGGGGCCGTTTGTCCCCCGCACCGCCCAGGTGCACCAGGTCCAGCAGCTCCCCCGCCCGGACCCGGCGGTCGGCTTTCCCGACGCCGCGCAGCTTCAGGGCCAGCTCGATGTTCTCCCGCGCGGTCAGCCAGGGAAACAGTGCCGCGTCCTGGAACATGAAGGCGGCGCCGTCGCTGGGCACTTCCAGGGCGCCCGACGTCGGGGCCTCCAGTCCCGCCATGATGTTGAGCAGGGTGGACTTGCCGCAGCCGGAGGCACCGAGCAGGGCGACGAACTCGCCCTGCCCGATGGTGGCGTTGACGTCGTCCAGCACCGGGGCGCCGGCGCCGAAGCGCTTGCCCAGGTGTTCCAGTACGACTGGCATGGTCTGGTCCTTACTGTTGTGGCGGATGGCTGGGGCCCGGGCGCTAGTCCTTGCCGAGCCCCTCGGCGGAGATCTTCTTGCCGGCACTCTCGCTCAGAACGCTGTTGAGCGCCGTGAGGTCGAAGATGCCGTTGATGTCGGCCTGCTTCGTGGTGCCGGCGTCGACGCCGTCCTGGAGCAGCTTCTTGTACGTCCCAGCGAGCGGGTCGGTGGTGAAGAGAATGTTCTTCAGGGACCGGTCGATGACGTCGGCCGACAACGCCTTGCCTGCGGCAGCCTTGAGTCCGTCGTTGAGGACGGTGGCTTTCTCGGCGGCGGGCGCCGCGTTGAGCCAGTCCACGGATTCGACATGGCCCTTCAGCAGCGCCTGCACCGTGGCAGGGTGCTCGGCCGCGAACGTCTTGTTGACGATCAGGACGGTGGTGACGAACTCGCCCTTCTCCCACAGGTCCTTCTCGTCGACCAGGACCTTTGCGCCGGCCTGGAGCACCAGGCGGGAGGCCCAGGGCTCAGGCAGCCACGCGCCGTCGAGCTTGCCGTCCTGGAACAACTTGAGGGTCTGGGCGTTCTCGGTCGGGTTGATCGAGACGTCGCCGCTGCCGTCCGTGGAGGTCTTGAACCCCTGCTTGCCGAGCCAGGCGCGGAGGGCCACGTCCTGGGTGCCGCCGAGCTGCGGCGACGCGAGCGTCTTGCCCTTGAGGTCGGCCGCCGAGTTGATGCCGGGCTTGACCACCAGCTGCGCTCCGCCGGCCGCGGCGCCGGCGATGATGCTGATGGACTGGCCGTTGCTCTTGACGTAGGAGTTGATGGCCGGGTTGGGGCCGATGTAGGTGGCGTCGATGGCGCCGGCGTTCAGGGCCTCGATCGCGGCCGGGCCGGCGTTGAACACCTGCGTGCTGAGCTTGGTCGCCCCGAGGTCCTTGGCGATGAACCCCTTGTTGACACCCACCAGGGCCGGGGCGTGGGTGATGTTGCCAAAGTAGCCGAGCCTGAGTTCCGTGGCCGGGCCGGCGTCCGCCGTTGCCGCTACGGGGGCGGTTTCGGGGCTGCGGGACAGCGAGGATGCAACTGCTGCGCCGGCGCCGATCAGGAGCACGAGGCCCGCGACCAGGGCGATCTCCAGGGTGCGCTTGCGTTTGGGTTTGCCGGTCTCGCCGGCGACGATCCGGGTGGTGCCCGGCTGTGTGCCGGGCCCGGGGTTTTCGGGGGTGTGTGACATGGGTGAAGTCCTGTTCTGGGGTGTGTGCGGAAGGGCCGGGCGGATGGTCAGCGCCGGCGACATCGCCCCTGGAAGTCCCTGCGGGGGAGGCCGGGGAACCGTTCCTGTGTCTTCATTCATTCACCATAGGGAGTGTCATATTCGGGGTTCAACGGCCCGGAAACCGGGGGTCACGCGGGTTCACGCAGCGTCACATTCGGCCCCAAAAGACGGCAGCTTGTTTCCCGGACAGCCGCCCATGGCGACCGACCGGGGAACAAGCTGCGCCCATGTGACACGTGGCCTAGATCGAGTAGCGCTCGTCCTCGTGGTCGCCGGGGTGGTCGTTGACCAGGCCTGCGGCGAGGGTGTTGCCGTCAAGCGGGTCGATCACGAGGAACGCCCCGGTGCGGCGGTGGTGCAGGTAGTTCTCCAGCGGCAGCGGCGCCGCGAGCCGGAGCTGCGCGTGCCCGATGTCGTTGAGCTCCAGGGTGGTGGTCGGCTCCAGGCCGAAGCTGGCGAGGTCGAGTCTGCCTGTCACGTTCCGCACCAGGGCCTGGACCGTGCGGGTGCCGTGCTTGACCAGGACCTTGGAGCCCTCCCGGAGCGGCTTGGGCGAGAGCCAGCACAGGGCGGCGTAGAGGTCTGCCGATGCCTCGCGCACCGTCCCGGCCGCCGCGATCGTGTCACCGCGGGCGACGTCGAACTCATCGGCCAGGCGCAGCGCCACGGACTGCGGTGCGGCCGCCTCGGCGAGCTCGCGGCCCGCGAAGTCGATCCCGGTGATGGTGGTGGTGCGCGGGGCCTGGCCCGGGGTCAGGATGCTGACCTGGTCCCCCAGTTTCACGGAGCCTTCGGTGATCTGGCCGGCGTAGGCACGGTAGTCGCGGTAGGCCTCAGGATCGAGGCCGCCCGCGATGGCGTCCGGAGCCAGCGCACCCTGCGGCCGGATCACCAGCTGGACCGGGAAACGGAAGCTTTCGAGGTGGCTTTCGAGTTCGTCGGCGGCCGGCAGCGTCTCCAGGACCTCCAGGAGCGCCGGGCCGTCGTACCACGGGGTCCGCTCCGAGCGGTCCACCACGTTGTCGCCGTCGAGGGCCGAGACGGGGACGACCCGGAGATCCGCCACGCCATCGGAACCAAGCCCGAGCTCGCGCCCGACCTGCTGGACGTCCGCCTCGATCCCGCGGAACACTTCCTCGCTGAAATCCACAAGGTCGATCTTGTTCACGGCGACGATCACGTGTGCCACGCGCAGCAGCTGCAGCACGGACAGGTGCCGGCGGGTCTGCTCGAGGACACCCTTGCGGGCGTCGATGAGCACGACGACGGCGTCCGCGGTGGACGCACCGGTCACCGTGTTCTTGGTGTACTGCACGTGCCCGGGGCAGTCCGCGAGAATGAAGCTGCGCCGGTCCGTGGCGAAGTAGCGGTAGGCGACATCGATCGTGATGCCCTGCTCGCGCTCCGCACGCAGGCCGTCGGTCAGCAGGGCGAGGTCGATCGCTTTTGTGCCGGTGGCCCCTTCACCGCCGAACCCGCGGTCCGCGGAGGTGCGGGCGACGGCGTCGAGCTGGTCGGCGAGGATCGCCTTCGAGTCGTGCAGGAGCCGGCCCACCAGTGTGGACTTGCCGTCGTCGACGGAGCCTGCGGTGGCGAAGCGGAACAGCGTGGTGGGCAGCGCCGCGGCAACGAGGTCCGGGCGCGGGAGAAACGTTTCCGTGCTCATTAGAAATAGCCGTCCTTCTTGCGGTCTTCCATGGCGGCCTCGGAGATGCGGTCGTCGGCCCGGGTGGCGCCACGTTCGGTGATGGTCGAGGCGGCAACCTCAATGACTACGTCGCGCACCGTGGCGGCGGCCGATTCCACGGCGCCGGTGCAGGACATGTCGCCGACGGTCCGGTAGCGGACGGTCTTGGTGATGACTTCCTCGTGATCGCGCGGCCGGGAGACTTCGCCGACGGCGCGCCACATGCCGTCGCGGGCGAAGACTTCGCGGCGGTGGGCGTAGTACAGGCCCGGCAGCTCGATGTTCTCGCGCTCGATGTAGCGCCAAACGTCCAGTTCGGTCCAGTTGCTGATGGGGAACGCGCGCACGTGCTGGCCCACCGTGTGCCGGCCGTTGTAGAGGTTCCACAGTTCGGGGCGCTGGTTGCGGGGGTCCCACTGGCCGAACTCGTCGCGCAGGCTCAGGATCCGCTCCTTGGCCCGGGCTTTGTCCTCGTCGCGGCGGCCGCCGCCGAAGACGGCGTCGAACTTGTTGCGCTGGATCGCATCCAGCAGCGGCACCGTCTGCAGCGGGTTCCGGGTTCCGTCCGCACGCTCGGCCAGCTCACCGGAGTCGATGAACTCCTGGACGGAGCCGACGACGAGCTTCAGGCCCAGCCGTTCCACGGTGCGGTCGCGGAAGTCGATGACCTCGGGAAAGTTGTGGCCGGTGTCCACGTGCAGCACCGGGAAGGGCACCTTGCCGGGCCAGAAGGCCTTCGTGGCCAGGTGCAGCATCACCACGGAATCCTTGCCGCCGGAGAAGAGCAGCGCAGGCTTCTCGAACTCGGCGACGACCTCGCGGATGATGTGAATCGCTTCCGATTCCAAAGTGTCCAGAGACGACAGGCGAGCCGGGGAGCTCAAGCGGGCCTGCGCCGTCGGCCCCGATGCCGCCCAGGGAGTGGCATCGGGCCTGTCGGAGCGGGACGCGATGCTGCTTGCAGCATCGCCGTCCCGCGAAGGGGCGGGGGCGGCATCGGGGTCGACGGCCACGAAAGTCTCAACATTGCTCATACGTGTAGTCCGCATTCTGTCTTGTCGGTTCCTGCCCAGCGTCCGGCGCGGGGGTCGTCGCCGGGCGCCACCTTGCGGGTGCAGGGCTGGCAGCCAATGGACGGGTAGCCCTGTGAAAGCAGCGGGTTGACGGGAAGAAGGTTGTCGTCGGAGTACTGCACCAGCTGGTCGAAAGTCCAGGCCGCCACCGGGTTGACCTTGACCAGGCCATTGGCCTCGTCCCAGGTGACCAGCGGCGTGTTGGTGCGGGTGGGCGCCTCGTCGCGGCGGACTCCGGTGAACCAGAGCTCGTAGCCGGCCAGGGTGCGGCGCAGCGGCGCCACTTTGCGCAGGGCGCAGCACTGCGCGGGGTCGCGGGCGAAGAGGTCCTTGCCCAGGAGCCGGTCCTGCTGCTCCACGGTGTTCTCCGGCAGCACGTCCACGACGTTGACGCGCAGGTTGGCCGCGACCTCGTCGCGCGTCGCGTGCGTCTCCGGGAAGTGGTAGCCGGTCTCCAGGAACAGGACGTCGACGCCGGGGAGCTGGTCCGCGACCAGCGCCGGGAGGACTGCATCCGCCATGGAGCAGGCGACGGCGACAGTCGGCAGCTCGAAATTGCGGGCCACCCAGGCAATGACGTCGCGGGCCGGGGCGTCCCAGCCGAGCTCGGCGGCGCCGGCCTCGGCGAGGGCCTTGAGCTCGTCGTGGGTGCGGAGTGCTGCGGTCACTGGAGATCACCCTCCTCCGCGGCGAAGGCCCACTCGGCGAAGCTCTGGCCCTCGGAGCGGTCGGCGACGAACTTGCGGACCACGCGTTCCACGTAGTCGGGCAGTTCCCCGGCCGTGACCTTGAGGCCGCGGACGGTGCGGCCCAGGCCTGCCTCCTCGCGGCTGTCGGACGCCAGCCCGCCGCCGAGGTGGACCTGGAAGCCCGGGGTGGGATCGCCGTCGGGCGTTGGCAGCATCATGCCTTTGAGGCCGATGTCCGCCGTCTGGATCCGGGCGCAGGAGTTGGGGCAGCCGTTGATGTGCAGGGACAGCGCCTGGGGCAGCTGCTTGCTCTCGGCGAGGTCGGCGAGCCGGCGCTCCAGCTCGGCAACCGCCGTCGCCGCGGTCACCTTCGTTTCCACGATGGCGAGCTTGCAGAACTCGATGCCGGTGCAGGCGATGGTGCCGCGCCGGAACACGGACGGGCGGGCGGACAGGCCCAGCGCGTCGAGCTCGGCCACGAGCGGGTCCACCTCATCCTTGGGCACGTCGAGGACCACGAGCTTCTGGTGCGGGGTGGTGCGCAGGCGCTGCGAGCCGCGGGCCTCCAGGGTGTCCGCGAGCTTGACCAGCTGGCTGCCGGAGAGGCGGCCGGCCAGCGGGGTGGCGCCGATGAAGAACTTGCCGTCCTTTTGTTCGTGCACGCCAATGTGGTCGCCGGGCGTGGAGGGCTTCGGGGCGGCCGGGCCGTCGGCGAGCTTGTAGCCGAGGTATTCGTCTTCGAGGACCTGGCGGAACTTCACCGGCCCCCAGTCGGCCAGCAGGAACTTCAGCCGGGCCTTGGTGCGCATGCGCCGGTAGCCGTAATCGCGGAAGATGCTGGTGACGCCGAGCCACACGTCGGCGGCCTGGTCCGGCCGGACGAAGGCGCCGAGGCGCTTGCCCAGCATGGGGTTGGTGGAGAGCGCGCCGCCCACCCAGAGGTCGTAGCCGATGCCGAGTTCGGGGTGGACCAGGCCCACCAGGGCGACGTCGTTGATCTCGTGCACCACGTCCTGGCTGGGGTGGCCGGTGATGGCGGTCTTGAATTTGCGCGGCAGGTTGGCCAGTTCCGGGTCGCCGATGAACCGCTCGGCGAGTTCCTGGATCAGCGGTGTGGGATCGATGATCTCGTCCTTGGCGATGCCCGCCACCGGGGAGCCGAGGATGACGCGGGGCACGTCGCCGCAGGCTTCCGTGGTGGACAGCCCCACGCCTTCGAGCCGGCGCCAGATTTCGGGCATGTCTTCGACCCGAATCCAGTGCAGCTGGATGTTCTGGCGGTCCGTGAGGTCGGCCGAGTCGCGGGCGAAGTCCACGGAGATCTGGCCGATGACGCGCAACTGCCCGGTGGTGAGCGCACCGCCGTCGATCCTGACGCGGAGCATGAAGTATTTGTCTTCGAGCTCGTGCGGCTCAAGCGTGGCGGTCTTGCCGCCGTCGATCCCGGGTTTGCGCTGGGTGTAAAGCCCCCACCAGCGGAAGCGGCCGTGCAGGTCGGTGCCATCGATCGAGTCGAAGCCGTGCTTGGAGTAGACGGACTCAATACGCTCGCGGACGTTGAGGCCGTTGTCTTCCTGTTTCCAGGTCTCGTTGGCGTTCAGCGGCGTGGTGCCGTCCACTTTCCACTGGCCGTGCGGCTTTGCGGCCGGGCGGGGAGGGCGCTTGGTGCGGCCGGCGGCAGCCTCGTCCGTGGACGCTCCGGCTAGAGCTGTATCAGTCATGCATCGACTGTAGGGGCGGCCGTAATCCCGTCACAAAGGGTCAGAAACGGGGAGTCACCTAGGGCAACATTTCGTCACGAACCGCCGGAAACCCTTGAAGTCGCCCTGCGGCTGTGCATCCGCGCGGACCGTCAGGGCCGGGGCTGCGGGGCCCCGGCCAGCGCCGCGTCGTAGCGTTCCAGGGCAATTTCGGCGAGGACCGGGGAGGGCAGCAGCGGCGCCGTCACCAGGTCCGCGCCGGCCTTGGCCAGCTGGTCATGGAAGAAACCGGGCGCCAGGAGATACGAGGCGATGACGACGCGACCGCCAAGGTCCACCGCTCCGGCCGACTCCCCCGCGCCGGCACCGCCGGCGGCCTCCTCGCGGAGCATGGCGACGGCGTCGGGAACCGAGGGTTTGGCGGAGGCGCCGTAGGCGGCCACGATCCGGTTGGAACGCAGGGCACGGAGCTGCTCCGTGAGTTCCTCGACATTCTGTGCGGCGCTGGGATCGGAGGACCCGGCGGCGGCAAGGACCACGGCGTCGTTGTCCGTTACCCCGGCCTCGCGCAGCCGCGCATCGAGCAGCGCTGCGAGCCGCGGATCCGGCCCCAGCGGCGCCGCGGCCAGGGTGTCCGGCCGGCTCTTCACGGCGCGGGCGATGTCCACCCTAACGTGGTATCCGACGCTGAGCAGCAGCGGAACCACGACGGCGGTTACCCCCGCCGGGAGGCCCGCCACGACGGCCGGCAGGTCCGGGTCCTGCACGTCGACGTAGGCCTCGCGGACGTCCAGCCCGGGACGGAGCCCCGCGATGCCGTCCCGGAGCGCGTTGACCTCCGCGGCCCCGTGCGGGCTCGACGTGCCGTGGGCGCAGGCGATCAGGATGGGGGTATTCATAGCCGTTAGCGTAACCTTGGAGCCGCCCTATCCGCCCCCTTGCAATCGACCGGGACGCTTCATGACCTTCTCCTTCAGCCTTGTCCTGGTCTGGCTTGACCTCGCCGGCGTGTTCTTCTTTGCGGTCTCCGGCTCATTGCTCGCAGCGCGGAAGCAGTTCGACATCATCGGCTCGCTGCTCCTGGCCTCGGTGGTGAGCCTGGGCGGCGGCGTCATCCGCGACATCATCATCAACGCGGGCCCGCCCGCCGCGTTCACCAACCCGGCGTACCTGGCACCGCCCCTGTTTGCCACGGTGCTGGTGTATTTCCTGTTCTCCAGCGTCCAGCGCTTCACGTCGCTGCTGATCCTGTTCGACGCCGGCGGGCTGGCCCTGTTCTGCATCACCGGCACACTGAAGGCGCTGGCCGCCGGGATGAATCCTGTGGCCGCCGTCCTGCTGGGTGTCACGACGGCGGTGGGTGGCGGCCTGCTGCGGGATATCACCGCCAACGAGGTCCCGCAGCTCTTCGACCCCAGGGATCTGTACGCGCTGCCGGCGTTCGCCGGGTCGGCGTCGACCGTGCTCCTGTCCCTCACGGGGACCTTCACCGCGGTGAGCGCCTGCGCCGTCGCCGGGGTGGTCTTCGCCTTCCGGGTCACGGCCTGGCGGCGCCACTGGTACGTTCCGCTGGCGGTCCGCGGCTGGCACCGGCTGGGCCTGGACACCGCGGAAAACGACCGCTGAGGATTAGCTAGGATAAGACCATGACTGACATGTTCCTCGAGAAATTCCGCGCGCTTGTCCCGAAGTATCTCGAAGACGAATGGCAGGAAGAAGATGGCCTCCCGGCCGACGAACTCGACGCCGCCCTGGCCGAACACCAGTTCCAGGTCCCGATGGTCCTGCGCGAGTTCTACCTGGCAGTCGGCGGCTGCGAGGACATCATGGAGGCCTACCACTACTTCTGGGACCCCGAAGAGCTCGAAGTCGATGACGAGGGCTTCCTCATGTTCCTCGAGGACGAGGAAGAGCAGTTCACCTGGGGCTTCCGCGTCGGGGACCTCAGCATCCCGGATCCCATCGTGTACCGCCGCAACAACGCCCGCGGCCAGTGGAAGAGCGAGGAAGGGACCTTCTCCGAATTCGTCTTCGACATGTTCGAGTGGGCCTTCAACGACGAGGACGAAGACTAGGCTCCACGGCCCTCTCCTCCCATCTCCGGCCGACTCTCCCCTCCTGCGGCCGCCGACTCTCCCGCTCTCCTGCTGCCGCCGACTCTCCCCTTGTTTGGCGTCCCCCACCGGCGTGTCCGGAGGAACCGCCGGCATTCTGCGGCAACGGGATTCCATACGTGGGGAAATTCAGCGGATGACCCTGCCGCGCAGCACCTGCCACACCTCGTCGATCACCTTCTGCGGGTTGTAAACGACGTCGTGATATCCGTACCGGAGGACGGCGTAGCCGGTCAGGATGCTGGCGTTGTTCCGGCCCCGGTCCTTCTTGACCTGCGCGCGCTCAAGATGGGTGCTCCCGTCGATCTCCACGATCAGGAATCCTTCAAGCAGGAAGTCCACGACGCCGATCCCCGGCAGGTGCACCTGCGTCTGGGTGTAGATTCCCTGGCTCCGGAAGAGCAGCCTGGCAACGACCTCGATCGCCGAATCCGCCGTGCCGTCAACCAGCTCCAGGACTGCACGGGCGGCCCCGTTCCGGTTTCCCGGCAGCCGCTGGCGCAGATAGTCCAGCGAGGTGCGGCCCTGCAGCAAGGCACTTTCCACCATGACCGCCGCATCCACCGGGGGCAGGCAGCGCAGCGCGTGGAGCAGAGCGTCGGTGAGTCCGGCCACGGGGCGCGGGTATTCCGTCGGGACCAGGCTGCCGCGGTGGATGACCATTCCGGGCGCTGCGCCGTGCGCGCACAGCAGGTGCAGCCGTGCGGGCTCGTGGAGGCGCCATATGCCGTGGAACGGCGCGGCGGAGGCGCAGGTGAGCATGCCGTTCGCGAGCACGGCGGCCACGAAGTCCGCCCGCGCCCCGGGCAGCGCCACCACCCCATGGCGGAGGCGGCGAATTTCCCCGGCAGCCACGGCAGCGCGGATCCTGTTCGACGTAAAACCTGCCTGCAGCAGCGTGGCCGTGCGGGCAACCGAGCCGGCGTATTCCAGATAAACCTTAACGTCCATGGGGCAAGCACACACGCGGCATGACAGCCCCGGGGGCCACAACATCGGTTATGTGGACAACTCCGCACCATCCGCGCCGCTGGTATTCCCCGCTTTTGACCATGTCCGACGGCGTGTCCCGCCCGCGGCCGGCGTGTCCCGAAGCTGTCCGGCCAAAGGTGGGGAAACTCAGCGCGACAACGTCCGGCAATGAATCGAAATCTTATGACAAGAAATTTACAGATAGGTCTGGACGCTATGACATAACTGTCATAGAGTTGTTTCTGGGTTCACCAAATGCCTCCGGTGGATCTGATGCGAACGGAGAAATGGCCCCGGTTCGGCGCAACGGAAGACTCGGACGTTGTGAGGAACCGGGGCCATTCCGTTTAAGCCGGAAGCCAGGTTAATCGTCAGGCTGCACCCAGCCGGAAGAACCGGCCGGGGACCTAGCTGCTGCGGTCCACTACGGCGTGGGCGAAGCTGGTCAGCGAGGCCTTTACGACGCCTTCGGGCAGCGGGGCAAGGGCGGCAATGGCCTCATCGGCCCAGGTGCGTGCCACCACCCAGGACTGTGCAGTGACGGGGTGCTCCCGGAGTCCGGCCACGGCGGCGGCCAGGGCCTCATCGGAGCTGAGGTCTCCGTCGATCAGCGTCAGCAGTTCGACGGCGGCCTGGTCGCCGTCGCGGGCCGCGTTGCGCAGCAGCAGCACGGGCAGGGTGGGCACGCCTTCGCGCAGGTCGGTTCCCGGCGACTTGCCGGACTTGACCTTGATCCCGGTGACGTCGATGACGTCGTCGGCGAGCTGGAAGGCAACGCCCACCTTCTCGCCGTACTCGACCAGGATCGGCTCGTAGGCTTCGTCGGCGCCGGAGAAGATTGCACCCAGCTGCCCGGAGGCGGCCACGAGCGAGCCGGTTTTGTCCGCGATGACGGAGAGGTAGTGCGCCAAGGGGTCCTCGTCCGGGCGCGGTCCCACGGTCTCGTGCAGCTGGCCCAGGCAGAGCCGTTCAAAGGTGCGGGCCTGGATGCCAAGCGCCCGGGACCCGAGCTCCGAGACCAGGATGGAGGCGCGCGCAAAGATCAGGTCGCCGGTCAGGACCGCGACGGAGTTGCCCCAGACCTCGTGGGCCGTCGGCGCCCCCCGGCGGAACGGCGCGGAGTCCATGACGTCGTCGTGGTAGAGGGTGGCGAGGTGCGTCAGCTCGACGACGACGGCGGCCTGCACCACTGCGGGCAGGGAGGCGTCGCCAAGGTGGGCGCACAGCAGGGTCAGCAGCGGGCGGATCCGCTTGCCGCCGGCTTCCACGAGGTGGCGCGACGTTGCGTCAGCCAGGGGATCGGAGTTGGCAATGGCTTCGCGCAGCTTCTTCTCGACGCGCGCCAGGTTGGTGGTGAGCGCCGGGCCCAGCTCGGCGTCGCCCGCGATGGCCGAGAAGCCTGCCGGCAGTTGGAGGCCGGTGGCGATCGCGGTGGTGTTGAGGCTGGGTTCAGCGCTCGGCAGGCCGTGTCCGGCGTGCGTCCAGCTTTGGTCTGCAGAGTTGGTCACGGGTTAACCCTAACTTTTTGTTGCGGAAACCGCGGAGTTGGCGCCGGAGTGCGGAACGCTGTCCGTGGTGGACGCGGCCTTGTTGGACGTTGCCTGATTGGACGTGGCCTGATTGGACGTGGCGGGAACCAGGGATTCCAGGACCCGGATGACCCGGTCCTCGAAGCCCTTGGCGGCGGGATCGGTAAGGTTGGCCAGCATCCGCACCACGAAACGCATGAGCACGGGGACAGGCATACCGGTCCGGAGGGCCAGTTTCATGACGGCCGGCTTGCCGATCAGGGCGGCGAACGCCCGTCCCAGTGTGAAGTGTGAGCCCCACTGCTGGCGCACGTAGTCGGCGTAACGGGCAAGGTGCGCGTCGGCGGCCCTGGAAGCCTCCGTCCCGGTCCCCCAGCCGGCGGACGCCGACCGGGCAGCCGCGTCGGCGATGAATTCGGCCGCGAAGCGGGCGGACTCCATGGCGTAGGAGATGCCCTCGCCGTTGAACGGGGAGACCATGCCTCCGGCGTCGCCGAGGAGCAGCAGGCCCGGAGAATAGTGCGGGGTGCGGTTGAAGCCCATGGGCAGCGCGGCACCACGGATTTCGCCCACCTGGTTGTCCGGGGTGAAGCCCCAGTCGGCGGGCATGCCGGCGGTCCATTCGCGCAGCACCTGCTTGTAGTCCAGCTTGCCGAAGTCCTTCGAGGAGTTCAGGATGCCCAGGCCCACGTTGGAGGTGCCGTCGCCGACGCCGAACACCCAGCCGTAGCCGGGCAGGAGTTTGCCGTCGCGGCCGGGAAGCTCGAGCCAGCCTTCCATCCAGTCGTCGTCGTGCCGCGGCGAGGTGAAGTAGGTCCGCACGGCCACGCCGAGCGGCCGGTCGTCGCGCTTGCCGATGCCCAGGGAGACGGCGGTGCGCGTCGAGTTCCCGTCGGCGGCGAGGACGACGTCGGCGCTGAAGTCGCGCGTCTCGCCGGTCTTGCGCCCGGAGTTGTCCAGCAGCGCTGCGCGCACGCCGGTGACCCGGCCATCCTCGGAGCGCAGCGCCTCGGTGACGCTGTGGCGTTCCAGCACGACGGCGCCCGCGGACTGGGCATGCCGGGCGAGCTGTTCGTCGAAGCCGAGCCGGGTCCGGATCAGCCCGTACTGCGGGAAGTCGGCAACCTCCGGCCAGGGCAGTTCGATCGTGCGGCCGCCGGCGATCAGGCGCAGGCCCTTGTTCCGCCGCCAGCCGTCGGCTTCGGGGTGGGCGAGTCCCAGCTTCTGGATCTCGCGGACCGCGCGCGGGGTGAGTCCGTCGCCGCAGACTTTCTCGCGGGGAAAGCTGGTTTTCTCCAGCACCGTGACGTCAATGCCGGCTTTGGCAAGGTAGTAGGCGGCGGTGGATCCGGCCGGGCCCGCCCCGACGATCAGTACATTCACAGCAGGGATCGGCTACCGGCCGGGCCGGGTGATGTTGCGGCGCAGCTTGGCCACGGGTCCGGTGTGGGCGGCCAGCGCCGCAGCGCCTGCGGCAGGGCCGGTTGAGGGGTCTGCCGGCTTCTGGGCCCGGTGCACGGCGACGATGCCGCCGCTGAGGTTGCGGTAGGTGACGGATTCCCAGCCGGCCTCCTGCAGCCAGGCCGCAAGGTGGTCCTGGTCCGGCCAGGCGCGGATGGACTCGGCGAGGTAGACGTAGGCGTCGGGGTTGGAGGAGGCCTTGACGGCGATGGCCGGCAGGGCCCGCATGAGGTATTCGGTGTACATGGTGCGCCACAGCGGCACCACTGGCTGGGAGAACTCCGCGATGACCAGCCGGCCGCCGGGCTTGGTGACCCGCAGCATCTCGGCCAGGGCCTTCTTCGGCTCGTTGACGTTGCGCAGGCCAAAGGAGATCGTGCTGGCGTCGAAGGTGTTGTCCGCGAACGGCAGGCGGGTGGCATCCCCGGCGATGAAGTCGATGTCAGGGCGGCGGCGCTTGCCGACCTTGAGCATGCCGAGGGAGAAATCGCAGGCGATGACGTTGATGCCTGCGTCGGCGTACGGCTCGCTGGAGGTGCCGGTGCCGGCGGCGAGGTCCAGGACGTGCTGGCCGGCCGATACGCCCATGGCCTCCACCACCACCTTGCGCCAACGCCGCGTCTGCCCCAAGGACAGGACATCGTTGACGACGTCGTATTTGGGGGCGACGTCGTCAAACATCGTGGCTACTTCGTCCGGACGCTTATCCAAGGATGCTCGGTTCACCCTGACATTGTCTCAAATGATCGGCGCTCCCACGAACGGGCCGCCAATTGACGCGGCTTTCACCTGCGGCAACGGCCGCGGCGGCCCCGTGGAGGCCCGGCCGGCCCGTGTATATCCACCCAATGGGCGATCACGGGCTAGTGTTATGCCATCATGACGAGCACGTTCCGCACCTTGACAGTCCCCCTCGATGCCGAAACTTTCCCCGGGGGCCTGCCGTCGTTTCTGGTCCGGGACGATGTCCTCTGCTGGACCCGCCGCGAGGCCGGTCTCGTGGGCTTCGGCGAGATAGCCCGTTTCACCGCCACCGGACCCGAGCGGTTCCTGGAAGCGGACATCTGGTGGCGCCACCAGGTCCTGGAGGCAGACATCCAGGGCAGTGTGGGCTGCCCCGGCACCGGCCCGGTCGCCTTCGGCTCCTTCGCCTTCTCCAAGGCCTCCGCCCATGAGTCCCGGCTGCTGGTCCCGGAAATCGTTGTCGGGCTCCGTGACGGCCAGGCCTGGCTGACCCAGCTCACGTTCGACGACGGCGACCTCACCGAAGCCGGTGCCCGCGCCGCCCTGGACCGCTGGCTTCACAGCACCAGCGCCAATCCCGGCACCAGCGCCAATCCCGGGACCAGCGTGACCGTGGTGGACGACCCGGTGCCGGCACCCCCGCAGGCCGGTGGCACCGTCGTCCGTCCTTTGCCATTGGCCGCAGGGGCAACGTTGCACACCGGCTCGCTCAGCGAGCAAGACTGGATGGCCGCCGTTGCCGCCGGCGTCGCGGAGATCCGGACCGGCGCCCTGGAAAAGCTGGTGCTGGCGCGGGACGTCGTAGCCACCGTCCCCACCGGCGTCAAGGCCGCCGAGGTGCTGCGCGAACTGTCCGCCCGGTACCGCGAATGCTGGACGTACGGGGTGGACGGGCTGGTGGGGGCCACTCCGGAAATGCTGATCCAGGTGGAGGGCCGCACCGCGCAGGCGCGCGTCCTGGCCGGCACCCTGGACCGCCGCGACGCCGATGGCATGGCGGGCTCGCCGCTGGAATTCGCCGAACGGGTGCTGGCCGGCTCCGAGAAGCAGCGGCACGAACACGACATCGCAATCCAGTCCCTGACCACGCAGCTGGCTCCGTTTTCCGAGGCCATGAACGCGCACAGCGAGCCCTTCATCCTCGAACTGCCCAATGTGTGGCATCTGGCCTCGGACGTCAAGGCTGAGCTGGCTGAGGTGGAAGGCCACGTCCCCACGTGCCTGGCCTTGATCAACGCGCTGCATCCGACCGCCGCCGTCTGCGGTACCCCCACCACCGTGGCCGGGGCGCTCATCCGCAAGCTCGAGCACCTGGACCGCGGCCCGTACGCCGGGCCGGTCGGCTGGCTCGACGCGGCCGGCAACGGCGAGTGGGGCATCGCCCTGCGTGGCGCCGTCATCGAATCCCCGCACACGGTCCGGCTCTATGCGGGCTGCGGCGTGGTGGACGGCTCGGTTCCCGAGACTGAGCTCGCCGAGACGTGGGCGAAGTTCCGGCCGATGCTGGAGTCGCTCGGCATCAGCAGCTAGTGTGCGGGGCTCGCGAGGCCCAAGATGCGGGTGGGGCCCGTGACGCCGGCCGGGCCGGCGAATCGGCCGTCGGACTTGCACCGCAGGAACTGGCGAAACGGACAGGAATCCGGGATCACAGACAGATCGGGCATTAAAGATATTGCATTCGGGTCTGGTTTAGTTATCCAATAGTGAAACTTAGTTTTCTGTGACGTACATCTCTTGTTCGGCGATACACTATAAATCGGCCTCGTTACGCATCCCTCCGGCAACAAAAGGTAAGAAAATGCAGATCTCCCCTTCGCTCCTGAGCAACCCCGCAATGAAGGTCGCCACGGTGCTCGCCGTCGGCGCATTGGCCTTGACGGCCTGCACGAACGCCTCCGAGACCGGCCCCTCCGGCGCGGCTTCCGCTTCGGGCAGTGCCGCGGCCAGCTTTGACCCCAGCACGGTCCAGAAGGACGATGCCCTGGCGGCCATGTTGCCCGAGTCGATCAAGTCAAAGGGCACCCTGACCGTGGGCTCGGATACCTCCTACGCCCCCGCGGAATTCCTCGGCACCGACGGCCAGACCCCCGTGGGCTACGACGTCGACATCGCCAAGGCGATCGGCGCGGCGCTGGGCCTGAAGGTCCAGGTCCAGACGGCCGAATTCACCGGCATCCTTCCGGCTCTCGGCCCGAAGTACGACCTCGGGGTCTCTTCCTTCACGATCAACCCGGAGCGGCTTGCCGCGGTGAACATGGTCAGCTACTACCAGGCAGGTACCGGCTGGGCCGTTCAGAAGGGCAACCCCAAGAAGATCTCCCTCGATGACCTCTGCGGCAAGTCCATCGGCGTGCAGACCGGCACCATCCAGGAAGATCCGGACCTCTCGGACCGCAACAAGAAGTGCACCGCCGAGGGCAAGCAGCCCATTAACATCGTGACCCTCAAGACCCAGACGGACATCACCACCCGACTGGTCAACGGCAGCATCGATGCCATGGCCGCCGACTCCCCCATCATCGGCTACGCACTGACCCAGACCAACGGCCAGCTCGAGAAGCTCGGCGAAGTCTACGATTCTGCTCCCCAGGGCATCGCCGTCGCCAAGTCGGACACGGCCCTGGCGGACGTCGTCCAGAAGACCATGACCAAACTGATGGAAGACGGTTCCTACAAGAAGATCCTTGAGGGCTGGGGCGTCACCGACGGTGCCATCACCAAGTCCGAGGTCAACCCGGCGGTCGCGTCTTGAGCCTCCCCACAACCGGATCCGCAGCAGGGGCAGAGATGGACAGCCATCAGGACCCTCACGCCGCACCGGTACTGAACAATGCAGTACCGGTACGGCACCCCGGCCGCTGGATCAGCGCCATCATCATCGTCGGCTTCCTGCTTGCCTTCCTGCAGAGCCTGTTCACGAACCCCAACTTCCGCTGGGACGTCGTCGGCACCTACATCCTGGACACCAAGGTGGTCCAGGGCGTCGTCTGGACCCTGTTCCTGACATTTGCGTCCATGGTCCTGGCCATCGTCCTGGCCATCCTCCTGGCGTTCATGCGGCAGTCCGACAACCCGGTGTTCCGCTGGTCCAGCTGGACCTGGGTCTGGTTCTTCCGCGGCACCCCGATCTACACCCAGCTGCTGTTCTGGGGGCTCGCCACAGTTCTCTATCCGACGATCGTCCTCGGCATCCCGTTTGGTCCTGCAACCTTCACCTGGGTGACCTCGGACCCCACCCACGGCCTGATCCCGGCCATCCTGGGCCTGGGCCTGAATGAGTCCGCGTATCTCGCAGAGATTTTCCGGGCCGGCCTGAAGTCCGTGGACCAGGGCCAAAGTGAGGCTGCCGAGGCCCTGGGCATGACGAAGGGCAAGATCATGCGGCGGATCATCCTGCCGCAGGCCATGCGCGTCATCGTGCCGCCCACCGGCAACGAGACAATCGGCATGCTGAAGACCACGTCGCTGGTCCTGGCGGTGCCGTTCACACTGGACCTGACCTTCGCGACGAACGCCCTGGCCAACCGGATTTACCTTCCCATTCCGCTCCTGATTGTCGCCGCCTTCTGGTACCTCGTCATCACCAGCATCCTGATGGTGGGCCAGCACTTCATTGAGGCGCACTACGGCAAGGGCGTGGACAACCGGGTTCCGGCAGCGATCAACCCCGCCGCCGCCAAGGCGTCCGCAGCCGTGGCCCCCAGCGCCGGGGCCGAGCCGGACCTCAAGATGGACTTCCCCGAGGAGGAGGCGAAATGACGATCACCACAGAGCAGCCCCTGGTCAAGATCGAGGGCCTTCACAAGTACTACGGCACACACCACGTGCTGCGCGGCATCGACCTGACCGTCAACCAGGGCGAGGTGTCGGTGGTGATCGGCCCGTCCGGTTCGGGCAAGTCCACCATGCTGCGCTGCGTGAACCTGCTGGAGACCATCAGTGCCGGGCGCATTTCGGTGGGCGGCGACCTGATCGGCTACCGCGAGGTCAAGGGCAGGCTCCATGACCTGAAGACCAAGGAAATCGCCGCCCAGCGCCGCGAGATCGGCATGGTCTTCCAGCGCTTCAACCTGTTCCCGCACAAAACGGCGCTGCAGAACATCATGGAGGCCCCGGTCCAGGTCAAGGGGCAGTCAAAGGCCGTCGCCCGCAAACGCGCCCTGGAGCTGCTGGACCGGGTGGGGCTCGGCGACCGCGCCGGACACTACCCGTCCCAGCTCTCCGGCGGCCAGCAGCAGCGCGTCGCGATTGCCCGGGCCCTGGCCATGGACCCCGAGCTCATGCTGTTCGATGAGCCCACGTCCGCGCTCGACCCGGAGCTCGTGGGCGATGTCCTGAACGTGATGAAGGACCTCGCCAAGTCGGGTATGACCATGATCGTGGTGACCCACGAGATCGGCTTTGCCCGGGAGGTCGGCGACCGCCTGACCTTCATGGACGGCGGCATCGTCGTGGAGTCGGGCGACCCGCGGGAGGTCCTGGCCAATCCCCAGCACCCCCGCACCAAGGAGTTCCTCAGCCGCGTGCTGTAGTTCCGGATTTCCGCACCGATTTAGGGCAGCCGCTACGTGGATCCACGTAGCGGCTGTCCTTTTTCGTAGCGGAAACGTGCGCTACGTCTGCGGGAGTCCCTCCACGGCCGTGGCCACCGCGGCCCGGATGGCGCGGTGCAGTTCCCCGAGCCGGTGCCGGTCCGTGCGCACCTCGATGATGCTGCGGCCCTCCGGCGGGCCGGACAGCGCCTCGGCGAGTTCCGCCGTCGTGCCGACCAGGCGGTGCGGGACACCGTATGCCGCGGCCAGCGCGGCGAGGTCCACCCGCTGCGGGGTGGCGAAGAGGCGTTCGACGGCGTCGCCGTAGCGCCCCGCCGCGGCGACGGTGCCGTGTTCCAGGAGCCCGAAGATGGCACCGCCGGCGTCATTGAGCACCACGATCCGCAGCTGCGGTTCGGCCTCGCCGGCGCCGAGCAGGAGTCCCCCGGCGTCGTGCAGGAACGTCACGTCCCCCATGAGCACGGTGGTTTCCTGGCCGCCGCCAAGCGCGATCCCGGTCGCGGTGGACGTGGTGCCGTCGATCCCGGCCAGGCCCCGGTTGGCGAACATTGTGGCCTGGGGTTCCGCGGGCGGCGCCCCGGCGAGGTCGACGTCGCGGATCCCGTTCGAGGAGCCCAGGACCAGCTGCCCGCGGGCATGTTTCCAGACTTCGGCGCCCACCGACGGACCGGTCGCGGCCGGGGATGCGGCCAGGATCAGGTCCACGGCATGCTGCGCGGCGGCTCCTGCCAGCAGCCAGGCATCGAGCCAGGCGGCAGATCCGCGGCCGGCGAAGTCCGCCAGGTCCGCCAGGGTTTCCAGCGGCAGTTCGGTGCGGCGGCCGGGTTCGTACCAGGCCACCGGAACCGGCTGGTACAGGGCCGACGGGACATCCGCCCGCTCCAGCAGCGCGCTCACCGGCCGGGAGAGCGTCGGCCGGCCGAAGAGGACCACGCGTTCGATCGGCTGTGCCGCGTCCGCGCCGAAGTGCTCGATCAGCAGCCGGTAGGGCCCCACCGCGTTGGGGCCGAAGCGGGCGTTGGAAGACGGCTCGGCCAGCAGCGGCAGGCCGTGCGCGCGGGCGAAAGCCTCCGCGACCGGGCCGGCGTCGTGCCCGGCCAGCACCACGGTGCGCCGTTCCGGCAGCGCCGTCGACGCGGCCGGAAAGTCCAGGGCCAGGGGGTTCCGGGCGGCCCGGTAGATGCCGTGACCGGCGGCCGCGGGCAGTCCGTCGCCCACGGCCGGGACCAGCGGGTCGCGGAAGGCGAGGTTCAGCTGCACCGGCCCGGGCGGGGCGTCCTCGAAAGCTCCGGTGGCGGCACTGAGGGCCGTTTCGACGGCGCGCTGCGGATCGCTGCCCGCGGGCACGTCGACAGCGAAGCGGACGTGGTCGCCAAAGAGGTCCAGCTGCACGGTGGTCTGGTTGGCGCCGGTCCCCCGCAGCTCCTCGGGCCGGTCGGCGGAGATGACCACGAGCGGCACCGCGGCGTGGTTGGCCTCCATGACGGCCGGGAGGAGATTGCCGACGGCGGTCCCGGACGTGGTCAGGACGGCGGCGGGCGCACCGGCGGACAGGGCCAGGCCCAGGGCGGTGAAGCCGGCGGACCTTTCGTCGATCCGGACCAGCAGCTCCACCCGTCCGGCGGCTTCGGCCTCGGCCAGGGCGTAGGCCATGGGCGCCGAGCGCGATCCCGGGGACACCACCACCTGGCGCACACCGGCGGCGAGCAACGTGCCGACGGCGATGCGCGCAGCCTCCACCGCGGTCAGGCCGCCAGGAGCGGATGAGCCGGCAGCGGAATCCGCCGGACTCACATGTTCTCCGGCGTTTCGATGCCCAGCAGTTCCAGGCCGCCGGAGAGGCGGCGCAGAGCCAGCGCGCACAGGGCCAGCCGCGAGTCCCGGACGGATTCCTCGGCCTTGAGCACAGGGCACTGGTCGTAGAACGTGGTGAAGAGCTGTGCGAGCTCAAAGAGGTAGCCGCAGAGCCGGTGCGGCTCCAGCGCGTCCCGCACCTTGTTCAGCGTTGCGTCGAACTCCAGCAGGTGCAGGGCCAGCGCGCGTTCTGCGGGTTCGACGACGGCGATCGCCGTGGCGGGGCCGCCGGATGCTTCGGCTGCCGGAGTGCCGGCCGCCGGAGTTCCCGCGGCGCCGGCTGACGGCGAGCCGCCGTCGCCGGTGATTTCTTCCAGTACCCCGGCTTTGCGCAGGATGGAGCGGATCCGCGCCGCAGCGTACTGCACGTAGGGTCCGGTGTTGCCGCTGAGGGCGAGCATGCGGTCGAAGTCGAAGACATACTCGGTGTCGTGGCCGGTGGAGAGGTCGGCGTACTTGACGGCACCGATGCCCACCTGGCGGGCGGTCACGGCGCGCTCCGCCTCGCTGAGCTCGGGCCGGCTCGCGTCGATGACGGCGCGGGCACGGTCCACGGCCTCTTCGAGCAGGGCCATGAGCTTCACCGGGGCACCGGAACGGGATTTGAGGATCTTTCCGTCCTCGCCAAGCACGTTGCCGATCTGCACGTGCACGGCCTCGACCGTCTCCGGAAGCCAGCCGGCGTCCCGGGCACTGGCCATGACCATGCGCAGGTGGACGTTCTGCGGGGCGCCCACGACGTAGAGGATCCGGTTGGCCGCCAGGTCGCGGACCCGGTAGCGGATGGTGGCGAGGTCCGTGGTGCCGTAGCCGTAGCCGCCGTCGGACTTGCGGATAATCAGCGGCAGCGGCTGCCCGTCGCGGCCGGTAAATCCTGCGGGGAAGGTGCACAGGGCGCCGTCGCTGATCCGGGCCAGGCCGCGTTCCTCGAGTTCCTGGCACAGCTGTGCCAGATGCGCGTCGTAGGAGCTTTCGCCGGCGATGTGGTCATCGGTAAGGCTGATGCCGAGGGTGGAGTAGATGGCGTTGAAGTAGCGCTTGGACTGGGCGACCAGCCGCTGCCAGACGGCGAAGGTCTCCTGGTCGCCGCCCTGCAGGGCAACGACGCGGAGCCGGGCCCGGGTGGCGAAGCCGTCCTCGTCGGTGGCGGAGGCATCGAACTTGGCCCGGGCGGCCTGGTAGAACGCGCTGGGGTCCTCCACCAGCAGCGCCGCCTCCGGGGAGTCCTCGCCGATCTCCAGCCAGTGTTCGATCAGCATCCCGAACGGGGTGCCCCAGTCACCGATATGGTTCTGCCGGATCACGGTGTCGCCGAGGGCTTCGAGCACCTTGACGAGGCTGTCCCCCACCACGGTGGTGCGCAGGTGGCCGACGTGCATTTCCTTGGCGACATTCGGGGAGGAATAGTCGACGACGACGCGCTGCGGTGTCGCGGCGGGCGTGACGGCCGTGGCCGGGGACGCGGCCTGGACCGACTCCGCATTGAGCAGCTCCTCGATCCAGGTGCCGTCAAAGCTCAGGTTGATGAAGCCGGGTCCGGAGATTTCCACACTGGTGCAGATGCCGTCCAGGTTCAGGGCGTCCACGATCCTGGCGGCGGCGTCCCGCGGCGGCAGGCCGGCTTTTTTGGCCAGGGCCATGGCGGCGTTGATCTGGATGTCGGCGAACTGGGAGGGCCTGACCACCGGATCCGTCTGCCGGAACTCTTCGCCAAACGCGGTGGCAATTGCAGCCTGGACTCTGGGGACAACCAATTCGGCCGGATTATTCACAGTCCCAAATTATCAGTTCGGCAAAAACCCGACGCTCCCTCACGTCCCGCCGCCAAAAACCCGACGCTCCCTCACGTCCCGCCGGCAAAAACCCGACGCTCCCTCACGTCCCGCCGCCAAAATAAGGGAAGTGAGGGAGCGTGGGAAGGAAACCTGCCAAACGTGAGGGAGCGCGGGAAGGAAACCTGCCAAACGTGAGGGAGCGTGGCGGCAGGAAGCTAGCCGCCGGCGCGGAACACCTGGACCACGGATGGACGCGGGGCGCGCACCTGGCCGGGCTTCGGTGTGGCGCCGGCCGCGACGTAGTCCGGGAAGTACGAGTGTTGTTCGGCGAAGGTGCCTTCCTCGCCCGGGTGCTGAACGGCAACGAAGACGGTGCGCTCCTCGTCGTGGATGACCGGGCCGCAGGTCTCGGCGTCGCGCGGGACGGCGAGGAACTGCTCCACCCTGCCGCGTTCGGCACCGTCCAGGGTCACTTTGAAGAGCCCGTCGGCGTAGCCGATGCTGGAGGGCGCGCCGTCGGTGGAGATCCAGAGGTTGCCCACGGAATCGAAGGCCACGTTGTCCGGGCAGGAGATCGGTGAGACTTGGCTGGCAGGGAACCCGGCGAAGTAGGTGGCGGAGTTCTTGGCCGGATCGCCGCAGACCATCAGCAAGTTCCAGCCAAACGTTGTGGAGCTCTGGTCCCCGGTCTCGGTGATTTCGACGATGTGGCCGTCGCGGTTGAGGGTACGGGGGTTGACCTCGGTGGCACCTTCCTTGCCGGGCTTGCCGCGGTCCGCGTTGTTGGTGCAGACCACGTAGACCTTGCCGGTGTGCGGGCTGGGCTGGACGTCCTCGCAGCGGTCCATCTTGGTGGGGCCCACCTTGTCGGCGGCGAGGCGGGTGTACACCAGTACCTCTTCCACGGACATCCCGGCCACCTTGGACTGTCCGCCCACCACGAGGGGCAGCCAAACACCGGCGCCGTCGAAGGCGCCGTCGGCCGGAAGCTTGCCCGCGCCGTCGAACCCGTCGGCAGGGGAATTGCCGGTGAACTTCGCGACGTACAGGTCGCCTTCCGAGAGCAGCGTGAGGTTGTTCCTGCGGTCCTCCGCCGTCTTTCCGGGCCGGTAGGTGCCGGCCGAAACGAACTTGTACAGGTAGTCGAAGCGCTCGTCGTCGCCCATATAGGCCACCACGTGACCGGACTTGGCGACGATCACGTTGGCGCCCTCGTGCTTGAAGCGGCCCATCGCGGAGTGCTTGCGGGGCGTGGAGGAGGGATCGAAGGGATCCACTTCCACGATCCAGCCGAAGCGGTTGGCCTCGTTCTGATATCCGGGGTTGCGGGTGTCGAAGCGCGGGTCATCGAGTTCCCACTGGCGGGCAGTGGGCTTGCTGGTCAGGCCGTAGCGCTTGTCGGCGTCGGAGGTTCCGGGCGCGGCGAAGTAGCCGTTGAAGTTTTCCTCTCCGGAGAGGATCGTGCCCCACGGGGTGGTGCCGCCGGAGCAGTTGCCCAGGGTGCCCTGGATGGCCCGGCCGGAGGGGTCGGCGGCGGTCTTCAGCAGCGGGGACCCGGCGGCGGGGCCGTCGAGCTCGTAGGTGGTGTCGGTCAGGAAACGGCGGTTCAGCCCGGCGCCCCGGACGTAGCTCCAGGGCTTGTTCTTGTTCGCACGCTCCAACTCGACCACCGTGAGGCCGTGGGCCGCACGGCCGATCGCGCGGGCCTCGGCGGCGTCGAATCCGGCCGGCAGCATGATGGACTCGTTGGTGTATTCATGGTTGGTGAAGAGCACGGCCCGGCGGTCCTTGGAGCCATCGATCGGCAGGATGTCGGTGTAGTCGTTGTTGTAGCCGAACTGGCGGGCCTGCGCCGCCGCGCTCTGGTGGTCCAGGTCGAAGGCCGGCGAGTCGTTGAAGAGCGGGTCGCCCCAGCGGATGACCGGTTGCCAGGTGAACCCGGCCGGGACGGTGAACTGATCCACGGCGGCGTCCACCGGAGCGATGGCGGTGAACTGCAGCTTGGATTTTCCAAACCCGTCCTTGGCGGCAGCGGCGAGGCCCGGACCGCCGTCGGCCACTGCCTTATCAGCGGACGTCACGGCGTTGCCGAGGACGACGGCGAGCGCGCCGGCGGCGCCGAAGCCCAGGGCGGCGCGGCGGGACATCGTGGCGGAGGCGATGTCCCGGAAGTAGCTGTTGGTGCTGGTGTTGCAGACCTCGCCCGAGCAGGCGTTGTCGCACTTCAGCGCGCAGGTGACGGGGCTTCGCTTGCCTTTGGTGTGGCCGAGCATGGGGAGCAGGGAAAATTTGCGTCCGGAGGTGACAGACATGGAGAGACCTTCCATGGGGTGAGTTGCGGTCGCGCCCACCCTTCCAGCCGCTGGCTACCGAGAGGCGTCTGTCAGATGAAGTCCCGGTGAATGCTTCGCCGGGCCGCCGAACCCATCGGTTGCTCCGTAATCGCCGTTTTCGAGGTCCTGAAGGGCCGTTACGGAGCAGTCGATGCGGCCAGTACGGCATGCACCCGCCGCAGCCGGTCCAGCCACCAGTCCCGGCGTTCCGGCGAGGCGGCGTGTTCGGCCAGCAGCTCCGGTGCCGGGCGGACGTCGCGCAGGGCGATCGCGCCGTCGTCGGGTACCAGCGGATCGTGAGTGACATCGGCGGCGAGCAGGGACACCGTGCCCAGGCCGCAGGCGTACGGCAGCTCGGGCAGGGCGGCGGCCAGGGCCAGTCCGGCCCGGATCCCCACCGAGGTGTCCAGCGCCGAACTCACGACGGCGGGCAGCCCGGCCTGCGCCACGATCCGCAGGGCGCGCCGCACTCCCCCGAGCGGGGCCACCTTGACCACGATCAGGTCCGCGGCGCCGGCCCGCGCCACTTTGAGGGGGTCGTCCTCCTTGCGCACGCTCTCATCCGCGGCGATCAGCACGGGGACGCCGGCGGCCCGGAGCTGCCGCCTGACCTCGGCGAGGCCCTCGATCTCCGGCACGGGCTGTTCGGCATATTCGAGCCCGACGGCGGCGAGCCGGGTCAGTGCCGCAACGGCCTCCGGCACGTCCCAGCCGCCGTTCGCGTCCACCCGGATCACGGCGTCCGGCAGCGCCGCCCGGACGGCCGCCACCCGGGCGGCGTCGTCGTCCAGGCTCTGGCCGCGCTCCGCGACCTTGACTTTGACCGCGTCCACCCGGCCGAAGCGGGCCAGGATATCGGGCACCCGGTGCGCCGGCACGGCAGGAACCGTGGCGTTGACCGGGATGCTGTCCCGCAGGGGCTCCGGGAACCCTTCCCAGCCGGCCTCGAGGGCGGCCGTAAGCCAGCGGGAGGCCTCGGGGTCGCCGTATTCGGGAAAGGGACAGAATTCGCCCCAGCCCAGCGGCCCCCGGAGCAGCAGGGCCTCGCGCTGCAGGATGCCCCGGAACTTCACGCGCATCGGCAGGCTCACAACGTGGGCACCGGCCAGGAGTTCATCAAGGCCGGGCAGGGGCGCGGCGGGACGTGCCGGGGGGTCCATGGGGAGGGCAGGCATGGAGCCACTGTACTGGGAATGCACTGCGGGGAATGCACTGGGAGAAATGTACAGCGGAGCTTTCCCGGACACCGGTCGGGGACGCAGGGCGCGGGAACGCGGCACCGGGAGCCGGATATGGACCTTGATTGGGCCGGCGTCGACTGGGGGTGAGTCCCTGGTCCAGGAAACTCGTCTCCGCCGGCCCCGCTCAAGGAGCGCCGTGCCGGGGACAAGCCGCGCCGGCACACACCCGACTCTACAAATCCCGGTCCGGCGGCGCACCAGTAGTGAGTACTCGTTTATTGACGGGCGCTACCCTCCGCGCCGCGCGCCGGCCCTTCAGCTGGCGCGCAGGGTTCTATGGGACTCTTAATGGCATGACTTTTCGGCAGGAACGCACCCCTTGGGACCCGTCTGCCCCGGTCTATGAAACAGAGGCCCAGGAAACACAGGTTGCGAAAACACAAGTCCTCCCGGCGAGTGCGCCCGAGACGCCAGAGCGCAGCACGCGGGACCGCACAACACCGGATCCGCAGGCGCGGTGGTCTCCCGGCAAGGCCACGGCAGCCTTGTTCGTGCTGGCCACGGTTGCCTGCATCGCTGCGCTGGCCGTCACCTATGTCTTCTTTGTCCGTACCACCACGGGCCAGTTCATTGACGAATCGGCCCTCGTGGAAGCCGTGGCGCTCAGCGGGACCGCGGGCAAGGCCGCCACCAAGCTGTTGGACTGGCTGCCGGCGCTCTCCGTGGTGATCGCGTCGGTTGTGGTCGTGTTCGTCACCATCCTGCGGCGCCGCTGGTCTGCGGCGGTGATTGCGATTGCGGCGTGTGTGGGCGCCAACCTTGCCACCCAGATCCTGAAGGACTGGCTTCCGGTCCGGCCGTACCGCGGGGTTGAGACGCTGGAGCTGAATTCGCTGCCCTCGGGCCACACCACCATGGCGGCCTCGGCCGCCGCCGCCGTGTTCCTCATGGTTTCGCCGCGCTGGCGGCCGCTGGCCGGCTATCTGGGCGGCAGCTTCGCCGTCGCCACGGGCGTGTCCACGCTGATCAACCAGTGGCACCGGCCCGCCGATGTGATGGCGGCCTTCCTGGTGGTCGGGGCTTTCATGATCCCGGCCGGCTGGCTGATCATCCGCCGGGGCCCGGGCTGGAACGTCTGGAACGGCTACAACGAACACTGGGCCTCGGCCAGGGTATGGGTGGCGCTTCCCGTCCTCACCGGTCTCGCCGCGGCCGGGGTGGCGGCCGTCGCCTTGCTGAGCATCGGCCCGGGCGGCCAGGAGGTCAGCACCACCAGCTACTTTTGGGCCGGCACGTCCCTGATCGTCATCGCCGGCTACCTCGCAACGGTGGCCGGCGTGTGGCTGTTCGGCCTGGCCGCCCGGCAGCCGGACCCACGACGGCGGGACAGGGCCCTGCACCAGGAACGGTAGCGCGGCGCACGTAGGCCCGGGAACAACAGCGCGCCCGGGCCTAAGCAGTTCCTGCGATAGCTACTTGAGACGTGCGCAGATGTCCACGGCTTTGCCTCCGCTGGAGTCCACGGAGAGCACGTTCACGGTCGCCGGCGAGTCAATGGTGAGCTTCAACTGTCCGGTGTACTGGAAGGCCCCGGCCCCGGGCGCATCTGTCGGAAAGAAGATAAACCCAAAGTGGCCTGCGGCGCTGAACGTCCAAGTTTTTCCGTCCGGATTTTGGGTGAATTTGGCCACTGTTCCGGCCGTGTTTACCCTGTACGTCTTCCCGTTGCTCAAGTTGGTATAGGTCAGTATGACTCCCTTGCCAACCTGAAAGAAGTTGCCGTTTTTGAAGTCAATCCGTGTAATCTTTCCGCCGGTGCCGGAGACGCCCAGATCAAAGCCGCACGCTAGGTCGGCCGGAACAACAAAATCCGGCGGGTTGGGCGGACGTGTGACAGTTGCACCCGCGGGCGAAGCAGCAAATAGCAGAGCCGCTGTTGCGGCCAGGGGCGCGAACCAGCGGGACTGTTTTCCTAACATGAGCATCTCCTCATTTTTTTGCGTCGAAACGCATCACCCATCCGGGCGGAGACCATGCGCTGCAAATAATCACGGGCGGACCCTGACTGCGGCACTCGTGCCGCCCCACAAAGGGCCGGTCTCGATGCACCGGCGCGGTTCCCCGACCTTACTGAGCCCACGCAGGCGTCGCCCGAGTAGTCGCTACCTGTTAATCACTGCCTGCTTGGGCGCCGGCGCCCCGGCCGGTCAGTAGTTCCGGCGGTGCTTGAGCCGCGGAATGGTCACGGCGAACACGGCCGCGGCGGCGAAGCCGATCACACCGGTCGCGGCCACGCCGGCTCCCAGGGACACGGCGGCGGTGACGGCGGAGAGCAGTACGGGCCCGCCCGTCGCGCCGGCGTCGGCCATGAAGCGCCAGATGCCGAGGAACTGGCCGCGGCCGTTGTCCGGCGAGAAGTCGGCCCCGAGCGTCATGTTCAGGCCTGAGCTGATCCCGTTGCCGAAACCGATCAGGAGTGCCGCCAGCATGAGCGAGACGAAGCCCGTGCTGAGCGGAATCAGCACCATGGCCGTCCCCATGATCAGTGTGGACGGCACGGCCACCCATTGCCGGCCCTTGCGGTCCATCAGCTTTCCCGCCGGATAGAACACCAGCATGTCGATCGCCCCAGAGATCCCGTAGATCAGCGAGGCCTGGGTGGGGTCCAGGCCCAGGTGATCGGCCCACAGCGGGATGACCACCTGGCGCGAGGCGCGCAGCCCGCTCAGCAGCAGCACCCCGGCCCCCACGCTCAGGAAGACGCCGGCGTGGGACACCGCGACGCTGCGCAAGGTGGGCTGTTGCACGGGAAGGCCGTCGGCCGGTTGCGGCTTCGCCTCGAGGTCGGGGATGGTGACCGACACGGCCGCCGCGGCGGCCATCGCCACGACGCCGGCCCAGTAGGCCCCGCTGATGCCGGCAAACTGCATCACGGCGGCGCCAACGAACGGGCCGATGAAGATCCCGATCCGGTTGACGCCGCCGAGGGTGGACAGGGCCCGGGCCCGGAGCATGACCGGCACGGCCTCGGTCAGGTATTTTTGCCGGGCCAGGCTGAATACGCTGGCGGCCATGCCGACCACCACCATCGCCGCCGCCAGCACCCAGAGGCCGCCGGAAAACAGCGGAGCGACCGCCGCCGCGGCGAGGGCGAACGCGCTGGCGGCCGCGGCCCCCACAATCGCCCAGCGTTCCCCGAATTTCAGGGTGATCAGTGACGCCGGCAGGTTGAAGAACCACGATCCGAGGCCGATCAGCGTCACAATCAGCGCGGCCCCGGCCACGGAGGCGCCAAGATCACGGGCGGACAGGGCGACCACGGGCAGGATCGCGCCCTCCCCCAGGCTGAACATGAGGGCCGGCCCGAACGCGGGAACGGCGATGCTGCGGAGGCTGAAGGGCGCGAGGCGTGTGGTGGTCATCCCCTTCATCCTAGGCACCCGCCGCGGCCGTCCCTGCCCTACGCGTCGAAGTGGGTGCGGACTTCCTCGCTGGTGAGGTGCCGGAGCACGTCCTCGGCGACTTCCCGGAGCTTTTGGTTCCGGTTGCTGGAGACCCTGGTGAGGATGGCCATGGCCTGGTCCTGGGAGCAGCGGTTCTGGGCCATGATCACGCCGCAGGCCAGATCGATGGAAGTGCGGTGTTCCATGGCCGCCTGGAGATCTTCGGCCCGGGATTGGAAGGTTCCGAGCCGCACGGCCAGCCGGAGGGCGCGGCCGGCGAGGTCGGCGAATCCGGCCGCCTCCGCAATGATGTCGTCCGTGAACAGCCCGGTGTCCGCCCCGAAGAAGTTCAGGGCCGCGGCGGCGTCGTCGCCGATTTCCAGCGGAACGCCCAGCGTGCTGCGGCACCCGTTGGCGGCAAGTTGCCGCTGGTAGTCGGGCCAGCGGGGATCGGCGTCGACATCCGCCAGCAGGACCACGGACCTGGTCCGCAGCGCCTCGATGCAGGGGCCGTCGCCGAGGGTCTGTTCGATGCGGTCCAGGGTGACCGCCCGCGGGCTGCTGCCCGCGACCGTCATGGTGCGCTTGCGGCGCTGCAGGGTCACGCCGCACTCAATCTCGGCGCCGGTCGTGCGGCTCAGCGTGGCGGCCGAGAACTCCGCAAGGCGGCCCAGGAAGTCCTCGACGTTGTCGGTCCCCAAAAGCAGGTCCTGGAGGTGGCGGGCGGCGTCGACCCCGAGTGAGTTGTTGGCCATGCTCAAATGTACCGCGGAGGTCGGCACGGGTCGCGCTTAGACGTATCCGTCGACGATTGCCGCGGCGATCTCCCGGTACGCGCGCCGCGTTTCGGGGCGAAGCACATCAAGGGTGACGAGGTCGCCGTCGGCCACTCCGCGGTCGTGCGGAACCGCGATCAACTGGCGGCAGATGCCGGACAGGTGTTCTTCGATGGCGTCCTTGTCCACCCGGGTGGACACCTCGTCCTTGTCGGTGATGACCACGACGGCGTTGCGGGCCAGGTCTTCGTAGCCGTGGCTGGCCAGCCAGTGAAGCGTGCTGCGGGCCCGCTTGGCGCCGCTGACGGCATAGCCGGCCGCGATGATCAGGTTGTCCGCCGACTGCAGGATGCCGCTCATGGCATTGTGGGTCACGCCCGTGCCGCAGTCGATCAGCGCCACGGAGTAGTAGGCGGAGATGAGCTTGCGGATCCGGAGGTATTCCTCGGCCGTCAGCGAATCTGAGACCTCGGGGTCCTGCTCGCCGGCAATGAGGTGGAGCCTGCCGGCGTGGTGCATGTAGCGGGCCAGGGCGGTGAGGGAATCGACTGACTCGATGTTCCTGAGCAGGTCCGTGATGGTGCGCGGGCTCTGCTGCTGGTAGATCCCCTCGCCGAGGGCGCGCTCGACGAGATCGCCGGAATCGGGGTTGGCGTCGATGGCGCACGGAGGATCGCCGCGGAACTCGGCCAGGGTCAGTCCGACGCCGACCGTCGTGGAGGTCTTCCCGATGCCACCCTTGAGGCTCAGGACGGCCGTGTTGTAGCTGCCCTGGAGCTGCCGGGAGATGCGCCGGGCCAGTTCGTCTTCCTCACGCTGCCTGGCGCTCGGGCCAAGGTTCAGGCCGCCGCCGGTCAGGTTGTAGAGGGCACCGCGGAAACCGCCGACGGGCCGGGGCTTCTGCTCGCGGACAAAAAGACCCGGTGAGCTGATGAAGTCGGGCAGCGGGGCATCGGCCAGGGCCGCGGCTTTGCTGGCCGAACGGGTGGAACGGGTGGGCTGGGCGGGCACGGCAGGTGCGGCCTCGGGGGCAGGCGGCTTCAGCACGGGATCCTTGGACGGTTTGGCAGGCTGCGGGCGCGCCGGCGCGTCAGCGGCAGCGGCGGCCTCCGCCCAGGAACTGCTGGGGGCTGTTGGGCGCTGTTCGGCCTGGTTGCTCGAAATGATGGGCATGGTTCCTGTCCAGGCGTCGGAGTCGTCGCCGCGGCGGCGGTCTCTCCGACGCGGGAGTTGGGCCTGCTCTGCAGCTGTTTCAGCTTCAGCGAGGGCGTTGGCGGTCTTGTTTTCGACCGGTTCTGGCATGTTCGTTCCCCCCAGGGATCACAGCGCAGACCGCTGCAGTGCTCGATTGACATCGTTCAAGGAACAAGTCTAGGGGCAGTAATGAGCACACTTACCATTACCGCCCATTTCCCGGCCCTAGCGGTGGGCCCGCGTGTCCTGCAGGCGCTTGATGAACCAGCGCGACTGTTCGGGGCCGTACGGCAGGATCGGGATGGCCTTGGTGGCGTCGTCCGGGGTTTCCCGGGTGGCCTGGATCGCCTGCCGGACCGCGGTGGTCATGGTGTTGGCCATGGTCTTGACGAACTGGTCCGAGCACGGTTCGCCGTGGCCGGGAATCAGGAATTCGTAGCGGTGCCGCAGCGCGGAGAGGTGCCGGAGGGCGTCGGCCCAGTCTTCCGGGAATGAGTCCTCGAAGGACGGGTGGGAACCCTGTTCGACGAGGTCGCCGGCGAAGAGGGTGCTTGCCGTGCCGACCAGGAGGTCGCCGTCGGTGTGTCCGCGGCCCAGATAGAACAAGGTGGCGGTCTGCCCGCCAAGATCCACCAGGACCGGCTGGTCCTTCACGATGGCGTTGGGAACCACCAACTCAGCGTCGGAGCCCTGACCGGCCGCCATTTCGGGTTCCGCGGAGGCCACGAGCCGGCGCTGCTCGTCACCGTTCTCCTCGATTTCCGCGGCGCAGTTCTCGTGAGCCCAGAACTCCGTGACGCCCTCACTGGCGAAGACTGCGTTGCCGAAGAAGTGGTCAAAGTGGGCGTGCGTGTTGACCACGACGAGCGGCAGCCCGGTCTTTTCCCGCACGGCAGCCAGGATCTCGCGGCCCTGCCGGGGCCCGCCGCCGGTGTCGATCACCATGGCGCGTTCGGTGCCGACCACCAGACCCGTGTTGAGCAGGGAACCTTGAGTTGTCAGTACGTAGTTGTCCGGACCGACCTCGAGCCATCGTGACATTGAATCTCCGTATTTCCGACGCTTTTCCGGCATTGTTGGTCCAGCGTTGTTGGTGCTGTACAGGCCTCGATTCTACCCGCGCTGGCTGGCATTTCCCTTCAGGGCATGCCCGTCCCGTCCCTGTGGCGGGTATGCCCGGACCCCTCGTCGTGGCCCGCGCGGCGGTGTAGCCTGTGGGCTACTTCCCTCGATGAGCCAGGTGCTCCACCGAACGAATGGGGGTGGCTCCCGTTGAAATCCGGCACGTCCCTGGAGCGGATGGTGTTCTTCAGCGATGCCGTCTTCGCCATAGCCCTGACCCTCCTGGCCCTGGACCTGAAACTGCCTGAAGGAATTCCCGCGGACCAGGTGGACGACGCCCTGGTTGCTGCCCTGCCGCAGCTGCTGGCGTACGCCCTGTCCTTTGTCATCATCGCCAAGACGTGGATGTCCCACCACTCCGACTTTGCCCTCATCCGCCGCTTCAATGCGAACCTGGCCTGGCTGAATCTTGCCCTCTTGTTCTTCATCGCCATGCTGCCCGGTCCGACGTCGATCCTCAGCGACTACGGGGACGACCCCACCCCGTGGCCGAGCGTCCTGTACGCCGCCAACATTGCCGCTGTCTATTTGATGCTGGCGGCCATCTGGGGCTATGCGAAGCATGCGGGGCTCATGGACCGCGAGATGGCCGCCCACGTCCACCGCCGGATCTTTTATGCGCGGATTGCCGTGGCGCTGGTCTTCCTGCTCTCAATTCCCGCGGCGTTCGTCCTCAAGGCCTACACGCCGTTCGCGTGGCTGCTGCTCCTGCCGGCGTCGTGGCTGGCACAGTGGCTTTCGGCGCGGCAGGGGACGGCAGGGGCCGCCGGGGCCGCCGGGGCCGCACAAGAGTGATTGCGCGGCCCCTGTCCCCTCAATCGGGATGCAGATCCCCGGTTAAGCCTCACATGTCCGCGAGTGCCGACCCCGGGTTCTCGATCGCGTCCGCGACGTAGCGCAGGAAGCCGCCGGCCGCTCCGCCGTCGCACACCCGGTGGTCGAACGTGAGCGTCAGCTCGGTGACCTTGCGGACGGCGAGCTCGCCGTTGACCACCCAGGGCTTGTCGATGATCCGCCCGACGCCGAGGATCCCCACCTCGGGGTGGTTGATGATCGCGGCGGAACCGTCAACCCCGAACACGCCGTAGTTGTTCAGCGTGAACGTGCCGCTGCCCAGTTCCGCCGGGGTCGCTTTGCCCTCGCGCACGACGGCGGTGAGGCGGCGGATTTCGGCGTCCAGTTCGCGGGCGCTGAGCTTGTCCGCGTTCCGCACCGACGGCACCATCAGTCCGCGGTCGGTCTGTGCCGCGAACCCGAGGTTGACGCCGTCGAAGGCCACAATCTCCTGCATCGCCCCACCCGCGGCATCCTCCGTGGTCACGATCCGGGTGTTGAGCTCCGGGAACTTCTTGAGCCCGGCAGTAACAAACCGTGCGATGAAGGCCAGCAGGCCCGGGGTGTTGTGCGGGTCCGCCTTTTTCAGCGCGGCACGCATCTCCACCAGCGCAGTGGCGTCCACGTCCACCCACACCGTGGCTTCCGGGATCTCGGAGCGGCTGCGCGACATGTTTGCCGCGACGGCCTTCCGCACTCCCCGGACCGCCGTGCGTCCGGAAATGCCCAGACCGGTGCGCGCGTCGGTGCCGGAACCCGCGGCAGGCGCGGCCGGCGCGGCAGACTCCGCAGCAGCCGGACGCTCAACCACCGGCGACGGCTTGATGACGGCCTCAACATCGCGCCGCATGATGAGCCCGCTGGCCCCCGAGCCGTGGAGTTCCCCCAAATCAACCCCATGGTCGCGCGCCATCCGGCGAACCAGCGGAGAAATAACGGCCCCCAGTTTCCCGGGAACCCGGGTGCGCAGCAGCACCAGGTCATCGGCAGCCTTCTCGGCAGCAGAGACCCCGGAAACCGATTCGGCCCCCGCAGCCCGCTTAGGAGCCCGGGTCCGCCGGGCAACCCCATGCCCGCCCGGAGTCCCATAACCAATCAGGACATTGCCGGACCCGGCCTTCTCCTCCTCGCGATAAGCCTCAGCCGCAACAGCAGCAGGCGAAGAAACAGGAGCGACAGGCGAGTCAGCAACAACGGCCGGCGCCTTACCCGCAGACCCAGCCGACGCAGGCGATGCCGCCCCGGGAGTGGCATCGGGCCTGTCGGAGCCGGACGGCATGCTGCTTGCAGCAATGCCGTCCGGCGAAGGGGCGGGGGCGGCATCGCCTGTGGCGGCGTCACCAGCGGAAACGGAGGAAACAGCAACACCGACCGGCATCACAGAGATCAGCGGCTTGCCGACGTCGAGCGTCTGGCCGGGTTCGCCGTGCAGCACGGCCACGGTGCCGGCGTACGGGGAGGGCACCTCCACCATGGACTTGGCGGTCTCCACCTCGGCGATCGGCTGGTCCACGCGGATCTCGTCGCCCACGGCCACGAGCCAGTTCACGAGCTCGGCTTCGGTGAGGCCTTCGCCCAGGTCCGGCAGGAGGAATACTTTCGGTTCGCTCATGGTCAGTCTTCCCACTGGAGGTCGTCAACGGCGTCGAGGATGCGGTCCACGCCGGGCAGGTAGTAGTGCTCGAGCTTCGGCGCCGGGTACGGCACGTCGAAGCCGGTGACGCGGCGGATCGGTGCGGCCAGGTGGTGGAAGCAGCGTTCCTGGACCCGGGCGACGATTTCCGAGGCCACGGACGCGAAGCCGTGGGCTTCGGCGATCACCACGGCGCGGCCGGTCTTGCGGACCGAGGCGCAGACGGTCTCATCATCGAACGGCACGATCGAGCGGACGTCGATCACTTCCAGCGAGCGGCCTTCCTCGGCGGCGGCGGCCGCTGCGGCGAGCGCCGTCGGAACGGACGGACCGTAGGCGATCAGCGTGGCGTCGGTGCCGGGGCGGGCGACGGCGGCCCGGCCCTCGGAGGACGTGCCGCGCTCGGTGTTCGCGGCGTGCTCGGCGCGCAGCGCGTCCAGGTCCACCTGGTCCTTGGACCAGTACAGCTTCTTGGGCTCCATGAACATCACGGGGTCATCGGAGTCGATGGCTTCGCGAAGCATCCGGTAGCCGTCGGCCACGGTGGCCGGGGTGAAGACCTTCAGACCGGCAGTGTGCGCGTAGTAGGCCTCGGACGAGTCGCAGTGGTGCTCCACTCCCCCGATGCCGCCGGCGTAAGGGACCCGGATGACCATGGGCAGCTTCAGGGCGCCCTTGGTGCGGTTGTGCATCTTGGCGACGTGGCTGACGATCTGTTCGAAGGCCGGGTACGCGAACGCGTCGAACTGCATTTCGATGACCGGGCGCATGCCGTTCATTGCCATGCCGACGGCCATGCCGACGATGCCGGATTCGGCCAGCGGGGTGTCGAAGCAGCGGCTCGTGCCAAAGGTCTTGGTGAGCCCGTCCGTGATGCGGAAGACGCCGCCGAGCATGCCGACGTCCTCGCCGAAGACCAGGACCGAGGGGTCCGCGTGCATGGCGTCCGCCATCGCGGTGTTCAGGGCCTTGGCCAGGGTGATGGTCTGCGGGCCGGCCTGCTCGGCCGCAACAGCAGCCTTGGCGGCGGCGCGGGCGGTCGCGGCGCTGACGTTGCCGTTCGCCTCGGAGGACGTGGTGATGGTGGGGCTCATTTCCCGGCCTCCCTTGAGGTGGATGCGGATGCGGCGTCCCGGGCCAGTTCGTCGGCGAGCATGGCGGACTGTTCTTTCAGCTGTGGTGTGGGGGTGGAGAAGACGTACTTGAAGAGATCCTGCGGTTCCACCGGAATCTCTTCGCTGAGGCCTTCGCGCAGCTGCGTGGCTACCGCCTCCGCCTTGTCGGCGATCACGGCGGCGCGGTCGTCGTCCAGCAGGCCGCGGTCCGTCAGGTAGGTCTGCATCCGGCTCAGCGGGTCCTTCGCCACCCATTCGGCGACTTCGCTGTCCTGCCGGTAGCGGGTGGCGTCATCGGCGTTGGTGTGCGCCTGCATCCGGTAGGTGTGCGCCTCCACCAGCAGCGGGCCGGAACCTTCCCGGGCGAGCTTGACGGCCCGGCCGAGCACGGCGAGCAGGGCCACGATGTCGTTGCCGTCCACGCGTTCGCCGGCCATGCCGTAGCCCACGGCCTTGTGGGCCAGGGAGGGCGCAACGGACTGGTGCGCCAGCGGCACGGAGATCGCGTACTGGTTGTTCTGGACGAAGAAGACCACTGGCAGGTGGAAGACGGCGGCGAAGTTCAGGGCCTCGTGGAAATCGCCTTCGCTCGTGGCGCCGTCGCCGCACATGGCCAGGACCACGGTGTCCTCGCCGCGCAGCTTGGCGGCGTGGGCAACGCCGACGCCGTGCAGCAACTGGGTGGTCAGCGGGGTGCACTGGATGCCGACCTTGTTCTTGGCGGGGTCGTAACCGCCGTGCCAGTCGCCGCGGAAGAGCGTCATCGTCTGGACCGGATCCACGCCCCGGGCCATGACGGCCACGGAGTCGCGGTAGGTGGGGAACAGCCAGTCACCCTCGGCAAGGCACAGTGCGGCGGCAACCTGGCACGCCTCCTGGCCGTGGCTCGAGGGGTAGACGGCCATGCGGCCCTGCCGGACCAGCGCGGAGTTCTGGTCATTGACGCGGCGGCCGATGACGAGCTGCTCGTAGGCGGCCATCAGTTCGGTCTCGCTGGGCAGGCTGTACTCGTGCCCCGGCTGGGTACCCTGTTCCGTGTGGGGATTCAGGGTTCCGTCCGGGCCCACCATCTGGATCTGGTGGCGTGCGGGCAGCATGTAGTCCTCAACGGTGATACCGAACTTGCTCACGGCATCACCGGCTGGATCTTGTTGCGCGGCCTGCTGCGCAGCTGGCTGCGCAGCGTGGTCTGCGGAGATCGTCATTGGTCCGTCCTTCTGTAGCCACTAATCTTTCCCAGTATGCCGCCAGCTGATGTTTCGTATCCACCTCTCCCGTGAATCGTGGAGATGTCCACAAATTTGCCCTAGTCTGGAAGACAAATCGTAAGTGTGAGCTGGATTACCGGCGGGGGTCGTAGACGAATGGCAGAGCTCGAATCAGAGCAGGTGGCGGTACCGCTGGACGATATGGACCGGAACATCATCGCGGAGCTGACCCGAGACGGCCGGATGTCGGTGACACAGGTGGCCGAGAACGTCCACATTTCCCGCGCCCACGCCTACACCCGGATCGCCCGGCTCACGGGCGAAGGCGTCCTGACCAAGTTCACCGCCCTGGTGGATCCCATCAAAGCCGGGTTGAAGTCGTCTGCCTACGTCACGCTGAAAGTGCGCCAGCATTCCTGGCGCGAGTTGCGCGAACTCCTGCGCGCGATCCCCGAGGTCCATCACATCGCTCTGGTCGGCGGGGACTTCGATGTCATCCTGCTGGTGCGCGCCGTGGACAACATCGATCTTCGCCGGGTGATCTTCGATCAGCTGCAGTCCATGCCCGGAGTCCTGGACACCCAGACGTTCCTGGTGTTCGAGGACCTGGACACCCGCTAGCTGACGAATGCTTTCATCCAGGCCCGGAGCTCTTCGCCGAATTCCACCCGGTCGGCTGCGATCGAGATGACCGCCTTGAGGTAGCTCAGTTTGTCTCCGGTGTCGTACCGGCGGCCCCGGAAGACCACCCCGTAGACGCCTCCGCCTTCGCAGTCGGACACGGCAAGGGTCTGCAGCGCGTCGGTCAGCTGGATTTCGCCGCCGCGGCCGGGCGGAGTGTCCTCCAGGACATCGAAAATCTCCGGATGCAGGATGTACCGGCCGATCACGGCCAGGTTGGACGGGGCCTCGGCGGCGGCAGGCTTCTCCACGAGCCGGTTGACCCGCACATGGTCCTGGCCCGGCACAACCGAAACGTCGGCGCAGCCGTAGGCACTGATTTCCGCCGGATCCACCTCGATCAGGGCCACAACCGAGCCGCCGGTCCGGGCCTGGACATCCATCATGGCGGTCAGCAGCTCGTCCCGCTCGTCGATCAGGTCATCGCCCAGCAGGACGGCGAACGGTTCGTACCCGACATGCTGGCGGGCGCAGAGGACGGCATGACCGAGCCCCTTGGGGTCGCCCTGGCGCACGTAGTGCAGCGGGCCCAGGCGGGAAGCGTGGCGGACGGCCTCCAGCCTGTCGAAATCACCCTTGAGTTCGAGGGCGTGCTCCAGCGAGGGCTCGCGGTCAAAGTGGTCCTCCAGCGCCCGCTTCTGGCGCCCGGTCACCATGAGCAGATCCGTCAGCCCGGCCCGGACGGCTTCTTCCACCACGTACTGGATGGCCGGCTGGTCGACCACGGGCAGCATTTCCTTTGGCATCGCCTTAGTTGCCGGCAGGAACCGGGTTCCCAGTCCCGCCGCGGGTATGACAGCCTTATTTACAGATTTCCCCAGAGTCATAACCGAACA
Organism: Arthrobacter sp. 05T45; assembly: GCF_056395875.1. NCBI lineage: Bacteria > Bacillati > Actinomycetota > Actinomycetes > Micrococcales > Micrococcaceae > Arthrobacter > Arthrobacter sp. 05T45. The sequence goes on along the minus strand of NZ_JBFTKI010000001.1, from coordinate 157,839 downwards.
TTACAAGCGGGTTCCGGAAATGAGAATGCTTCGAAGCAAAGACGAGTAGCCGGGAAATGCGTTTCCGGGTACCCCGACCGGGCCGGCCCTCAGCCCTTGAAAACCGGGCTGCGCTTCTCCTGGAAGGCCCGGAAACCCTCGGCGTAGTCCTCGCTCTTGCACAGCCGTGCCTGTTCTGCGTTTTCCTCTTCCATGGCCTCCCACAGCCCCAGCCGCTGGTCCCGGATGTGCGCGACGAGCTCCTTGCTGGCCCGGAACGCACCCGTGGCGCCGGTGGCAACGTCGGCCACGATGGCGCGGGTATTCTCAAGCAGTTCCGCCACGGGCATGGCCCGGCTGAACAGGCCCTGCGCCACGGCGTCGGCGCCGCTCATGAGCTCGGCGGTGTAGATCAGGTCCAGGGTCCTGTGCATGCCGAGGCGCTCGGTGAAATACCAGTGCCCGCCCGAATCGAGGGTGGCGCCGAGCTTGGCGAACGGTGAGCCGACCTTGGCATTCTCTGCCACGTAGACCACATCCGTGGCCAGCAGCAGCCCCAGCCCCACACCCAGGCAGGCGCCCTGGGCGGCGGCGAACGTGGGCGCGGGGAAGGCGCTCATTTTCTTCAGCAGCGGCTGGACGAGCCCGCCGAGGTAGGCCTGCGCGTCATCGCTCTCCGGTTTAACGCCGGCAATGTCACGGCCGGCGCAAAAGGCCCGGCCCTCGCCGCGGAGCAGCAGCGCCCGGACCTCGCCGCGCCCGGCGGCGTCAGCGGCGTCGTCGTACGCCCGGGACAAATCCGCGAGCGCCTGCTCGTCGAGGGAGTTGAGCTTGTGCGGGGCGTCGAGTACGACCTCGGCGACGCCGTCGGCAATGGAGAGGGAAATCATGGGGCTCCTTGGATTCGAAAAGGCCTGGACGTCGAAAAACCTTAGACGTCGAAGTCGACCGTGACTTCCGGTGTGGTGGGGTGGGACTGGCAGGTCAGGACGTAGCCCTTGTCGAGTTCATCCTGCTCCAGGGCGTAGTTCTCGTCCATGGTGACGTTGCCGCTGACCACCTTGGCCCGGCAGGTGCCGCAGACGCCGCCGGCGCAGGCGAACGGCACATCGGGGCGGACCCGGAGCGCGGCGTTGAGGATGGACTCGCGGGCATGGGTGGGGCTGGCCACTTCGCCCTGCAGCCCGTCCAGCTTGAACGTGATCTTGTAGGTTTCCTTGGATTCGTCCGTGACCACGGGCCGGCCGATGTTGCCCTCGGGGCGCTCCGGCTTGCCGGAAGTGAACAGTTCGAAGCGGACATGCTCCGGGGCGACGCCGCGCGCGGCGAGGGTGTCCCGGCAGAGCTGGACGAGTTCGAACGGGCCGCAGAGGAACCATTCGTCGACGTCCTCGGCGTGGATCGCGGTGCCCAGCAGCGCCCGCAGCTTCTCGGCGTCGATCCTGCCGCTGAGCAGCGGCGCGATCCGCTGTTCACGCGAGAGCACGTGGTGCAGCGCCAGCCGGGCGGGGTATCTGTCCTTCAGGTCCGCGAGTTCTTCAAGGAACATCACGTCCATCGCGGCCTTGTTGGCGTAGACGAGGTCGAAGCGGGTTTCCGGGTGGGCCGCCAGCAGGGTGCGGGCGATGGCGATCACCGGGGTGATGCCGGAGCCGGCGGCAATCGCCACGAAAGATCCGGGCTCGCCCGCCAACTCTTCCGGATGGTTCATGGAGTTCATGACGTTCTGTTCCACGGACTTGCCGTCGCGTCCGTGCTTGGAGACAAAGGCTCCCATGGGGCTCATGACGTCGAGGACGTCGCCTGCCTTGAGTTCGGCATTGGCCCACGTGGAGAACAGGCCCCCGAGGTCTTTCTTGATGGCCACGCGGATTTCGCTGCTGCCGTCCGCGAAACTGCGCGGTTCGGCGCAGATCGAGTAGCTGCGGCGGATCTCGTGAGGCTGGCCGTCGGCGTCGGGCAGGGTGGTGCGCAGCGCGACGTACTGGCCCGGCAGGTAGTCGAACTGGCCGGCGAGCTCGGCCGGGACCCCGAACGTCACCTCGATGGCGTCGTCGGTGAGCCGGCGGACTTCGTCCACCGTCAGGGTGTGGAAGGACGCACGACGGCGGCCGGTGGCTGCGGCCGACTCCGCGGCGGTCTGGCGGACAACCTTCATGGAAGCACCTGTTCCTTACAAGACTTTGAAGTAGTCGAACGGTTCCTTGCAGTCCTGGCACACGTAGAGGGCCTTGCAGGATGTGGAACCGAAGCGGGTGAGTTCTTTGGTGTTCAGGGATGAGCACTGGGGGCATTTGACGGCGAGCGAGAGCCGGACCGGGCCGGCGTGCCGGACTGCTTTTCCGTCAACAGCCGTCCGGCCGGACGGTGGGGCTATCCCGTACTGCTCCAGCTTGGCCTTGCCGTCGGCACTCATCCAGTCAGTGGTCCAGGCCGGCGAGAGGACAAGTTCGACCCGGACGCTCGGGTACCCGGCGCGGTGGAAGGCCGTGGTGAGGTCATCCCGGATGGCGTCCATGGCGGGGCAGCCGGAGTACGTCGGGGTGATGATGACCCGGACGGCGGGAACCATCCCGCCGTCGTCAGCGCTTGGTTCCGTCGAGACCTGGACATCGCGCAGGATGCCGAGGTCCGCGATGGTGAGGACCGGGATTTCGGGGTCGCACACGGTGGCAGCGACCGCCCAGGCCTTCTCCCGGGCAGTATTGCCCTTGGCGGCGTTGCGGCGCTCGGCGGTTTCCGGATCGGAGACAAACATTTCCATGGTCTCTACCAGCTGGCTCCGGGGTACTCGCGGGCGAGCACCTGCATCTCGGCGAGGATGTAGCCGAGGTGTTCGGAGTGCAGGCCGCGGCGGCCCCCGCCCGGTGATGGCTGGACGTTGGGGACCTCGAGCTCGGCTTCGGCCAGGATCTCGCCGGTGAGCCGGTCGAAGTCCTCGCGCAGGCTCGACGGCTGCGGCGCGGCGCCGGCTTCGCTGAGGCGTCCGGTGAGTTCGTCGTCGCGGAACAACTCATCGACGAAGGGCCAGACGACTTTGAACGCCTGGATCATGCGCCGTCGCGATTCGTCCGTGCCGAGGGCCAGGCGCAGCACCCACTGGGCACTGTGGTCCCGGTGGTAGTCAACTTCCTTGACCGCCTTGGCGGCGATGCCGGCCAGGGTGGAGTCGGTGGAGGACGTCAGCCGGCGGTAGAGCTCGAACTGGTAGTAGCTGACCACGAACTGCCGGGCGATGGTGACGGCGAAGTCCCCGTTCGGCTGCTCGAAGAGCGCCGCGGAGCGGAACTCGTGCTCGCGGCGGAAGTAGGCGAGATCGTCTTCGCTGCGCCCGTCCAGGCCGCCGGCGTAGCTGAGGAAGGACCGGGCATGGCCCAGTTCGTCCAGGGCGATGTTGCCGAGGGCGACGTCCTCTTCGAGCTCCGGCGCGCGGGAGATCCAGTGACCCAGGCGCTGGGCCAGGATCAGTGCGTCGTCACCCAGGCGCAGGGCGAACTCGGCAGCGTCCTCGCTCGGTTTCGCGGAGCCGCGGCTGACGGCCAGGGCGATGTCTTCGGGACGGAGGGCGTTGCCGGGGGTGATGCGGGTGGCGCTCGCGGTGCCGTCACCGCTGGCGCCCGCACCGGATACGCCGACGGAGATGTCGCCGTGGCCGCTGTCGTGCATGTCTGTTTCGGGAGTGGTGCTCACAGGTGCTTCACGCCCTCGCTCTTGGTGTAGTACGTGGCGTGGCGGTAGTCCTTGCCCTGGGGGGATTCAAAGAAGGAACCCTTGGAATCGGGGTCGCTGGAGGCGATGGCCTCGGCCGGGACCACCCAGATGGATACCCCTTCGTTGCGGCGGGTGTAGAGGTCCCGGGCGTTGCGCAGGGCCATGGCCGCGTCGGGCGCGTGCAGCGATCCTGCATGGACGTGGGACAGGCCGCGGCTGGAGCGGACGAATACTTCCCAGATGGGCCAGACGTTGCCTGCGTGGGGTTCGGTTGTCATGCTGCTGATTCCTTCTGCTTGCGGCTCTGCTTCTCGGCGTATGCGGCTGCGGCTTCGCGCACCCAGGCGCCGTTCTGGTGTGCCTCGCGGCGCCGTTCCAGGCGCTGGGCGTTGCAGGGGCCGCGGCCGGCCAGGACTTCATGGAATTCATCCCAGTCCAGCGGCCCATGCTCCCACTTCTTGGTTTCCTCGTTGAACCGGATGTCCTTGTCCGGAAGCGTCAGGCCGAGGACCTTGACCTGCTCCATCATCATGCCGACAAACCGGTTGCGGAGCTCGTCATTGCTGAACCGCTTGATGTTCCAGGCCATGGACTGCTTGGAGTTGGGCGAATCGTCGTCCGGCGGGCCGAACATCATCAGGGCGGGGGCGTACCAGCGGTTGACCGCTTCCTGTGCCATCTGCTTCTGCTCGGGGGTGCCGTTGGAGAGTTCCAGCAGGATCTCGAAGCCCTGGCGCTGGTGGAAGGACTCTTCCTTGCAGACCCGCACCATGGCCCGGCCGTAGGGGCCGAAGGAGGCGCGGCAGAGCGGCACCTGGTTGGCGATCGCGGCGCCGTCGACCATCCATCCGATGGCACCCATGTCGGCCCAGGTGCGGGCGGGGTAGTTGAAGATGGAGGAGTACTTGGCCTTGCCGTCCATCAGGTCCTGCATCATCTGATCGCGCGGCTGGCCGAGGGTTTCAGCAGCGGAATACAGATAGAGACCGTGGCCGGCCTCGTCCTGGACCTTGGCCATGAGGATGGCCTTACGCTTCAGGCTCGGGGCGCGGGAGATCCAGTTGGCTTCGGGCTGCATGCCGATGATCTCCGAGTGCGCGTGCTGCGAGATCTGGCGCAGGAGCGTCTTGCGGTAGGCCGGGGGCATCCAGTCACGCGGCTCGATCCGGGAATCTTCCGCCATGACCTTGTCGAAGTATGCCTGGCCCTCGGCGTCGAGCCGGGCCGCGTCCTCGGGGCTCAGTTCATGCCGTGCCTGCGATGGATCGGCGGGCACTGACTGCAGGGTCTGCGATGCCATGGTTGCTCCTAATGATTTCGGATAAATAATTACCGACCGTTCGTTCAGGATATGCGGAAGGCCGGAGATGCGTCAAGGACAGGAATCCGTGTAACGCTGGTTGCATGGATCTGGAGGTGTCGGCCGCGCTCACCATTCCCGCGTCGGAACTCCGCTGGCGGTTCTCGCGCTCGTCCGGGCCAGGCGGCCAGCACGTCAACACCTCGGACAGCCGCGTCGAACTCTCGTGGAACGTCGCGGCCTCGACGGCGCTCTCGGATGGTCAACGGCTGATACTGGCCACCCGCCTTGAACGGCGCCTCATCGCCGGAGTGATCACCGTGACCGCCGCCGAGCAGCGCTCCCAGCTGCGCAACCGCGAGATCGCCCTGGCCAAGCTCGCCGGCCTCGTGGCAGAGGGCCTTGCCCCCGAGGCCGCCCGCCGCCGGGCGACCAAACCCACCCGCGGCTCGAACCGTCGACGCCTCGCCGCAAAGGAACAGCGGGCAGCGACGAAACAGCAACGACGGCGGCCGTCCGCCGAATAGCGCCGTCCAGCCATCCAGCCGTCCAGCCAGTCATCCAGCCAGCTGGAAACGCGCGCCCGTGCCCGGGGAACGATAAGCTCGGACATTACGTCGCCGCTAAGCATCACGAAACGGAAAATGGAAGCCTTGGAGTCGTCCCCACCCATTCGGATCCTGACCGTCTGCACAGGGAACATCTGCCGTTCCCCCGTCGCGGAACGCCTGCTCCAGGCAGGACTTGACCGGATGAAACCCGGCGCCTTTGAGGTAGAGAGTGCCGGCACCCGGGCCATGGTGGGCGAGCCCGTCCAGCCCAGCTCAGCGGACATCATCCGGAGTTATGGCGGAACACCGGACGGCTTTGCCGCCCGGCAGTTGACGCCGACGATCCTGCGCCACACCGATCTGGTCCTGACCATGGCCGCACATCACCGCGGCGAAGCACTGCAGATGGATGCCTCCCTGCTCCGGCGCACGTTTACCATCCGCGAGTTCGCGCGCATGCTGAGGGTCCTGGAACAGCGCGGCAGCACCCAGCGGGATGGCACGGCGGATCCGGCGGTGGACCTGAGAAGCTTTTGGCGCGAATTGCCCGCCCGGGCCGCTGCGGTCCGGCACCTGACACTTGCCCAGGACGTTCCAGAGGACGACGTCGTGGATCCCTACGGGCGCGGCGAGGGAATGTACCGGCAGATGGAGTACGAGCTCGCGCCCGCGCTCCTCACCATCCTGCGTTTCGCGCGCACCACAGCTGAGTTCCACAACGGCTGAGTGGCCGCAAGAGCCGGGCACTCCCGGAGGGGTTTTCGTTCGACGGCCCGGAGCTATGCCGCCAACCTCCTGGCCCGGGGAACCGCCATCGGTTCCACCGGCGCCACGATGCTGAGCTGGCATTCGGACTGAAGCGGATCAATGGCGGCGGGCAGGTGGTGGGAGGCTGAGCACTCCCGCAGCTGCTCCAGGGCTGCCGGCTCCACCACGGCGTGGCTGACATCCAACACCAGATGGAGTCCTTCTCTCAGGTGGTTCGCCCGCTTGACCACCACGTACAGGGCCTGGAGGCTTCTTGCCGTCACATGTCCCTGCGCTGCTACTTCTGCCTGACCGCAATCGAGGTCGAGCCTGACAAGAACCCGGAGTTTGTGGTTCAAACGATTCCCCTGTTCGTGCATTTACTGCTTTGGCCGCGACGCTGCGACCGGTTTGGCCGCGACGCTGCGACCGCCCCCAGCCTAGGCAGGGAGTGTGACGCAGGCAACAGTGCGCTTCATATCCGGGGAACCCCGCGTTATCTAGTGCCTTCTTTGTCCAAAACTGTTGTTGCCGCGCCCGGTGTACTGTAAAGAAGGCCGCCACCGGGCCCACTTTCCGGCACCTGGCCCCCGGCGCAGCCAGCCTGAGTGCAGCCAGCCTGAGTAGCGACAGATAGATTCCGGGCACCGTCCCGACTGACCAAGAGGAATACATGACGCACCCCTTCGACAGCGCAGACCAAGTCCCCGCGGCCGGATCCAGGGAACGGCGGCCCGTGAGGAAACACCGGGGCCGCAAGGTGCTGATCGCCGTTGCCGTAGTCGTGGCGCTCGTCGCTGTGGTGGCTGGCGGCTACCTCTTCAACCTGGCCCGGACCTTCGACTCCGGCACGAGCAAGATTGAGCAGGCCTTCCCCGACGAGTCCACGCGTCCGCAGAAGACCAACACCGCGATGAATATCCTGGTGATGGGCAGCGACAGCCGCGGCGCCACCGAGGCTGATGCCGCGGGTGGAACGCCCACGAACCAGCGCGCGGACACGCTGATGCTCATGCACATCCCGGCGGACCGCAAGAACATCTACACGATGTCCATCATGCGCGACCTCTGGGTGGACATCCCCGGGCACGGCGAGGCGAAAATCAACTCGGCACTGGCCCTTGGCGGTACGCCGCTGATGGTGCAGACCGTCGAGTCGATCTTCCACCAGCGCATCGATCACGTGGCGATGATCGACTTCGAGGGCTTCAAGGGCCTCACCGACGCGCTGGGCGGGGTAACTGTGAACATCAAGGTGCCGTTCAGCTCCACCGCACTGCCGGGCCAGTCCTTCGCCCCGGGCCAGCACACCTTCGACGGAACCCAAGCCCTGGCCTTCGTGCGCGAACGCCATGCCTACGCCGACGGCGACTACCAGCGGGTCCGCAACCAGCAGGAGTTCCTGCGGGCCATCATCAAGAAATCGACTGCCGGCCAGACGCTGAGCAACCCGATCACCATCAACAACATGGTCGGTGCCGTCTCGCCGTTCGTCACGGTCGACAAGACCTTTGATTCGGGAGCCGTGGCAGGGCTGGGGCTCGAGCTCAAGGACATCCGGGCGCAGAACACCGTCATGTTCACCCTGCCGACCGGGGGCATCGGAACGTCCACGGACGGCCAGTCGATCGTGCTGGCCGACCCGGACGCCATCCAAAAGATCTCCGCGGCGATGGCCTCTGACACCCTGGGCGAATACGTCGCGACGAACAAGTTCGAGAACGGGAACTGACTCCCGTCAACTGAGGGGCCAGGAGAGACCCTTGGACCCTTAGCCCGCGGCAGCAGCGGTGCTAGCGTCCGTTCATGGGGAACGCTCCGGAGCCAGCAGCCGCGGCTTCCGCGGCGTCCCCTCCCCCGTCCCCTGCGGCAGGCCGCCGTCGTCCGATTATTCTGCTCCTGGGGGCGCTGCTCGCGGTCGTCGTGGCCGTCGCGGCCTACGTCCTCACCGTGCAGCGGCCCGGTGGCACCGGCCCGGCCGGAGCCACGGCACCGGCCGCCACCCCGGCTGCCGCCACGGCGAGGGCACCGAGCCCCACGCCCTCGCCGCCACCCACCCCCACGCCCACCCCGGAACCACCCGCCGTCGCCCTCAACATCCTGCTGATCGGGAGCGACAGCCGGGTGAATGAGCGGGCGGCGGCGGCCCGCGGCACCACCTCCGACCAGCGCGGCGACGCTCTTGTGCTGATCCACCTCCCGGCGGACCGGAAGAGCGTCTACGGCATCTCGATCATGCGCGATCTTTGGGTGGACATCCCCGGCCACGGAACCGCGAAGGTGAATGCCGCGCTGGAACTGGGCGGACTGCCGCTGATGACGCGGACGGTGGAGGCGCTGCTGGGTGCGCACATCGACCACACGGTGATGCTGGATTTTCAAGGGTTCGCGGCCATGACGGACGCGCTCGGCGGTGTCGACGTCAACATCAAACAGTCATTCACCGCCACCGCAGATGACAAGGTGCACTTCCCGGCGGGCGTGAACCACCTCAACGGGCTGCAGGCCCTGGCCTTCGTCCGCGAGCGCCATGCCTTCGCCGATGGCGATTACCAGCGGGTCCGGAACCAGCAGACGTTCTTGAAAGCCATGATGGCCAAGTTGGCTTCCGAAGGCGGCCTGGCGGACCGCGGCACCGTCCGCAAACTCATCAAGACGGTGCTGCCGCACGTGACCCTGGACGCAAGCTTCACCCTGGAGTCGCTGGAAAACCTCGCCTTCGGCCTGCGGAGCACGCCGCCGGGACGTGGCGTGTTCTTCACCCTGCCGACCGCCGGCACCGGGACCAGCCGGGACGGCCAGTCGATTGTCCTGAAGGACCCTGCCGCGACCGCAGCGCTCTCCGCCGCACTGCGCTCGGGAACGCTCGCCGGCTACGTGGCGGCCAACAATCTGCAGAACGGCAATTGAGGCGCCGCTCTTCGGTAGATTGGGTCCATGACCCAGACTCCCGCCCCGCCGTCCCCGCAGCCTCCCGTCGCCCGGAAAGTTCCCTCGGTGCGCACCCATCACGGCGACGCGTTCGAGGACAACTACGAGTGGCTCCGGGACAAGGAGTCCGCAGAGGTCGTGGACCTGCTCAAAGCTGAAAACTCCTACCAGGAGTCCGTGACCGCGCACCAGGAGCCGCTGCGCGAGGCAATCTTCCAGGAAATCAAGGGCCGCACCCAGGAAACTGACCTTTCCGTCCCGAACCGCAAGGACGGCTGGTGGTATTTCACCCGCTCGGTCGAGGGCAAGGAGTACGGCATCCACTGCCGCGTGCGCGGCCAGGACACCGGGGACCGCGTCGCGGACTGGACTCCGCCGGCCGTGGAGGCCGGCGTCGTCATCCCCGGCGAGGAGGTCCTGCTCGATGGCAACCTCGAGGCCGAGGGCAAGCCGTTCTTCGCCGTGGGCGGGGCCGCCACGACCATCGACGGCACCCTCTACGCCTACGCCGTGGACAACGCCGGCGACGAGCGCTTCACCCTGCGCATCAAGGACCTCCGCACCGGCGACTTGCTGCCGGATGTGATCGAGAACGTCTTCTACGGCATCTCCTTCTCCCCCGACGGCAGCCGGATCTTCTATACCGTGGTGGACGATTCGTGGCGGCCGTACCAGGTCAAGTCCCACGTGCTCGGCACACCCGTCGGCGAGGACACGGTCATCTACCAGGAGGACGACGTCGCCATGTGGCTCGGCTTCGAGCTCTCTGCCGACCGGCGGCACCTGGTGCTCAGCATCGGCTGCTCCGAGTTCAGCGAGACCCGCCTGCTGCGCTTTGATGACCCCGACGCCGGCCTGCGCACCGTGATCTCCCGCGACGAGCGCATCCTCTACGAGGCCGAGCCGTTCCTGCTGGCGGAAGCCACGGGACGGGGCCGGGAGCGGATTCTGCTCACGCACAACAAGGACGCCATCAATTCCATGGTCTCGCTGGTGGACCCGGCCGAGCTCGCAAAGCCGCTCGCCGAGCAGCACTGGGATACCGTCGTCGCCCATTCCGACCAGGTCCGGGTCAACGGCGCTGGCGTCACGTCGACCCACGCGGTGGTCTCCGTGCGCAAGGACACCATTGAACGGGTCCAGGTCCTGCCCCTGGCAGGACTGGGCACCCCGGAGCAGGGCGCCGCCGTGGAACCTGCGTTCGCCGAAGAGCTGTATACCGCCGGCGTCGCGGGCTCCGACTACGAGGCGCCCGTCATCCGGATGGGCTACACCTCCTACTTCACCCCGTCGCGGGTCTACGACTTTGTGCTGCCCACCCCGGAGCTCCCGGCCGGTGAACTCCTGCTGCGCAAGGAGAGCCCGGTGCTGGGCGGCTACACGCCGTCGGACTACGTCGCCACCCGGGAATGGGCGGTGGCGTCCGACGGGACCCGGATTCCGCTCTCGGTCCTCCGCCATGCCTCCGTCCGGCAGGATTCGACGGCGGCCGGCCTGGTGTACGGCTACGGCTCCTACGAAATGAGCATGGATCCGGGCTTCGGGATCCCCCGGTTGTCCCTGCTGGACCGGGGCATCGTGTTTGTGATCGCCCACATCCGGGGCGGCGGCGAGCTGGGCCGGCACTGGTACGACGACGGCAAGAAGCTGCACAAGAAAAACACGTTCACCGACTTCATTGCGGCCACGGACTGGCTCGCCGGTTCCGGCTGGGTCGACCCGGCACGGATCGCGGCGATGGGCGGCTCCGCCGGCGGCCTGCTCATGGGCGCGGTCGCCAACCTGGCGCCGGAAAAGTACGCGGCGATCGTTGCCGCCGTCCCGTTCGTGGACGCATTGACCACCATCCTGGACCCCGACCTGCCGCTCTCGGCGCTGGAGTGGGAGGAATGGGGCAACCCAATCACCGACCCGGCCGTGTACGCGTACATGAAGTCGTACACGCCCTACGAGAACGTCCGTGCCGTGGCGTACCCGAAGATCGCCGCGGTCACCAGCTTCAACGACACCCGCGTGCTCTACGTGGAGCCGGCCAAGTGGGTGCAGCGGCTGCGCGAGGTGAACACCGGCAGCGAACCCGTCGTCCTGAAAATCGAGATGGAAGGCGGCCACGGCGGCGCGTCGGGTCGGTACGTGCAGTGGCGCGAACGGGCCTGGGACTACGCGTTCGTCGCCGATTCCCTCGGCGCCACCGAACTGCTGCCCGAATCCGGACTGAAGTAAGAACCCCATCGGTTGCTCCGTGGGCGCCCTTTGGGACCTCCATGAGGGCACTTACGGAGCAATCGATGCGTTTTCCGGCCGGTCAGCGGGCTTTCCGGCATTAATCCGGGAGCCCGCTACCGATATTTGCTCATCATGCTTACTATTTACTGGCATGATGGGCACTTCGACGTGGAACCCGTCCGCTGGGGGCGGGGCGTCGTAGGGCTTTGACCGGGCACACGGTGCCGGAGATGGAGTTTGTTATGAGCGTTGAGCAGGGAATGACCCCGTTGACTGATGATGAGCTGATGGCGCAGGGCGGCACCGCTCTCCCGGACAAGGAAGTCGCCTCCGTCCTGGACCTGAACGCCGACCTGAACCTGGGGATCAGCGCCGCGGCGCCGATCGACCTCGGCGTCGCGGCCAACGCCAACGTTGCCGCGCCGATTGATGCGGCAGCCTCGGCAAACGTGCTCTCTTTCGGGTCTGAGTCCCAGGCCCTCGCCGACCAGGGCACCATTATCAACCAGGGCGTCACAGGCGATGCCACGGCAGACTCCACCCAGGACAGTGTCATCGACCAGGGCACCGGTACGGATGCCGGGACCACAGCAGATTCTGCCGCAGCGCCTGCCCCCACCGATCCGGCCACGCCTGCCGCCACGGCCGATCTCGGCGGCGCTGTACCGGCCGGCACGGTACCCGCCGATGCCACCGGCGTCTTGCCGGATGGCACGGCCCCGGACCTGGACGGTGCGCTGCCGACTGACGTGGGAGCCGCTGCCGGCGCCGCGGGTGCCCTCAACGGCAACCTGCTCAACGTCGATGTGAACCTGGACGCCAACGCTGGCATCGCGGCACCGATCAACGGTGCGGTGGCCGCCAACGCCAACGTGGCCGCGCCGATCGACGCTGCCGTCGGCGCCAACATCGGCTCCATCGACAGCAACGCGTTCGCCGTCGCCCAGCAGGATGCCATCATCAACCAGGACATCCATGGTGACGCTACGGCGTCGGCTGACCAGCAGTCCGACCTGAAGCAGTAGCACCTAGATGAGCACTGTGCACGGAGGGCCGTCCGGGCAGGACGGCCCTCCGGCCCTGCCTGCCGCCGGCGGCGCCACATCCGCCGCCACATCGCCCGGCTCCGGCACCGACTCCGGAGCCGGTGCACGCGGCGACGCTGCCGGCCCGGCGGCGTCCGCGGCGGTCGGCCTGCACCCGGTTCCGGTGCGGGCCGCCGGCGTCCAGCTGATCGGCGAGGCGAAGGGGTCCGGTTACAAGGAAGCCCCGTCCCTCGTGCGCCGTTCCGACGGCCAGACCATCCAGCTCACCCGACTGCTGTACCTGGTGCTCGAGGCGATCGACGGCGAGCGGGGCCTGGAAGAAATCGCCGGGCACGCCAGTGACACTTTCGGACGGCTCGTCAGTGCCGAGAACGTCCGCACCCTGATCACTTCCCAGCTGCTCCCCCTCGGCCTCCTGCAGCTGGCGGACGGCTCCGAGCCCGCGGTAAAGAAATCGAACCCGCTGCTGGGGATGCGCTTCCGGTACTCGGTGACCGATCCGGACCGCACCCGGAAGATCACCGCGCCGTTCGCCACGCTGTTCAACCCCTTGATCGTGGTGGCCGTGACCGCGGCCTTCCTGGCCACGTGCTGGTGGGTGCTGATGGTCAAGGGTCTGGCATCGGCAACGCATGAGGCCTTCGCCAACCCCGGCCTGGTGCTTCTGATCCTGGTGGTCACGGTGCTCTCGGCCGGTTTCCACGAGTTCGGCCACGCCGCCGCCGCCCGCCGCGGCGGGGCCACCCCCGGCGCCATGGGGACCGGCCTGTATCTGATGTGGCCGGCCTTCTATACCGACGTCACGGATTCCTACCGGCTGGGGCGCGGCGGCCGGCTGCGCACGGACCTCGGCGGACTGTACTTCAACGCCATCGTGGCGGTCGCGATCATGGGTATCTGGTGGGCCACCGGCTTCGATGCGCTGCTGCTGGTGGTGGTTACCCAGATCCTGCAGATGGTCCGGCAGCTGATGCCGCTGGTCCGCTTCGACGGCTACCATATCCTGGCCGACGCTACCGGTGTCCCGGACCTGTTCCAGCGCATCAAGCCCACGCTGCTGGCCCTGGTGCCGTGGCGGAAGACAGATCCCGAAGCCGGGCTCCTGAAGCCCTGGGCGCGGGCCGTGGTCACCATCTGGGTGCTGGTCACGGTCCCCCTGCTGCTCTTCAGCATGGCCACCATGGTGCTCACCCTGCCGCGCGTTCTGGGCACCGCCTGGGACAACGGCCTGAAACAGCAGGCCATGCTTTCCCACAGCGTCGCCACCGGGGACGTCGCCGACGCCGCTGTGCGGGTGATCGCGATCGCCTGCCTGGCGCTGCCGGTGCTGGGCATCTTCTACATCCTGCTGCGCCTGGTCCGCCAGCTGGCCACCGGCCTGTGGCGCAGGACCCGCGGCAAGGCCCTCCAGCGTGCCACCGCCATCGTTGCGATCGCGGCGGTGGCGGCGGGCCTCGCCTGGGCCTGGTGGCCGGGAGCTGACACCTACCGCCCGGTCCAGCCCTACGAGCGCGGCACCCTTGCCGACGCCACCACCGCCGTCTTCCCGGCCTCCGCCGCGTCCCGGATGGCCGAGGGCCAGTCGGGAACGACCGTTGCCCTGTGGCCGGAGGGCGCCCGGCGGCCCACACGCGAGGACCCGCAGCTGAGCATGGTCCTGGTGCCCCGGCAGTCCGGCACGGCCAGCACCGCAAACCAGACCGGCCCCGCGGCGGCGCCGGCTGCCCCTTCCTGGGTCTTCCCCTTCGACAAGCCGGCCGATCCGGAGGACGACGGCAACCAGTCGCTCGCGGTCAACACCACTGACGGTTCCGTGGTCTACGACGTCGCCTTCGCCCTGGTCTGGGCCGAGGACGGTGACACCGTGGACACCAGGAATGAGGCGTACGCCTTTGCCAGCTGCGCGGACTGCGCCGCCGTGGCGGTGGGCTTCCAGGTGGTCCTGATTGTGGGACAGACCGATGTGATCGTTCCGGAAAATCTCTCGGCGTCGGCGAACTACAACTGCGTCCGGTGCCTGACCTACGCCTTGGCCAGCCAACTTGTCCTGACCCTGGATGGGCCCCTGAGCAGCGACGGCATGACCAGGCTCAACGAGCTGTGGCAGGAGATCGCCGCCTACGGCAAGGACCTGCGGAACCAGCCGCTCTCGGAGATCCAGGGCCGGCTCAGCGCGTACAAGGAACAGATCATGGCTGTCATCAAGGCCGATCCGAGCGCCACCCCGGCCGGGTCCGCCGGCACAGCGCCAACTCCGGGCGCCACGCCCGGCGCAACCTCCGGTGCCACGCCCGGCGCAACCTCCGGCGCCACGCCTGGTGCCGGTACCGCTGCCACGCCCGGTACGACGTCGGGAGCCACTGCCGAAACCACCCCCGGCAGCACGCAGGCCCCGGCCCCGGGACCCACGGGAGCCACGGGAGTCGCGGCGCCGAGTGACGGTACGACGTCGTCCGGTCCCGCCCCGGGCTCCGGTGCCACGGAGCCGGCAGGGCAGCAACTGACGCAACCCGCGGCTCCCGCACCGGGCACGGTCTCACCGGCGCCGGTATCCACCGCGCCGCCGGCACCCTAAGTCGGGAACCCGAATCGGGTTCGGCCCGGGCCCGAATCGGTTCCGAATGGACGCAGATGGCCGGAATGAGGACTTCATTCCGGCCATCTGCGTCAGATCGGCGTCCCGACAGACCGCCACCCCGTCAGAGCGCTACCCCGACAGGTCGGTACTTCCCTTAGATTTGCGCGTCCCTTAGATTGGGGCTTCGCTGCGCCTTCGGCCGCCGGGTACCTGCTGCCGGGCCTTCCATTCATCCGCGGGGATGGTGTACACCATTTCCGTGGCCCGTTCGTCCTTGTTGTGCCACTTGCCACCTGCCGTGATTCCAGGCCCAGCCCGGGCCGGTGAACCCGGCACCCAGGCCCCAGCACCCAGGCCCCAGCACCCGGCACCCAGCACCCCGCACGGAGAGGCAACACGATGAGACTAACGCTGACAGAGTTCCTCACATTGGACGGCGTGGCGCAGGGTCCTGGATCGCCCGAGGAGGATACCAGCGACGGCTTCTCACAAGGAGGTTGGTTCGTCCCCTATCTTGACGAGGAATTCATACAGCAGGCGGCGGACTGGCTGGGTGAGGCGGATGCGTTGCTGTTCGGCCGCCGCACCTACGTCAACTTTGCGAGGGACTGGCCGAGAATCACGGACCCTGATGATCCGTTCTCTGAGAAGATGAACGGTTTGCCGAAGTACGTGGCCTCGCAGAGCCTGGCGCAGGCTGGTTGGGCGCCCACGACCATCCTGTCCGGGGACGTCCCCGCACAGGTCGCTGAGTTGAAGAGGCAGCCCGGCCGGGAGTTGCAGATCCACGGGAGTGCCCGGCTGGCCCAGTCGCTGCTGGCGAAGGGGCTGATCGACGAACTGAGGCTGGTGATCGCCCCTGTGGTGGTCGGTAACGGCAGGCAACTGTTTCCGGCCGGCGGCGCCCCGGCGGGCCTGCGTCTGGTCCGCCATGAGGCGACGCCGGGCGGACTCGCGATTCTTGTCTATGAGTCGGCCGGGCTCCCGACGTACGGGACCTATGAGCCTGGTTCGTCCGGCACCTGAGGCCCGCGGTTGAGCTTGCGGCCGATGGTTGAGTCGGCCGCTACGCTGCACCAGGCGGAGTTGACCGAGTTCAAGCGCCGGGCCCGGTCAGCGGGCCTTCCACTCGTCCGCGAGCATGGCGTACACCACTTCCGTGGCCCATTCGCCCTTGTAATGCCATTTGTCCACCTGCCGTGATTCCAGGCGCATGCCGAGCCGTTCACAAAGCGCCGCCGAGGCTGTGTTCAGGGCATCGAGCTTGGCGTCGATGCGGTGGAAGCCCAGGTCCTCAAAGCCGAGCTTCAGCAGTGCCCGGGCGGCCTCGCTCGCGATGCCCCGTCCCCGCGCCTCCGGGGCCAGGCTCCAGCCGATCTCGGCCTGCCCGCACCCCTCCAGCCACTTCAGCACCACCTCGCCGAGGAGGCCGGGCGAATCCTGGGCCTCAATGGCCAAGGCCACCCAGTCGCCCTCCTTCTCGAACTCGAAGTTGGCGTACCGTCCCACCGTTTCCATCGACTGGGTGTAGCTCTTGGCCTCGCGGGGCAGGAACCGGGCGGTTTCCGGGAGCGAGTGGTAGGCATGGAAGGCATCGAGGTCGGCGGCTGCAAAACGCCGCAGCACCAGCCGCTCGGTGCGGATGGGCAGCGGAGGCAGTGGCTTGGGTTCATTCATGTCCCCAACGCTACCCATCCGTTGCTCCGGAAGCGCCGTTTTGCGCGGCCAACAGGGCGGCTATGGAGCAACGGATGCCTGC
Organism: Arthrobacter sp. 05T45; assembly: GCF_056395875.1. Classification (NCBI taxonomy): domain Bacteria; kingdom Bacillati; phylum Actinomycetota; class Actinomycetes; order Micrococcales; family Micrococcaceae; genus Arthrobacter; species Arthrobacter sp. 05T45. The sequence continues at coordinate 141,011 of NZ_JBFTKI010000001.1, read as the reverse complement.
GCGACGGCGGCGGCCGTTGCCTCCGCGATCGCCCGTTCCTCGTCAGTGGGGACCACAAGGACCGGCAGGGCCGACGTCGGGGTGGAAATGACGCGGGGTTCCCTGGACCGTTCCCGGTTCAGCCCGGCGTCGAGTTCGACGCCGAGGGCACCGAGCCGCTGCGCCACCAGGTTCCGGAACTGGTGCGAGTTCTCGCCGATTCCGGCCGTGAAGACAAGAGCCTTCGCGCCGCCCACGGCCACGTGGTAGCCGCCGATGTACTTCGCGAGCCGGTAGGACGCGACCGCCAGGGCCATGGCCGCCTTGGCATTGCCGGCTTCCGCGGCCTCCACCACGGAGCGCATGTCGTTGTTGCCGGCCAGGCCTTTGAGCCCGGACTGCCGGTTCAGCATCGAATCCAGGTCCTCGGGTGACCATCCGTTCCGGCCGAGGAAGACCAGGATGGACGGATCGAGGTCGCCGGAGCGGGTGCCCATGACGAGACCCTCGAGGGGCGTGAATCCCATGGACGTGTCGATTGACTGGCCGCCGCGGATCGCGGTGACCGAGGCGCCGTTCCCCAGGTGGGCGATCACGGCGTCGAACTCCTCGACCGGAACATCCAGCAGCGCCGCCGCCCGGTGCGCAACGTATTCGTGCGAGGTGCCGTGGAAGCCGTAGCGGCGGATCCCGTGGTTCGTGTAGAGCTCGTCCGGCACCGCATAGCGCCAGGCGTGCTCGGGCAGGGTGCGGTGGAAGGCGGTGTCGAACACGGCCACCTGCGGCAGTTCGGGCCACTTCTTCGAGATCGCGCGGATGCCGAGGACGTTGGCGGGGTTGTGCAGCGGGGCGAGCGGGTTCAGCCGCTCAATGGCCCGGGTGATCTCGTTGTTGACCAGCACCGGCTCGGCGAAGCGCTCCCCGCCGTGCACCACGCGGTGGCCGACGGCATCCAGTACGCGGTCCCCCAAGGCGTCGTGGATGGCGGCGTCCACCTGCTCCAGCGCCTGGGCGTGGTCGCGCGGGCCCTCGATCTGGCCGTCGCCCTCACCGCCGGCACCCATGCCGATCTTCTCGACCAGGCCTTCGGTGAGCACGCTGCCGGCCTCGACGTCGCGCACCTGATACTTGAGCGAAGACGAGCCAGAGTTGATGACGAGCACGAGCATGGGGCCTCCTAAGCCTTGGCTTCGACGCTACCCGAGGGTGCGCCGGGACTGGCATCACGCCGGAGCCTGGCCGAGCGCTCCGTGGGATCCACTATAAATTGCCGGACCAAATTGCCGGAACGCCAGTGGCGCCCATCCGTTGCGAAAGCCGGGCCGGGCGCCTAGAGTCGGCGGACCAACTGGACAACTCACGAAGGGGATTTCCATGACTGACGACGCGACCCAGCCGGAGGGCACCGAACCAGCGGGCACCGAACCCGCCAGCGGTTCCGGTAAACCGGATCCCACCGGCGTCGTCGGCGCGAACCCGGCCCTGGACGACACAGGAAACCCCAAGGCCGCCGAGGTCGGCGAAGCGCCCGAGGCCCCCGAGAATCTGGAGGACCTGGATCTCACGCCGGCGGGCCTGGCCGATGAGCCCGCCAAGGAGGAAGACCCCGACAATCCGGCACAGCCGGAAAACAGCTGACGGAAAACAGCTGACCCGGAAGACAGCTGCCCGGGAAAACAGCCGAGCCGGAACTGCTGACTATGCGCGGGCAGCCGCAGGTTCAGGCTCGGTAGCGGGCTCCACGGACTGCGCCTGCACGGCGGTGATGGCCACCGTGTTCACGATGTCCTCCACGGTGCACCCGCGAGAGAGGTCGTTAACCGGCTTCCGGAGACCCTGCAGGACTGGCCCGACAGCGACCGCACCCGAGGACTGCTGCACCGCCTTGTAGGTGTTGTTGCCGGTGTTCAGGTCCGGGAAGATGAACACGGTCGCCTGCCCTGCCACGGACGAGCCCGGCATCTTGGACGCGGCGATCGCGGCGTCGACGGCGGCGTCGTACTGGATGGGGCCTTCAACGGCCAGATCCGGGCGGCGGTCCTTCACGACTTCGGTGGCCTGCCGGACTTTGTCCACTGCTTCCCCGGTCCCGGATCCGCCGGTGGAGTAGGACAGCATGGCCACCCGCGGCTCCACGCCGAACTGGGCTGCCGTCTCGGCCGAGGCCAGCGCGATATCCGCCAGCTGCTCCGCGTTCGGGTCAGGGTTGACCGCGCAGTCGCCGTACACCAGCACCCGGTCCGGCATCAGCATCAGGAACACCGAGGAGACGATCTTGACGCCGTCCCGGGTCTTGACGAACTCCAGCGCGGGCCGGATGGTGTGGGCCGTGGTGTGCGCGGCGCCGGACACCATGCCGTCCACCACGCCGAGCTGCACCATCATGGTGCCGAAGTAGCTGCCGTCGAGCATGACTTCCAGCGCCCGGGCCAGGTCCACGCCCTTGTGCGCCCGCAGCTCCGCGTACTTCTGGGCAAACTGCTGGCGCAGCTCCGACGTCGCGGGGTCCACGATGCTCATGCCGGAGAGGTCGATGCCCTGGGTGGACGCCAGCTCCCGGACCGCCGACTCATTGCCCAGGATCGTGAGTTCGCAGACGTCCCGCCGGTGCAGAATTTCGGCGGCCCGCAGGATCCGCACGTCGTTCCCCTCGGGCAGGACAATGTGCCGGCGCTGCAGCCGGGCCCGCTCAATGAGGTCGTGCAGGAACCGCAGCGGCGTCATCCGCTCCAGCCGCGGCAGGTGCAGCCGCTCCACCAGCTCGGCCTCATCCACGCGCTTAGCCCACAGCCCCACGGCCGAGGCCACCTTGCGGCGGTGCCCCGACCAGATCTCGCTGCGGACCTCGGACACCCGTTTGGCGGTGGTGTAGGTATCGTCCGGGGCCGCGAACACGGGGAATGGCGCCTGCGCCAGCAGCGAGTAGATGTTGGGGTCCGGGGCCAGGCCGCCGGTGAGGATGAGCGCAGACGGCACCGGAAACTCCGGCGAGAACGATGACGCGAGGCACGCGACCATCACGTCCGCACGGTCACCCGGGACGATCACGAGGGCGCCGTCGTCGAGCACGTGCAGGAAGTTGGCCACATTCATCGCCGCCACCTTGATGGAATGGACGTCGCGTTCCATGTCCTGCCGGCCGGCCACCTGGCGGATCCCAAGGGCCGAGGCCACCTCCCCGGTGGTGGGCCGTGCGATGTCCTCCAGCTCGGGGAAGACGTAGACGGGGCGGCCGGACGCGCCGGGCTTCACGGCGGCGACGATCCCGTCCACGTCCTCCGGGTCGGCCCGGTTCACCATGATGGCCAGGAGGCTGCAGTGTTCCGCCGCCAGTTCCTTGCGGGCAACCTCGACGGCGTCGGCAGCCTCCGCGACGGTCCGCCCCTTCGCGCCCACCACGGCGACGATCGAGGCGGCCAGGTTGTTCGCGAGGCGAGCGTTGAGGTCGAATTCGACGGCGGCATCCTGGCCGGTGAGGTCCGTCCCCTCCACAATCACCACGTCGCAGTGGCGGGACATTTCGGCGAAGATTTCCACGCAGCGGGCGTCGATCTCGGCCCTGTTGCCCTCGGCCAGCAGCCCGCGGACCTCGGCAAACGTCAGGCCGCCGCGGCAGCGCTGGTCATCAAGATCGAACCGGGCCTTCATCAGCGCCACCATCGGGTCCGCCGCGGCGTCGTTGCCGTGAACCACAGGCTTGAAGAATCCGATCCGGTCCGCGTGCCGGTGGAGGGTGTCCGCCAGCCCCAGCGCTATGAGGGACTTGCCGGAGCCCGGGGTGGTCGCGCTGACGTAAATTCCTTTGGCCATGTGTCCCAGCATACTTACACCCCTTGACAGCGGGCACCCACATGGGATTACCTAATGAACATTCGGTAAATAAAGCTGGAGGCAACGACGCATGGCTGAACTGACGGTTTCCGGGGCCACCCACCCCATCCTGAAAGACGACTACGCCTCGGAATGGATGGGCATCGAAGTCCTGGCGCTGGACGACGGGCATGCCACGATCCGCATGACGCTCCGGCAGGAAATGCTCAACGGCTTCGGCATGGCCCACGGCGGAATGATCTTCGCCTTCGGCGACACCGCCTTCGCCCTCGCCTGCAACCCGGCCAGCCCGAAACCCGGCGAAGCCGGGATCGACAGCGGCAACATCACGGTTGCTGCCGGCGTTGACATCAACTTCCTGAAGCCCGCCTTCCGCGGACAGGTGCTGACCGCCGTCGCGAACCGCCGCGCCAGCACCGGACGCAGCGGGCTGTACGACATCCAGATCTACGCCGCCGACCCTGGCGCGGGTATCCCGGCGGCACCGGCCGGCGCGGCCCCCGCAGCAACCCTTCCGGGCCAGCTCCCCACCGATACCGCTACCGACGCCCCTACGTGGGAACTCATCGCCGAGTTCCGCGGCCGCAGCCGCACCATCTCCAAGAAATAGAAACAGGGAACCACTGATGACCCAAGAAACTGCCGCCGCCACTTCCGACGCTGTCCTGGACCGCGAGGAGACCATCTCCCGCGACGAGCTCGAGGCGCTCCAGCTCAGCCGCCTGCAGCACACGGTGGCCTACGCCTATGACCGCGTCCCCTTGTACAAGCGCAAGTTCGACGAGGCCGGCGTCCACCCGTCGGACCTGCGTGAACTCTCCGACCTCGGCAAGTTCCCCTTCACCACCAAGGAGGACCTCCGCCTCGAGTACCCCTTCGGCATGTTCGCCGTGCCGCAGAACGAGGTAGCGCGGATCCATGCCAGCTCCGGCACCACGGGCCGCGCCACCGTGGTGGGCTACACGAAGAAGGACCTCGCCGACTGGGCCAAGCTTGTGGCCCGCTCGCTGCGCGCCTCCGGCGTCCGGCCCGGCATGAAGGTGCACAACGCTTACGGCTATGGCCTGTTCACCGGCGGCATGGGCGCCCACGCCGGCGCCGAGGCCCTCGGCTGCACCGTCATCCCGATCTCCGGCGGCCAGACCGAGCGCCAGATCACCCTCATCCAGGACTTCAAGCCCGATGCCATCCTGGCCACCCCCACCTACCTGCTGACCATCGCCGACGCCATGATCAAGCAGGGCATCGACCCGGCCTCCACGTCGCTGAAGTACGCGGTCCTGGGCGCCGAGCCGTGGACCGAGGAAATGCGGCACGAGCTCGAGACCACTATGAACCTCAAGGCCTGCGACATCTACGGCCTCTCCGAGGTCATGGGCCCGGGCGTCGCCGGCGAAGCCGTGGAAACGCAGGACGGCAGCCACATCTGGGAGGACCACTTCCGGCCCGAAATCATCGACGCCTTCGACCCCACCGTAGTGCTGGGCGACGGCGAACCGGGCGAGCTGGTGTTCACCTCGCTCACCAAGGAGGCGCTGCCGATCATCCGGTACCGCACCAAGGACCTCACGCGGCTCCTGCCCGGCACCGCTCGGCCGGCACACCGCCGCATGGGCCGCATCACGGGCCGCAGCGACGACATGATCATCCTGCGGGGGGTGAACCTGTTCCCGTCCCAGATCGAGGAGATCGCCCTGCGCATCCCCGAGCTCAGCCCGCACTTCCAGCTGGAGCTGACCCGGCCCGAGGGACTGCGCATGGACCAGCTGACCGTCAAGATCGAGCGCCGCGACACCGTCACCGTCGAGGGCGCCACGGCCGCCGCCAAGGTCCTGCAGCAGCAGATCAAGATCCACGTCGGCTCCTCCTGCACCGTCGACGTCGTCGACCCCGGCTCGCTGGAGCGGTCCAACGGCAAGCTGCGCCGGATCTACGACATGCGCCCCAAGGGCTGAGTGAGCACCAGATCGTGAGAAACTAGCCACTATGCCCAGCACAGCAACCACCACCAAGCGCGGCCGCCCCGGCTATGACCAGCAGTCGGTGCTGGTCATCGCCGTCGACGTCTTCAACCGCCACGGCTACGATGCCACCTCGATGGGTATCCTTGCTGAGAACCTGGGCATCTCCAAGTCCGCGATCTACCACCACGTCCCGTCCAAGGGCGACCTGCTGAAGCTCGCCCTGGACCACGCCCTGGGCGGGCTCGAGGCGATCCTGGACCAGCCCGGGGCAACCTCCGGTTCGGCCGATGCCCGGCTGGAGTTCGTGGTCCGCCAGACCATCTCGGTGCTGGTGGAGCGGCTGCCCTTCGTGACGCTGCTGCTGCGCCTGCGCGGGAACACGGAGATCGAGCGGGATGCGTTGGAACGGCGCCGCACCTTCGACCACAAGGTCGCCGCATTGATTTCCGAGGCTCGGGATGAGGGCTCGCTCCGCCAGGACATTGACCCCCGCACCGTCACCCGGCTGCTGTTCGGCACCATCAACTCGATCGTCGAGTGGTACAAGCCGGGCGGCTCGCTGTCCCCGGAGAAGCTGTCCGACGACGTCATCACCATGGCGTTCCACGGCCTTCACGTCCCCCGCTGACCGCCTGCCGGCCGGCGGGTGGCCGGGTCAGTCGTTGACGGCGGGATAACGGACGCCCACCCTGTAGTCATGGCCACGAAGATATCTGACGTCCTCTTCAGCACGTTCCCCGATTTGCGTTACCAGCCCACCGCGAAAAGGGTCCGTGCCATGGTGGGCGGGCGTGCCGTCGTCGACACTCTGGGTGCGCTCTTGGTGTGGGAGCCCAAACGCATCACCCCCGTCTACGCCGTTTCCGAAGGCGACCTCCGTGCCGAACTGGCGCCGCCGGGGCAGCAGGCGGGCGACGTCCCGGAACACGGCTTCCGAGTGAGCCGGGAGGGGCCGCGGGCGCTGGATCCGCGCACGGCGTTCGGCAGGCACACGGCGGCCGGTGAGGAGCTCGACGTCGTCACTCCCCATGCGAGGCTGCCCCGCGCTGCCTTCCGGCCGGCGGACCCCGACCTCGCCGGTTACATGGTGCTGGATTTCAACGCTTTCGGCTGGCTCGAGGACGACGAGGAGATCATCGGCCACCCACGTGATCCGTTCCACCGTGTGGACATCCGGGCGTCCTCGCTCACCGTTGAGGTAGGGCTCGACGGCGTAACGCTCGCCACGACGAACGGCGCGCAGCTGCTCTACGAAACCATGCTGCCGGTGCGCTACTACATTCCGCCGTCGGATGTGCGGCTGGATCTGATGGAAGAGAGCCCCAAACGGACCATTTGCCCGTACAAGGGCCAGGCGAGCTACTGGAGCTACCCTGGCTCCGAGCAGGGCAGGAACGTCGCGTGGAGCTATGACCGGCGGCTCCGCGACGCCGCGCAGATCCACGGACTTGTCAGTTTCTTCAATGAGCGAGTGGACATCACGGTGGACGGCGTCCGGCAGGAGCGCCCGGTCACGCCGTGGTCACGCCCGGACGGAGCGGGGGCACCCGGGGTGTGACCGCAACGCTTTGGTTCTCTTTCACCCGCATTGGGTGACGACTGCCCCCTTGGAAGGGTTTAGCTTGGAGAACATCTGAAGGACCACCTCTATCGCTTGTGAGACCTCGCTAAAGGCTCCCGCCGTCTGGCGGAAGGAGGAGGGATGATGTTCTGCTCGTTGATCATCGGTGACCCGCGGTGTTGCCGGCCGGGCACGCCGCCCCGACCTGGAAGAAGGACATTCGGGGTCACCCGGATCGTCACAGTCGCGCCGGGTTGCCGGGAATGAGCGAGCCTGCCGCATCGCCGCCCAGTTTCGATCCGGCCGTCGTCATTCGTTCCAGGGCGTACATCTCTGCGCTCGTGCTGGCTGCGGTCTTGGGCGTTCCCATCTCGGTCATTGCGTACGGCTTTCTCGCTTTGGTCGCGGTTGTCCAGCAGTACGTCTTCGTCGGCCTGCCTGAACAAGTCCTCGGGGGTCCCGCTCCTGCCTGGTGGCCGGTTCCGTGGTTGGTGCTGTGTGGGCTGTTGACGGCGTCGACCATCCGGTATCTGCCGGGAACCGGGGGCCACTCACCGGCTTTCGGCTTCAAGACGGGCGGCGGTCCGCCCAGCGGCCGGGAGCTCGTGGGCATTATTCTCGCGGCGCTGACCACGCTCAGCCTGGGTGCGGTGCTCGGGCCGGAGGGTCCGCTGATCGCGATCGGTGGCGGCCTCGGGGCGTTGGCGGTGCACCTGGCGAAGAAGGACGCTCCGCCGATGGCCCTGACGATCATGGCGTCGGCTGGCAGCTTCGCAGCGATCAGTACCCTGCTCGGATCCCCCGTGCTCGGTGCATTCCTGATCATGGAGGCCGCCGGGATCGGGGGAATGACGCTGAGCCTGATGGCCCTGCCCGGACTGCTCGCGTCCGGCGTCGGGGCGCTGGTGTTCGTCGGCCTGGACGGCTGGACCGGGCTGGGCAGCTTCTCGCTGGCGCTGCCCGTCGTGCCGCCTGCTGTGCCGCCGACCCTGGCGACGCTGGGCTGGGCGGTGATCATGGGCGTCGTCGGTGCGCTGTTGGGATGGTTGATCCGCTGGGTCGGGCTCTCGCTTCGTCCGCTCGTGCACCTGAACCGGATGTTGGTGACCTCCGGGCTCGGCCTGCTGATCGGTCTTGCCGCAATGGCCTACCAGTTGATCTCTGGGAACAGCTTCACGCAGGTCTTGTTTTCGGGGCAGGACGCCCTTCCGGATCTGGTCGAACACGCCACGGACTACTCGCTTGCGGCGCTCCTCCTGCTGATCGTTTGTAAGGCCTTGGCCTACGGGCTCTCCCTGAGCGCTTTTCGTGGTGGGCCCGTGTTCCCTTCGATGTTCATCGGTGCGGCGCTCGGTATCGTCGCGAGCGGGTTGCCCGGAATGAATCTCGCGGCAGGACTCGGCATGGGCATGGGAGCCATGTGCGCAGCCATGCTGCGGCTGCCGTTGACGTCGACCCTGCTGGCCACGCTGCTGCTGGGAGTGGACGGTGTGGCGGTAACACCGCAGGTGGTGGTGGCTGTGGCGGTGGCCTTCGTGATCTCCAACGTGCTCCCGGTCCCGGGCCCGAAAGGGCCCGTGGCGCCTGACGCTGGCGGCAAGGTCCACCATCGGGCTGCCTCGAGGGCCGACAATGACTGAGATCTCGAGCGCGGGCCGTTTGACCGTACGGGACCGGTGGACCGCCTGGTTGTTCATCATTGGCTCGAGTCTGTTCGCCCTGGGAGCGGTGCCGCTATACGCCGAGGCCGTGGGATTGCGCTTGTGTGCAGCCACGTTCTTCATCGGTTCGCTGTTCTTCACCTGTGCGGCGTTCCTGCAGTACCGCGAAGCCGTTGACGCGCTCCCGGCCGTGGGTGCCACGCGGCGCCATTCGTTTTGGGTATGGGCGCCACGGAATCTCGGCTGGCTTGCTGGCGCGGTTCAACTTGCCGGCACGCTGTGGTTCAACTGGAGTACGGCAAACGCAATGCGGGTCAATCTCAGTGCGGCGCTGACCGAGCAGCAAGTGTGGCGACCCGACGCTTTGGGGTCAGTCGCCTTCCTCGTTTCAAGCGGGGTGGCGTTGCGGGATGCCGGTCGCGGCGCCATTGCCGGCCGGCCCAGGACTCGAACGTGGAAGATCGGCGTGATCAACGTGGCCGGCTCCGTTGCGTTCGGCATCTCGGCTGTCGCGGCGTTTGTCATACCGTCGAGCGGCGATGTCTGGAACGCCGAGCTGTCCAATCTCGGCACATTTGTGGGAGGCCTGTGCTTTCTCACCGGCGCGGTTCTGATGCTGAGTCCAGAATCCACCGACGCCTCGTCTCCTGCAAGCCGTGGAGCTCATCCGTAACCCCCTTTCAACAGTCTCTTTAGGAGAAGTGATGTCAATAAATTCCCAGCCGGCGGACGCCGACGTGGCACTGTTCGGCAACCGATTTGTCACCCAGGAGGTTCCGAGCCGGGAGTTCCCGGAGACCGGCATTCCTGCTGAGGACGCTTTGCGGCTGGTGTCGGAGGACCTGGCGCTGGAGGGTGATCCGGCCCGCAACCTGGCGACCTTCGTAACGACATGGATGGAGCCGCAGGCCCAGCAGATCATCGCAGCGAACCTGCACCGCAATTTCATCGACCACGCCGAATATCCCCGCACGGCCGAAATCGAGCAGCGCTGCATTCGGATGCTCGCAGACCTTTTCCACGCTCCCGGCGAGACGACGGGCGCCCGGACCCAGGGATCGTCCGAGGCGATCATGCTCGGCGGCCTGTCCCTGAAGTGGAACTGGCGCAAACGCCGCGAGGCCGCCGGCGCATCGACGTCGAGCCCTAACCTGGTGTTCGGCGGCGACGTGCATGTTGTGTGGGAGAAGTTCTGCCGCTACTTCGACGTCGAGCCGCGGATCGTGCCCCTGCAGCCGGGGAAGTACACGATCGGCCCGGAGGACGTGCAGGCCCATATCGATGAGAACACCATCGGCGTCGCAGCCGTGCTGGGCACTACGTTCACCGGGCACAAAGACGACATCGTCGGCATCAACGACCTGCTGGTCCGGATCAAGGGTGAGCGGGGCCTTGATGTGCCGCTGCACGTGGACGGGGCCAGTGGGGGGTTTGTCTGGCCCTTCCTGTACCCGGACTCCGAGTGGGACTTCCGGCTCGAGCAGGTCCGCTCGATCAATGTCTCCGGGCACAAGTTCGGACTGGTCTATCCCGGCATCGGCTGGCTGATCTTCCGGGAGAAGGCCGACCTGGCCAAGGACCTTGTTTTTGAGGAGAACTACCTCGGCAAGACCGACTCGACGTTCACCCTGAACTTCTCCACCGGCTCGTCGATGGTTCTCGCCCAGTACTACAACTTCGTGCGCTATGGCCGCGCCGGCTACACCTACATCATGCAGAACATGCAGACCAACGCCCGCGCCCTCGCCGAGAAGTTGGAGGCCATGGGCCGGTTCGAGATCATCGGCCCCGACGAGGAGCAGCTTCCCCTGGTTGCGTTCCGGCTCGCCGGCGACCCCGGGTACGACGAGTTCGACATTGCCTGGCAGCTCTCGGCCGAACGCGGCTGGATGGTGCCGGCCTACACACTGCCGCCGAACGCCCAGGACGTGACGATCATGCGTGCGCTGGTCAAGGAAACGATGAGCCGCGAGCACGTCGACACGCTCGCCCGGGATATCGAGGAGGCGTGCTCAACGCTGGCGAAGAAGGGCGGCGCGCACGAATCCGAACGAAAGAAGATCGTCACCGGACCCGGGCATTGACCTGGTGGCGCCAACAATGAGCACGGTGGAGGAACGGTCGGTCATTCCTTCTCCCTGACTGCGGCCGTTGCCGTTTCGCGCTGGGTGGCGGCCCAGCTGGCGAGGACCTTCAGGGCGTCCTCGGAGGGTGTCCCGGGATCTGCCGTGTAGACGTTGATGCGCAGTCCTGGGTCCGCGGGCAGTTCCAGTGCTTCGAAGCTCAGGTCCAGGTCCCCCACGATCGGGTGGTGGAGCCGTTTGCGGCCGGTGCGGTGGTACTTCACGTCGTGCCTCGCCCACCGGGTGCGGAACTCCTCGCTGCGGGTCGAAAGCTCTCCGATCAGGTCCGTGAGGTCCCTGTCGTAGGGGTTTTTCCCGGCGGTGGACCTCAGGACCGCGACGATGTCGTCCGCGCTGCGTTCCCAATCGGCGAAGAACTCCCGCGCTTTCGGGTTCAGGAAGGTGAACCGTGCACTGTTCGGCGGAGTCACCTGCTCAGCCATCATGTCCAGGTAGAGCGCACGGCCGAGTTCGTTGGCGGCAAGGACATCCCCGCGGTCGTTGCGGACCCAGGCCGGCGCCGTCGTGATCGCATCAATGACGCGTTGCACGCTCGGCCGCACTGTCTGCGGGCTGCGCTTTCGCCGCACCCGGGGAGCGGCCGTGGCCGCGCGGGCCAGGTCAAAAAGGTGGGCCGTCTCGGCGTCGTCAAGCTTCAGTGCACGGCAGAGGGCTTCAAGGACGCTGTCCGAGGCGCCGGAGAGGTTTCCGCGCTCAAGGCGTATGTAGTAATCGATGCTCATCCCGGCGAGCATCGCGACTTCCTCGCGGCGCAGCCCGGTAACGCGGCGGTTTCCGCCGTAGACCGGGAGGCCGGCCTCCTCCGGCGTGATCCTGGCACGGCGGGAGGTCAGGAACTTCCGCACGTCGTCGCTGTGTGTCATGGCCTCCACGCTACCCGCGGCCAATGCGACGAGGGAGGCACTGGCATTACCCGGAACGACCGTGACTCCCCTCCATTGGGAAATCACAGTTCCATGGAAAACATGAATCCTGCACCCGCAACTACTGCCCACCCGGCGGCGATCCTGGCGATCATCCTCGCCAGCTACCTGACACCGCTCGGGGCCGCACCCGCACCCCTGGCCGAGGCCGCCCGCTGACCTGGCTACATCCGAAAAGGGGGTACTCACGTGCCCTCCCATAATCCCGCACACCTGAATACCGTGAAAGGCATGCACATGGAACTTACTCTCAATAACGGCGTCACGATGCCCGCCCTCGGACTGGGCGTCTTCCAAAGCGCGCCGGAGCAAACGACGGCGGCCGTCGAAGCGGCGCTGGCGGCCGGCTACCGGCACATCGACACTGCCGCGGCGTACGGCAACGAGCGGGAGGTCGGTGAGGGCATCCGCAACTCGGGCCTGGACCGTTCCGACGTGTTCATCGAGACCAAAGTCTGGGTCAGTGACTACGGCTACGACCAGACGTTGCACGCCTGGGAAAAGGCTGTTGGCAAGCTCGGCGTCGACTACCTGGACCTGTTCATCCTGCATCAGCCCGCCCCCGACCGCTTCGAAAGAACCGTCGGCGCGTACAAGGCCCTGGAGACCCTGCTTGCTGACGGGCGCGTCCGGGCGATCGGTGTCAGCAACTTCATGCCGCATCACCTGGAGCAGCTGCTGGCGGCCACAGACGTCGTCCCGGCGGTGAACCAGATTGAGCTGCACCCGTACTTCGCCCAGCCGGCCGTCCAGGCAACGGACACCGAACACGGCATCCTTACCCAGGCGTGGTCACCGATCGGCGGCATCACTTTTTACCCCGGATGGGGCGAGAAGCGCAGGAACGTGATGGAAGACCCGACGATCGCCGGCATCGGACAAACACACGGAAAGAGCCCCGCCCAGGTCATGATCCGCTGGCACCTGCAGCAGGGCCGCTCAGCCATCCCGAAGTCGACCAACCCCGCACGCATCGCCGAGAACTTCGACGTCTTCGACTTCGAACTCGGCGCCGACGAACTCGCCGCCATCGACGCCCTCGACACCGGTGTGCGCAACGGACCGGACCCCGACGAGGCCCGCGAAGAGCGTTTCGCCATGGTCATCCCCGAAGCCTGAGACCGAGAGAAGCCACCACCATGGAATACCGTCCCCTTGGCCGCACAGGCGTGCAGGTCAGTCCCCTATGCCTCGGCGCGATGATGTTCGGCCCCTGGGGCAACAACGACACCGCGGACTCCATTCGAATCATCCACCGCGCCCTCGACGCGGGCATTAACTTCATCGACACCGCCGATGTCTACTCCGGCGGGGCATCCGAGGAAATCGTCGGGCAGGCACTGGAGGGCCGGCGTGAGGCCGTGTTCCTCGCCACGAAGTTCTTCATGCCCATGAGCGAAGACGATCCCAACCAGCGGGGTGGATCCCGCCGCTGGATCATGCGGGCGGTGGAAGACTCCCTACGCCGCTTGAACACCGACTACATCGACCTCTACCAGGTGCACCGGCCCAGCCCGGATACCGACGTCGAGGAGACTCTCGGCGCCCTCACTGATCTGGTCCGCCAGGGGAAGGTGCGGTACATCGGCTCCTCGTCGTATTCCGGGTCGCAGATCGTGGAAGCCCAGTGGGCATCCCGGGAACGCAACCTGGAGCGGTTTGTCACCGAGCAGCCGCCGTACTCGATCCTGGTCCGCGGCATCGAGGAGGACATCCTTCCCACGGTGCAGCGCCACGGCATGGGAACCCTCACCTACAGCCCGCTCAGCGGCGGCTGGCTCTCCGGGCGCTGGCGTAAAAATGCAGCCTCCGCGCCCACCTCAACCGCGCGTCCGAACGCCCGGTTCGACATGACGAGCCCGGCCAACCAGCGCAAGCTCGACATCGTCGAAGAACTCGCCCAACTGGCCGAACATGCCGGATTGACGCTCATCGAACTGGCCATCGCCTTCGCGATCAACCACCCCGGCGTCACAGCCGCCATCGTCGGACCGCGCACCATGGAACAGCTCGAGTCTTATCTGCCCGCCCCGGACATCACCTTGGCCAGCGACGTGCTGGACCGCATCGACCAGCTCGTCGCACCCGGCGTTACCGTCAACCCGGACGACAACAGCTACGGCGCCAACGAACTCACGCCCCTGGCGCGGCGACGGAAGCAACTGTGACCGCCGAGGCGCCTGAAGCCCTGCATGAAGCTCTGTGCAGCAGTTCGAGCTTCCACTGAAAGAAGGAAAATCATGACTGACCAACCCCAACAGATCGGCGGAGGCCGGAACATGTTCGGAGACTTCGCCCCGAAGCTCGCCGAACTCACCGACGACGTCCTTTTCGCGGACGTCTGGAACCGCCCGGAGCTTCCGGCCCGTGACCGCAGCCTTATCACCGTCGCCGTACTCACCGCCGGCGGCAACACCGAACAGCTCGGCTTCCACCTTGGCCGTGCCATTGAGAACGGCGTCACCCGGGAAGAACTCATCGAAGCCATCACCCATGTCACGCTCTACGCAGGCTGGCCCAAGGGCATGGCCGCCATGGGCGTCGCCAAGCGGCTCTTCACCGAGAGCAAGTAAGGATCACCATGAACATCGAACCCACTGTCCCCACTGCGAAGAACCCGCCGGCCCGGTTCGCCGGCGACGTCTGGCTCGATCCGATCGCGCTCCCGCACGAGCCGGATCAGACGATGGTGGTCGCGACCGTCCGTTTTGCGCCCGGAGCCCGCACCGCCTGGCACTCCCATGAACACGGCCAGTACCTCCGCGTCACCCAGGGAGTTGGCCGGTTCGGAACCCGGGACGGCAAGATCATCGAAGTCCACCCAGGCCAGACGCTCTACACGCCGCCCGGCGAGGAGCACTGGCACGCGGCTGCCCCTGGCTGCTTCATGGAACATATCGCCATGCTCCAGAACGGCGGGGACGCAGCGACGACCACCACGTGGGGCGAGCACATCACCGACGACGAGTACAACGGAAGCTGACCAGCCCGCGAACCAATTGCAGGGACGCAGCTGGGAACAATCCCTCTCGTGAACCTGGGCCTGGGCGCCACCGGAAGGCGGCGAGGCGCCCTGGATGGCCGCGGGCAACAGAAAAGGGCGCCCCGCTGAGCCGGAGCGCCCGAAAATCCGCCGTTGCCCGCCGTTTAGAGCTGGTAATCAGCTGCCGTGGTGATGTTCTCGTGCACGCACAAAATATTGTGCTCGGAGTCCATGAACCAGGCGCACTTCTCTGAATCCGTTGTACAAATATGGTTCTCGGTCTTGAGGTCCGGGCGATCGTAGTCCTGGAACATGACGCCCTTGGCTTCCATTTCCTGGACCGTGCGCTCGATCTCGCTGACTTCGAAGCTCAGGGTGGTGTGCTCTGAATGCATTCCATCCTTGACTGGCATCAGCTGCAGCATTGGGCCGCCTTCTGAGCCGAACAATTCGCTTCCGTCATCTGCCACGCCACGGTGCGGGAGCCCCAAAGTGTCCGCGTAGAAATGCCGGGCACGCGCTGCATCATCAACTGGCAGGACTGTTGTGGCTTTATTGAGTACTAGGGTCATTTCGCCACCTCCTACGAGCAAGATTTTACGCCGGAGCGGGATGGAAAGAGCCCGCCAATTGCTCCCTGCACGGCGAAGCCCGCCCCTGTCCCTCCCCGGTTGCACTATCACTTGTGGCGGTCATTTCGACCTTTTGGCAGCCACAAGTGATAGCGCAACCGGAGGTAAGGCGGGAGTGAGCGGGACGGGCTACTTCTCTACGAGGGTCAGGACGTCGTAGGTCGCGACGATTTCGTCGTTCTGGTTGGTCAGGACGGCGTCCCAGGCCACCTCGCCGTACTCGTCGGTCTCGCGCGGGGTGATCTTCTTGGCCGTCAGGGTCACGCGGATGGAATCGCCCGCGGCCACGGGGGTGATGAACCGCAGGTTCTCCAGGCCGTAGTTGGCCAGGACCGGTCCCGGTGCGGGCTCCACGAACAGGCCGGCTGCCCAGCTGAGCAGGAGGTAGCCGTGCGCCACGATGCCCGGGAAGAAGGGGTTGGCCGCGGCGGCTTCCTGGTTGGTGTGGGCGTAGAAGGTGTCGCCGGTGGAGTTCGCAAACTTGGTGATTTCCTCCAGCGAGACCTCACGCAGCTCCGAGCGGATGGCGTCGCCGATGTGCAGGGTGGCGAGGGATTTCCGGAACGGGTGCTGGCCCTCGGTCTCGAGCGTGAAGTTGCGGTCCGCTCCGGTGTGCCAGAGCCCGGTGACGGCGGTGAGCATGTTCGGCGAGCCCTGGATGGCGGTGCGCTGCATGTGGTGCATCACCGAGCGGATGCCGCCGAGCTCTTCGCCGCCGCCGGCGCGGCCGGGACCGCCGTGGACCAGGTGCGGGACCGGGGAGCCGTGGCCGGTGGAGCTGCGGGCGTCCTCGCGGTTGAGCATGAGCACGCGGCCATGGTGGGCCGCGATGCCGGTGACCAGCTGCTGGGCCACGGCGGGATCGTTCGTGCAGACCGTGGCGACCAGCGAGCCGCCGCCGCGGGCGGCGAGGCGGACGGCGTCGGTCAGGTCGGTGTAGCCGATCACCGAGGACACCGGGCCGAAGGCCTCCAGCGAGTGGACCTCCTCGGCTTCCGGGTTGGCCCAGCTCAGCAGGACCGGGGACATGAAGGCGCCGCCGTCGACGACGCCGATGCTGCCGTCCGCGCTGGTGACCTTGGGCGCGTCGAGCGTGCCGTAGGCGAGCTCCCCGCCGGCGTCGAGCATGGACTGTACGGCGGCGCGCACGTCGGCGAGCTGCTCAAGGGAGGCCAGGGCGCCCATGGTGACGCCCTCGGCGCGGGGATCACCGAGCACGACGCGTTCGCGGATGCGGTCCCCCACGGCGGCGGTGACGTCGGCGACGACTTCCTGCGGCACGATCGCGCGGCGGATCGAGGTGCATTTCTGGCCGGCCTTGGCGGTCATCTCGGTGACGAGGGACTTGATGAAGGCGTCGAATTCCGGTGTGCCCTTGACCGCATCCGGGCCCAGGATCGCGGCATTCAGGGAGTCGGTCTCGGACGTGAAGCGGACCCCGCCCTTGACCACATTGGGGTGCGACTTGAGCGTGTTGGCGGTCGACGCGGAGCCGGTGAAGGCCACGAGGTCGCGGTAGTCCAGGTGGTCCAGCAGCGTACGGACCGAGCCGGAAATCAGCTGCAGCGAGCCGGTGGGCAGGATGCCGGATTCGTCGATCGCCTTGACCACGGCGGCGGCCACGTACCCGGTGGGGGTGGCGGGTTTGACGATGGTGGGGACGCCGGCGAGGAAGGCCGGGGCAAGCTTCTCCAGCATGCCCCAGACAGGGAAGTTGAAGGCGTTAATCTGCACGGCGACGCCGGGGATGCGGGTGTAGATGTGCTCACCGGCGAACGAGCCGTCGCGGGACAGCACCTCCATGGGGCCATCCACCACCACCTGGGAGTTGGGCAGCTCCCGGCGGCCCTTGGACCCGAAGGTGAACAGGACGCCGATGCCGCCGTCGATGTCGATCATGGAGTCGATCTTGGTGGCGCCGGTCTGCGCCGAGAGCGCGTAGAACTCCTCGCGGCGGCCATTGAGGTACTGCGCCAGTTCCTTGAGCTTGAGCGCGCGCTGGTGGAATGTCAGCGTGCCAAGTTCCGCCTGGCCGGTGGTGCGGCCATAATCCACGACGGCGGCGAGGTCGAGCCCCTCGGTGCTCACCTTCGCCAGGAGCTCGCCGGTGCTGGCGTCCAGTACCGGCGCCGCGCCGGCGGCGGCGGCGTCGTCGGGAGTCCACCAGGAACCCCGGATGAAACTGGGAACGATCTCGACAGTGTCTACTGTGGGTGCGGCTGTGGTGGTCATCGTTGACGGGTCCTTCCAACGGGGGAGCAAGATCAACACGGCCGGAACATTACTGACCGTCCGTTCGGTAATATGATCTACAGTACATGAATGAGGCCTGCCGCACACTAGCCGCGGCGGCACCGACCGTCCGGGACCCGGCCGGCCGGCAACAAAGGAGACGCTATGACGCCCGAGACCGGCAGCACCGAGTTGTGGAAAATCACCCTGGGGGAACTCGACGAGAAGATGGGCGTGAAGATCGTCGAGGAGTCCGTGGACCGCGTGGTCGCGACCATGCCGGTGGAGGGCAACCGGCAGTCGTTCGGGCTCCTGCACGGCGGCGCCTCACTGGCCGTGGGCGAGGCCGTGGGGTCCTGGGCCGCCGTCATCCACGCCAGCACCCTGGGCAAGACGGCGGTGGGCGTCGACGTCTCGGCCACGCACCACAAGTCGGCCCGCGAGGGACTGATCACGATCACGGCCACCCCCATCCATCTGGGCGGCACCCTGACCACCCACGAGGTGCTGATCACGAACGAGACCGGCCAGCGAATCTGCACGCTGCGGATCACCAACCTGCTGCTGGACCGCAAGGCCTGACTTCTGCCCCGAACCCTCGGGGTCGCCGGAGACCTGCGGGGTCGCTGTAACGTTCCGGCGACCCGGGAGCTTTCCGGCGAACTCGGGCCCAGGGCGGGAGGCCGCCTACACCGGACCCCGCTCCCGATGTAGGGCCGATCGGCCCGGAAGGCCCGCGGCCGCGGCTGTTAGCTTGGAAGTGCTGAGTCGCCCGGCACCGCCGGGTATCACCGGTCTCACCGGAAGGGATCCACCATGCTCTCAGACACCTCACTTCCCGTCATTCAGGCAACGCTGCCCGTAGTCGGCGAGCACATCGAGGAGATCGCCAAGCGCTTCTACAAACATATGTTCGAGGCGCAGCCGGATCTCCTGGACGGGCTCTTCAACCGGGGAAACCAGGCGGACGGCCGCCAGCAGCAGGCGCTCGCCGGATCCATCGCGGCCTTCGCCGGCATGCTCGTGGAGAAACCGGACCAGGTGCCGGACCATCTGCTCTCCCGGGTGGCCCACAAACACGTCTCGCTGGGACTAAGCCCGGACCAGTACCAGATTGTCCACGACCACCTCATGTGGGCGATCGTGGATGTTCTGGGAGATGCCGTCACTCCCGAGGTCGCCGCCGCCTGGGACGAGGTCTACTGGCTGATGGCGAACCTGCTCATCAACAAGGAGCGCGGGCTGTACAACGCAGTGCACCTCTCCCCCGAGACCATTTGGCGGACGTGGCGGGTGGTGCAGCGGATCCAGGAGACTGCCGACGTCGTCTCGTTCGTCGTCGAGCGGACCGACGAGCGGGACGTCAAGCCGTCCCTGCCCGGGCAGTACGTGACTCTCAAGATGACCATGCCCGACGGCGTACAGCAGCCCCGGCAGTACAGTCTGACCAAGGCCGACGACGGGCAGCACCGGCAGTTCGCCGTCAAGAGGGTCCACGGACTTACGACTCCCGACGGCGAGATGTCCAGTCTGCTCCACAATGACGTCCAGGTAGGCGACGAGGTGGTGCTCTCAGCTCCGTTCGGCGACGTTGTGCTGGAGTACACGGACCGGCCCCTGGTCATGGCCAGCGCGGGAATCGGCATCACGCCCATGGCCGGGATGCTCTCCCACTTGGTGCAGTCCGGTTCACGACGCCAGGTGATGCTGCTGCATGCCGATGACAGCGAGGCCTCCTTCCCGCTCCGCGCGCAGGTCAGGGAAGATCTTGCGAAACTCGCGGACGGGACCCTGAAGACCTGGTTCCTGGCTCCCGCGGAGACAGCGGGGACAGCGGAGACCTGCGAGACGGGCGAGGGAGCCGGGGCGCGCGAAACCGGCGAGGCGGGCGGTACCGGCGGGACCGGCGCGGCGGGCGGTACCGGCGAAACCGGCGAGAGGGCCGGGGCGGGCAGTTCCGTGTTCTCCGGTTTCATGGACGTCAGCGACGTCGAACTCCCGGACGACGCCGAGTACTACCTCTGCGGTCCCCTGCCGTTCCTGAAGTCGGTTCGGAGCGCCTTGATTGCCGGTGGCGTCCCCGCGAAGGACATTCAGTACGAGGTTTTCGGCCCGGATCTCTGGCTGGCTGACTTCCAGTAACCCGCGGCTCGCTGTTTCCTCCCGAACGCGCGGATTCGCCCAAAGCTTGCGGGGTCGCCGTAGCCGTACGGCGACCCCGCGGCTTTCCGGCGAGCCCGGGCTTGGATGCCCCGGCTAACGCACCGCCCGGCGCCGGCCGAACGCCACGAAGGCCGCGCCGAGCAGCAGGGCTCCCGCGCCGAGACCGGCCACGGGCAGGAGCCCGCCGGCGCCCGTGCTCGCCAGCTGGCCTGAGGTGCCCGGCGTGTTGCCTGGCGCCGTGTTGTCCGGTGATGCGCTGCCCGCTGCCGTGCCGCCCACAATGACGGAGGTGTCCGACGGCGGGGCGGGAGCTTGCGCCGGTTTGACCGGTCCGGCGGGAGCCCCGGCAGGGTTGGCGGGCTGTTGCGGGACCGCCGGTTGTTGCGGGACCCCCGGGTGGCCAGGCGTTGCCGGCTGCACGGATCCCGGCGGCCCGGCGGGCGGCCCGGCCGGAGTGCCCCCGGAAACGGGCGTGGCCTCGACGCTGAACGCCACGGCTGCCGGCGGCGATGCGACGCCGTCAATGGTTTGCGTCACGGTCAAGGTGTGCGCTCCGGCATCCAGTTCCGCGGGGAACGTGACACTCCACCGGGCACTGCCGGCCAAGGTCTGCGCGGTCCCGGGCTCGAGCGCGGCATTGCCCGCTCCGGAACCGGAACCGGCCTGCACGGAGTCCACGGCCACCCCGTCCACAGCCACGGCCACGCCGGCACCTCGAAGGGCTGTGCCGGAGATGGTGGCTGGCAGGGCGTCCTGGCGCAGGTGCTGGCCGTCCCTGAGGTTCGACACCGCCGGAGCCGGCGGAATGACGGTATAGGTGCGGGTCGCCGCGGGACTGTCCATTTCTCCGGGGGCCGTGAGCACGGCCGTGACCGAAATTTTTCCGAAGACCGGCTGATCGGCCACGTTGATGCTCCAGCGGCCGTCTGCGTCGACGAGCCCGGTCCCGGTGAAGTCGCCGGAGAGCCGCACCGTGCCTCCGGCTTCTCCGGTGCCCTCGATGGTGTCGATGGCGGTGAGTCCCGGGCCGTCCGGCTGGCCGTCCACAGGTGAGGTGATGGCCGGAGCCGCGAGCCTGGAGACGTCGACCGACAGGGCGACTGCGCCGGAGCCGCTGAAGCCGTTCACGGTTTCAGCCGAGAACGTGAAGGGCCCGGCCAACGACGGTGCGGGGAACTGCCAGTTTCCCGACGCATCGACCGGCACTTCCAAGGGCTGGCCGTCCTTCTGGCCGGAGGTCTGGCCAGGTTTCTGGTTCAGGACGGTGATGCGGACCTTGGAATTCGGAGCCACCACGGAGGCCGGACCGGCATCGATGTGCCCGGTAATCGGCCCACCGGCTGTGACGGTTCCGTTGGAGGCCGCAGCGAGCGCCGGCTTGGCCAGGAACAGTTGCAGCTGGACACCGCCGGGGACCTGGCCCATGGCATCCTCGAGGCTGGTCGCGATGGCCCGAGTCTGGACGCCCTCGTCGGTACTTTCCGCCCCCGTGTGCAGCCCGACAGCGAAGTTCCCGCTGATCCACGGGCCGCCGGAGTCCCCGCCGCCGGAGGTGACGGACGTCGAGTCGAAGCCTCGGACCGCCCGGAGATCGTTGTCATAGTCCGGCGGTAGTGAATTTGGCCCAACCATGGCCCAGATGCCGACTGAATCCACCGTGCCGCACCTCCACCCGGTGGTCCGGCCGGACCGGCACACGGGCTGGCCCTGGAAAGGAGCCACTGTTCCCACGATCTTCACGGACGTCGGCCCCGGGTCGGCGGGCTTGTCCCATCGGGTGACGGCGGGCTGGAGGTCCAGGCCGCTCATGATGCCCTGGAGGACGGCGATGTCCGTGCCGACGCTGGCGCCGTCCGTCGATATCTTGGAATTTCCGGGGCCGCCGAATTGGCTGAACCCGAATGTGCCCAGGATCCCGGCGGCTGCGCCCGAACCTGCACCCCCGGCCGCTGGCGCACCCGCCGGATTTTCGATCGCGGCCTGCTTCGCGGAGCCGTCACCGGCGCAGTGCCCGGCGGTCAGGACCAGATGCTCGCCCGCGGGGCTGAAGGCCCCGAACCCGGCCGAGCACAGGCCTTGGCCGTCAACGATGTAGCCCTGGCCGCCAAAGTAGTCTTCCTCGGTGGTGATCCGGGATCCTTGTTCCAGCGTCACGTTGGCGTAGCGGGCCACAAATTCGGCCGCGGACATCTTCGGCACCATGCCCGGGGCTTTCGCCGGCTGCACATCGGCGCCAGCGGCGGGAACAGCGGCGGCGGGAAGGGCGTCGGCAGCCGGAACGGACTGCGCCGTGTTGGTGCCTCCGGTGCGGATGACAAAGTGGCCGTCTGTGTAGGTGACGGCCTGCAGCCCGGCGGCCCCGACCTCGCGGACATAGGTCTCGAACAGTTGCTGGGTGCTGGAGGCCAGCAGCTCCGCGGCTGACGGGACAGCGGCGGCGGCCGCGGGGGCGGCAAGCAGGAAGTCAGCCGGGCCGGACTGGTTCAGTTCGGCCACGCGGGCCCGGAGCTCGGCGCCGCTGCCTTCAACCGCGATCTTGCCGCCGGCGAGGCTGATCCCCACATAACCCGGGAGGGCCCGAAGGGAGGGTGCGGCGTCGGCGGCCCGCCGGGCAAGTGCACCGGCGGCGTCGAATTCCGCGAGGGTCATGCCAAGGTCCCGCCGCACGGCCTCGGCGAGGCCGGCATCGCTGATCGGCGTCGCGGACGGCACCGGAGAAGAACCAGCCAAAGGCGCGTCAGCCGGCGACGGCACCGGGGCCGCCGTCGAGATCGCAGACGCAGCCGGCGCTGGAACCGCCGTCGAGACCGGCATCGGGACCGCCGTCGAAACCGGCGTCGCCATCGCCGACGCAGCGGGCGCCGGGTCGTCGGGGACTGGGGCGTTGGCTTCGGCCATCGCCGGGACCGCGGTCAGCGCAAAAGCAGGCACGGTACCGGCAAGCGCAATCGCGAGGGCCGCGGCGGCCCGCACCATCGGCTGGAACTTCGGAGTCTTCACTGGCCTACCCTAACTGCGCCCACCCTATCGGCCGAGCTTTCCGAGGATGGCCGCGAGTTCCGGGGTCGTCACGCCGTGGCGGAAGAGGTAGTCCGCAGTGTTGAGGGACCGGACAAATTGCAGCAGGCTCTGGCCCCGGGATTCCAGCAGGGGCGCCAGCACATTCTCGGGCAGGAAACGCTCGTGGGGATGCGGGACTGCGGCGCGCCGGAGGTGCTCGTTGATGCCCCGCATGGAGCGCTGGTAGCCGCTCACAATGGCCTCGTCGCCGTCACCGGCGAGGTCCTGGAGCATGGCGGCGATCATGCCGCTCCGGTCCCGCCCCGCGGAGCAATGGATGACCACACCGCCTTCAGCGGCGGCCACCGCCTTGAAGACCCGGGCCAGCAGGTGCGGGAACAGCCTGGCGTTGTCCGCATAACAGGCGGGGTCGTTCAGGTAAGGCACGCAGAGCTCGCGGAATTCGCGGTTGTCCGGGTCTTCGGTGGGGGCCAGCACGACGTCGAAACCGGCCAGGGCCCCAGCCCGCACCGGCGGATCGGTCTCCCGGCGCCGGATTTCGGCTTCGTTGCGGAGGTCGATGACGGTCCGGATGCCCCGGCGGTGCACCTGCCGCCAGCCGGCCTCGGTGAGCCACTCCCGCCGTCCCATGCGGAACACGTCCCCGGCCACGTGCCACGCGTTGACGGCCCCATCCCACTCCACGGTTCCGGGCACCGCCTGCCCCTTGGCTTGGCCCAGGGGCGCTGCAGGAATCATCATCCAGAAAGCTAAGCACACGCACCGGCGCGATCCGCGGCAGGATTCACAAACGTTATACACAATGGGACCATTGGCATGGTGCGGGGTTTACGCTTCGCAACACGTTTTTCACGGCACGGGCGCTGAACCCAGGGTGCCACTGAGGAGAACACCATGGGACGTCTGAAACTTCGACGCCGGCGGACGGCTCTGGCGGCCGGTCTCGCCGCCCTGGCCATGGCGGCCGGTGTGGCGGCGGTACCGGCGGAGGCGGCGGACAGGACCCGGTACGTCGCGCTCGGAGACTCCTATGCCGCCGGGCTGGGGGCGGGGCCGTACCTGGATGATTGCTACCGGAGCGAGAACAGCTATTCCGAACTCGCTGCCCACACGAAGACCATCAAACTCGTCGCCAACGCGGCCTGCAGCGGCAAGACGACCCAGGACGTCGTCAACACCCAGCTCAGGCGGCTGACCAGGACCACCGGGCTCGTCACCATCACTGCCGGCGGCAACAACCTCCGGTTTGCGGAAATCCTCGCCTCCTGCGGCGCCGCCATGGTCAATCCCGCTGCGGGTCCGCTGTGCGATGCCGCCAGTGCCTACGCCGAGGGCCAGATCTCCAGCCACCGACTGTCCGGCGACGTGACAGCGATGATCCAGCGCGTGAAGGCTGCCGCCCCCAACGCCAAGGTTGTAGTGACGGGCTACCCCTACCTCTACGATCCCGTCGCGCCCGGCCAGGCTGATCCGATGTCCCGGTTCATCTACAAGGCCACGGTCCTGGCGGACGGCCTGAACGGCTCCATCGCCGCCGCCGCCCGGGCCACCGGAGCGGAGTACGTCGATGTCCGGGCCGCTTTCGCCGGTCACGGCGTGAACTCTGCGGCTCCGTGGATCAATTTCAGCCGTACGGCCCTGGCCAGTCCAGAAAACTTCCACCCGAACGCCCGGGGCTACGAGGCGTACTTCGCATCGCTTAACGGGGCCAAGGCCTACTCGGCACGCTAGCGCCGCTTGGCCAGCCGGGATTCGAGGGCGTTCCGGACCATCGGCCATTCATGTTCCAGGATGGAATACACGACGGTGTCCCGCAGCGCCCCGTCGGCGCTGCGCGTGTGGCTGCGGAGCACGCCGTCCTGTTTGGCCCCCAGCCGCGTGATCGCCTCGCGGGACTGGTGGTTGAGCCAGTGCGTCCGGAACTCGACGGCGGGGCAGCCCAGCGTCTCGAAGGCGTGCCGCAGCAGCAGCAACTTGGAGTCCGGATTGCTGCCGGTGCCATGCACGGACGCCGCGTTCCAGGTGGAGCCGATCTCCACCCGGGGCGTGGCGGCGTCGATGTTCATGTAGGTGGTCATGCCGATCACCCGGCCCGGTCCGCCGGTAGCGGGGTCGAGCAGCCGCGTGGTGAAGGGCAGCATGGCGCCGCTGTCCTGCAGGGCCAGTCGACGCTCAATCTCGGCGGCTATGTGCTGCGGTGTGGGCACGCTGGTGTACCAGAGGTGCCATAGCTCGCCGTCGCGTGCCGCCTCGACAAGGCCGTCATGGTGGTCCTGGCTCAGCGGCTCAAGGACGACGTACTTGCCGGTCAGGGTGATGGGCGCGATCGCGGGGCGGTCCAGGGAGGTCACCGCACCATCCTAGGGGCACGGACGAATGCCGGTCACTTGGTCCAGTCGAAGAAGCCCTTGCCGGACTTGCGGCCCCGTTCGCCGCGGGCCACCTTGTCGCGGAGGATCTGCGGCGGAGCGAAACGGTCACCCAGCGTGGACTGCAGGTACTCCGCGATGCCGAGGCGCACGTCCAGGCCCACTATGTCGGTGGTCCGCAGCGGTCCCGTGGGGTGCTTGTAGCCCAGCACCATGGCGTTGTCGATGTCTTCCGCGGTGGCCACGCCCTCTTCCACCATGCGCATCGCTTCGAGGGCGATCGCGACGCCCAGCCTGGAGGAGGCGAAGCCGGGCGCGTCGTTGACCACGACGGCGGTCTTGCCGAGCGCCTCCACCCATCCGCGGGCGGCCTGGGCCAGGGCGTCGGAAGTCTGCTCGCCGAGGACCACTTCGATGAGCGTCGACGCCGGCACCGGGTTGAAGAAGTGCAGGCCCAGGAAGTTCTGCGGCCGCTTCAGTTCGCGGGCCAGACCGTTGACGGAGAGCGAGGACGTGTTGGAGGCGAGGTAGGCGCCGTCGGCGAGCCGTTCCTCGATGCCGCGCAGCGCGGTGATCTTCAGGTCCCAGTCCTCCGGAACGGCCTCGACCACCAGCTGCCGGCCGGCGAAGTCGTCGTAGTCCACGGTGACCGCGAGCCGGGAAACGATCTCGTCCAGGTTGCCGTCCACGGCGCCGCGCTCAATGCTCTTGGCGGCGGCGGACTCGACCCGCTCCCGGGCGGCCTCGGCCGAGGCCTCGTCGCGCTCGACGACCACCACGTTGGCTCCGTTGATCAGGAAGGCGTGGGCGATGCCTGCGCCCATGCGGCCGCCACCGAGAACCCCCACTGCTGTCGGAAGGTTGGCGGGGAGTACGGAGTTGCCCATGTCTATTTCTGCTTCCCGGAATCTTTGGCGGACGTGTTCTCTGGCTTCGTCACTGATTTCTTATCTGATTTCTTATCTGATTTCTTATCCAGGAATGTCTGCATGCGGTCGAACTTGGCCTGGGATTCGAAGAGGATCCCCTGTGCCAGCTGGTCAATGAGGGGATGCGCCTCGGCCGGGGCGTGGAACACGGATTTGGTGATCCGGACGGCGAGCGGGTCCTGCGTGGCGATCCGGTCGGCGAGGCTGTGGGCCGCGGCCATCAGATCGGACGGTTCATGGATTTCGGTGATGAGATTGACGGCCAGGGCACGGTCTGCGCGCAGCACGGCACCGGCGAGCAGCATTTCCTTGGCGACGGGCTCCCCCACGAGTTCCTTGAGGCGCCAGCTGGCACCGGCGGCGGCCAGGATGCCGAGTCCGGTTTCGGGATTGCCGATCCTGACGGACGGGGTGCCGATCCGGAAGTCCGCGGCGTACGCCAGTTCGGCGCCGCCGCCGAGGCAGAAGCCATCCAGGGCTGCGATGACGGGCATCGGCAGCTTGGCGATCCGGACGAAAATGGTGGAGTTGATGCCCTGCAGGGCATCGTCGCGGCGCCGCTCGCGCAGCTGCCCGATGTCGGCGCCGGAGGCGAAAACCCCCTTGGAGCCGGCGATGATGAGGACTTTGGGGTGCCGCTCGAGATGGGCGCAGACGGTGTGGAGTTCACCGACCATCTGCTGGTCGATCGCGTTGCGGACCTCGGGGCGGTTGAGCACCACCACCACGCGGTCCTCGCGCTCTTCGACCAGGAGCGTGCCGAAGCCAGCCGGGTCGAGGGCCGGGGCCGCCATTAGACGCGCTCCAGCAGCATGGCCGTGCCCTGGCCGACGCCGATGCACATGGTGGCAAGGCCGATTTTGGCGTTTTCGCGCTCCATCCGGCCCAGCAGTGTGATGGCGATCCGGGAACCGGAGGACCCCAGCGGGTGGCCCAGGGAGATCGCACCGCCGTCGCGGTTTACGATCTCCGGGTCGAGGCCGAGCCGGCGCATGCTGGCCAGGGACTGGGTCGCGAACGCCTCGTTGAGCTCGACGGCGCCGAGGTCATCGACGCTGAGCCCGGAACGGGCGAGCACCTTCTGGGTGGCCGGAACCGGCCCGATGCCCATGATTTCGGGCTCGCAGCCGGCTGAGGCGCCGTCGATGATGCGGGCGCGGACCGTGAGGCCAAGTTTCTGGATCGCGGCCTCCGAGGCAACGATGATGGCGGAGGCGCCGTCGTTGAGGGTGGAGGAGTTGCCGGCGGTGACGATCGAGCCGCCCTTGACTACCGGCCGGAGCCCGGCGAGGACGTCCATGGTGGTGCCGGCGCGGGGGCCCTCATCGGTGTCCACCACGGTCTCGCCCTTGCGGGTCTTGACGGTCACGGGGACGATTTCCTCCGCGAAGCGGCCGGCGGCGATGGCGGCCAGGGCGCGTTCGTGGGAGCGGACGGCGAAGGCGTCGGCGTCCTCCCGCGAGATGCCGTCAACTCGCCCCACCTCTTCTGCCGTCTCCGGCATGGAGTAGGTCATTTTGCCGTCCCTGGACAGCTCGCCCTTGGCGAACTGGGGGTTGACGAAACGCCAGCCGATGGAGGTGTCGAAGATTTCGCCCGGTTTGGCGAAGGCGGTCCGGGGTTTTTCCTGGACCCAGGGGGCGCGGCTCATGGATTCGACGCCACCCGCGATCACGATGTCCGCGGCGCCGGACTTGATCATGTGGCTGGCCATAATGATGGCGCTGAGCCCGGAGGCGCAGAGCCGGTTCACGGTGATGCCGGAGATGTGCAGGGGCAGCCCGGCAAGGAGGGTGGCCATGCGGGCCACGTTGCGGTTCTCTTCGCCGGCGCCGTTGGCGTTGCCGAGGATGACCTCGTCGATGGTGTCCGGATCGACGCCGGCGCGGGCCACAGCCTCGCGGACTACCAGTGCGGCCAGGTCATCGGGGCGGACTGCGGAGAGGGCGCCGCCGTAGCGGCCCACGGGAGTGCGGGCGCCGCCAACAAGAAAAGCCTCGACCATGAGAACATCCTTCACCAAGAAAGCGGGGCCGGCAGCAGAGTAATTTACCGACCGTTCGTTCTATAAAGATTACACGGCGGGGCAAGGGGGTCAACCGGATGCCGCCGGATTACGCGACGACGACGCCCAGATGAGCCGCGAGCAATGGAGCGAGCAGGGTGAGCTGGTGATCGTCGACGACGAGGCCGGACAGACTGCCCAGACCGCTGACGGTGCGGAAGTCGGTGCCCCGGAGGTCGAAGTCCTTGAGCCGGGCTCCGGTGAAATCGAGGGTGCCGATCGTGCAGTTCTTCAAGGCGACGCGCGTGGCGGTGCAGGAGCCCAGATCCAGCTCGTTAATGATGCAGTCGCTGATCTGCACGTCCGTGAGCTTGGATCCGCGCAGGTTCACGTAGTCAAGTTTGCCGCCGTCGATCCGCACGGACTGCCAGCCACTTTCATAGAGCTCCGCCGATCCCCAGCGGGGGTTGCCGATCTCGACATCCCGCAGGCTGGTCCGGGCCGCCATCAGCACCGGGGCGTACGTCTCGGTCAGGATGCAGTCACGGAAAGTCGCGCCCCGCAGCTGCGTCTCATTGAAGGACACCCCGGTGAATTCGCACTCGGCAAAGTCCGTACCGCCCAGGTCCAGACCGTCTGCCGATGCGCGGCTGTAGCGGACGCCGTCGTACCGAACACCCCGCCGGAACTCCGGGGCAGGGTCGTCCTGCAGATCCCCGGGACGGACCGGCGCGAGCCGGGGGGCGGTGACCTTGGGGGTTTTCTCAGCCGCAGTGCGCCGGACCATCACTGGCACTCGGCCTTGGCCGCGATGTCCGCCAGGTCTTTTGCAAGCGCCTTGCGGGTGATGCGCATCCCGAGCGGACCGAACACGGTGAGCATGATCCTGCTGAACCGGGTCGGTTTGATGACTTCGGCGCCAAAGGTCAGCGTAAGGTCGGTTCCCCCGCCGCGCTCCGCGAGCGCGAACCTGGTGGTGTAGTCGGCGCCGCCCTGGAGGGCCTTCACGGTGGTGCTGCCGCCCCGGCCGTTCGACGGCGCCTCGGACTGGGCAACCCACATCTCCACCGTTTCCGCGCGCCCCATCATGGTGCGGGTCTCCTTCCAGCGGGTACCCACGGCATAGGGTCCGTCGGTGAGCATCTGGATCGAATCGACGCCGGAGAGGGTCGCGGCAGATCCGGGAATGTCCGACACCACCGCCCAGACCGCGTCCGCCGGAGCATTGATGTGCTGCGTGAGAGTGGTCTTGTGGTCCATGACCTCGAGCCTAGCCCGCGGGCCGGGGGGATTTCATCCTTTCGCGAACCGCCCCGCCGCTGCCGCGGACGACGCTGCGGAGAATTACCCCGCGAGACCCCTTGAATTAGTAAGCATGCTTTGTGTTAGGCTGATCGGACAGTATTTTCAACCGGAACGAAAGGTGGCCAACACCATGGGTGTCGGAGACAAGATTCAGAACGAAGCAGAGCACCTCGGCGGCAAGGCCAAGGAAACTGCCGGAAACGCCACTGGCAACGACCAGCTGCGCGCCGAGGGCCAGAAGGACCAGGTTGTAGCCGACGCGAAGAAGGTCGGCGAAAACGTCAAGGACGCCTTCAAGAAGGACTAGTCTTTAGGACGTTGGCGGCGCCGGATTTTCCTTTGGGGGATCTCCGGCGCCGCTTTTTTGCGCCCGTGCAAGAATGGCCCCACAGCCGACGGAGGGGTCAGCATGGCACGGACACACGCAGGACGCGGCAAGCCCGCCACCCGGGATCTCAGCAATACCGACCTAGGCCGGTCCGGCGCCGCCGCTGGCGGTTCGCCGGCGCTGCGCGGCTACCTGGCGACGCCGCAGGGCGAGGGGCCGTTTCCCGCGGTCCTGATGGTCCATGAGGCGTTTGGCCTGGACGACATCACCGTCCGCCACGCCGACCGGATGGCGGCGGCCGGCTACCTGACATTGGCCATAGACCTGTACAGCGACGGCGGGGCGCGCCGCTGCCTCGTCGCCACCATGCGCGCGCTGTCCGCGGGCGAGGGCCGGGCCTTCACCGATCTGGCCGCCGCCCGGGACTGGCTGCGCGAAACCGGCCGGACCACCGGCAAGATCGGCGTCATCGGCTTCTGCATGGGCGGCGGCTTCGCCCTGCTGCTGGCCAATGACGGCTTCGACGCCGCCGCCGTCAACTACGGACGGCGCCCGAAAGACCCCGGGGAGGCCCTCGCCGGCGCCTGCCCGATCGTGGCCAACTTCGGCGGCCGGGACCGCACCCTGCCCGGCGAAGCGGCGAAACTCGCGGCTCTGCTCGACGGGCTGGGCGTGGAGAACGACGTGAAGGAGTTCCCGCACGCCGGGCACGCCTTCCTCAATGATGTGGAGACCGGGCCGAAGGTGCTGCGGCCGCTCATGCGGGTCATGGGCATCGGCCCGGATCCGGAATCGGCCCCGGAAGCCTGGCAGCGGATCGAGGACCACTTCGCCAAGCATCTGAACCCCAGCTGAGTCGCAGCAGGGACCGTTTTTGGTTCTCAAACGGCCCTGCCGCGACTTACTTGGGTGAACGGGCGCCCGGCGTGAAACCATACGGAGCATGGCCCAGAAGATTGCGTACCAGGGTGAACCGGGCGCCAACTCCAATATTGCGTGCATGCAGATGTTCCCCGAACTGGAGAGCGTTCCCTGCGCGAGTTTCGAAGACGCCTTTGAACTGGTGGCCGTCGGCACCGCCGACCTGGCCATGATTCCGATCGAAAACTCCATTGCCGGCAGGGTGGCCGATATCCATGTGCTGCTGCCCCAGTCCGGGCTGCAGATCGTCGGCGAGTATTTTCTGCCCATCCACTTCGACCTGCTGGGCATCCCGGGCAGCACCATCGAGGCAGCCACCGAGGTCCACAGCCACCTCCACGCGTTGGGGCAGTGCCGGCGTCTGATCCGCTCCGCCAGCCTGCGCCCCGTGATCGCCGGCGATACTGCCGGGTCCGCCCGGGAAGTGCGCGACTGGAACGATCCCACCAAACTCTCGCTTGCTCCTCCACTCGCGGCTCAACTCTATGGCCTGGAGGTGCTCGCCTCCGCCGTCGAGGATGACCCCTCCAACACCACGCGGTTCGTGGTTCTGGCACGGGAAAAGCCTCTGCCGGCCCGGGACATCCTGTCCGGACCGGCCGTCACCAGCTTTGTATTCCGTGTCCGGAATGTCCCCTCAGCCCTCTACAAGGCGCTGGGAGGATTCGCCACGAACGGGGTAAACATGACGCGGCTGGAAAGCTACATGGTAGGCAATGAATTTGCGGCCACGATGTTCATGGCCGACGTCGAGGGGCACCCCGAGGATTTGCCGCTCAGACTGGCGCTGGAGGAACTGGAGTTCTTCACCACAGAGGTACGCATCCTTGGCGTCTACCCCGCCGCGGAATACAGGTCCAGGCAGGCAGCCGGCCTCTGACCGCCAGCCCGGACAAACCTTGCGAAGAAGGCCAACTCCACGCGGTCACACCGCCGCGGGCCGCCCTGCCCGCAACAGGGGTGCGAAGAACGCGGCAAGCTCCGCCGTCGCCGTCAGCGGCAGGACGGTGGCCACGTACTGGTCCGGGCGCACCACCACGATGACGCCGCCGCGGTCGATGCCGCGCAACTCAAAGATGTCCGCCGCCGGGTCGGTGCCGTAGACCTTTTCGAGGTAGGGGAGCTTGAACGGCCCCACCTCCGGTTTGAACACCGCGGGGACGTTGCCGATGTCGATGCCAGTGTGATCCTGCTGGTAGATCACCTTCACGTCGAACCAGGCGTCACGGTCGGCCCCCGCGGGGGTGGCGGCGAGCGGCGAGTCCGGCGCGCTGGCCAGCCACGCGGCGAGGTCCGCGGCGGGCGACGGGGCCCCCGCCTGTTGTGCTGGCGCCGCCTGGTCCGCGAAGACGTAGATGCGCCAGCGGCCGTCCGCCGTGGCCTGGTGGCCGAGCTGGACCGGGTTGGTGTCGCAGACCCGCACAACCGGCGCGGACTTGAAGCGCTTGCCGACGGGAAAGCCGGTGGCCAGCTGCTGGTGCGTGGCCTCGGCGACGACCATCGACGGCGAGTACTCGGTCATGAAGCCGGCAGGGAACTCGGCGGTGCGCACGTAGAAGTCCTCGAGCTCGGAGGGGTTTTCAAACTCCTCGGGCTTCTTCGCCATGAGCGTCGACCACACCTTGTCGAAGTCGATCAGGTTCTTCGCGACCACCTGCCGCTCGGCCGAGTACGTGGACAGCAGGCTCTCCGGGCTGCGTCCCTCCAGCACGTGGCCGAGCTTCCAGCCGATATTGAAGCCGTCCTGCATGGAGACGTTCATGCCCTGGCCGGCCTTGGCGCTGTGCGTGTGGCAAGCGTCGCCGGTGATGAACACCCGCGGCGTGCGGGTGCCCAGCTCCTCCGGGAGGACGTCGTCGAACCTGTCGGTGAGGCGGTGGCCCACCTCGTACACGCTGTGCCAGGCCACGTTGCGCACGTCAAGCGTGTAGGGGTGGATGATCGCGTTGGCCTTGGCGATGATCTGCTCGATGGTGGTCTTGCGGACCGCACCGCGGTCGTCCGCGGCGACCTCGCCGAGATCGACATACATGCGGAAGAGATGCCCGCCCTCGCGCGGGATCAGCAGGATGCTGCCGCCGTCGTGGGACTGGATGGCGCATTTGAGCCGGATGTCGGGGAAATCCGTGGAGGCGAGCACGTCCATGACGCCCCACGCGTGGTTGGCCTGGTCGCCCGCCATGGTGCAGCCGATCGAGTCGCGCACCTTGCTGCGGGCGCCGTCCGCGCCCACCACGTACTTGGCCCGCACGATGCGCTCCCGGCCCTCGTCAGGACCGGCGGTGTGCGCCAGCGTCACGGCGACCGGGTACTCGCCCTCGCCGGTGACCTCCAGGCCGCGGAACTCCAGCCCGTAGTCCGGGCTCATGCGGCTCGGGGACATGGCCATGAACTCGGCGAAGTAGTCGAGCACGCGGGCCTGGTTGACGATGAGATGCGGGAACTCGCTGATCCCGCCCGGGTCATCGAGGGTGCGCGCGCTGCGGACGATGTTCGAGGGGTCCGCGGGATCCGGCTTCCAGAACGCCATCTCCGTGATGCGGTACGCCTCGGCGATGATCCGCTCGGCGAAACCGAAGGCCTGGAAGGTCTCGACGCTGCGGGCCTGGATGCCGTCGGCCTGGCCGATCGCGAGCCGGCCCGGCCGGCGTTCCACGATCCGGGTGGTGACGCCCGGGAACTGGGACAGCTGGGCTGCGGCGAGCATGCCGGCGGGGCCGGAGCCCACGATCAGCACATCTACCTCGTCGGGAAGGCGTGTGGGCCGGTCGATGCCGGCGCCGGCGGCCGGCTGGACCCGCGGGTCACCGGATACGTAGCCGTGGTGGTGGAAATGCACGGGCTTTCCTCACTTCGTTGTGTGGCGGCCTGTCAACGGCCTAGCGTGTTCGATATTAGAACGTGACGTTCGATAATAGAATTTCGGTCCCTGATCCAAAACTGTACGTCAGATATGACGCAGGTTACAAGTGTCCCCAAAGGCCCCGGCAAATGCCCCGGCAAACATCCCCGCGCAAGGGGTTGACGCTCCCCGGCTTCCGGGCCATAGTGTTTCGTATACGATTTCGTACTCGATGAGGAGTAACACTTGGAACAGGTCACCGACCACATCCTGGCCGCGGCCCGCAAGGTCATCGCGGTGCATATCAACTACCCCAGCCGGGCAGCCCAGCGCGGCCGCACACCCGAGCAGCCCTCCTACTTCCTGAAGCCGTCCTCGTCGCTGGCTCTCGGTTCTGCATCAGCGCCTTCAACCGTGGAGCGCCCGGCCGGCTGCGAACTCCTCGGCTACGAGGGCGAGATCGCCCTGATCATCGGCAAGACCGCCCGCCGCGTGGGCTTCGAGGACGCGTGGAGCCATGTCGAATGGGTCACCGCCAGCAACGACCTCGGCGTCTACGACCTCCGCTACGCGGACAAGGGCTCCAACCTCCGCTCCAAGGGCGGCGACGGCTTCACACCCGTGGGCCCGGGCCTGATCGCGGCAGACGCCGTCGACCCCGCCAAACTGCGGATCCGCACGTGGCACAACGGTGAACTGGTCCAGGACGACACCACCGTGGACCTGCTCTTCCCGTTCGCCCGGCTCGTGGCCGACCTGTCCCAGCTGCTCACCCTCGAAGAGGGCGACATCATCCTCACCGGCACCCCCGCCGGGGCGTCGGTGGCCACGCCGGGCGACGTCGTCGAGGTGGAAGTCAGCGCGACGACGGGAGGCGCCGCCGGCGGCGGACTCACCACCGGCCGGCTGGTCACCCGGGTGGAGGAAGGCACGACGCCGTTCGCGGACTTCGGAGCCCGGCCCAAGACCGATGATCTCCAGCGGGAGGAAGCCTACGGTTCCCGTGAAGCGGCAGGCCTCTCCGCCGCCCAGCCGGCAGGGATGCCGGGCCTGTCCCCGGAGCTGAAGGCCAAACTGGAGTCCGTCTGCACGGCCACCCTGTCCTCCCAGCTGCGCAAGCGCGGCCTGAACAACGTCAGCATCGACGGCCTGTCCTCCACCCGCCCGGAGCGGCGGATCGTGGGCCGGGCCCGGACCCTGCGCTACGTGCCCAACCGCGAGGACCTGTTCACGACCCACGGCGGCGGCTTCAACGCGCAGAAGAAGGCCATCGATTCCGTCAACGAGGGCGAGATCCTGGTGATGGAAGCCCGCGGCGAAAAGGGCACCGGCACGATCGGCGACATCCTGGCCCTGCGCGCCCAGGTCCGCGGCGCCGCCGCCATCATCACCGACGGCGGCGTGCGCGACTTCACCGCCGTGGCCGCCATGGACATGCCTACGTACTATGCCAACCCGCACCCGGCCGTCCTGGGCCGCCGGCACATCCCCTGGGACACGGACATCACCATCGCCTGTGGCGGCACCACCGTGCAGCCCGGCGACATCATCGTCGCGGACGCCGACGGGATCCTGGTGATCCCGCCGGCCCTCGCCGACGAGCTCGCGGACGACTCCATCGCGCAGGAACGCGAGGAAACCTTCATCGCCGAGATGGTGCAGCAGGGCCACAGCGTGGACGGTCTCTACCCGCTCAACGCCGCCTGGCGGACCCGGTACCAGGAATGGGAAGCAGGCAAGGCCCATGACTGAGACAGCCAGGGCCGCAGCCACGCCGGCCGCGACCTCCGGCAGCAAATCCGAGCAGGCCTATGCGGCCGTCAAGGCCCGGATCGTGGACGGGACCTACTCCCCCGGCTACCGGCTGGTGCTGGCCAAGATCGCCGAGGACCTGGGCGTCAGCGTGGTGCCGGTCCGCGAAGCGATCCGCCGGCTCGAGGCCGAGGGCCTGGTCAAGTTCGAGCGGAATGTCGGCGCCACTGTGTCCGGGATCGACCCCACCGAATACCTCTACACGATGCAGACCCTCAGCATCGTTGAGGGCGCCGCAACGGCACTCTCGGCCCCGCTGATCGGGGCGGCGGACGTGGCCCGCGCCCGGGCAGTCAACGCCGAGATGCGCGAATGCCTGCAGCACTTCGACCCCGTCCGGTTCACCCGGCTGAACCAGGACTTCCACAGCGTCCTGTTCGAGCACTGCCCCAACCCGCACATCCTGGACCTCGTCCACCGGGGCTGGAACCGGCTGGCGTCACTGCGCTCCTCCACGTTCCGCTTCGTCCCGGGCCGGGCCCACGAATCTGTCGACGAGCACGAGGCGCTGCTGCAGCTCATCGAATCCGGCGCCAGCCCGGATGACATCGAAAAGGCCGCCCGCCGCCACCGCAGCGCCACCCTGGACGCGTACCTCGCCCAAACCAACGCGGGGTCACTTAGCGCCCATTAAGGCGCCCGGCATGGGCCGTAAGTGACCCCGCGTTGCACTATCAGTAAGGAAAAACAATGACGTTTACTGCCGCAGAAACCACCGCCCACTACGTTCCGCAGGGCCTTCCCAACCACATCCAGCACTACATCAACGGCGAATTCGTTGATTCGGTGGGCGGGGCGACCTTCGATGTCCTGGACCCGGTGTCCAACACCAACTACGCCACCGCCGCCGCCGGCCAGAAGGAAGACATCGACCTCGCCGTCGCCGCGGCCCGCGAGGCGTTCACCAACGGCCCGTGGCCGAAGATGAAGCCCCGTGAGAGGGCCCGGGTCCTGAACAGGATCGCCGACGCCGTCGAAGCCCAGGAGGCCCGCCTGGCCGAGCTCGAAACCTTCGACACCGGCCTGCCCATCACCCAGGCCAAGGGCCAGGCGCTGCGCGCGGCTGAGAACTTCCGCTTCTTCGCGGACCTGATCGTGGCCCAGTTCGACGACGCCATGAAGGTCCCCGGCGCCCAGATCAACTACGTCAACCGCAAGCCGATCGGCGTCGCCGGGCTCATCACGCCGTGGAACACTCCGTTCATGCTCGAGTCCTGGAAGCTCGCCCCTGCCCTGGCCACCGGCAACACCGTGGTCCTCAAGCCGGCCGAATTCACCCCGCTCTCGGCCTCGCTCTGGGCGACGATCTTCAAGGACGCCGGGCTCCCCGACGGCGTCTTCAACCTCGTCAACGGCCTCGGCGAGGAAGCCGGCGACGCCCTGGTCAAGCACCCGGACGTCCCGCTGATCTCCTTCACCGGCGAGACCACCACGGGCCAGACGATCTTCCGCAACGCCGCGGCCAACCTCAAGGGCCTCTCCATGGAGCTCGGCGGCAAGTCACCGTGCGTCGTGTTCGCCGACGCCGACCTCGACGCCGCGATCGACTCCGCCCTGTTCGGCGTCTTCTCGCTCAACGGCGAGCGCTGCACCGCCGGCTCCCGGATCCTGGTGGAGCGCGCCGTGTACGAGGAATTCTGCGACAAGTACGCCGCCCGGGCCAGGAACATCGTGGTCGGTGACCCGCACGACCCCAAGACCGAGGTCGGCGCGCTGGTCCACCCGGAGCACTACGCCAAGGTGGCCTCCTACGTGGAGATCGGCAAGTCCGAGGGCCGGCTCCTGGCCGGCGGCGGCCGCCCGGAGCACCTGCCCGAGGGCAACTACATCGCCCCCACGGTGTTCGCCGACGTCGCCCCGGACGCGCGGATCTTCCAGGAGGAGATCTTCGGCCCCGTCGTCGCCATCACACCGTTTGATACCGACGACGAAGCCCTCGCCCTGGCGAACAACACCAGGTACGGGCTCGCGGCATACATCTGGACCCAGAACCTGACCCGCGCGCACAACTTCTCCCAAAACGTCGAGGCCGGCATGGTCTGGCTCAACAGCCACAACGTCCGCGACCTCCGCACCCCCTTCGGCGGCGTCAAGGCCTCCGGCCTGGGTCACGAGGGCGGCTATCGCTCGATCGACTTCTACACCGACCAGCAGGCCGTCCACATCACCCTGGGCACCGTTCATACGCCCAAATTCGGCGCCTAAGTTTCCCGCCGGCGCCACCCAGACCCCTTTCAAAGAAGAGAGAGCACCATGACCAACTTCGTCCCCACCCCCACTGTCCCGGCCCCGGACATCGTCCGCTGCGCCTACCTGGAACTCGTGGTCACGGACCTCGCCAAGTCCCGCCAGTTCTATGTGGACCTGCTGGGCCTGCACGTCACCGAGGAAGACGAGAACACCATCTACCTGCGCTCCCTCGAGGAGTTCATCCACCACAACCTGGTGCTGCGCAAGGGGCCCGTGGCCGCTGCGGCCGCCTTCGCCTACCGGGTGAAGTCGCCGGCCGAGGTGGACGCGGCCGAGGCCTATTACAAGGAACTGGGCTGCCGCACCGAGCGCCGCAAGGAAGGCTTCACCAAGGGCATCGGCGACGCCGTCCGCGTCGAGGATCCGCTGGGCTTCCCCTACGAATTCTTCTACGAGACCGAACACGTCGAGCGCCTTACCCAGCGCTACGACCTCTACTCCGCCGGCGAACTGGTCCGGCTGGACCACTTCAACCAGGTCACCCCGGACGTCCCGCGCGGCCGGGCGTACCTCGAGGACCTGGGCTTCCGCGTCTCCGAGGACATCAAGGACTCCGACGGCGTCACGTACGCCGCGTGGATGCACCGCAAGCAGACCGTGCACGACACCGCCCTGACCGGCGGCAACGGCCCGCGGCTGCACCACATTGCCTTCGCCACGCACGAGAAGCACAACATCATCCAGATCTGCGACAAGATGGGCGCCCTGCGCATCTCGGACCGGATCGAACGCGGCCCTGGCAGGCACGGCGTCTCCAACGCCTTCTACCTCTACATCCTGGACCCGGACGGCCACCGCATCGAGATCTACACCCAGGACTACTACACCGGCGACCCGGACAACCCCACCATCACCTGGGACGTTCACGACAACCAGCGCCGCGACTGGTGGGGCAACCCCGTGGTCCCCTCCTGGTACACCGAGGCCTCCCTGGTCCTGGACCTCGACGGCAACCCGCAGCCCGTGATCGTCCGTGAGGAAAAGAGCGAGATGGCCGTGACCGTGGGCGCCGACGGCTTCTCCTACACCCGCAAGGAAGAGGACGGCTCCGCCGGAGAAGCGACGGGCTTCAAGCTCGGGGCGCAGGTTTAGCGTGCTTGATCCCGCGACGATCGAGGCCATCGCAGACGAACTGCTGGAAGCCGGCCGCAGCCGTACTCCGGTCCCCCGCCTGACCACCCGTTACCCGGGGATGACGGTGGAGGACTCCTACGCAGTCCAGCGGCTGTGGCGGCGGCGCCACGAGGATGCCGGACGGACCCTCGTGGGCCGCAAGATCGGCCTCACGTCCAAGGCGATGCAGGCCGCCACCGGCATCACCGAGCCGGACTACGGCGCGATCTTCGATGACATGGTGCTGGAAACCGGCTGCTCCGTGGACTGGGACCGGTACACCCATCCCCGGGTGGAGGTGGAGCTCGCGTTCGTGTTGAAGAAGGACCTCGCCGGTCCCGACTGCACCATCTTCGACGTCCTGAACGCCACGGACTACGTGGTCCCGGCCCTGGAGATCCTGGACTCCCGGATCGAAATGGAGGGCCGGACCATCGTGGACACCATCGCGGACAACGCGGCGATGGGCGCCATGGTGATCGGCGGCAACCCCGTGCGTCCCGACGCCGTGGACCTGCGCTGGGTCTCCGCCATCCTCTACAAGAACCAGACCGTGGAGGAAACCGGCGTGGCCGCCGGCGTCCTGGACCACCCGGCCAACGGCGTGCACTGGCTGGCCAACAAGATCGCCGCCCACGGCGACGGGATGAAGGCCGGCGACATCATCCTCGCCGGCTCCTTCACCCGGCCCCTCTGGGTCTACAAGGGTGACACCGTGCACGCCGACTACGGACCGCTGGGGAGCATCACATGCCGCTTCGACTAAAAGACACGTTCCGGGACGCCCTGCGCAACCAAACCGGCGCTGCCGGCCGTCCCCTGGCCGGGATGTGGGTCTGCTCCGGCAGCCCGCTCGTGGCCGAAATCTGCGCCGGGTCCGGTCTGGACTGGCTCCTGATCGACGCCGAGCACAGCCCGAACGGCCTCGAATCCATCCTGGCCCAACTGCAGGCCGTGCACGGCTACCCGGTCCATCCGGTGGTCCGGCCGCCGGTGAATGACACGGTGCTCATCAAGCAGTACCTGGACCTGGGCGTCCAGAACCTGCTGATCCCCATGGTGAACTCGGCAGCCGAGGCGGAGGCCGCCGTGGCCGCCACCCACTACCCGCCACACGGCGTCCGCGGGGTGGGCTCGGCCCTTGCCCGGGCCGCCCGCTGGAACCGGATCCCCGACTATCTCGCCCGCGCCTCCGAGACCGTCAGCGTCACGGTCCAGATTGAATCCGAAGCCGCGGTTGCCGCTGTGGAGAACATCCTGGCGGTGGAGGGCGTGGACGCGATCTTCCTCGGGCCCTCCGACCTCGCCGCCTCCATGGGGCTGCTGGGCCAGCAGGAACACCCCCGGGTGCGCGCCGCCGTCGAACACTGCCTTGCCGCCGCCACAGCGGCCGGCAAACCCGCCGGCGTGAACGCTTTCAACCCGGCAACGGCCCGCGCGTACCTGGCCGCCGGCGCCGCGTTCGTGCTGGTCGGGGCCGATGTGTCCATCCTGGCCCGCGGCTCCGAGGCCCTTGCCGCCGACTACATCCCACCGGACGCGGCGGCTGAGCCCGGCGGCACCCCCGCCAGCTACTGAGTGCCCTCCGCTTTAAACGCTGTTAAACGCGACGGCGGCAGCCACCCTTGCCAGGTGGCTGCCGCCGTCGCGTTTCTGCGTGCCGCGCGTCGGGACCGGTGGGTCCTAGCTGTAGAGCTCGCTCTTGGGCGCGTTGTTCTTGACCTTCTGCCAGCCCAGCCACAGCACCAGGGCGAAGAACGGAACGGTCGCCAGGGTCCACAGGCCCAGGTGGAAGACCTCGCCGGTCTTGCTGGTCATGGTGTCGAAGCCGATCAGCACGGTGATGGCCAGCAGCGCGACCAGCCCGGCCCAGCTGGTCCACGGCGAGCCCGGCATGGGCAGGCTGGAGACGCGGCCCTTCTGGTGGCGCAGCGCGATCTGGCTGGCGAAGATGGCGCCCCACGTGAAGATCACACCGATCGAGGCGGTGTTCAGCGCGAGGTCGAAGGCGTGCGAGCCGCCGAGCCAGATGTTCAGCATGATGCCCACGAGGTAGAAAGCTGCGATCGCAAGGATGGCCGCGTACGGCACGTGGCGCTTGGACATCCTGGTGAGCCACTGCGGGGCATGCCCGTTGTTGGCCATCGTGCGGAAGACACGGCCGATCGAGTACAGGCCCGAGTTGCAGGAGGACAGCGCGGCGGTGATGACGATCATGTTCATCACGTCGCCCACCCAGCCGAGGCCCATCTGGCCAAACACGGTGACGAACGGGGACACGCCGGCCTTGTACTGGTCCGAGGGCAGCAGCATGGCCAGCAGCAGCACGGAACCGACGTAGAACACCACAATGCGCAGTACGACGGCGCGGATCGCCTTGGGCACTTCGCGCTTGGCGTTCTGCATCTCACCGGCGGTGATACCGACGAGTTCGATGCCGTTGTAGGCGAAGATCACGGCGTTGAGCACGAGGACCATCACCAGGGCGCCCTTGGGGAACATCCCGCCGTCGTCGGCGAAGAGGTTGGTCACGGAGGCGTGGCCCGTGCCGACCTTGGCGTTGGTGACCACCATGAAGGTGCCAACGGCCAGGAAGATCAGGATGGCGCCGACCTTGAGGCAGGACGCCCAGAATTCAAACTCGCCGAACGCCTTGACGCTGAGCAGGTTGACGGCCACGAGCAGCGCGAGGGCGGCAATCGCGGAGGCTTCCACCGGCACGTTGGGGAAGAAGAACTGGAAGTACAGGCCGATCGCGATCAGTTCGGCGATCCCGGTCATGCCCCAGTTGATGAAGTACATCCAGCCGGAGAGGAAGGCGCCCTTCTTGCCGAACATTTCGCCGGCGTAGCTGACGAAGGAGCCCGAGGTCTGGCGGTACATGATGAGCTCGCCCAGCGCCCGCATGAGCAGGTAGGCGATCACGCCGGCGATGGCGTAGGAGAAGATCAGCGCCGGGCCCGTGGAGGCCAGGCGTCCGCCGGCGCCCATGAACAGGCCGACGCCGATTGCGCCGCCCATCGAGATCATCGTCACGTGGCGCCCGCTCAGGGTCTTCTTATAGCCCTCGGCGCTGAGGGTCGAGTCGACGGCGGTTTCCGCGGGCGCGCTCTGGAGTTCTGTGGGGGTAATTGATGGCACAACGGTTCCTTGTAGGTCGGATTATGGCCGGGACGGGACCGGGATTCGGTTACATTCCATTCGGGTTTCGGCCCGGTGGGACAGCAAGATGTACCGAACCTCACAAGGAGTCAAACCCTCGCGCGGCTCATCCATCGTACTGGAATTCCCGGACCGGCCGTGACGCGGGCAACAGCAGTCGGGCGCTATGCCTAATTAATGACACCAAATCTGCCAAATAGCAGAATAATGTTCTATTTTGTCCGCGCTGGCTCCGGCGAATCGTTCTGCTACGCCAGGGCGCCGTCCCGCATCGAGTACCGGAGCCAGTTACCGGCGCCGTTTCCGTGCCCGGTTTCCTGCCTGGCGCCGTGCCTTGTTTCTCGGCTCGTCCCTCGCCTAGCGCAGGTGCTGAACCACTCACCCAGCGCGCGGTCGTGGCTGACCATGACCAGTGTCCCTGCGAACTCGGACAGGGCCGCTTCAAGCTGTTCCACCAGCACGGGCGCCAGGTGGTTGGTGGGCTCGTCCACCAGCATCGTCCCGAACCCGCCCAGCAGGAGCCGGGCCAGCGCCAGCCTGCGTTGCTGCCCCGCGGAAAGGCTGCCCACCGGCACGTGGAATTCGCTGGTCCGGAAGAGCCCCAGGCGCAGCAGCGCCTCGGCGTGCTCATCGATATTGCCGCCCAGGCCCGCGGCAAAGGCGGGCAGGAGCCGCAGTCCCGGGCGCTGCGGGAGTTCCAACTCCTGCTGCAGGTAGCCGATCCGGCCGTGCCTCACCACTTTGCCCTGGGCCGGTTCCAGTGTGCCGGCGAGGACGGAGAGCAGCGTGGACTTCCCGGCACCGTTGGGGCCCGTGATGAGGATCTTCTGGCCGGCTTCCACCCGGAAGTCCGTGGGTTCCAGCCGGCCGGGCACCGCGACCCCCTGCGCCTCGAGCGCCGGGCCAACAGCTACGTCCGCCCGCAGATCCGTTGCCAGTTTCAGGGGCACCGGGGGACGGTCAATGGGGTTTGCCTCCAGCCGGCGCAGACGCTCCTGGGCGTTGCGGACCTTGCTGGTGGCCGCCTTCTGCCACGTGCCGGCCTTGAAGTCGAACCCCATCTTGTCGCCGTCGCGCTGGCGGGCGTAGCCCATCTTGCCGGCAACCGTGTCCGCCTGGAGCCGTTCGGCCGCCATCGCGTCCAGCCACCCGTGGTACTGCTGTGCCCAGCGCTGGCGCTCGGCAGCCTTCTCCCGCAGGTAGCCTTCATAGCCGTTGCCATACCGGTTGACCGACCGGCGCTCGGCATCGACCTCAATCACGGTTGAGGCCACTTTGCGCAGCAGCACGCGGTCGTGGGAGACCACCACCACCGTGCCGCGGTGCGCGGCCAGCCGCGCCTCCAGCCAGGCCGTGCCGGACGCGTCCAGGTGGTTGGTGGGTTCGTCCAGGAGCAAAATGTCGGCGGGATCGGCGAGAACGCAGGCCAGCGCCACCCGTTCCTGTTCCCCGCCGGAGAGCGAGCCCAGTGTCCGCATCCGGTCCAGCCCGCCCAGGCCGAGCCTGTCCAGCGCCGCTTCCACCCGGGATTCCGCGGCGTAGCCTTCCCGGAGCTGGTACTGCGTCTGCAGGTTTCCGTAGCGCTCCAGTTCGTCCGCTTCCGCGCCGGCCAGCCCGTCCTCCAGGCGGTCCAGCTCGGCCTCCAGCGCGCGGAGTGATTCCAGTGCGGCGTCGATCGCGTCGCTGACAGTGAACTGCTCCGGCATGCCATGGGTCTGGGCGAGGTAGCCCACGCGGCCGTGGCTGACGGACGTGCCCTCGTCCGGGGCC
This sequence comes from Arthrobacter sp. 05T45, assembly GCF_056395875.1. NCBI lineage: Bacteria > Bacillati > Actinomycetota > Actinomycetes > Micrococcales > Micrococcaceae > Arthrobacter > Arthrobacter sp. 05T45. The sequence continues at coordinate 97,111 of NZ_JBFTKI010000001.1, read as the reverse complement.
TCGAAACCGGCCAGGATACGCAGCAGTGTGGATTTGCCCGCGCCGTTTTCGCCGACGATCGCCACATGTTCGCCAGCCGTGATGGCAACGTCGACGCCGGCAAAGAGCTGGCGGTCCCCATAGCCGTGGGATACGCCCGAAAGGCGGAGATGTTCGCTCAAGGAGTCCTCGCAGTAGGTGCCAGCCTGCCCGACGGCGGCTTGCGTCCTCAGTATGGCACCGCCGGCCGTCACTGGGCACTGAGGCCCTGGGCACCGAGGCGGGTGCCGACGTCGGGCGTCAGGTCTGCGATGGCGCCGCGGATCAGCTGGACCGCGTCCTCCTGCCTCGGCGCTAGGCTGGGGGGCATGGGCACAGCTCTCCGTACACCACCCGCGCCGCAGCCGGAGCTTTACCGGTTCTCCCGGCTGGATTTCATCACTGTTGGACTCTATGTTGCCGTGGCCGGTCTATTCGCCGTGGCGGGCAGCCTGCTGGAGCCGCTGCTGCTGCAGATATCGCCCAATCCTGCTGTGGCGTCCTACGCGGTGAACCTGATCTTCTATGCAACGGTCGGCGCCCTTGCCCTGACCGCCGCGCGGCATGTTGCGGTCCGCGATCTCCGCGTCCTTGCCACAAGGCCCTGGTTCACGGCCCTGATGGTGCCGCTGACCGTCGTGGCGATGCTCATCCTCACCGCGGTTCTCGTGGCCCTCAGCGGACCGGTGCAGACCTCCGCCAACCAGGCCGGCCTTCAGGCGCTCATGCAGCAGGTCCCGGTCTGGCTCATGGTCCCCCTGCTGGTGCTGGTCGGCCCGTTCGTCGAGGAGTACATTTTCCGCCATTTGCTGATCGGCAAACTGAGCCGCCGGGTCAACCTCTGGGTCTGCTGCATCATGTCCGTGGTCCTCTTCGCGGCCCTGCACATCGTGGGCCAGGAGCAAATGACCCTGCAGGTGCTGATGCCGTACCTCGCCATGGGCGCCGTCCTGGTGTTCGTGTACGTCTGGACCGGGAAGAACGTGATGTTCTCCTACTTCGTCCACGCCTCCAAGAACCTCCTGGCGGTCATCTTCATCTACGCCATTCCGCCCGAGGTGCTTGAACAGCTGCAGCAAGTGCAGGGGTAACCGAAGCAAGGCGGCGACGCATGGCACCCGGCTCCCCTCTGGTTGTTCGCCGGCGCATGCGTTATCTTGAGGGCACTTCGCGATGGTTTGGGAGGGCTGGAGCGGCAACCTTGTATTGGGGAGGACTGCCATGAAAGCCCACGCCCACCGAATGTTCGCACTCCCGGCAGCTGCGGCGATGACGACACTTCTCGCGCTGAGCGGCTGCGTGTCCCTTCCCGGCGCCGCACCGACTGCACCGGCTGCACCGGCCACCCCAACGGCCACGTCTGCAGCGCCGGCGACCCCGCCGCCAACCAGCCAGGCGGCCGTCACAGCACCAGACCCGGTCGCTACCGGAAGCCGACAGCCGGGCGGGTGGGCCGGCACCGTCGCGAGTGTCCGCTCCGGAGTAGCAAAGATCAACGTCACGCTGTGCGACGCAGGCGGCGTCGGTACCGGTTTCCTCATCGAGAATGACCTCATCGTCACCGCCGCACACGTCGTGAAGGACCAAGCCGCCATCAGCATCAGCCTCGGAACAGAGATCTCGAGCGCGCAGGTACTCGGTATTGATGAGGCGGCCGACCTTGCTCTTTTGCGCACCGCCCGCCCGGTCAGCGGCCACATCTTCGACTTCGTCAGCGCTCCCCCGGCACTGGGCGAAGACGTGGCGGCGCTGGGCTTTCCCCTGGACGCCGACCTGACCTTCACCGCGGGACGCGTCAGCGGACTGAACCGGGAGCAGACAATCGGCACAAGGACGGTCAGCAACCTGATCCAGACCGACGCCGCCATCAATCCTGGAAACAGCGGCGGCCCGCTGCTGACCATGGACGGCAAGGTGGCAGGAGTCGTGAGCTCCAAGCGGGCCTGGGTTTTCGGTGCAGGCAGCGAAGGCAACTACAGTGCCGAGGGCACGGCCTTCGCTGTGGATGCCCGCAAGGCTGTCCTCGCCGTCGAGAGCTGGAAGAACCGCACCACTTCGCTGTCCCCGACAAGCTGCGGCCTTCCGGCACCGGCAGACACCAGCGCGATAGACGTTACGGTGAATTCCGATCACCCGCAGGCCGCCAACATCACCCAGAGCCTGGTATTTCATGGCCAGTCCATCAACCGCGGCGCATACGACCTCGCGTTCGCCATACTGACACCCGAGATGCAGGACCGGATGGGCGGACTCGAGACATGGCGGGAGGGGCTCGGCTCGTCTTTCTGGCGCACGCTGGAGGTCGAGGACGTATCCGCTGCCGGACCCGATCTCACGGCGTCCGTCCGGCTGAGGACCGTTCAGGACGCGCAGCACGGTCCCGACGGGCAGTCCTGCTCGGAATGGAAGCTCGACTACCTGATGACCTGGGATGGATCGATCTGGCGGATCGCGGACTCCCTTACGCCGCAAGGGCCTCCGGTGCCTTGCGGCGCCTGAACCCTACCGCCGCGGGCCGCGACGTCGTAGGTTCTTCCCATGACACTGAAAATCCAGATAGTCGTCGACTGCAAAAACCCGCACGAGCTCGCCGATTGGTGGGCCGAAACCCTGGAATGGGCCGTGGAGCCGCAGGATGAGGTTTTCATCCACTCCATGATCGAGCGGGGCTTCGCGACGGAGGCGGAGACCACCACGCACCGGGGCAAGCTCGTGTGGCGCGAGGGTGCCGCGATCCGCCCGCCCGAGGAACTCGACGCCAAGGCGCCCGCCCACCGCGTTTTGTTCCAGATTGTCCCGGAGGAAAAGACGGTCAAGAACCGGGTCCATTGGGACGTGCGGCTCGCGGGAGGGGACAAGGATGCCGTGCGGGCGGCCCTTGAAGCGCGTGGCGCCACGTTCCTCTGGTCCGCCAGTCAGGGACCGCATTCCTGGCACACCATGGCGGACCCGGAAGGCAACGAGTTCTGCATCAGCTGACGCGATTACTAGACTCGGACTGTGAGCAACGAAATCCCCGCCAAGGTATCCGACGTCTTTGACCCCTCCCGGTGGCGCACCGTGTCCGGTTTCGACGACTTCCAGGACATGACCTACCACCGGCAGGTGGAGCGCTCCGCCGACGGGGAGGTGGTCCGGGACCTGCCTACCGTCCGCATCGCCTTCGACCGCCCCGAGGTCCGCAATGCTTTCCGGCCCGGCACCGTGGACGAGCTCTACCGCGCCATGGACCATGCCCGGATGACCCCGGACGTGGCCACAGTCCTGCTCACCGGCAACGGCCCCTCCCCCAAGGACGGCGGCCACTCGTTCTGCTCGGGCGGGGACCAGAGGATCCGCGGCCGCGACGGGTACCGGTACGTAGTACAAAACTCAGCTGACGGCGAGACCAAGGAATCCATCGATCCCGCCCGCGCCGGCCGGCTGCACATCCTGGAAGTCCAGCGGCTCATGCGCACCATGCCCAAGGTGGTCATCGCCGTCGTCAACGGCTGGGCAGCCGGCGGCGGGCACTCCCTCCACGTGGTCTCGGACCTCACCATCGCCTCCCGCGAGCACGGCAAGTTCAAGCAGACCGACGCCACCGTGGGAAGCTTCGACGCCGGCTACGGCTCGGCCCTCCTGGCCCGCCAGATCGGCCAGAAGTCCGCCCGGGAAATCTTCTTCCTGGCCCGTGAATATTCGGCCGAGGACATGGTCCGGATGGGCGCCGTGAACGAGGCCGTGGACCATGGACGCCTCGAGGAGGTCGCCCTGGAGTACGCCGCTGACATTGCCCGGCAGTCCCCGCAGGCCATCCGCATGCTCAAGTTCGCGTTCAACCTCGCCGACGACGGCCTGGCCGGCCAGCAGGTCTTCGCCGGCGAGGCGACCCGTCTGGCGTACATGACGGACGAGGCCGTGGAGGGCAAGGAAGCCTTCCTCGAGAAGCGCGATCCCGACTGGTCCGCTTTCCCGTACTACTTCTAAGGCGCGCTGTGACTTCCGGAGCCATGAACATCGAGCCTGCGCTCAAGGCGCTGGCTGCTGCCCTCCACGGCGAGGGACCCGCCGTCGAACTCTCCGCCGGGCCGGACGGTTCGCCGGTGCTGGGGTTCCCTGACACGGCCGGCATCGAGGACGCGGCCGTCGTGGTCCGGACCTCCGGGTCCACCGGCACGCCGAAGGCGACCGTCCTGACCGTCGAGGCCCTGGCGGCCTCGTCTGTGGCGACCGCCTTTGCGCTCAAGGGCGAGGGCCAGTGGCTGCTGGCCCTTCCCGTCCAGTATGTGGCCGGCGTCCAGGTGCTGGTCCGCTCGCTTTTTGCCGGGACCCGCCCGTGGGCCATGGACCTCTCCGGCGGTTTTACGCCGGAGGCCTTCACCGCCGCGGCGCTGGAGCTCACGGACAAGCTCCGTTTCACCTCGCTGGTGCCCACCCAGCTCCAGCGCCTGCTGGACGCGCCCTCCGCCGAGACGCTGGCGGTGCTGCGGCGCTTCAACGCCATCCTGCTCGGCGGCGGACCCGCGTCCGCGCAGCTGCTCGACGCGGCCCGGGACGCCGGCGTGCGGGTGGTGACTACCTACGGCTCGTCCGAGACCTGCGGCGGGTGCGTGTACGACGGCTTCCCGCTCGAGGACGTCCTGGTCAGGGTGGAGGACGACGGCCGCATCCTGCTGGGCGGGGCAACCATTGCCGCCGGCTATCTTCAGGCCCCAGAGCTCTCGGCAGCGGCGTTCATCGAAGCGGACGGCGTCCGCTGGTACCGGACCAATGACCTCGGCGAACTGGACTCCGACGGCCGGCTCACCGTGCTCGGCCGGGCCGACGACGTCGTCATCACCGGCGGCGTCAAAGTTTCCGCCGCCCATGTCCAGGCTGAGCTGGAAAAGCTCGACGGCGTGCGGGCGGCTTTTGTCGCCGGTGTGCCGTCCGCGGAGTGGGGCCACGCCCTGGCCGCGTACGTCGCAGTGGCCGACAGTTCCCCGGAAGGGCTGGCGGCGTTCGCCGACCGCCGGAACCAGACCTGGGCACCGTCGCTGGGCGCACTGGCCCCGAAAACCGTGCTGCCCGCCGCGGAACTGCTCATGCTGCCCAACGGGAAACCGGACCGGCTGGGCATGACGGTCCGGCTGGACGCCCTCCATCAGGGAAAATAGACAAGCGCTTCCGGCTTCCGGCCGGCAACTCAAACCACCAACGAGCATTCAACCAACCAACGAGGTACTGACCGTGGCCACAGCCGCACAATGGATCCAAGGCGCCCGACTGCGCACCCTGCCGGCCGCAATCGCACCGGTGCTGATCGGCAGCGCAGCCGCCTACGAGATGGATTCGTTCATCCTGCTGAACGCCGTGCTGGCCGCCCTGGTCGCCCTGCTCCTGCAGATCGGCGTCAACTACGCCAACGACTACTCGGACGGGATCCGGGGCACGGATGAGGACCGGGTGGGTCCGCTCCGGCTGGTGGGCTCGGGGGCGGCCAGCCCGGAGCACGTCAAACGGGCCGCGTTCGCAGCCTTCGGGCTGGCGATGCTGTTCGGCCTGATCCTCGTGATCATCACGCAGGCCTGGTGGCTGATCCTGGTCGGCGTCGGCTGCGTGCTGGCCGCCTGGGGTTATACCGGCGGCAAGAACCCGTACGGCTATCTCGGCCTGGGCGACGTCTTCGTGTTTGTGTTCTTCGGCCTCGTCGCAACGCTGGGCACCACGTACACGCAGGCGGGGCAGTTGAGCCTGGCCGCGATCATTGGGGCGATCGGCACGGGGCTGATCGCGTGCGCCCTGCTGATGGCCAACAACGTCCGCGACATCCCGACCGACAGGAAGGCGGGGAAGAAGACCCTGGCCGTGCGGCTCGGGGACAAGCATGCGCGCGAAAGCTATGTGCTGATGCTGGCCGTCGCGATCCTGCTGGTCATCGTCCTGGCCCCCGCCCGGCCCTGGATGCTGATCGTGCTCCTGCTGATCCCCGCCAGCCTCATGCCGTCCTGGCTGATGATCGCCGGGCGGCGCCGCAAGAGCCTGATCCCGGTCCTGAAGCAGACCGGACTAATCAACCTCGGCTTTGCCGCGCTGTTTTCAATCGGACTCGTCCTCAGCCACGGGTTCTAAGCCGCGGGCTTCTAGGCCGCGGGCTCAGGGCCGCGGGCTCCCGGGGCTTGCAGGGCTTCAGGGGACCAGCCCGGGGGCTCAGGGCCGCGGTTTCCCGGGGCTTCCAGGGCTTCAGGGGACCAACCCGGGCTCAGGCCCCCGGTTGCCGGGAATCTTTGGGGCGGTCGTCCGTGCGGACGGCAATGTCGGGGTTCTCGTCCACGAGGCGGTCTTCGGCCTCGGCGTCGGCCACCTCTCCTGCGCCGCGCATCGGCTTGGCCTTGCCCGAGAACCGGTGGTGGAGCGTTGCGGTGGCCGCGTCGCGCTGCTTCTGGAAGAACAGGAAGCTGACGGCGAAGGACATCATTCCGGCGCACAGGGCGGCCAGGAGCACCCCCAGCTGCAGGTAGAGAAAGAGCGCAAACAAGGGCGCAAACAGCGCCAGTCGAATAAGGGTGTATTTGAGGAAAGCCACGCCTCAAGTTTAGCCGCCAGGACGGCGCGCTGCTTCGGCCATCCCGCTCCCCTCGTCCGCGGTGCCGGCAGCCTGCACCCGGGCATAGTGACCGGCGCCGTCGAGGCGCCCGACGGCTAGACTGAAGGTATGCTCCGTGTAGTGGTTCCGATCGTCATACTGGCCGTGTTTGTCTATGGACTGGTGGACCTCATCCGCACTGACGCGCGGCTGACCAGGGGCATCTCCAAGACCGCCTGGATTTTCGTGCAGGTCCTCCTCCCCGTGGTCGGCGCCACGCTGTGGTTTCTCATGGGACGCCCCCGCGCCACGGACACCGCACCGGTCGCCTACAGCCACCCGGTAGCGCCAGATGACGACCCCGAGTTCCTGCGCAACCTTGAGATCCGCCACCGCAACCAGGCCGAGGCCGACAGGCTCAAGAAGCTCAAGGAAGAACTCGACGCCAAGGACCGCAAGAACGACTCCGGCAACGCGGAAGCCGGCGGCAGCGAAGGCGCCGGCGGTGCCCACGAACCCGGCGACGCCGGAACGCCCGGCACCGACGAGGTCAAGTAACAATCACGTAGCAGTCCAGTAGCACCGTTCCGGGCATCCATCTGCGGCCGTTCGCCGCAGATGGCCGGAATCCCACGCTCCAAGCGGCCGCCTCCGGCAAACGGCCGCCACGCATCCGCGCCCGCCCCTGCTGCCCACACCGCCTCGGGCCATCGTGTCCCCGCACCGGGCCAAGACGCCCCTTCCCATCTCCGGCGGTCCCCCGTCCCGCCGTCACCCCGGGCGTTCCGGGCATCCATCTGCGGCCGTTCGCCGCAGATGGCCGGAATCCCACGCTCCAAGCGGCCACCTCCGGCAAACGGCCGCCACGCATCCGCGCCCGTGCCTGGCTGCCCACACCGCCCACTTCTCCCCCACACCCTGCCCGCGCTGTGGATAACCTCCAAGCCCCATCGGCGCGGGCGCAGAATGCCCGTATGCGCCCGCCCAGTGAGCTCCCCCCGCATCTTCGAAACCAGCCCTTCACCGTGGCCGAGGCCCGCACTGCCGGGGTGGGGCGACGACGGACCCGGGCCAGGGATCTCGTCAGCCCCTGTTACGGGGTGCGCGCGACCGCCGCCACCCCGGACAGTTTGGTGAAACGTGTGCATGCCCTGACGGCCGTGACGGGCGCAATCGTGAGCCACCTGTCAGCGGCAGTGCTGTGGGGATTTCCCCTGCCGCAGGCCTTGGAGAACCTGGCTGTCATCCATCTGACGAGTCGGCCGGGCCAGCGGGCGGTGCGGCATAAGAATGTGGTGGGCCATCAGCAGGCACTCGAACCGGAGGAGATCGTAGCTGGGGTGAGGGTTAGCTGCACCTCCCCACTGCGGACGTGGTTCGATCTCGCAGGCATACTAGGCCTCGATGACTTGGTGATCGCCGGGGACTTCCTGCTGCGGCGGAGAAATCCATTGACCACGATCCAGGAGCTGGACGCGTTCCTGGCCGGGAAGCAAGGCAGAGCGGGCTACCGGCGGGCTATGCAGGCCCGGTCCCTGATACGCGCCGACACGGACTCCCCCAAGGAGACCGAACTCGGGCTGCTCCTGATTCGGCATGGCCTGCCCGAACCCGCAATCAACGTGCCCATGTTCGATGAGACCGGCGGTTGGATCCAGGACCCGGATCTCGCCTACGAAGAAGAAAAGATCGCGATTCAGTACGACGGCGGGCATCACGCCAGTCCGGCCCAGCGTCGCAGCGACATCTTCCGGGATGAGAACGCCAGGGACGCCGGGTGGCGCGTGGTCGTATTGACCCAATGGCACTTGACCCCGCCCGGCCCTGGGATGGAGCCGGCCGCGGTTACCCGGGTGCGTGCGGCGCTGTTGGAGCGCGGCTGGACTCCCGGCCCGGGCCCGAAGCCCGGGCAACGTCACAGTGCCCGCCCCCAGGCGCACCGATCTGACACGAATGGCCGCTAAGCGCAGCGGCTTAGCGGCCATCTGTGGCGAACCGACGGAGCGCGGGCCCGCGCAGCCACCTCCGGGCCCGCGCCCAGACGCGCCGTCCCAAGCTCGCGGCCGAGGCAGACCACCCTGAGACCCCCATGCCATGCGCACTGCCCCAACCCCCGTGCGGCGCACCGACCTGACACGAATGGCCGCTAAGCGCATCGGCTTAGCGGCCATCTGTGGCAAATCGAGAGAGCGCGGGCCCACACAGCCCCCTCCGGGCCCGCGCCCAGACGCGCCGTACCAAGCTCGCGGCCGAGGCAGACGCACCCTGGCACCCTCATGCCATGCCACACCGCCCAACCCCCGTGCAGCGCACCGATCTGACGCGAATGGCCGCTAAGCGCATCGGCTTAGCGGCCATCTGTGGCAAATCGAGAGAGCGCGGGCCCGCGCAGCCACCTCCGGGCCCGCGCCCAGACGCGCCGTCCCAAGCTCGCGGCCGAGGCAGACCACCCTGGCACCGTCATGCCATGCGCACTGCCCCAACCCCCGTGCAGCGTACCGACCTGACACGAATGGCCGCTAAGCGCATCGGCTTAGCGGCCATCTGCGGCGAATCGATGGGGCGGGCCCGCGCAGCCACCTCCGGGCCCGCGCCCAGTCGCCCGGCCCCAGCCCACGGCCGCGGCAGCCGTGCCCTCACACCCCCCCATGCCGCACCGCCCAACCCCCGTGCAGCGTACCGATCTGACGCGAATGGCCGCTAAGCGCATCGGCTTAGCGGCCATCTGTGGCAAATCGAGAGAGCGCGGGCCCGCGCAGTCCTGGAAGGACCCGGAAGCACCCGGCCCGGGTGCGGTTATGGGCCCGGGTGCGGTTATGGGCCCGGGTGCGGTTATGGGCCCGGGTGCGGTTATGGGCCGGGGTGCGGCTTACAGTCCCGAGTAGGAATGCAGGCCGTTGAAGAACTGGTTCACGATCGTGAAGTTGAAGACCACGCACAGGTAGCCGACGATCGACAGCCAGGCAGCACGGGTTCCGGTCCAGCCGCGGGTGGCGCGGGCGTGCAGGTATCCGGCGTAGACGACCCAGATCACGAACGTCCAGACTTCCTTCGTGTCCCAGCCCCAGAACCGGCCCCAGGCTTTCTCCGCCCAGATGGCGCCGAACATGAGCGTAAACGTCCAGCCGACGAACGCGATCGCGTTGATGCGGTAGGACAGGTTCTCCAGGCTCAGGGCGTTCGGGACCAGGCGCATGAACCCGAGCTTGTCGGCTCCGCCGGCGGCGATGGTCTTCTGCCGGTGCGACTGCACGAGCTGCAGCGCGGACATTGCGAAGGTCAGGGTGAACAGGGCCGAGGACATTACCGCGATGGAAACGTGGATGATCAGCCAGTAGCTCTGGAGCGCCGGCACGAGGTGGCCCACGGGGGTCCAGAAGGCGATGGAGGCGGCAACCAGCATGATGATGGCCAGGCCGATCACGAACGTGCCCAGGAAGCGCAGGTCGCGGCGGATCAGCACCAGCAGGAAGACGGCCACGGCCACGAACGCGCCCGTGGTGAGGAATTCGTACATGTTGCCCCATGGCACCCGGCCGGCACCGAGCGCGCGGGTGATCACGCCGGCCGCATGAATCGCGGCGCCGAGGACGGTCAGCGCGACGGCGACGCGGGCGGGGGCACGCCGCTCGCCGGCGTAGCGCATGCTGCCGTCGGCGGTCTGGCCCGCGCCTGCGGCGGTGCCGGGGCGGGAGGTGGCCGACGTCGGACGCTCGGCACGGCCTGCCGGGCCGCTGACGTCCGCATCGGAGCGGGCGGCGTCGGCTCCGGCGGCCCCCGCACCGACGCCGACGGGAACGCGCGCGGCATTGGCCTCGGCCGCCGCGCCGGAGAGCTCCGCGGCCTTGAGATCCACCGCGCGCAGCGTCTTGCTGCTCTTGGCCAGGTCCCAGGCGAAGGCGATGAACGCCACCGTGTACGTGCCGGCGGCCAGCAGCATGAACAGCTCACTGTACTGGCCCATGGTTTCGTTGATCGAGAACGGCATTACTGATCCTTCTTCGACTCGGAAGAGCCGGCTGTTGACTGGATGAAGTCTTCTGCGGGTTGTTCAGGAGCGGCGTGCATGCCGCTGGCACCGGTGCTGCCTGTTGCCGTGCTGGCGGTATCCGCCCGGTCATTATCCGCTGTTGCGCTGGGAGCGGGCTGGGAGCCTGTCGCGGCCTCATCGCCCAACAGCCAATCGTCGGAAAGGAGTTTGCGGATTGCCGCGGCCTCCCCGGCCAGGCGGTGGTCCTCACCGCGGGCCAGGAGACCGTACTCCACCATGGTGCGGCCGTCCTCGTGGGTGCCGGTGCGGACCCAGACACGGCGGCGGTTCACATAGAGCGAGGTCACAAGCCCGGCCACGGCCAGGAGCGCGAAGATCAGGGCGTACAGCTGGCCGGGGTTGTGGTGGATGTCCACGCCGATGTAGCGCTTGACGCCGTCGAAGCTGATGGAACCCTTGCCGTTCGGCAGCGTGTAGCTGCTCCCGGGCGCTAGGACGATGCCCTTGGTGTCCAGGTTGCGGGCGTTGAGCGGCGTCAGTTTCTTGACGTCGAGCTCGAAGACGTTCTGCGGGGAGCCCGCGTCCAGGCCGAGGTCGCCGAAGTAGGAATTCAGGGTCAGCTGCGGGTTGATGAGCTCCGGATCACCGCTGAAGGACACGCCCTTGTCGGTGACAAACGCCGTCGGCAGGAAGAACCCGGCGAAGGCGAGCTGTTCGGGTTTGGCGTCCGGAACCTTGATCACCACGGAGGAGTAGTAGTTCTCGCCCTGGAGCTTGGCCACCACGGGTCCCTGCATGGCAACATTGCCCGCGCCGTCGCGAATCGTGACGACGGGAGCGTAGCCGTTGCCGGTGAGGTACACGCTGGTGCCGCCGAGGCTGAGGGGGTCGTTGACCTTGAGCACCTCCTTCTTGGCGGGTGCGTCCGGGTTTTCCTTCGTGGTCACGGCGGCGGTGAAGTCGATGGGCTGACCGAACTTGCCCTTCGATTCACGGTCGAAGGTGATGTCGAACTTGTCCAGCTGGACCGAATAGGGCTGCAGCTGGCTGCTCTGGAAATTGGTGCCCGGGGTGAACTGGTCGTAGCCGACGAGGGTGTTGACGAACGTGTCGCCCTCCACCAGGATACGCTGCCCGCTGTAGCCGAAGAGGCCGCCGGCCGCCACCGAAACCAGCACTCCGATCAGCGCGGTGTGAAAGACGAGGTTGCCGACTTCCTTCAGGAAGCCGCGCTCCGCGCCCAAGGACGGGCGGGCGCCGTCGCGGTCCCGCACGTCGACGCGGTAGCCGCGCTTTTTCAGCAGCTCGGCGGCGTCGGTGATGGCGGCCGACGCCGGGATCCCGGCGTCGGCCGGAATCACCAGGGTGCCGTATTCGGGGAGCCTGGACAGGCGGGCGGGGGTGCGCGGGGGCTGGGAGCGCATCGCTTTGTAGTGCGCGATGGCGCGCGGGATCACGCAGCCAATCAGCGAGACGAACAGCAGGATGTAGATCGCGGAAAACCAGGCCGAGGAGTAGACGTCGTAGAGCTGCACCGAGTCCAGGATCGAGCCGTAGTCCGGGTGGTCCTTGATGTACTGCGTGACAATCGCCGGGTTGGCCGGGCGCTGTGGGAACAGCGAGCCGGGCACGGCGGCGACGGCCAGCAGCAAGAGCAGGAACAGGGCTGTGCGCATGCTGGTCAGCTGCGTCCACGCCCACCGGAGCATGCCCAACGGACCCAGCGTGGGCAGGACGGCCTCGGGCTTCGGGGACTTCTTCTTTTCGTTCACGCGCTCGCTCATCAGATTGGCAAATTCACATCGGTTTGGAACCAGTACTGCAACCCGGAGACCCAGGTGCCCCACACACCGCTCGCCATCAGGATCCCAAGCAGGATCAGGATGCCGCCGCCGGTGCGCTGGATGGCGAGCCGGTGGTTGCGGAAGAAGGACATCACGCCAATGCCGCGGCGCACGGCCAGGGCGATCAGCAGGAACGGGATTCCCAGCCCAAGGCTGTAGACGAACGCCAGGAACGCCCCCTTGGCCGCCGAGGAGCCGCCGGAGAGGCTAAGGAGCTGGACGGCCGAATACGTCGGACCGATGCACGGTGCCCAGCCCAGCCCGAAGGTGATGCCCAGCAAGGGCGCGCCCCAGAGACCGGCCGGGGGTTTGGCATGGATCTTGGCATCGCGCTGGAGCCAGCCGAAGCCGCCCATGAACACCACGCCCATGACGATCACCAGGACGCCCAGCAGCTGGGTGATCCACATGTTCTGCGAGCCCGTGATGAAGCTGCCCAGCTGCCCGAAGGCGCCGCCGAGCAGCACGAAGATCACGGAGAAACCGAGGACGAACAGCCCGATGCCGGCCAGCATGCGCCCGCGCCTTTGCTTCTGCAGGTCGACGCCGGTCAGCCCTGTGACGTAGCCCAGGTATCCGGGCACCAGCGGGAGGACGCAGGGCGAGAGGAAGGAGACCAGTCCGGCCAGCAGCGCGACGGGAATGGCAAGCAGCAGCGATCCGTTCAGGATGGCTTCGGCGAAGGGGCTGTTCACGGTGGGGCCGCGCTACTCGGCCACGGCGGCGGCGATGAGGGATTTCAGGGTGCCCTGCTGGATTTCGCCCAGGACCCGGGAGGCGACGCGGCCCTGCTTGTCCAGCACGAGGGTGGTGGGCACGGCGCCGGGCGGCACGAGGCCGGAGACGGCCAGCAGCACGGCGCCGTCCTTGTCATTGAAGCTCGGGTACGTCAGGTTGAAGGTCTTGTCGAACGCGTCGGCCGTGGCCTTCTCATCGCGCAGGTTGACGCCGAAGAACTGTACGCCCTTGGTCTTGAATTCCTGGTTCAGCGCCTCGAGGGAGGGCGCCTCGACCCGGCAGGGGGCGCAGGCGGCAAACCAGAAGTTCAGCACGGTGACTTTGCCGGGGAAGTCCGCCGACGTGACGGCCGTGCCGTCGAACAGCGTCCCCTTGAGCGCCACGGGGCTCTTGCGGTCCGCGACGGCGAACTCGGTCACGGACCCGTCGCCGGCCACGTAGTTCTTGTTGTCTCCGGCCTTGGCCTGTTTGGCGAGGGCGTCGTCCTGGGCGCAGCCGGAGAGCCCGAACACCGCGGCCAGCGCGGCCCCGCCGGCGGTCAGGACGCTGCGGCGGGACAAAGGCATGTATTCGCGGCGGTTCGCGGCCATGGTCAGGCTCCCGGGGTGCTGGCGGCACCGGGCAGCAGGGCGGCAGCGGGCTCGCTGTAGTCGACGCGCACGAGGCCGCCGGCGTCGTCGAACACCAGGGATGTCAGGGACGTCAGGGTGCATTCGCGCTTGCGCGGGTCGTGCCACAACGGCCGGCCTTCGGCGCTGAGCCGCGTGGCCCAGATGGGCAGCTGGTGGCTGACAAGGATGGCTTCGGCCCCGTTGCCGCCCAGCTCGATGGCACGGATGCGTGCGTCCTGGACGGCCGCGATGACCCGCGCGGCCTGCTCCTTGTACGGCTCACCCCAGGAGGGCCGCAACGGGTTGTACAGCCGGGCCCAGTGTTTGGGACGCAGCAGCTCCGCCTTCGAGACGCGAAGGCCCTCAAAGTAGTTGGCGGCCTCGATGATGCGGGATTCGGTGGCAATCTCCAGGCCCAGGGCGTCGGCGATCGGCTGCGCCGTCTCCTGCGCGCGGGTCAGTGGGGACGCGGCGAGGTGGACGATCCTGGCCCCTTGCGCGGACCGCTCCCTGAAGTGTTCCGCCAGGGTGCGGGCCATCTCCCGGCCGAGTTCGGAGAGGTGGAATTCCGGCAGCCTGCCGTACAGGACACCATCGGGATTGTGGACCTCGCCGTGGCGGAGCAAATGAACAGTGGCTTGGGGCATGTCTACCAGTTTCTCAAAGATGCCGGTCGATCTGAAATCTTCTACGGGAGGTAGAACTGATGAGTTTGGAAAAATGTTCCCCGGAGTTGGAATAAAAGATGCAAATGCATGTTTATACTGGGTGAAGCAGTTAGTTGAGATTTCAACCAATGATGCTTCAACTGGCGATCAGACGAACCACCGCAGTACCAACCCGACTCAAGGAGAACCACCATGGCACTTCCCGCAAACGTCACCACCGGCACCTGGACCCTCGACCCGTCGCACAGCGAGATCGGCTTCACCGTCCGCCACGCCGGCATCAGCAAGGTCCGCGGTCAGTTCACCGACGCCGCCGCCACCCTGGACCTCGCCGAGAACGTCACCGACTCCAAGGTCAACGCCTCGATCAAGACCGCAAGCTTCGACTCCGGTGACGCCAACCGCGACGGCCACGTCCGCGGCGAAGATTTCTTCGACGTCGAGACGTTCCCGGAGATCTCCTTTGTCTCCAACACCATCGTCCCCAAGGGCGACGCCTACGAGCTCCAGGGCGACCTCACCATCAAGGGCATCACCCGCCCCGTGGCCCTCGAGACCGAATTCAACGGCGTGGCCGTCGATCCCTTCGGCAACACCCGCGCCGGCCTCAGCGCCGAAACCACCATCAGCCGCAAGGACTTCGGGCTGACCTGGAACGCCGTCCTCGAAGCCGGCGGCGTGCTGGTCAGCGACAAGGTTGCCATCAACCTGGAACTGGCCTTCATCGCTCCCGCAGCGTAGCCAGCATCCAGTACGGTCGCGGCCCGGTCACTCCCGTCCGCGCCTGAGGGCCGACGCCGGTCAGCCGGCAACAGCGCACCGCTTCATCTTCGCGATGAAGCGGGGCGCTGTTGTTTTTCGCCGCTGCTGCCTGCCCCTCTTGGGCGCCGCCGTCGGGCACCGCGACGCGGCTGCAGATTCCCTAGATAACAAGGAATCGGCGGTCTACAGTGAGAGCCATGAGCAACCCGAGTGATGTACCTCCGCAGCAGCCGGGCGCCCAGCCGCCGGCGTCGGGCAGCGCCCCGCCCGCCGGCCCACCGCAGCTTCCCGCCAACCCGCCGCCCCCTCCCGGATACCAGGCACCGCCGCCGGGGTACCAGGCACCGCCTCCCGGGTACCAGGCACCGCCTCCCGGGTACCAGGCACCGCCTCCCGGGTACCAGGCACCGCCGCCGGGGTACCAGGGCCAGCCGGCGTCGGCCGGCGGATTCCGCTTCGAGATGCCCACCGACCGCCCCAGGAACTTCGGCGATGCACTGCCTGCCGGCGGGCTCTCCGGCATGTTCAAGGTCGCTGCAATGCCCACCGAGCTGAAGGTCTCCTACTGGATCTGGCTGATCGGCGGGCTCCTGGGCCTCCTCGGTGGAGTCATCGGGTTGTTCGGGTCCTTCGTCCTGGTCGCCTTCGCGCCGGCGATCGGGCTCCTGGTGCTGCTGCTCGTGATCGTGGCGCTCGCACTGGCAACCGCTCAGATCATCCTGGCCATGAAGATGAAGGAAGGCCGGGAATGGGCCCGCTTCGCCCTCACCATCCTTGCCGGCATCTCCCTGGTGCTGACACTCATCAGTTCCGGCATCGCCGACGGCCGGGCGGGCGGAGGCCTGCCGGGCTTCCTCATCAGCCTCGTGGCGACCGTGCTCATGTGGCTGCCGAATGCACAGGCCTGGTTTGCCGCCAACCGGGGCCGAATCTAGGCCTGCCGCCGCACAGGGCACCCGCGGATTCGTGGCAGCGCCAGGGCTCCCCCGCCGCCACGCGCCGGCCATCGAAAGAGGCTTGAGAATACCTCTCAGGAATGATCCACACGGCGGCCGGGCCGCGGTACGGTTGAGCTAAACCATGCTGGGGGCAGGGCAGGATCTCTGATCCCGGTGGCCGATTCGATCGACACGCAAAGGACCGCTTCATGAGCAATCCCCCAGTCCAGCCCCCGCCTCGCAACGGCTCCGAGCCGGGCGGGGAATCCACTCCGGCGCCGCAGGCACCGCAGTACGGCCAGAACGCCCCGCAGGCACCGCAGACACCGCAGTACGGCCAGCAGACACCCCCCGCCTACGGCCAGAACGCCCCCCAGGCACCGCAGTACGGCCAGCAGACACCCCCCGCTTACGGCCAGAACGCCCCCCAGGCACCGCAGTACGGCCAGCAGACACCCCCCGCTTACGGCCAGAACGCCCCGCAGGCACCGCAGTACGGCCAGCAGACACCCCCCGCCTACGGCCAGAACGCCCCCCAGACGCCGCAGTACGGCCAGCAGCCACCCCCCGCCTACGGCCAGAACGCCCCGCAGTCGCCGTACGGCCAGTCCCCCTACGCCCAGTACCCGTCCCAACAGCCGCAGGCTCCGGGCGCGGTTCCCCAGTTGGTCAATACGTCGTTCTGGCTGATCATCGCAGCCGGAGCCTTGTGGGTCATCTCCATGCTGGTATCCCTGGGAACCCTGGACACCCCTGCCGTCAGGGACATGTTCGAGCAGCAGATGGCAGCGAGCGGCACGAGCGTCGACTTCGAATCCATTAAGGGTGTCCTGATCGGCACGATCGTGGTGTTTGCCGCCATCAGCGCCGGGCTGTACGCCCTCGTGGCATTCAATGTCCGCAAGGGCAAGAACTGGGCCCGCATCCTGGGCACCGTGTTCGCGGCCTTGTCGGTCTTCAACATCATCCCGCTCAGCCTCGCCACCCTGGCGGCACTCGTGGGCATTGCGGCTATCGTGCTGCTTTACCTGCCCGCGGCAGCGCCGTATTTCCAGAAGCGGCAGCCCTTTGCCAACCCCTATGGACAGCCCGGAGCCCCCTTCGGGAAGTAGCTTCGCCAGGAACCCACCCAGTGGGGTACCACTCAGCGGGCGCGGGAACCGGAGGGCTGGCCGATCTTAGTCGGCGTCTTCCGGGTCCTGCGCCCTCTGTGCGTGGTAGGCCAGAATCTGCAGTTCCGTTGCCATGTCCACCTTGCGGAGGTTGACTCCCGGGGGGACCTGCAGCATCACCGGCGCGAAGCTGAGGATGCTCCGCACGCCGGCGGCTATCACCCGGTCGCAGACGTCCTGGGCCACCGCCGCGGGCAAGGCGAGGACCACCATGTTGGCACCGGTACGCTGCAGTACCGGCTCAAGGTCGGCGGCGTCGCTGACCCGCAGCCACCCGACTTCACTGCCCACCACCATCTGGTCGGCGTCGAAAATCGCCACAATGTCAAAGCCTCGAGACTCGAATCCGCCGTACCGGGCCAGGGCTTTGCCGAGGTTGCCCGCACCGACGATCGCGACTTTCCAGTCGTGCGTCAGCCCGAGGGCAGCGGCGATGTTGCGGTTGAGGTACTGGACCTCATAACCGACACCCCGGGTTCCGTAGGAGCCGACATAGGAGAGGTCCTTGCGCAGCGTCGAGGAACTGACTCCGGAGGCCTCGGCCAGCGACTCGGACGAGACCCGGTCCACCCCGTCAGCCAGCAGCGTGGTCAGGGCGCGCAGATAGATGGTCAGCCGGGCCACGGCCGCGGGCGGAATCTGTTTGGCCGCAGTCCCGGCTCCCCCGGGGACAGGCCCGGGAGATGAATCCAGCGAAGTCACTATCTGCTCCATTGCGTCGCGTTGTGCTTCCCACTCTAGAGCCCCCGCGCATCACGCAACAAAGCACCCCGCCGTCAGGAGGGCTGGTCGAGGATCCGTTGCAGGGTCCGGGTCAGGCGGGCCTCGTCGATCTTCCAGAAATCCCGCTGGACGCCGTCGACCAGCACCACCGGGATCTCCTCGGCGAAGCGTTCCCGCAGCCCGGCGTCGTCGTCCACCGATTTTTCCGACCAATCTAGTCCGAGCGCAGCGGTGACCCGGCCGACGGCGGCACGCGCCTCGGTGCACAGGTGACAGTCAGCCTTGGTGATCAGAACTACAGCAGGTAAGTGTGCGGGTTTGGCCATGCATCCACCGTAGCCCGGCGGCCACTTCGGCGTCGACGCGCGGAGCAGTCCGCCCGGGTCCGGGGCCGTCCTGCCGTCGCGTCGCGCGTCCCGCGGGCGGCCGGGGGCCCGTCATTGACTAGACTCGTGGCATGCCCGAGGAGAAATACGTCATTGTGGCCAATGAGCCTGCTGCATCGACGCAGCACGGCGAGGCCGCATTTTTCGACGTCGACAACACCCTCATGAAGGGCGCAAGCCTTTTCCATGTCGCCCGCAAGCTTCACCAGCGTGGCGCCTTCACCCTGCCGCAGGCTGCCGGGTTCGCCTGGAAGCAGTTCATGTTCGTGCTGCGCGGCGAAAACATGGATGACGTCCATGCCGTCCGCGATTCCGCCCTGACCCTGGCCGCCGGCATCACGGCCAAGGACATCGAGGCGTTGGGCGAAGAGGTCTACGACGAAATGATTGAGTCGCGGATCTGGCCGGGGGCAAAGGCCTTGGCCGAGCAGCATCTTCGGGTCGGGCGCAAGGTATGGCTCGTCACTGCGACGCCGATCGAGGTGGCCACTGTCATTGCCGCCCGGCTGGGCCTGACCGGGGCGCTGGGCACAGTGGGCGAGATCATGGACGGCTCGTACACGGGACGGCTTGTGGGCGAGATCCTCCATGGACCGGCCAAAGCGGTCGCAGTCCAGCAAATTGCCGAGGAGCAGGGTCTGGACCTGAGCCGCTGCTGGGCGTACAGCGATTCCCACAACGACATCCCGTTGCTGAGCATGGTGGGGCACCCCGTTGCCATCAATCCCGACTCCAAGCTGCGCCGCTACGCCCGCGAGCACAACTGGCCGGTCTACGACTTCCGTGCAGGCCGGCGCGCCGCCACTCTGGGCTTCAAGGCCGCAACGGTCGGAGGGGCCATCTACGGCCTGTGGCGGGGGTTCTCCCGCTTCCGCGGCCCCAGCCGCTAGGCCGCCCGCGGCTTCCGCTGCGGATTCGGACGGGCGCGGCGCGGATCAGGGCCGCCGTCCTCTGATTCCGCAGCCCGCGTCCGAAGCCGGTGCGAATTTACGCGCCACCTCCTCGGCGTCTCCCCGGTTCGCCCCGGCTGGCCCCAACGCAAATCAACCGCCGAAGGCAAGAAAAATGCCCGTCGCCTGGAAGGCAACGGGCATTTCATGCATTTCGAAGTATTGCTACTTCTTATTGCGACGCTGGTGGCGCGTCTTGCGAAGCAGCTTGCGGTGCTTCTTCTTGGCCATACGCTTGCGACGCTTCTTAATAACTGAACCCACGAAAGTTCCTTACCGGCTAGATGCAGTACCTGCCTGTTGGGAAGGGTCCGCGGGCTAAGCAGCAGACTGAAACAACTGACAGGTTCTTACAATGACGTAAAACGTTCCTTAACAGGGTACCGCCTCTGCGAGGCACCCCACGACCGCGGGCCCCGTGCGGGACCCAAAGCAGTCGATTCACGCTGTGATTGTTGCCGCTGACTGATCAGCCAGTTCCGGCGTGGCCGTCATTCCGGTCGACGACGGCACCCTTGAGGTACTGCTCGACGGCGTTTTCCGGCACGCGGTAGGAGCGGCCGAACCGCACGGCCGGCATCTCCCCCGAATGCACAAGACGGTACACAGTCATTTTCGATACCCGCATAAGTTCCGCGACTTCGGCCACGGTCAAAAAACGGGCCTTGGAGAAGTTGGCCTCCGTAGACATTTCCCTATTCCTTTGCTCAAGCGAACGGCAGCCCCACCTGTTGACATGGCGGTGTGCCGATGCTGAGCCATCAAACAACCATGTGTTAGCAACACTAGTTGCTCATGGTGCCAAAGTGAAAGACTTCCTCAGGAATCCCCGCACGATTTCCGCAGGAATCTCGAAAATCCCGCGGCACGCTCCTCCGCCTGCTCCTCCCTCAGGCCCGGGTCCGCCGCGTGCGGGCCGAGGCGGCCAGCTGGCCCAGTACCGACGCCGTCACGTCCCAGTCCATGCAGGCATCAGTGACGCTCTGGCCGTAGACCAGCCCGTCCCGTCCGGAGCCGGTAGCGGCGTTGACATCAAGGTTCTGGGCCCCGCCCACCAGGAAGCTCTCGAGCATGACGCCGGCGATGGCCCCGGCGGCGGCTCCGGCATTTTCCAGCTGCGCACCGATTTCGAGGGCGACCTCGGCCTGGCGGTGGTGGTTTTTGCCGCTGTTGGCGTGGCTGGCGTCGACGATCAGACGGGGGTTGAGCTGCTTCGCGGCGAGTTTCGCTGAGGCCGCTTCAACATCGGCGGCTGAGTAGTTGGGGCCCTTGCGTCCGCCGCGGAGGATGACGTGGGTGTCCGGGTTGCCGGCGGTAGCCACAAGCGCCGCCCGGCCGTCGTCGTCGATCCCGAGGAACGCCTGGGCGGCAGCGGCGGCGCTGCACGCGTCCAGCGCCACCTGGAGATCGCCGTCGGTCCCGTTCTTGAAGCCGATCGGCATCGACAGCCCGGAGGCCAACTGGCGGTGGATCTGGCTCTCCGTGGTGCGGGCGCCGATCGCGCCCCAGGCGACCAGGTCCGCGACGTACTGGGGGCTGATTGGCTCAAGGAACTCGGTGGCGGTGGGCAGGCCGAGGGCGGTGACCTGGCGCAGGAAGGACCGGGCCGCGCGCAGGCCCGCGGCGATGTCGTGGCTGCCGTCCAGCCGGGGGTCGTTGATCAGGCCCTTCCAGCCCACCGTGGTGCGCGGCTTCTCGAAGTAGGTGCGCATGACGATCAGCAGGTCTTCGCGGTGCTTCTCTGCCTGGCTGACCAGCCGGCGGGCGTATTCCAGGGCCGCCTTGGGGTCGTGGATGGAGCAGGGGCCCACGATGACGAGCAGCCTGTCGTCCACACCGTCCATGATTGCCCGGACCTCGTCCCGGCCCCGCCCGACCACCTCGGCCAGGCGGGCCTCCAGGGGCAGTTCCGCCATGAGGTCCTGCGGGGTGGGCAGCGGGGTGAACTCGCTGACGCGCAGGTTCGAGGTGGAGTGTTGGGGGCCGGTGGCTGCTTCGATGCTCATATTCGGGTCCTGTTCCGGGTGCGGAGCGGGCCCTGGTCAGAACCCGCCGAAGATATGGCGAAGGGCAGAGAATAATCTCTGCCCTGTTGGCTCTGAAGGAAAGTTGGATGCGTGTCAGTTAGACGCGGGCCCCTCCAGAGCCAACGAAAAATACGCATACCAACGGTTAGTCATAGCGTTGACCATAGCCCCGGAGCCGCGGCCGGAGCAAACGCCGGACGTAACAATCCGCGGCGGCCAGTTCCGGGCGGCCAGGACCAGGTCCGTGGTCGCCGGGCAGGCACGTCGCGGCGGTGTTCGCCGGCACTGCCGCGAAATGACATCTCGACGCACACCGGCACCACCTAGAGTGTGAGGAAACCCAGCACAGCATCCGATCCGCAAATGGAGGCAGCCATGACGCACACCGTCCCGCCCGGCAACCCCGAGGCTCCGACCACTCCCGCGGCCACGGCCCCTGGCCCTGCGGTCTCCGCATCCGGGCACCACACAGCCGCGGCCGCCGGCGGGCTCCCTGCCGCGTTGAAGCGCCGCGTGCCCAAGTACGCCGACCTTGCTCCCCTGATGCAGTTCAAGAAGCCGGAATTCAGCCGGGCCGCCAGGCTGCGCCGTGCCAGCACCATCTGGGACCTGCGGGACATGGCCAAGCGCCGCACACCCCAGGCGCCCTTCGACTACACGGACGGCGCCGCCGAGGCCGAAATCTCCCTCCGCCGCGCCCGCCAGGCGTTCCTGGACATCGAATTCCGGCCCGGGGTCCTGCGGGACGTCTCCAGCATCGACCTCAGCACCGTCATCCTGGGCGGGCCGTCCCGGCTCCCGGTGGGGATCGCGCCCACCGGCTTCACCCGGATGATGCAGTCCGAGGGCGAATACGCCGGCTCCCAGGCCGCCGCAGCCGCCGGCATTCCGTACACCCTCTCCACCATGGGCACGGCGTCCCTGGAGGCCGTGGCCGCCGCCGCACCCACCGGCCGCAACTGGTTCCAGCTGTACCTGTGGACGGACCGGGACCGTTCGCTGGAACTGATCCAGCGTGCCGCCGCCGCGGGAAACGACACCCTCATGGTCACGGTGGACACCGCCGTCGCCGGCGCCAGGCTCCGCGACGTCCGCAACGGCATGACCATCCCGCCCGCGCTGACGCTCAAGACCGTCCTGGATGCGTCCTACCGGCCGGCCTGGTGGTTCAACTTCCTCACTCACGAGCCGCTGACCTTCGCGTCGCTGTCCCGCTACACGGGGACGGTCGCGGACCTCATCAACTCCATGTTCGACCCCACCCTGACCTACGCCGACCTCGACTGGCTGCGCGAGACCTGGAAGGGCAAGCTGGTGGTCAAGGGCATCCAGACGGTCGACGACGCCCGCAGGGTGGTGGACCACGGCGCGGACGGGATTGTGCTCTCCAACCACGGCGGCCGCCAGTTGGACCGGGCACCGGTCCCGTTCCACCTGCTCCCCGAGGTCTCCGCCGCGCTGAAGGCGGACCGCAGCGACGCGGCGATCATCCTGGACACCGGCATCATGAGCGGCGCGGACATCATCGCCGCCCTCGCCCTGGGCGCCGACTTCACGCTGATCGGCCGTGCCTACCTGTACGGGCTCATGGCCGGCGGTCGGGCCGGTGTGGACCGTGCGCTCCAAATCCTGGAGAAGGACATGGAACGCACCATGGCCCTGCTGGGCGTCAGCCGGCTCGCGGACCTCACCCCCGAGCACGTGCGGATCCTCCGCACCTAGCACCTCTGACAAGCCCCTGGCGCCCGAAAGATCGGCTAGGTGCCTTTGGGCGGGGCGGATGGCCGCGCTCATACCCAGGGCGGCATACGCGGGGCAGGAAAGCCTACTTCTTGCGGCCGAATTTGGGCAGGTTGGCCAGGAGATCGGCGGCCCTGGTGGCGGCCCGGCCCACGGTCCGCCCGATCTGCTGGGGCATCTTGTCTTCCCCCGCCGTTCCCACCGGGATGACGACGGCGGGGCTCAGTGGGCTGCCGGCAGGGCGGCCCGCCAGTGCTGCGGCGGGTTGCGCGGCGACCGGTTGTGGGACGGCTGGTTGCGGAACAGCGGCGGCGGCCAGACCTTCCGGGACGGCTGCGGGGCCGGCTTCGGGGTGGAGGGCGGCGGCCGCGTCCGCCGTCGCGGCGGGGCCGACGTCGAACGCCTGCAGCCAGGTGGCGATCCCGGTGAGCGGCTTGGGGTTGAGCGTGTAATACCGCTTCTGGCCCTGGGCGCGCATGCTCACCAGGTCCGCTTCCCGGAGGACTTTGAGATGCTTGGAAATGGTGGGCTGGCTTGCTTCAAGCTCCTGGACCAGTTCCCCCACCGCTTTGTCCCCCTTGCGGAGGGCTATCAGAATGTCACGCCTGGTTGCCTCAGCAATGACGGCAAATACGTCGTCTGTCACCATGCCCTCCACACTAGCGACATATACGCCAGATGGCATCCACGAATTGTTCCGTTGGTGCAAGCCCCCAAGCCCGGCCCGGATTCAGTCGAACCAGGGGTCCAGTCCGTGCAGGGGAAACACTTCCTTGCGGGTGGCCATGATGGTGCGGTCCACCTCGTCGTTGGGGTCGAAACCCACTTCCCAGGACCGCCACCAGAGGTCCACGTCGTCGCCCATCGTCTCGGGGGGCTCCACGCCGAACCTGGCGCCATATTTGTCTTTGACGTAGTTGCGCCAATCCTCCGGAACCGGGGTGCGCAGCGGCACCGGGCGGCCGGCGGCGATGGCTATGAGGTGGCTCCAGGACCGCGGCACCACGCTGACCACGTTGTAGCCGCCGCCCCCGGTGGAAATCCACCGGTTCTCGCAGTAGCGTGCGGCGAGGTTTCCTATCGCCGTGGCGGCCTCGCGCTGGCCGTCCACGCTGATGTTCAGGTGGGTGAGCGGGTCAAGCCGGTGCGAGTCGCAGCCGTGCTGGCTGACGATCACTTCCGGTTCGAACGCGCCAATGAGCTGGGGCACGACGGCGTGAAAGGCCCGCAGCCACCCGGCGTCGACGGTGCCGGCCGGGAGGGCGACGTTCACGGCGCTGCCCTGCGCGTTCGGTCCGCCGATCTCGTTGGCAAACCCGGTGCCCGGGAAGAGGGTCAGTCCGGATTCGTGCAGCGAAATGGTCAGGACGCGCGGATCGTCCCAGAAGATGCTTTGCGTGCCGTCGCCGTGGTGCGCATCGACGTCGACGTAGGCCACCCGCCGGACGCCGCCGTCGAGCAGCCGCTGGACCGCGAGGGCGGCGTCGTTGTAGATGCAAAAACCGCTCGCGCGGTCCCGGGAGGCGTGGTGCATCCCGCCGCCGAAGTTCACGGCCCGCACGGCGCTGCCGTCCAGGACAGCTGCGGCCGCCAGCAGGGAGCCGCCGGCCAGCCGGGCACTGGCTTCGTGCATGCCGGCAAAAGCGGGGTCATCCTCGGTTCCGAGACCCCTGGCGTGGTCGGACGTGTCCGGGTTTGCGCTCACGCGCCGCACGGCGGCCACAAACTCCGGGCTGTGGACCGCGCCCAGCTCCGCGTCGGTGGCGACGTCCGGAGCCGCTACCGTGACGTGGTCCAGATCCAGCAGTCCAAGGCTGCCGGCCAGCTTCGCTGTGAGCTCCATGCGCTCCGGCGCCATCGGGTGGGAGTGGCCAAAGTTGTAGGCAGTCATGGCTGGGGCCCACACCACCGTCGTTGGCAGCGCGGTCTGAGCGAGTCCGGGCAGGAATGTCATCAATCACAGGCTACCCGAGCGGTCCCCGGCTTCCCGCGCGCGCACGGGCGTTCCCCCGGCCATTACCCGGTGTTTAGTGGTTTACTACTTGGGGAAGAAGTTTCAACCGAGGAAGAACATGACGCAAAGCCAGTCGAGGTCCACGAGCCCGGCCAGCTGGCAGCCAGGCATGCCGGAGCGGGAAGGCCTGTGGATCTTCACACGCCTGCGCGACTTCATTGACAGCATCGCGAACAGCTCGCCCGCCCGCCTGGCGCTCTCGGCGTTCGGCGTCGTGATCTTGGTCTTCACCGCTTTGCTCTCGCTGCCCTTAGCTTCCGCGACGGGACAGGTCACACCGCTGCATCAGGCGTTCTTCACCGCGTCGTCAGCTGTCTGCGTCACGGGCCTGACCGTGGTCTCCACCGCTGTGCACTGGTCCTTCTTCGGCCAGCTCGTAATCCTGGTCGGCATTTTCGTGGGCGGCCTGGGCACCTTGACCCTCGCGTCGCTGCTGGCGCTCATGGTGAGCAAGAGACTTGGTGTCCGCGGCAAGCTGATCGCCCAAGAGGCCATGAACGCCGGCCGGCTCGGCGAAGTCGGCACGCTGCTCCGGATCGTGATCGTGACCTCCGTCGTGATCGAGGCGGCCCTGGCCGTGACCCTGATCCCCCGCTTCCTGCTCCTTGGGGAGAGTTTCCCCCAGGCCCTCTGGCACGGGGTCTTCTACGCCATTTCATCGTTCAACAACGCCGGTTTCACGCCGCATTCGGACGGAATCGTCCCCTACGAAACCGATCTCTGGATCCTGGTCCCGCTCATGCTCGGCGTGTTCCTGGGCAGCCTGGGCTTCCCTGTGGTCATGGTGCTGCACCAGAACGGGCTGCGGTGGAAGAAATGGAACCTCCACACCAAGCTGACCATCCAGGTGTCCTTCATACTCCTGGCCGCCGGCACGGTCCTGTGGGGCTTCCTGGAGTGGGACAACCTGCGCACCATCGGGGACATGGACCTCGGCGACAAGATCACGCATGCGCTCTTTGCCTCAGTCATGTTGCGCTCCGGCGGCTTCAACCTCGTGGACCAGAACCACATGGAGTCCACCACCATGTTGCTCTCCGATGCCCTCATGTTCGCCGGCGGAGGTTCCGCATCCACGGCCGGCGGCATCAAGGTCACCACCATCGCCGTGATGTTCCTGGCGATCACCGCCGAGGCCCGCGGCGACGCGGACGTGAAGATCTACGGCCGCACCATCCCCGAGGGCACCATGCGCGTGGCCATCTCGGTGATCGTCGCCGGCGCCACCCTCGTCTCGGTCTCGGCCCTCCTGCTCCTGCATATCAGCCATGCATCCCTGGACCGGGTCCTGTTTGAAACCATTTCCGCCTTCGCCACCGTGGGCCTCAGCACCAACCTCAGTGCAGAGTTGCCGCCGGAGGGGGTTTACGTCCTCGCTTTGCTCATGTTCGCCGGGCGCGTCGGGACGGTCACCCTTGCCGCCGGCCTGGCCCTGCGCCAGCGCAGCCAGCTGTACCACTACCCGGAAGAGAGACCGATCATTGGCTAGTTCCTCAGGCGCCGTCAACCGCCCCGCCCACAACGCCCCCGTGCTGGTGATCGGGCTGGGCCGTTTTGGTGCATCCACCGCAGAACAGCTGGTCAAGCAGGGCCGGGAGGTCCTGGCCATTGAACGCGACCGCGCCCTCGTCCAGAAGTGGGCGAGCGTCCTGACGCACGTGGTGGAAGCCGACGCCACCAACATCGATGCCCTTCGCCAGCTCGGCGCCCAGGAATTCAGTTCCGCCGTCGTGGGCGTGGGCACCTCGATCGAATCCTCCGTGCTGATCACGGTGAACCTCGTGGACCTGGGAATCGAACACCTCTGGGTCAAGGCGATCACGCCCTCGCACGGCAAGATCCTCACCCGCATCGGCGCCAACCACGTCATCTACCCGGAGGCCGACGCCGGTGTCCGCGCCGCGCACCTGGTCTCCGGGCGCATGCTGGACTTCATCGAGTTTGACGACGACTTCGCGATCGTCAAGATGTACCCGCCGCGCGAGACCGTGGGCTTCACCCTCGATGAGTCCAAAGTCCGGTCCAAGTACGGCGTCACGATTGTGGGCGTGAAGTCCCCGGGCGAGGACTTCACCTACGCGCGGCCGGAAACCAAGGTTTCCTCGCGGGACATGCTCATCGTTTCGGGCCACGTGGACCTGCTCGAACGGTTCGCTGCCCGCCCCTAGGCCGCAACCGGAGCCTGCGGCTCCAGGGCTGCGGCTCCAGGCCTGCGGCTCCAGGGCTGCGGCTCCGGGGCCCGCCCGGGCCGGCTCAGGCGAGCTGTCGGGTGATTTCCGCGGCGCGCTCAGCCGCCGCGCGGGCGCCGTCGGCAATGATGGCCGGCAGTCCGCGCTCGTCAAAGGTGGCGATGGCCCGTTCCGTGGTGCCGTTCGGGCTCGTGACCGCCTTGCGCAATGCGGCAGGATCCGCGCCGGGCTCAGCCAGCATGAAGCCCGCCCCGGCGACGGTCTCGCGGGCCAACAACAGCGACAGCTCCGGGTCCAGGCCCAGTCGTGCCCCGGCCTCGGCCATGGCCTCCGCCAGGTAGAAGGCGTAGGCCGGGCCCGAGCCGCTGATCGCGGAGAGGGCGTCCACCTGCTCTTCCGGGATCTCCACGACCGTGCCGGCGGCTGCGAGGATGTCCTTGGCGCGCTGGAGCTGCCCGGCGGAGCAGCTGGTCCCGGGCGAGACGGAGACCACGCCGCGGCCCAGCTTCGCCGGCGTGTTCGGCATCGTGCGGATGACGGGCTGGCCGGCCGGCAGCGCCGCCTCCAGCTGCTCCAGTGACACGGCGGCCGCAACGCTGATGACGATCGTGCCCGGTGAAAGGGATCCGCTGATTTCCCGGGCCAGGTCCGCGATCCCCACGGGTTTGACGCCCAGGATCACGACGGCGGAGCCGGTGGCGGCCTGTTTATTGTTGTCCGGCTCTTCTTCGCCCGCGATGGCGGTGATCCCGGGGTGGCGCTGGGCCAGCTCGGCCGCGCGCCCGGCCCGGCGGACGGTTGCGACAATGTCGCCCGGGTCGACGCCGCCGTCGATCAGCCCCGCCATAATTGCCTCGTTCATTGACCCACAGCCCAGGAATGCGATTCGGTTGCTCATGTCCCCATCATTGCAGTCTGACGTGATTCCCAGCCAGCTCCCACCTTCAGCGCAGTCAGCGCACAACTTTGGAACCTAACGTTGTAACTACCTCATTGAGGGTGCGAGTGATGCAGCAGGCATGCGGATGCCTGCGCGGCACCGGTGGTTGCAGCGGGTTTTCCCATTTTCCCGCAGCGGGCCGCCGGTGCCTTTGCCGTTTAAAGCCCCCGCGGCGGAGCCGGCCACCATCCCGGGGACGCCGTCGGATTGCCAGCGAACACACAGGGAAAACTCGCTGCGCACCCATGATCGGCCATTACCTTGGAAAGTGCCTCAACAGGTGCGAGTGATGATAGCCGGTTCCCCCGGAGCCGGCGGTGCGCCGGGCGATTTGCAGCAGAGTTCCCCCAAGTCCTGCTCCAGATCGCCCGGCCCTACTCTTTTAACCGGCGCGAACGGGCCCGCCACGGGGCGCGGCCCGGCCCAGGTTTCCAGCCGTCTGCTTTCTAACCGTCTGCGGCCCCGCCGAACACCGGGCTGCGGAGCTTGCCTTCCAGGAACCGGCGTTCCGCGGCGCTGCCGGCAAGCGCCAGCGCCCGCCTGTAGCCTTCGGCGGCCTCCGGATAGCGGCGCAGACGCACCAGGAAGTCGGCGCGGACGGCGTGGAAGAGGTAGTAGGTGTCCAGTCCCAGGCCCTCGACCGCCGCCAGCCCGGCAACGGGCCCGTGGAGCTCTGCCAGGGCCACGGCGCGGTTCAGCGCCACGACAGGACCCGGCGCGACGGCCAGAAGCTGGTCATACAACTGCAGGATCTGCGCCCAGTCGGTGTCCCCGGCGGCCGCGGCGTCGCTGTGGACGGCGTTGATCGCCGCCTGGAGCTGATATGGTCCCGGCTGGTTCCGGCGCAGGCACCGGCGCACCAGCTCACGGCCTTCGGCGGCCCGGGCGCTGTCCCAGTGCCCCCGGTCCTGGGCCGCGAGCAGCACCAGTCCCCCGTCGGGCGTGAATCGCGCGGCGCGGCGGGACTCGATGAGCAGCATCAGCGCCAGCAGTCCCGCCGCTTCCGGTTCGTCCGGCATCAGCGACGCCAACAGCCTGCCGAGCCGGATGGCTTCCGTGCAGAGCTCCGTACGTTCCGGGCCGTCGGCGGGGCCCGCGGTGTAGCCCTCGTTGAAGATGAGGTAGACCACCGCCAGCACCGATTGCAGCCGTTCGGGCAGGTCGGCGCCCTGCGGGACCCGGTATGGGACCTTGGCATCCCGGATTTTCGCTTTGGCCCGGACCAGCCGCTGCGCCATGGTCGCTTCCGGGACCAGGAAGGCCCTGGCGATTTCCGCCGTCGTCAATCCACCCAGAAGCCGCAGCGTCAGCGCCACCTGGGCGGACCCGGCCAGGGCAGGATGGCAGCACGTGAAAATCAGCCGCAAAGTATCGTCGTCCACGTCCTCGACCCCTGACTGTTCCGCCAGGAACTGCTCTTCGGCGGCCGGCGCGGGTCCGGCCCCGGACCGCGCCGCCGCGAGCAGGGCCGCCTGTGCGTGCTTGTCCTCGCGTGAGGCTTCCCGCCGCAGCCGGTCAATCGCCCGGTGCCGTGCCGTCGTGATGATCCAGCCAGCCGGGCTGGGCGGGATGCCGGCCGAGGGCCAGTGCTGGACCGCCGCGGCAAAAGCATCCTGGACGGCGTCCTCGGCAATATCGATGTTCCCGAACGTCCGCGTCAGAACGGCTACGGCGCGCCCGTACTCGCGCCGGAACACCCGGGCGATGTCCGCCTCGGTCGCTGCCTCATGTCCACGGCGCTCACCCACACCAGCACCCCCGACCGGCGGCTAGTGCTGGAACGGACGGACTTCGACGGGAAGTGTGGTGGCGCCGGCCAGCTTCCTTGCCCAGCCAAGGGCCGCGTCCAGATCCTCGGCCTCGATCACGGTGAATCCGCCGAGGTGCTCCTTGCCTTCGGTGAACGGCCCGTCGGTCACCAGGATCTCGCCACCGTTGGGCCGCAGGACTGTCGCGGACTCCGCCGGGTGGAGACCCGCGGCGAACACCCAGGCCCCCGCCGCCTGCATTTCATGGTTCAGGGCCGCCAGGTCACGCATGATGGGTTCGAGGAACTCAGGGTCCGGGGCAGGGCCGTCCGGCTGGTAAATGCTGAGCAGGTACTGCGTCATTTCGGGTGCCTCCTTGTCGAATCGGCCGGCGCCGTGCCGGCCTCTCAGCACTTACACGATCAAGGACGCTCCGGATCGACACAGTCTCGACACCCGCCGCTGGTCCAAGCCGTCTCAGAGAGCCTTTTCCGGCGACTGAAGCCGCGCCGGCGGTTGCTCTGCCACATGCGGCGGGGGATCGATCGGCCCCTCAAACACCAGCTGGTCCAGTCGGCGGAGGATGAGTCCTTCACGCAGGGCCCACGGGCAGGTCACCATGCTGTCGAACTTGAACATTTCCAGTGCCGCTTCCGCGACGAGGGCGCCGGCGAGGACCTGCGGCGCGCGGGCCTCGGAGACGCCGGGCAGGTGGAGCCTGTCCTCTATCTCCATGGCCGAGATCCGCTGCGCCCAGAGCCCGAGGTCGAGGGCCAGCAGCTCCCGCTTGACGTAGGGCCCGGCGCCGCTGGGGGCAGCCCCGGCAATCCTGGCGAGGGACCGGAAAGTTTTGGACGTGCCCGCGACGAGGTTGGGCGGCCCCAGCTTCTCGAATTTGCGCACCGCGGGCTTGAGCGTGGAGCGGATGTAGCGGCGCAGCTCCTTGATGCTCTTGGCCGAGGGCGGGTCCTCGGGCAGCCAGTCGCGCGTCAGCCGGCTGGCGCCGAGCGGAACGGACATCGCCAGCTCGGGCAGCTCGTCCTGTCCGAGGGCCATCTCGAAGGAGCCGCCGCCGATGTCCAGGTTCAGGATGGGCCCGGCACCCCAGCCGTACCAGCGCCGGACGGCGAAGAAGGTCATGGACGCCTCTTCGCTGCCCGTGAGCTCCCGGAGGGTGACGGTGGTTTCATGTTTGACGCGGGCCAGGACGTCAGCGCCGTTGGTGGCCTCGCGGATGGCCGAGGTGCAGAACGCGAGGAGGTCGTCGGCTTTGTGCTTGGCCGCGAATTCCCACGCCTCGAGGACGAACTCGACCAGTTCATGCTGCCCGTCGTCGTCGATGTTGCCGTCGTCGTCGAGGTACTGCACGAGCGACAGCCGCCGCTTATGCGAGGCGTAGGGGACCGGGCGGGCGCCGGGATGGGCGTCGACCAGCAGGAGATGGACAGTGTTGGACCCGATGTCGAGGACGCCTAGACGCATGCTGCCATTATTCCCCCCACGGAGCGGCCGGCCTAGCTGCGACGGGGGTATTCGCGAAGAATAGCGCCGTCGCAGTCTGGCCGATTACGGGCCTAAGCCGGGTCGGCAGTGCCGTCAGCGGGCTCGTCCGTCGGCTTGAAGTCGCGGCGGATGTTGGCCACGCCCTCCGGGTCGATTTCAAAACCGTAGGCGGCGCCGGGGTTGATCACCATGCCGAGCTCGGCGCCGAGGTTACCGATGATCGCGGCGCCCTGCGTGCCCAGCACGTTCGGGGCGGCGGCGAGATACTGCTCGGTGACGCGGCTCGGGTGCGAGAAAACGGCCAGAACGGGCTTGCCGGAGGAGTTGGCGAGGACCAGCGGCTCCACCTGCGAGTCGGGGCCCTCGAGGGCGTCGGAGCTGACCACATAGACCTCGTTGTTGAGGAAGGCCAGGATCACGTCCACCGGGTTGGCGTCCGGCTGCTCCCCCCGGGCGAGCTGCTCCTCGAGTTCGTTCAGCGGCTGGTTGTCCAGGTGTGCGGGCTGTTCAGTCATATTCCTACTCGATCACGTCCACGGCCGGTCCGCAAACGCGAAATCGCCGGAAACCTGCGGATTCGCCGGTATTTTCCGGCGAATCGGCAGGTTTCCGGCGATTTCGGCGTGCTGCCTACTTCTTGGCCGGGGCCTTCCGTGCGGGCGCCTTGCGGGCCGTCGTCGTGCGCTTGACCGGGCCCTTGGCCCGCTTCTCCGCGAGGAGTTCGACGGCGCGTTCCCGGGTCAGCTCCTCGATCGAGGTGGTGCGCGGCACGGTGATGTTGGTGATGCCGTCGGTGATGTACGGGCCGAACCGGCCTTCCTTCACCACGATGTTCTTCTCCGAGACCGGGTCCGGTCCGAATTCGGCCAGCGGCGGCACGGCGGCACGGGCGCCGCGCTGCTTGGGCTGCGAGTAGATCTCCAGCGCCGCCTCGAGCGTGATCGTGAAGATCTCCTCTTCGGAGCCGATGGAGCGGGAGTCCGTGCCCTTCTTCAGGTACGGGCCGAACCGGCCGTTCTGCACCGTGATCGGGTTGCCGTCGGCGTCCTGGCCAAGCACGCGGGGCAGGCTCATGAGCTGCAGCGCCTCGTCCAGCGTGATGGTGTCCACGCTCATGGACGCGAACAGGGACCCGGTGCGCGGCTTGGCCTTGACGGGCTTCTTCGGCGGCTTGGGCTTGCCGTTCTTGTAGTACTCAACGGGCTGGTTGGCCAGCTGTTCCTCGGTCATCTCCGGGATGATCTCGGTGACGTAGGCGCCGTAGCGGCCGTTCTTGGCCACGATCGTGTGCCCGGTGTGCGGGTCCGCGCCGAGGACGCGCTCCTCCGGGGCAGCGGTCTCCATGAGTTCAACGGCTTTGGCGGCCGTGAGCTCATCCGGGGCCAGGTCCTCGGGGACGTTGGCGCGGGCCGCCTCCACCACTTCGCCGGTCTCGGGATCCACCGTCGCGGTGGAGCTTTCCAGGTACGGGCCGAACTTGCCGACCCGGAGGGTGATCGCGTCCGTGATGGGGATGGAGTTGATCTCGCGGGCATCGATCTCGCCGAGGTTGTTCACGATGCTCAGCAGGCCGGGCTCGGAGTCCTCGCCGAAGTAGAAGTGCTTGAGCCACGCGGGTCCGGCCGCCTGGCCGTTGGCGATCTTGTCCAGGTCTGCTTCCATGTCGGCCGTGAACTCGTAGTCCACGTAGTCGTGGAAGTGCTGTTCGAGGAGCCGGATCACGGAGAACGCGATCCAGCTCGGGACCAGCGCGGAGCCCTGCTTCCGGACGTAGCCGCGGTCCTGGATCGTGGAGATGGTGGAGGCATAGGTCGACGGGCGGCCGATGCCCTTCTTTTCCAGCTCCGCAGTCAGCGAGGCTTCGGTGTAGCGCGGCGGCGGCGAGGTTTCGTGGCCGACGGCGACAATGTCGCTGGCAGTGAGCGCGTCGTCCTTGGCCACGTTGGGCAGCCGGCGTGCTTCCTCGGACTCGTCGTCACCGCGGCTTTCGTCCTTGCCTTCTTCGTACGCGGCGAGGAAGCCGGGGAAGGTGATGACGGTGCCCGACGCCGAGAACTCGGCGTCGCGGCGGTCGGCCGGGTCACCAACGGTGACGGCGCCGAGACGGATCGTGGCGGTGGAGCCCTTGGCATCAGCCATCTGCGAGGCGACCGTGCGCTTCCAGATGAGCTCGTAGAGGCGGAATTCGTCGCCGGAGAGCTGCTGGGCCACCTGGGCCGGGGTGCGGAAGGAGTCGCCGGCGGGACGGATGGCCTCGTGGGCCTCCTGCGCGTTCGCTGCCTTGCCGCTGTAGACCCGCGGCGACTGCGGCACGTACTCGGGGCCGTACAGCTCGGAGGCCTGGCGCCGGGCGGCCGTGACGGCCTCGTTGCTCAGCGCGGACGAGTCCGTACGCATATAGGTGATGTAGCCGTTTTCGTAGAGCCGCTGGGCCACCTGCATCGTGCTCTTCGAGGAGAAGCGCAGCTTGCGGCCGGCCTCCTGCTGCAGGGTGGAGGTGGTGAACGGTGCCGCCGGGCGGCGGGTGTACGGCTTGGTGTCGACGGAGCGGACGCGGAAGTCGGCGTCCTGCAGCCCCGCCGCGAGCGAGGTGGCGAGTTCCTCGTTGAGGTGGACGGCGTTGCGGGAGGTGAGCTCGCCGTTGTCGTTGAAGTCCCGGCCGCTGGCGACCTTGGCGCCGTCGACGGCGGCGAGCTTGGCTTTGAAGGAGCCGGCGCCGGCGCCGAACTGGCCGGTGAGGTCCCAGTAGGAGGCGGCCTTGAAGGCCATCCGCTCGCGTTCGCGGTCCACCACCATGCGGGTGACGACGGACTGCACGCGGCCGGCGGAGAGGCCACGGGCCACCTTGCGCCACAGCACCGGGGAGATCTCATAACCGTAGAGCCGGTCCAGGACGCGCCGGGTCTCCTGGGCGTCCACCAGGTCCTGGTCGACATCGCGCAGGTTGTCCATGGCGCGGTGGATGGCTTCCTTGGTGATTTCACCGAAGGTCATCCGGTAGACGGGAACCTTGGGCTTGAGCACTTCGAGCAGGTGCCACGCGATGGCCTCGCCCTCGCGGTCCCCATCGGTTGCGAGATAGAGAGCGTCGGCGTCTTTGAGCTGCGCCTTGAGCTCGGCGACCTTCTTCTTCTTGTCCGAGGACACCACGTAGTAAGGCTTGAAGTCGTTGTCGATGTCGACGGCGAACTTGCCCAGCGGGGTCTTCTTCAGTTCCGCGGGGAGCTCCGAGGGCTGCGGGAGGTCGCGGATGTGACCGATGGAGGCCTCCACAATGAAGCCTTCGCCGAGGTACTTGGCGATGGTCTTGCTCTTGGCGGGAGACTCCACAATCACGAGTTTCTTGCCGGTTTTGGCCTTGCTTGGCACGGTGCTCCTACAGAAAAAGGTGGCTCGGGCAGATGCGCCCATACCCGCCTAGTTCACCATATTTTGCAGAATCCCGCGCATCCGGCCGGAAATGACGGCCCGGCGGATGCGGCTTCCGGCCGCAATAGGGCCACGTGCCGGCCGGCCCCTGAGCGCACTCCGGATGCGGTTCAGCGCCGTGCCCGCGACCGGTTCAGGCCTTCCCGGCGGCGGGCTCAGCCCTCCCCGGCGGCGGCTCAGCCCTTGCCGGCGGCGGGCTTGACGGGGGCGGGTTTTGCGGCGGCGGGTTTTGCGGCGGCCGCCGGGCCGCGGTCGTCCGGAATCATCGACCACATCGTGGCCATGCGTTCGGCACCTTCGGGCAGGTGGTCCGGATCCTCCAGTTCGTAGTCCCGCAGCAGGTCGAAGATCCGCCGCGTCAGTTCGGCCCGCTGGTCCGGCGTCAGGTACAGCAGATTGCTGGCCAGTACTACCGAGGACGGCCCGTCGGCGGTGTCGCCGCTCTCGCGCCGGGCGTTGCGGGCCGTGGCGTAGGCACGGACCCGGCGGCGGTAGGCGTCGAGCTCGAGGTCCAGGACGGCGAGCTCGGGGCTGGCCACTCCCCCCAGCGAGTGGATGGTGAAATCTGTACCGGCGGCCTGCCAGCGCCGCTCCCGGGCATCCCCCGCGGTGGCGGCGGGAATCACGATGCCCCACTTCTGCAGTGCCCGCAGGTGGTAGCTCATGGCACTGGGAGTCAGCCCGGTCTGCGCGGCAAGCTCGGTGGCCGTCCGGCTCACCTGCGTGGAATACAGCTCGGAAATGACCTCCAGCCGGGCGGCGTGGGCCAAGGCACGGATCGCCTTCGGGTCGGTGATTTCCACTTGCTTCTCCGGACGGTGCCGGCGCCTGGTGGCCGGCGGAGCCATTGACTCCGCCGTCGGGGTTTCTGCGTTCACTCCTCCAGTGTATCCAGCCCCGCCAAACTATGAAAGAAATGCTTGACATTTGTTTTGCCGCCGGACTAGGTTCCTTTTTATGAAACATACACTTCATAAATTGCCGGCATCCGCAGCCGGCGTGCCGCCCCTGTGGCGCAACCGCGACTTCCTGATTGCCGGCACCGCCCGGTTCGTGGCGACGGCGGGGATGGGCGCCGTCGTCGTCAGCGTGATGCTGCATCTGCAGAACGCGGCCGCCGCCGGCGAAACTCCTGTCGCCGGGCCCTGGCTCGTGGCCGCGTACCTGCTGTGCTCAGCGCTGCCGCTGGTCCTCCTGGCCCCGTGGGCCGGCCGGCTCGCCGACACCATGGATTCGCGCACGCTGGCGACGGCGAGTTCGGCGGTCAGCGCCGCCGCCGTCGCCGGCATGGGGCTTGGCATGCAGTACCTGGAGAACTATCTGCCCGTGCTGTTTGCCATGACGTTCCTGCTCGACGCGGCCCAGTCCGTGGCCAGCCCCACCTGGCAGGCCCTGCTGCCGCGGATCGTCGGAGAGGACCGCACCCCCCGGGCCATGGGGACCATGCAGGCGACCATCATGATCGCGGGGATGGCAGGACCCGCCGCGGGCGGCCTGCTCAGCGGCTGGGGCGGGACCGGGCTGGTGTTCACCGTGGCCAGCGGCTGCTACGTCGCCATGGGGCTGGGCGCGCTGCTGATCCGGACCCGGCGCGGCACGGCGGCCGAACGTGCCGGCCAGGCGAAGCCCGCGCTGCTGGACGGGCTGCGCCTGATCCGCCGGGACAGCCTGGTCTGGGCCCTGGTCCTGGGGGCGATGTTCTTCATCGTCGTCGGCGAAGCCACCAACGTGCTCGAGGTGTTCCTGGCCCGCAACGAGCTTGGCGCCACCGAAATCCAGTATGGCCTCCTGTCCGCAGCCTTCGGCCTCGGCATGGCGGCCGGGGCCGCGATGGCCGGCAGGATCAGGACGCCGCGGGTCCGCCTGCGCGTGCTGCTGACCGCCATGACCGGAGCCTCGGCGTGCCTGGTCCTCACCGGGATGGTCCCGAGCGTGGAACTGCTTTTTGCGGCCTACACAGGGACGGGAGTGGCCTGCGGCGTCCTGAACGCCTGTTTCGGGGCCATCGCGATCCTGCGGATTCCGGAAAGCGGGCGCGGCCAGGCGATGGCGATTGTCGGCGGGATGACGCGTGCCGTCTCCATTGGCGCGCTGGCCCTGGGCGGTCTCCTGGGCGCCCTGGTGCCGGTCCGCGTCAGCTTCGTGCTCACCGGCGCCGTCGGGGCCCTGGTGGCCCTCGCCCTCACGGCGTACGTCCTGCCGCGGTTCGGCCGGGAGGACACCGCCGCCAACACTCCAGCGGCGGCCAAGGCGGCGGCCGGGGCAGCGGCGGACGCGGCGTTGCCGGCCAAGGACGCGGCCGAACCGTTGTTGGCGGGCGCGGCCGCGACGGTATCAGGCAGGCAGCAGGAAGCCGTCGCGGACGAGGTTCCCGACTTCCTCGAGCAGGCCGGCGCGGAACTCCGCGCTGCCAAACCCCTCGTAGCCGCCCAGCAGCGCCTCGAGGGCGCCGATGATCTGCCCGACGGACAGGTCGCCGTCGCACGCTGAGACCAGGCCCGCCAGCTCGGTACTGAGCAGGTTGGTGCGGCGCAGCCCGGCACCCTGCCGCAGCAGGATGACGCCGGGGTGTTCCGCACCGGGGCGCTGGTGCCGTTCTTCGGTGACGTCCTCCGCGACCAGCAGGTGGGCGGCGGCCAGATCATGGCCGGCCAGCCAGTCGGCACGCTCGACGGCGGCGCCCAGGTGTGGCCCTACGGGCTGTTCGATCGGGTAGGTGATCTCCTCGAAGCGCGACAGGACCCGCCCGGCGCCGTCGGCAGGCCTTCGCAGCCAGATCATGCCGAAGCCGATTCCGGCCACATTGCGCGAGGCGAAGTCGTCCAGGTAGGCCGCGTACGAGTCCGCGTAGAGCCGGCGGTCGCGGCTTTCCGAGGCGTCCTGCAGCCAGGTCTCGGCGTACTGCTCGGGGCCCACCTGCTCGCGCTGGATGAACCAGACGTCGGTGGCCGGGCCGGCCCAGCTCTGGGGCCGGTCGGCCCAGCCGGCGCCGGCCGTGATCTCCCAGTTGCCCAGAAGCTGGGCCGTTCCGCCCGGGGCAAGGACCGAGGGCAGCGCACGGACCAGCGAGGACACAATCTCGTCCCCCGGCAGGCCGCCGTCGCGGTACGTGAACTGGTCCGTGGCGGTCTCGCCCAGGCTGCGGGGGGTGATGACGAAGGGCGGGTTGGAGACCACCAGCTCGAACTCCTGCCCCGCGACGGGGTCCAGCAGGGATCCGAGCCTCAGGCTGACGCGGGCGTCAAGGTCGGCCGGGTCCAGGTGCAGCTCGGCGGCGTTGAGCAGCAGGTTGAACCGGGTAAACGCCAAGGCGCGTTCGGAGATGTCCGTGGCTGTCACGTGCTCGGCGTGGTGCAGCAGGTGGAAGGTCTGGATCCCGCAGCCGGTGCCGAGATCGAGGGCCTTGGCAACATGGCGGCGGGCGGTGACCTGGACCAGGGTGGTGGAGGCCTGCCCAATCCCCAGGACATGGTCGTGACGAAGAACGCCGGCGCGCTGGTGGGCCGCGAGGTCGCTGGCCACCCAGAGGTCTGCTCCGCCGGCGCTGGTCCCGTCTTCCCCCACTGTCGGGTCCCAGCCGTACGGCCTGAGGTCCACCCTGGCCTGGACCAGGTCCCCGCCCGCAGGCTCCACGAGCCCAAGTTCCACCAGCCCCTTGGTACGGATGCCGGGGAGGGCGGCGTCGAGCGTCGCCGCGGGCTGCGGCTCGGACAGAAGCCAGAGACGCACGACGACGGCGAGCGCCGCCGTCGCCGGCTCCCCGAGGGAACGCCCGGTGACGATCAGGGCCGGGATGAGCTGGTCCCGGCCCAGGGCCGAGTGCGCGGCCTCGCCGAGCAGCTCCGCAACCCCGTCCACGGTGTAGCCAATCGCACGCAGGTCCGCGGCCAGGGCCTCGAGGAGGCCGGCGAGGTCGCTGCGCGGAGCGTCCGGGGTGTTGCCGGCCGTGAACGGGGCTGCGGGAGCCTGCGTTGAACGGGAGGGTGCGGCGGGGCCTTGCGCTGAGGAAGTCACCGGACAAGTTTAGTCCGGGGGCCGGGCCATGGGGTGGGACCTGGGTTGGGCCCGTCAGCGCCGGGGCTGGGCTTGGGGCGTGCGGGTCCGGCTAGAGCTCGTTCTCGGCATAGATTTTCAGCGCGTCCCGGACGAAGGCGGCGCCGTCCTCACCGCCGTAGTTGGCGGCGAACCTGGGATCGGCCACGTACATCTCGCCGAGCCCCGTCACGTACCCCTTGATGCCACCACCTGCCGCCGGGCTGCCGCCCGCTGCGGGTGACGCCGGCGTGCCGGGGATTCCCCTGAGCCATTCGACGTGGCGCCGGGCCAGGTCCTGCGCCTGCGCGCTGTCCGCCGGGACTCCCGACGCCGCAGCAGCCGTCCACTCGGCACCGAGCTGCCGGGACTGTTCCGTCCAGGCAGCCTTCTCCCCGGCCCCCATGCTGCGCCACCAGGCGTCGGACTTTGCATAGGCGTCCTTGCCCCACCGCTGCTGGACTTCCTCCTGGTA
Source organism: Arthrobacter sp. 05T45 (assembly GCF_056395875.1). Taxonomy (NCBI): domain Bacteria; kingdom Bacillati; phylum Actinomycetota; class Actinomycetes; order Micrococcales; family Micrococcaceae; genus Arthrobacter; species Arthrobacter sp. 05T45. Next base: position 57,666 of record NZ_JBFTKI010000001.1, on the reverse strand, counting down.
CTTGGTGTGGTCGAAACCGTCGAACATTTCCTCCGCCATGATCTTTCCTCCCGTTTGCAATGCCTCAATGGTGTGACGGACCGCGGCAATCTGCCGCCCCAGCCTGTCCTGTTCCTGCAGCAGCCACGCCAGGTGCCGGCCCAGTGCATGCTCCGCGTCCGCCTCGTTGCCGAGCACGTCCGCGATCGCCGGCAGCCCGAGCCCCAGGTCGCGCAGGAGCAGGATCCGCTGCAGTCGGACCAGGGATTCCTGGCCGTAGTACCGGTAGCCGTTGTTGCCGGTGCGGCTCGGCCTGAGCAGGCCAATGTCGTCGTAGTGACGCAAAGTCCGGCCGGTGGTGCCGACCAATTTCGCGATCTGCTGAACGGACCAGTCCATGCCTCCACCCTTCTGCTCCTTCGAGGCCCGCGTTCCTCGGACCCCCGCTGTTACCGTGCCGACCGGCTGCTTCCGGCCATCGCTGCCGGCCATCGCTTCGACTCTAAACTTTGACGCAGCGTCAAAGTCAAGGGCCCGCAGGGAGAGGGCGCCCGGGACGGCGGCGCGGCCGGAGGGGATCCTGCGAGACGGTAAGTTTGAGGCATGGTTTTCCCTTCCTCCCACGTCCCGGCCGCCCGTCTGGCCCGGCGGACGCTCACCGGTGTGGCCGCCGCCGTCGTCGTACTGGCTGCAGCGGCATGTTCCCCGGCCGGTTCGATTGAGGGCGCCGATGTTCCGGCGTGGAAGGCCACCGCGCTGCCCTCCGCCCCGGGAACAGTGCTGGAAGATGCCGGAAAAATCCTGAACCGGGATCCGATCGTCCGGACCGCGTCCGGCGTGCCCGCCGGCACCTACACCTTGACCATGACCTGCGACGGCGGCGGGAAGGCGTTCTTCGCCGTCAGCCTGGACGGCAGCCAGCTCGCCGAAGCCGGAGCCGCCTGCAACGGCAGCCGCGAAACCGCCCGCATCAAAGTGCCCGCCGCGGGCAAGATCACGCTCAGCACGTCCAGTGTGGATGCCCCGCTTCTCTACGCGTACCACCTGGCGTCGTCCGAGTAGCACCCGCCGCAGCCCGGTCCGCGGCGACCGGCCCGGCGCCCCCTGAAGGCCTGTCCGACCCGGACCTTTGGCCTCTGGCGTTTGATTCCGGGCCGCCCTAATCTCAAAGTATGCCAACTGTGCCGGCGAGCAGGGTGCCGCGACGGCGCACCCCGGCGGCCGCCGTGGTGCTTTCAGTTGCGGTATTTCTCGGGGCAGCCCTGTCCGGCTGCGCCTATGAATACAGCGCCGACCACTGGGACGATGAATCGACCTCGGCTGCCGCTCCGCCGACCACTGACGCCGCCCTGCCCCAGGACCCCCATCTCAACGAGCCGGTGACGGGCGAGGAGCTGGATGACTGGGTCGATGCCGTACTGCCCGACGCCGAGGGGCAGGTCTTCCAGACGGGTTTCGGGACGCTGGAGGCGGACGAGGAGCGCAAGGAGACTACAGCCCAGCTGCCCAAGGGTACTTACGCCCTGACCCTGGCCTGCCGGAGCACCCGCCGCGTGTCCTTTTCCATCGAGAACGGTGAGAACGAACTCGTGGACCTGAGCCTCCGGTGCGGGACGTCCAGGGTGAACGTGGTGCAACTGGCCGCAGATGCGTCGCTCTCCATCAAAGTGGATGCGAACGCACCGGCAAACTTCGCGTACCGGGTGAGCCGCATCTGAGGGTTCCCGGCCGGCCAAATGTCCGGCTCGCGCCTCAGGCGGCGCAGCCCTCGGGGCACCGCAGGGTGTCGGGGCTCGCGGCGCACCCGGCGCAATAGAGCGTCAGGGTCCGGCAGGACGGATTCGAGCAGTTTTCGAACTTGCTCGTGGGTGCCGAGCAGCGGACGCACTCGCCGATCGTCTTGGCGTCCCCGCTGAACTCGACGTGCATGCGCTTGTCGAACACATACAGGGAGCCCTCCCACAGGCCCTGGTCCTTGAAGGCCTCGCCGTAGCGGACAATGCCGCCGTCGAGCTGGTAGACCTCCTTGAACCCGCGGTTCACCATGAGGCTCGACAGCACCTCGCAGCGGATGCCGCCGGTGCAGTAGGTGACAACCGGTTTGTCCTTGAGGGCGTCGTATTTGCCGGAGTCGAGTTCCTTGATGAAGTCGTGGGTGGTGGCGACATCGGGAACGACGGCGTCCTTGAACTTGCCGATCTGGGCCTCGAACCCGTTCCGGCCGTCGAAGAACACGACTTCGTCGCCCTGCTGTTTCTTGGCTTCAATGAGTTCGTGGAGTTCCTCGGGTTTGAGGTGGGTTCCGCCGCCCACCACTCCGCCGGCGTCGACTTTGAGTTCGCCCGGGGCGCCGAAGGAGACGATTTCGTCCCGCACCTTGACGCTGAGCCGCGGGAAGTCCGCCGCGCCGCCATCGGACCACTTCACGTCGATGCCCTGGAAGCCCTTGTACTCGCGCGTGGTTTTGACGTACTGCTTCACGGCGTTCAGTTCTCCGCCGACCGTGGCGTTGATGCCGTCCTTGGAAAGGATGATGCGGCCGGTTAGTCCGAGTTTTTCGCACAGGGCGCGCTGCCAGAGCCGGACGGCGTCCGGGTCAGGCAGGGGGGTGAATCCGTAAAAGAGGACAATCCTGTTCAAAGCCACGCTTTTAAGGGTACTTGCTGGGGCGGGCGGCCGGGCGACAGTCACAATTGGATAAGCAAGCGGCTTCCCCCGACCCGGCCCCTGTTGCTTGTGGCACTGCTGGAATACGCTCATCACATGAGTCTTGACGCCATGGTTGAAGACACCACTCACCTGCTGGAAATCTGGGTTGCCGGATGGGCCGGCTGCCGCGGATATGAGACGCGCAGGGAGGGCAGGTTCCCCGCGGCCTTTCGCGGTGACACCACCCACGAATGGGAGTACTTCGCCTACGATCCGTCCGACGCGGAGTTCGAGGCGCTGGCGGCAAAGACGGCCGAAGCGCCGGCCCGGGTCCTCACCATCCTCACCAACGATGTGGCCCGATTCACCATGCTGGGGCAGCGGAATGGGCTGCATGTCACCTCGGCCTCCCAAACCATGATGATCGTGGACATGGAGACCCAGGATTCGGAGGACCCCTGGCTTTCGGATGACGACCTCAGGCTCGAGACGTCCCGGACCGACGGCGTCCACCACGCGGTGGTCAGCGCCGGCGAGGACGTCGCCGCGAGCGGACGCGTGTTTGTGGTGGGACATACCGCCATCTTCGACAACATCGTGACGTCAGAGGCTTACCAGCGGCGGGGGCTGGGCAGCTTCATCATGAAGGCCCTGGCAGCCCAGGCGTTCGAACACGACGTCGACTCCGGGCTGCTGCTCGCCTCGCTGGACGGCCAAAAACTCTATTCGCACCTCGGCTGGCGCGAGGTGTGCCACGTCCTGATGTTGTCGACGTCAGACGAAGGGGCCGACCTGTCCGTGGGCTGAGGCGCCGCGAGCGCCGGCCGTCCGGCGGGCCTGCGCCCGGGGCAACGCGTTGGCCGGGCAGCCGCGCCGAAGCCACCGTGCCGAACCCGCGGCGCTGCCGGGCTGTCTGCCGGGCATGGGCGATTTGAGGGCGGATGAAAGAATATGTGAGTGAACCCGCATGAGTCCTTGATTCCGTTGCTGGGCCGAGGTCCGGACCCGGAACAGCTGCGTCATGTGCGGACGATCCCCGCCCGCCAGGCCGTCAATGCGCCGTGGCCGCAGTGGTCGCACCCGGATCTCGTGGCAGCCTACGGTTCCCTGGGCATCCACGAGCCCTACCTTCACCAGGTCCGGGCCGCCGAACTGGCCCACGGCGGAGAGAACGTGGTCATCGCCACCGGCACCGCGTCCGGCAAGTCCCTGGCGTATCAGCTGCCGGCCCTGGACGCGATCCACCGTTCCGAGCTCAGGGTCTTGTCCGATCCCGGGAAAATCCACGACGACGGGGCCGTGACCCTCTACCTGTCCCCGACCAAGGCGCTCGCCGCCGACCAGTTGGCGGCGATCAGGGCACTGAAGCTCCCCACAGTCCGGGCTGAAACCTACGACGGCGACACCGATCCCGCGTCCCGGCGCTGGATCCGGGACCACGCGAACTTCATCCTCGCCAACCCGGACATGCTGCACTTCGGCATTCTCCCGAACCATGCCTGGTGGGCCAGGTTCTTCCGGCGCCTCCGCTACGTGATAGTGGACGAAGCCCACAGCTACCGCGGCGTCTTCGGCTCCCATGTGGCAAACCTCATGCGCCGGCTGCGTCGGATCTGTGCCTACTACAGCCCGGGCGGCTCGCATCCCGGACCGGTGTTCATCGCGGCGTCCGCCACGGCGTCTGAACCCGGGCAGTCCTTCGGCCGGCTGATCGGCGCGCCCGTGCGGGCCGTTTCCGAAGACAGTTCGCCCCACGGGTCTACGACGGTGGCGTTTTGGGAGCCGGCACTGACCGAACTCCGGGGCGAAAACGGTGCCAAGGAGCGCCGGACTGCAGTCGCCGAGACCGCCGACCTGCTGGCCAACCTGGTGTCCTCCCGGACCAGGACCATTGCGTTCATCAAGTCCAGGCGCGGGGCAGAGTCGATTTCCTCCATCGCCAAACGCCTCCTCGACGAGGTGGATCCCAGCCTGCCGCAGCGTGTGGCCGCGTACCGCTCGGGCTATCTGCCGGAGGAGCGGCGGGCCCTGGAAAAGGCGCTGCGCTCCGGTGAACTGTTGGGCGTCTCGAGCACGTCCGCGCTGGAGCTGGGCATTGACATTTCCGGTCTCGATGCAGTCCTGGTCGCAGGCTGGCCGGGCACCCGCGCGTCGTTGTTCCAGCAGATCGGCCGCGCGGGCCGCGCCGGCCAGGACGCGATCGCGGCCTTCGTGGCCAGCGACGACCCGCTGGACACCTACTTGGTGAACCACCCCGAGGCGATTTTCGACGTGTCGGTGGAGGCCACGGTCTTCGATCCCTCCAATCCATACGTTCTGGGCCCCCACCTGTGCGCCGCCGCCGCGGAACTGCCCCTCGGGTTCGCCGAACTGGAGCTCTTCGGGGCCACCGCTGAGAAGCTGCTGGACCGCCTGGTCCTGCAGGGCTACCTGCGCAAACGGCCGGCAGGATGGTTTTGGACCCATCCGCAAAATGCCGCAGCCATGGTGAACCTCCGGGCCGACGGCGGAGGTCCGGTGAGCATAGTGGACGCGGAGACGGGCTCCTTGCTCGGCACCATGGATTCGCCGCAGACCCATTACCAGGCCCACACAGGGGCCATCTATGTCCACCAGGGCGACAGCTACGTGGTCGAAGACCTGAATGAGGACGATCACTGTGTGGTGGTGCGGCGGGCGAACCCGGACTACTACACGACCGCCCGGGACGTGACCCAGATCGAGGTCCTTGAAACGCAGCGCACCACCCAATGGGGCGATGTGGCCGTGCATTTCGGCGATGTGAAAGTGACAACACAGGTGGTCTCCTTCCAGCGCAAGGCGTTAATTTCGAACGAGATCCTCGGCGAAGAACCCTTGGAATTGGGCGCCAGGGACCTGTTTACCAAGGCGGTCTGGTTTGTCATGGACAACCGCTCGCTGACCGGCGCTGGGCTGATCGAGGCACAGTTCCCCGGAGCGCTGCATGCTGCCGAGCACGCGGCCATCGGACTCCTTCCGCTGGTGGCCTCCAGCGACCGCTGGGACATCGGCGGAGTGTCCACGGCCATCCACGCCGATACCGGAGTGCCCACCATCTTTGTCTACGACGGCCATCCCGGCGGGGCCGGCTTCGCCGAACGCGGCTACGACAAGGCGAGGTTGTGGCTGACCGCCACGCGCGACGCCATCAAGGCCTGCGAATGCGAGTCCGGCTGCCCCTCCTGCGTCCAGTCACCCAAGTGCGGCAACAAGAACAACCCGCTCGACAAGGACGCTGCCGTCACACTGATCGATGTGCTGCTCCAAGACGCCACCGACCTCATGCACGCCGGCAATCCCGGAACAACGGCCGCCGCGGCCGGGACCCCGGACGATCAGCCCGCCCAGCCGCTCCGCGCCTGACCACGTCTCAGCGGCCGGTTCGTGGGCGGCGGCCGACAGGTTCGGAGCCGGGGCGGCAGGGCGGTACGTTCGTGTGAGCCGGGCGGCAGGCAGGTTCGGAACCGGGCGGCGGCAGGGCTGCACGCCAGGCCGCAGACGGATGCACGGCTTCTGGCGACCGCCGGAGTTGGTGCATCTTTCACGGTGCCGGCCCGTTCCCGGCCGCAGGGGGCGGTCCGGCCCTGGCCAGTCCCGTGGCCGCCCCGAGGAACGGTCCGGCGCTGAACTCGGTGCGCACCTGAACGGTGTCGTCCGGTCCTTGGGCACAGGCAGCCAGCGTGGCGTTGTTCTTCATTGCGACCTCTCGAGCCACAGCGCAGGGTTCGCCGGACGTGATGCCCCGCGCGGCATCCGCCGCAGCCAGCGCTGCCAGATCGGCGGCCGCCGCAGCCCTCGATGCCGCAACGGCCGATTCGGCCAAAAGAAGCAGCAGGGCCAACGCCATGATGACCACCAGCCCGAGTCCCAGGGCCAGGACGGTCCCCGACCCCCGCTCTGACGACGTACACCGGTGCCGGGGGTGGGCGGGTTTCGGGCTCCGGGGTCGCGGCCCGCGGGCACGGACACGGACAGGTGCAGGTGCAGGTCCAGGTGCAGGTGCAGGTGCAGGCGACATCATGTGCCGCCCTGCCACGGGGAACGGGAGACGCCTTTCAGGTGGGGCTTGTCCAGCCCGGGCCGTTGTGCCGCGCCGGGGGCCTCCGCATGCGCCCACGCGCTGGCGCTGAGGGCCCAGGGAACCACGGAGCCAACGGCCCCGGGGACCCGGCCGGAAACGGTGACCCTGTGCCACTCGCCGTCGTGCGTCACCTCGCAGTCCGCCGTGTCGCCGGCGAGACGGCGGACAATCTCACCGACTTCGCCTGCCGCGGCTCCCCTCGCCACCGCCCGGGCACCGCCGCGGGCCGCTTCCTCAACCCGCAGCTGCATCACCCCGGCCGCCGAACCCGCGAGCAGCACGGAGAGCAGGAGAACGACCGAGGGCAGCGCGACGGCGAACTCAGCAGTGACGGCCCCGCGGCACTCCCCCGACCGCGGCGGCTCCCCCCGGCCGCCGCTCCCCCGGGCGCGCCAGAGTCCGTTCATGGCAACGTGAGCGCCGTCCGGATGAGGTTCAGGAGGAACCCGCGGACCTCATCGCTGCGCATGATGAACACGAGGACCCCGGCGAAACCCACGGCGGCCAGGGTTGCGATGGCATATTCAGCGGTAGCCATTCCCGCCTGCGCGGCCGGCGGCCCTGTGCGGCCCCGCGGTTGAACGGGAACAACCGAGCTGGCGCCGGGGTAGATCTCATAGACCTCCGCAACGCCGCCCTCCCCTGCTTCAATGCGACGTGCAGCGGGAGTGTCCTGATTTGTTGACATCTGCTTTCCTTCCACGGGACACCGGCGTGATCGCCGGCTGATTCGACTCTCCCGGCTTGCACGTCGCGCCATAAGCCCCGATGGCAGCTAAGTGGAAAACGTGCCCGAAGATGCCGTCGTGGCGGCCTGTGGAGGAGAAGAGTCTGGCCCTTTCCGGGCGGCCAACGGCCGCCAAACGCAAAGCCCTGGTCCGCCGGCGTTTCGCCCGGGCCAAGACAGGGCTGAACCCGAGGGGCTGCGGTCCGCACTGCGACGACAGCCCCTCGGGTTCAGTTGGTGCGGGTCACCCGCGTTCCTAAGGCAGGAAGTATCCCGCGAGGTCGGCGATGAGGTGTGAGGATCCGGAGGACCGGTTGAACAACGTCACCTTTCCGTCTGAGCCGACGGGGACCGAGACCAGGTTCGGCACAGTCTGTCCGGCGGAGAAGTTCAGGTTGGACGCGTCCGGACGGGTGGAACCGGAGGGGTAGGCGGTGATGTAGCCGATGGACTGGGGCGACACGACCGTCAGGTTGAAGACAGCCGCCAGGACGCTCGAGGGGATGCCGTTGGCGCCGGCAATCTGGAACGACACCGTGGAGTCCGGGCGAACAGCCGTTGCGTTTCGGGTGTCGAGGATCCTGGATGGACCCGTGGCCTTGAACGCACCGGTGGCTGACGGCGTGCCGCCGAGGTAGTAGCCGGCAACGTCTGCGATCAGGTGCGAACGTCCGAACGAACGATTGAGCAGTGTGACTTTTCCGTCTGGACCGATGGGGACCGTGACCAGGTTCGGCACTGTCTGTCCGGCGTTGAAGTTGAGGTTAGACGCGTCCGGACGCGCCGATCCCGAAGCATAGGCCGTAATGTAGCCGATCCTTGTTGGCTCGGTCACGGTGAGGTTGAAGACCACAGCAGCGGCAGATGCCGGTATGCCGTTGGTCCCCGCAACCTGCAGGGACACGGTGGAATCCCCTGCAAGCGCCGTCGTGGACCGGGTGTCCAGCAGCCGCTTTGGCGCGAGGCTTTGGAAGGCCCCCGGCGTCGCTGGCGTCCCCGTGACGTAGTAGCCGGTGACATCGGCGATGAGGTGGGTTGTGCCGGAGGATCTGTTGAACAGCGCCACTTTTCCGTCCGCACCCACCTTGACCGTTACCAGGTTGGGCACGTTTTGGTTGGCACGGAAGTTCACATTGGATGCATCCGGCTTTGTTGTCCCGGAGGGGTAGGCGGTGATGTAACCAATGGATTTTGCTTCAGTGACGGTCAGGTTGAAGACGACCGCCGCGACATTTGCCGGGATCCCATTAGCCCCTGCAACCTGGAAGGAGACGGCCTTATCGGCACCCACGGGCACCGTTTTCCGGGTGTCGAGGAACCGTTGTGGGGCAATCGGGGCAAACGTTCCGGGCAGCTGGGCGGCCGCCTTTCCGGCCTTGATAACGACGTCGTCAATGAAGCTGTCGCCTGCCTGCCGCCGGTGTTCGGCACCGAGTTGCATCTTGGTGACCGCGGTAAAACCCGTGGCGATCTGCTTGCTGGAATACAGGAGTTTGCCGTCGAAGATCACCTCGACCGTGGAGGAGGCCCCATTTGCGACGACGTGCGTGACGATATGGTGCCAGGTGCCGAGAGGGACATTGACTTTCATCGGGGTGTAGCGGAGGGTTCCGTCGGGCGCCGCGACCCGCAGCCACATCGGGCCGACGCCGCCGTTGGATCGGTAGACGTCTATAAACCGGGTAGTCCCGTTGAAGAAGCGGAAGTACGGGACGTTGTTGCCGGCGACGCCCTCTTTGGTGATGTTGAACCAGCCGTCGGCGTAGACCTCATTGTTTCCGGCAGGAAGTGGTGCGGAAAAATTGGCCACCGACCCGGCATCCGTGGTGACGTGAACAAAGGCTGAGCAGCGGCCCGAGTGCTGCTGGGCCGAGGAGACATCGGCCGTGCCTGTCCCGGCGGTGAATGCGGCGGCGAAGCCTGCGGTGGTGAGGCTTCCGGACTCGAAGTTCGTGGCAATCACCGTTGTGCCAGGGTATTGGTTGGTCGGTTGGGGTGCTCCCGGCTGACAGGTCGGTACGGCGGCGGACGCCGGACTGGCACCGACCGCCAAACCGGTCAACACTAGTAGGTTGAGCGCTGCAATCACGCCCGCTTTATACAGTCGAATCATTGATCTGCCCCCCTGGCATGGCTCCCAGTTAGTACGAGACCCCAGATACTCCGGGATTCGAGGCGCCAAGGAGGTGCTGTGAGAAGCCGACGCACGAGACCGCTCATACTCCGACGGTGCCTGCCCCAAAGGTATCCCCCAGCAACTTGAATAAACCTTGGGCCCGGGGTGATCCCCGGGCTGCCGGCATCACGCCCGCAGCAGCCCCAGCAGCACGGGCACGACGCCGAGGCAGACGAAAGCCGGCAGGGAGCACAGGCCCAGCGGCACCACGAGCTTCACCCCGAGCGTGGCCGCGCGCTGCTCGGCGGCCCTGTTGCGTTCACGGCGGAGCCGGGCCGCCTGGGCATAGAGGAGCGCTGAGGAGGGGGCGCCGGTAAGCGCGGCGAAGGAAAGAGCGTCGCGCAGGGCCTGAAGTTGGGGCGCCCGGGCACCGGAGCTGCGCCATGCCGTGCCCCAGTCCGCACCGATCGCGAGGGCTGACACAACCGGCCGAAGCTGCCGCCCGAGTTCCGGTGGCATGAGGGCGGCCACGAGGTCGAGGGACCGGCCAAGTCCGGCTCCCGCATCCAGCATGGCGCCGATCAGTTCCAGCATCATGGCGGTGTCCCGCAGGCCCGGGAGGCCGTGACGTCCGTGCCGGCCGGCGTCGTGGACCGTCGGGCGCCGGGCGGCCCCGCCAGCAGGGGCCCGAAGCTGGCGCCGGAGCCGCCGGCGGACACGGCCCGGGCGGGCGAGGACGACTGCGGCTGCCCCGGCAAGGCTCGCTGCCATCACGAATCCGGCAAGTTCGGGCCTCACGGCGACCACCGCGGAGTCACGTTGGTGCTTCCGCCGCGGCGCGGACGAGCCTTGCGGACCACAACCGGCCGACGGCGGTCAGCGCCACGCCTGCGGCCAACGCCGCGAGGCCCCAGGGAGTTCCCAGCAGTGTCGCCACCGGGTCCACGCCGAGCAGCAGGCCGAGACCCAGGCCCGACAGGGGCAGCCAGGTCAGCAGACGAACGGTCGCGCGGGGGCCCGCCAAGGCCGTCTGCCGCGCTGCCTCGGCGTCGTCCTCCGTTTCAAGGTGGGCGGCAAAGCGCGCCAGGACATCGGCCAGGGGGCAACCGCTGGCTTCAGCGGTGTCAAAGCATGCGGCGAGCTCGCCCCACACACGCACGTCGCGGCGGGCCCTGTTGCCGACGGCACCCGTGGTGACCGTGACGACGGCGCCCGCACCGGCAGTGACCGCGGAGACCTCGCGGCGGATGGCCGCGGCCACGGAAGACCCGCGCCGGGCGGCGGCACGCGCGGCTGCGAGGATCCTGCGGGACTCCGGGCCGAGGACCGTGCCGGCGCCGTTTGCGGTGCGGGGCTGGCCGGCGCTGTGAACTGCGGCCTGGGCCGCCGGCCCGTCCCGCGCGGTGTCACCGCCGTACAGAGCCCACAGTTCATCCCACAGCCGGGCGGGGATGCGCCCTCCCTTCAGCAGCGCGGCCAACTGCTGGACCAGGACTGTCATGGGGACGGGCCCGGCATCGGCGGCTCCCCTGCCGCGCCAACGGGTCATGCCCCCGACGGCCCGTCCTGGGCGGGATCCCGGGGACCCGTAGGCCGCGGGAGCTCGCGTGCCCGCGGCGTGCAAGGCCCTGCGGGTACGATGGCCGGCCGCGCGCGGGGTGGGAAATGCCAGCCACACGGCTAGGACCAAAACGACGATGAGGAAGACGGTCATCGCTGCGTCCAGGGCTGGAGGGATTCGCGGCCGGAACCCGGCGGCCGTCCTGCCGGCGGCGCCGCCTGCAGTCCGGAGGGGTCCGCCCCGGCCAACCCGGGATCCAGGCCGAGACGGCGCGCCAGCAGCGGCCACGCTCCGCCGAAGCGGAGCTCGCCCTGTTGGATCTCCAGTGCGGCGGCGACAACCAGGCCCGAGTCTTGGACCTCCATGATTCCAACGCTCGCCACCTGGCGGCCCGATCCGGTCCGCTCGACGTGCACGACGACGTCGATCGCGCTGGCGACCTGCAGCCGTACCGCGTCCTGGCCCATGCCGGCGAGCGCACCGAGGGCCGCCAGCCGGGCAGGCACAGCCACCGCCTCATTGGCGTGGATGGTCCCGCCGCCTCCGGTGTGTCCGGTGTTCATCGCCGAGAGCAGCTCGCGGACCTCGGCGCCGCGGCATTCGCCCACCACCAGCCGGTCCGGCCGCATCCTGAGGGCCTGGCGGACCAGTTCGCCCAAGTCGACGGCGCCACCGCCTTCCAGGTTTCCGTGCCGGGATTCCAGCGAGACGACGTGCGGGTGGACGGGATTCAGTTCTGCGGCGTCCTCAATCAGGACGAGTCTCTCCCCGGGGTGGCACAATCCCAGCAGTGTCGCCAGTAACGTGGTCTTCCCCGAACCGGTGGCCCCGCTGATGAGGAAGCTCAGCCTGGCCGCCACCATGCGTTCGAGCACGGACTGGACCAGGCTCCCGGGCGTCCCGGCCCCGAACATGCCGGCGCGCTTCAGCTCGGGCATGGAGAAGACCGTGGCCCGGCGGATTCGCACGCTCAGGAGGGTCCCGGCCGTGGAAATGGGCGGCAGCACCGCGTGCACCCGGTAGCCGCCGTCGAGCCGGACATCGACGCACGGCGAACCGTCGTCCAGGCGGCGGCCACCGGCTGCCACCAGCCTCGCGGCGAGGGCCCGGATCTGCGGTTCCCCGGAAAAGACGACCGGCGCCTTTTCCAGACCGCGGCCGCGGTCCAACCAGACCGAGTCCGGCCCGTTGACAAAGATGTCTGTCACGGCGGGATCACGGGTGAGCGGTTGCAGGGGGCCCAGGCCGTTCAATTCCGCGCTGATGCTCTCCACTGCGGCCAGGGCGCCGGCCGTGCCGAGCAGCCGCCCGCTCGCCTGGACCGCAGCCGCCACCCTTGAGGGGGTCACCGGGGAGGCATCGGCCATGACGGACTCGCGCACGGACTCCAGCAGCGTCTGGTCGAGAAATCCCTGCGAGCGGCGGCGGCCCGGTGCCCGCCGGGCCGGACGTTCCGGTCCGGCCGGTTCTACGGCCGCGTGGGCACTCATGAGCCGTCTCCGCCGTTCAGCTCAAGGAGTCCGGCCGCGAACCGGCGGACGGCGCGCTGCCGGCCGGTTTCGAGAAGGCGGCCGAGTTCCGTTGCCCCGGCCAGATCCTTGATGTCCGGCATGATGCCCTGAAGGACAAGCCCCACGGAGCCGGCGATCAGCGGGGCATCCAAAGCGGCGCCGCGACTGGCCCGGACCACGAGCGCGGTGTCCACGGGTGGAAGCTCCTGCAGCAGCCAGGCCGTGGCGACGGCGGCCCGCAGCCGGGCGGGCGCCACGACGATGATCCGGTCGCATTCGCCGGCGAAGGCCCGCAGGGCCTCCCGTTCCCGGCCGATATCCAGCACCACCAATTCGCAGCCGCGGCGTGCGGCGTCAAGAACCGCGGCCACGGTGGTCGCGTCCACCCCGGCGGCTTGGTCACGGGTTCCCGGCCACGACAGGAAGGAGAATCCGCCGGCGACCGGCAGCGACTCCTCCAGCTGGGCGGGGTCGATACTGCCGCTCACCCCGGCCAGATCCGGCCAGCGGAGCCCGTGGGTTTCCTCGGCGGCCAGCGCAAGTTCCAGGCCTCCGCCCCGGGGGTCGCCGTCGATCAGCAGCACCCGGATCCCGGCCCCGGCGGCGGCCTGCGCGATCCAGATGGCGGCGGTCGTGGCCCCGGCACCGCCGCAGCCGCCGGTGAGACCCAGCACCAGGCCGCCGGCTTCCGGGGCGCGGGACCGGCTCAGGTATTCCGCCAGCCAGGCGGCCGCGTCCGGCAACACCGCGACGCGTTCGGCCCCGACGGCGGCGGCCAGATGCCATAACCCTTCTCCGTCACCTTCGAGGCCGAGCATCACGGCAGGGGTCCTCCGCCGGGGCGGCAACCCGCGGATGTCGCTGCCCACCAGCACGGCGGCCGCGGCGTCCCAGAACGGCGCGGCCTCGGCAACGTCCTGCACCGTCCGCAGCTGGCCCCCGGCTGCTGCGACGATGCGTTCCACCTCGCTGCGCAGCACATCGGCGCCGGTTACGAGCAGGATTTCCGCGGAATCCCCGGGGGTCCAGGGCTCATGCGCCCACGGTGGCGGTGAGCCTGGGCCACGGTCCTGGTGCCTGTTCATGCTGCCACTGTGCCCGGGCCGGGACCGCAGCGGAACCGCCGTCGTGGGCTATGTGGACAAGTCCGGCGTCTTTCCTGCACCGCGGCCGGGGACCGAGCACAGACCACGTCCCGGAGCAGGGCAGAATTGATCCTATGTATCTGCTGCTCGCTGCCCACGCCGACGGCGCGGCACTGCAGCAGCTCACGGCCGATGGCGCCCCCGAACCCTCCAATCCGGAACCCCGTGTGGTCAGGGCCGGCGACCTCGCCGGAATTGTGCGCGAGTTTGAGGAGCGGCACCCGCGCTGGATCTGGCACCGTACGCAGGACTGGTATCCCGCGTTGCTGCGCGCCGGGGTGGAACTCGAGCGCTGCTACGACCTCACCTTGTGCGGTTCGATCCTGGCCCACTCGGAGTTCACCGCCCACACCGGCTACGCGCAGGCGGCGGAGAAGCTGACCCAGGACGACGAGCTGAACCAGCCCCCGCGGGGGCTGCAGCCTCCTGCCCCGCCGCCGGAACAAGGGGCCTTGTTTGATGCCCCGGCCTCCGGCCGGCGTCCCGGCCAATCCATTGAGGCTCTCCGCGCCGAGTACGCCGCGCAGCAGGAGGCCCTTCGCCAGGCGGGACCTGCGCCCGGAACGGCCTCCGGCACGGTCGTCGTCCCTGACGCCGGCCGGCGCCAACGGCTCCAGCTGCTGCTCGCGGCGGAATCCGCCGGAGCCATGATCGCCGCCGAAATGCAGCACACCGGCGTCCCGTGGCGGGAGGAACTCCACGAGCAGATTCTCGCAGAACACCTCGGACCCCGCCCGGCTCCCGGTCAGCGTCCGGCCAAACTCGAATCGCTCACGGCCGAACTGAGGCTGCTGCTGAAGTCGCCCGCGCTGAACCCGGACTCGCCGCAGGAGCTCATGCGCGCCCTGCACCGCAACGGCATCGAAGTTAAAACCACCCGCCAATGGGAGCTGAAAGAATCCAGCCACCCCGTGATCGTGCCGCTGCTGGCCTACAAGAAACTGGCCCGTCTCCACGCGGCCAACGGCTGGGCGTGGCTTGATACCTGGGTGAAGGACGGCAGGTTCCAGCCTGAGTACGTGGTGGGCGGCGTGGTCTCGGGCCGGTGGGCGTCGCGGGGCGGCGGGGCGCTGCAAATCCCGCGCCAGGTCCGCGGCGCGGTCCACGCCGATCCCGGCCACAAACTGATCGTTGCCGACGCCTCGCAGCTGGAGCCGCGCGTGCTCGTGGCGCTGGCCCAGGATTCCAGAATGGCCGAAGCCGCCCGGGACAAGGACCTCTACGCCGGCATTGCCGCCCAAGGCTTCGGCGGCGACCGGGCGAAGGCGAAGGTGGCCCTCCTTGGAGCAATCTACGGGGCGACCACGGGCGAGTCCGGCCGGCTGATGCCCCAGCTGGCCCGCACCTACCCCCGCGCCGTGGGCTTCGTCGAGCAGGCTGCCCGCGACGGCGAAGCCGGCAGGACCGTGACTTCGCGCCTGGGCCGGAGCAGCCCGCCGCCGTCGGAGCGCTGGCTGCAGAGCCAGCACTCCACCACCGCGGAAGAGCAGCGCCGGGCGGACTCGATCGCACGCTCGCGCGGCCGCTTCACCCGGAACTTTGTGGTCCAGGGCTCGGCCGCTGACTGGGCGGCATGCTGGCTCGCGGAACTGCGACGGAGGCTTCGCGCCATACGGTCGGACGGCGCAGCCGCCGGCGAACTGGTGTTCTTCCTCCACGACGAGGTGATGGTCCACTGTCCCGAATCCGCCGTCGGGGATAGCATCAAGGCGATCGAGGACTCCGCAAATGCCGCGAAGGAGCTCTTGTTCGGCCGCATTCCGGTCGAATTTCCGGTCAGCGTGGCCGTCGTCGATTCGTACGACAATGCCAAATGAGTGACCGAAGTCACCGCCTGTAACGTACCCGTCGGTAGCGTTGTGTGCGCTCCGTCACCGGGCTACCCTCGGAAAGGCCGGTGAATTTCCCGTACGAACCGCCGGCTATTGCAACGACGCAAGGATATTGGGGAGGCACAGGTTTGGCTGGCATTTTTGAGATCGCGCAAGCTGGCGACAAGGCTTATTTCTTCAGGCTGACGGCGGCGGATGGCACGGTAGTGGCCGTGTCCCCGCTCTTCAGCTCCATCAAGAGCGCGGCGGCGGGCATCAACGCCGTGCGCGAGAACGCCGCGACCGGCCTGGTTGTGGATCATTCCGGCGCTCACCGGCGGGTCGCCTCCAGCAGGTCGGGAGGACGGGCGATGGCTCCCCTGGCAGGCAGCCCGGTGGCTGCCGGCTAGATGGCTGCAACCCCGTTGCTGCCCGGCAGGCAGCCCGGCGGCTGACAGCCAGCGGACCGGCCGGCAGGCCGGCGCCGTGCGGCCTTCACACATCAATCCCGTAGAGCCGCGCGCGGTCCCACGGCACGGCCCAGCCCAGCTGTTCAAAAAGCTGGTTCAGGATCATCCCGGTAAAACCCCACACCACGACGCCGTTGACGGTGAAGGCTGGGCTCTGGAATGTCTGGCCGGCCCGGCTGACCGTGGCCATCACCCTGTTGTCCGGGTCCAGCAGGTCCCTGACCGGGACCCGGAACACCTGCGCGGATTCACCGTAGTCAACCACCCGGACCGGCGACTGGGCAGCCCACCAGGCCAGGACCGGCGTCACCAGGAAATTGCCCCGGGGCAGGGCCAGTTCAGGCATCACGCCGAGTACGTCCACCCCCGCAGGGTTCAGGCCAGTCTCCTCCTCCGCCTCGCGGAGGGCCGCGTCCACCACGGACTCACCCGGATCGATGCCGCCGCCGGGAAACGCCACCTGCCCGGGATGGTCCTCCAGCGTTTGGGCCCGCTGCAGCAGCAGCACGTCCAAATCGGCCGGAGCCAGCAACTTCTCGGACACAGCGGGGACGTTGTCGAGCGCACCAAAGAGCATCAGCACCGCCGCCCTACGGACCCGCTCGCCGGGTTCGACGGCGAGTTCCCGCCAGCGCGGATCCGGGGCCGGCGCCGTGCCCGCCTCCACCGCGGCAACGAGCTCGACGAGGTCCTGGCGCGCGGTCACGGCTGTTTCCTCTGCGATTCCATCCGGATTTCCGCGGCGCGGTGCGTCTCGGCCAGCAGCCGGGCCAGCAGTTGCTCCTGGCCCGGGGCGAGTTCGTACTTCAGCAATTTCTTTGACTTCTCCGGGTCGGTTTCCCCCATGCCGTAGCTGGGGCACCAATTGGCCACCGCGCAGGCGCCGCACGCCGGCTTCCGGGAATGGCAGACACGGCGGCCGTGAAAGACGACGCGGTGCGAGAGCATGGTCCAGTCCTTCGGTTCGAACAGCTCAGCGACGTCCGACTCGATCCGGACCGGATCATCCGACTCGGTCCAGCCAAAGCGCCGGGCCAGCCGGCCGAAGTGGGTGTCCACCGTAATGCCCGGGATGCCGAAGGCATTGCCCAGCACGACGTTCGCGGTTTTCCGCCCGACGCCGGGCAGCGTCACCAGGTCCGCGAGCCGGCCCGGCACCTCGCCGTCGTACTCGTCCACCAGCCGGGTGCACAGCGCCAGAAGATTTCTGGCCTTGGCGCGAAAGAAGCCGGTGGGCTTGATGATGGCCTCCAGCTCGGCCGGATCCGCCTCCGCCATCCGCCGCGCATCCGGGTAGCGCGCGAACAACAGGGGCGTGATCTGGTTGACCAGCACGTCCGTGGTCTGCGCGGACAGCACCGTGGCTATCACGAGCTCGAACGGCGTGCGGAAGTCCAACTCCGCGTGGGCATAGGGGTACTGCTCCGCGAGTTCCCGGTTGATCCGGCGCGCGCGGCGCTTGAGCGCCAGCATTGACTCCCCCGACGCCCGCGGCGCACCCGGCTTGGCGCTCCCCGGGATCGGGTTGCCGGGTTCCGAGCCGCCGGATTCCGTGGTCACGGCGGCGGACTAACCGCGTTCGATGTTGCTGAGGTCCCGCAAAACGCCGAGCCGGCCGTCGGTGTGCTGGACCAGGAACTCGTTGCCGCGGTCCTCCAGGGCAAGGACCCAGCCGCCGGGTTCAATGACGAACGCCGGGGCACCGGTGCGCACATCGACGGCGGTGCGGGGCTGCGCGACGGCGAACCAGAAGGCCTCGTGCACGGGGTGGACATCATCCTCCGCGGGCCGGCTGGCGGGATCAACGGTCGCGCCGATGGGTTCCTGCGGCCGGGCCTGTTCCTGCGGCCGGACCTGGGGGTTGACCGTAGTGGGGGCACTGCCGCCGGTGGCGGCCGGCACGCCGGCGGCCTGGGTCTGTTCCGCGGCCTGGGTCTGTTCCGCGGCGGGAGCGGTCTGTGCAGCCGCACCAGCGGCACCAGCGGCGGCGACACCAGCGGCGGCGGCACCGGCTGCAGCAGGGACGCCCGCGGTCCGGGTCTTGTCCGCGGCGGACGAAGCAGACTCCGGAGCCGGGGCCTGCGTCGGGGCCGCCGATGAATCCGTAGATGCCGGGGCAGCCGCGCCGGCGGCTGGCACCACGCCCGAGATCTGGGTCTCCGGTGCGCCGGGGGCCGCAGCGCTGGGGGCCGCGGCGGACGCCGCACCCGCCGAAGATGCCCCGGCAGGTGTGGTTGCCGCCGGCGTGGCCGTCTGGCTGCCGGTGGCCGGACGCTTGGCCCAGCCCGCGGCCTCCCCGGAAGCGGCCTGGCCGGACGCAACCTGGCCGGACGCAACCTGGCCGGATGCGGCCGCCAGAGAGGCGCCCGCCCCGGCTGCGCCTGCACCCGCAGCGTCCTTGGTCAATTTGGATTCCTTCGGTTGCTTCGGTTGCTTCGGCGCCTTCGGTGCCCGGGGCTTTCGCACCGGGACAACAGCTTCGCGGGCAACCACGTGGGCAGGCGCGTCCTCCCGGCCCAGGAAGTCGCCGGCAAAGAACGGGATCCAGCGGCCCAGCACCGTGGCGGCGAAGAGCCCCAAAGCGCCCAGGAGCGCGATCAGCATGCTCGGCACGAACGCCCCGGCGGCGGCGAGGAAAAAGAAGGCCAGCGTGAAGGACGCTACAACGGACGCGAACTGGTCGATCGACAGGGATCCGATCCGGATCTTGGTCGACGGGCTGAGGCGGCGGGCCACAAACAACGCGGTGACAATGAGGGGCAGCACGATGCCCAGGCCCAGGAAGAAGAGGCTGCCCAGGTTCCAGAGGTTGTAGGCGAAGGCAAACATAGGAATCAGTGAGGCGATGAAAAGAAGCAGCGTGGAGCCGAAAACGGTGAGGTCACGGATGGTGAACGGGCCGAGGACGGCTTCGTTCTTCTTCCCGGTCTTTTTGTCCACCGTGAAGCGTGGCGCATCCCCGAACCCGGCGGGCCCCGGCTGCGCCGTTCCACCCTGGTTCTGGGCGGGCGCCCGGAGCTGCCCGTTGTCTTGCTCGTTCATTCCGTATCTCCTTAGCATGGCGGCGCCCTGGACAGCGCCGTCTAACGGCAGGCAAGGACAGGACCGCCAGCGGTCCTGTCGCCTCCATCGGATGTCACAACTTCATCTCAGCCTAGCCAAGTGAATGGCCGATCACTAGCTGACAAGCCGTGGGCGGACGCAGCAGAATTCCCCAGATTTCCGAATCCCGGACGCTTGCCCCGGCCCGCCGTCCGGCGCCGGGGACAGACCACTCGGCGCTTAACGAACACCGCTCACGGTGCTGTTTGTGACGGGGCGCACGTTTGGTCGGACCCAAGTATTAGTGTTGATTCCAGACAGCGCTAGCGGCACTGCCGCCGTCTGCCGCCGCCCGACGTCGCGCATGCGGCCCGGCGCGACGGTGGCGAGCACGGCCGCGCAGCCCGGATCGATGAATGATGAGGTTCACCATGTCCCAGCAGACACCCGGCTCCACGGCCACGCAGACACCCCAGGGCGATGCGTTCGAAAACCTGTCCCAGGAGAACCGCCGTTTCGCGCCCTCGGCCGAGTTCGCCGCGAACGCAGTGGTCACCGCCGCCGATTACGCGGAGGCCGACGCCGACCGTCCGGCGTTCTGGGCGAAGCAGGCCCGGGAGCTGCTGAGCTGGTCCAAGGACTTCACCCAGGCGCTGGACTGGTCCGACCCGCCGTTCGCTAAGTGGTTCGTCGGCGGCGAGGTCAACGCCGCCTACAACGCCCTGGACCGGCACGTCGAGGCCGGCAACGGGGACCGGGTGGCGATCTACTTCGAGGGTGAGCCGGGAGATACCCGCACCTACACCTACGCGCAGCTGACCGAGGAGGTGAAGAAGGCCGCGAACGCGTTCGAGTCCCTCGGCGTGGCCAAGGGCGACCGTGTGGCCGTGTACCTTCCCATGATCCCCGAGGCCGTCATCACCCTGCTGGCCTGCGCCCGGATCGGCGCGATCCACTCCGTGGTCTTCGGCGGCTTCTCCGCCGAAGCCCTGCGCTCCCGGATCGACGACGCCGAGGCCAAGCTCGTGGTCACGGCCGACGGCACCTACCGCCGCGGCAAGCCCAGCGCGCTGAAGCCGGCCGTCGACGACGCGTTGTCCCACGAGGGAGACGGCACCGGACACACCGTGCAGAACGTCGTGGTGGTCAAGCGCAACGGCCAGAACGTGGACTGGCACGAGGGCCGGGACCACTGGTGGGCGGACACCGTCGGCGCCGCGTCCCCCACACACACCGCCGTCGGGCACGACTCCGAACACCCGCTCTTCATCCTCTACACCTCCGGCACGACGGGCAAGCCCAAGGGCATCCTGCACAGCACCGGCGGCTACCTCACCCAGGGCGCCTACACGCACAAGGCGGTCTTCGACCTCCACCCGGAGACCGACGTCTACTGGTGCACCGCCGACGTCGGCTGGATCACCGGGCACTCCTACGTCGCCTACGCCCCGCTCATCAACGGCGCCACCCAGGTCATGTATGAGGGCACCCCGGATTCCCCGCACCAGGGCCGCTGGTGGGAAATCGTGGAGAAGTACAAGGTCTCCATCCTCTACACCGCCCCCACCGCGATCCGCACCTTCATGAAGTGGGGCAAGGACATCCCGGCCAAGTCCGACCTCTCCTCGATCCGGGTCCTCGGTTCCGTCGGCGAACCCATCAACCCCGAGGCCTGGATGTGGTACCGCGAGGTCATCGGCGGCAACGCCGGCAAGAACGGCGAGCGGAAGGAAAACTCCGCGCCGATCGTGGACACCTGGTGGCAGACCGAGACCGGGGCGCAGATGATCGCCCCGCTGCCCGGCGTCACGGCCACCAAGCCCGGCTCGGCCCAGGTCCCGCTGCCGGGCATCGCCGTGGACGTCGTGGACGAACTCGGCGAATCCGTACCCAACGGCCACGGCGGCTTCCTCGTAATCCGCGAACCGTGGCCTGCCATGCTGCGCGGGATCTGGGGCGACCCGGAGCGGTTCAAGGAAACGTACTGGTCCCGCTTCGAGACCATGTACTTCGCCGGCGACGGCGCCAAGAAAGACGAGGACGGCGACATCTGGCTGCTGGGCCGGGTCGATGACGTGATGAATATTTCCGGCCACCGCCTCTCCACCGCCGAAATCGAGTCCGCACTCGTGTCCCACCCCGCGGTGGCGGAAGCCGCCGTCGTCGGAGCCGCGGACGAGACCACCGGACAGGCCGTCGTCGCCTTCGTGATCCTCCGCGCCGACGCCGTGGACACCGGCGACGCGATCGTCCAGGAGCTCCGCAACCACGTGGGCAAGGAAATCGGCCCGATCGCCAAACCCAAAACCATCCTCGTGGTCCCGGAACTGCCCAAAACCCGCTCCGGCAAGATCATGCGCCGCCTGCTCAAGGACGTCGCCGAAGGCCGCGAAGTCGGCGACGCGACCACCCTGGCGGACAACACCGTCATGGCCCAGATCGCGCAGTCGCTGAAGAAATAGCCGGCTCGTTCCGATAAGGGTTCGTCGGCTGTGTTTGGCTGGCCTGTTTGTCCGGCGGCGGCGCCGCCCACCGTGGTGGGCCGCGCCGCCGTCGTCGTTGGTCCTGTCTGTCGACGCGGCCGCGGCGGGAACATCCGCAGCAGCGAAGAATGCGGCAGTAACGAACGGCGCGCGCGGGCCGCGGCGCGATAGATTTGCAGACATGACTGAAGCCACCTCCGCCACCGTTGCCGGCCGCGGCACCATCCTGGTTCTCAACGGACCCAATTTGAACCTGCTTGGCACCCGCGAGCCCGAGAAATACGGGACGGCGACGCTGGCCGACGTCGAACAGCTCGCCAAAGACGCCGGTGCCGCGCACGGCCTGGACGTCGAGTGCTTCCAGTCCAACCATGAAGGGGCCCTCGTGGACGCCATCCACGCCGCCCGCGGGAAGGCGGTGGGAATCGTGCTCAACGCCGGCGCCTACACGCACACGTCCGTGGCCATCCGGGACGCCATTTCCGCTGTTGCCCTGCCGACGGTCGAGGTGCACATCACCAATGTTCACGCCCGCGAGCCTTTCCGGCACCATTCCTACCTTTCGGACATCAGCAAGGCCGTGATCGCCGGCGCCGGCATCCTGGGCTACCGCTTCGCGGTGGAATACCTCGCCGGGCTGCACGCGGCCGGGGACTGAGCATGTCCCCCGTGGAACCCGCGGCGGCGGGAGCATCCGGGGAACCGTCCGCAACTCCGGACCCTGCCACGGGCACCGCCTCGGACACAGCACCGGGCGCGGCTACGGCTACGGCTACGGCTACGGACACGGACACGGACACAGACACAGCGCAGTGGTACCGGCACTTCGGCACGGTCGACGCCCCCGGCTCCTCCCCCTGCTATGCCGCGTGGTCCGTGGGGATCGCCGGGGACGCCGAGGTGATTCGGCGGATTGATCAGTGGCCGCACAACAAGCGCCAGCCGCTGCTGATCCTCGCCGCGGCCCGGTTCCTCGGCGCGCAGATCAGCCCTTACCGCGATTTCCGGAGGTTCCTGGACCATCACTGGGACGCGGTCTCGGAAATCGTGCTGTCCCGGTCCACGCAGACGAACGAGGCCGGCCGCTGCGCCACCCTGCTGCCCTCACTCGCGCAGATATCCGCGGCAGAGGGCCGGCCGCTGGCCCTCATCGAGGTGGGCGCCTCGGCGGGGCTGGCACTGTTCCCTGACCGCTACGGTTACGAGTTTGTCGACACCGGGGCGGGGGCACGGGATGAGTCGGCGGCGGACCCGGCGGCGGCGGAAGCAAGGACGACGCGGCTGGTTCCGGATGGCGCCCGGCCCGGCACGTTTCCGGTCCTGCGCTGCCTCACCTCGGGCCCGGTGCCGCTGCCGGCGGAAATTCCCCGGGTGGCATGGCGTGCCGGGATCGACCTCAACCCCCTGGACGTGCGTGACCCGGCCGACGTCGCCTGGCTAGAAGCCCTCGTCTGGCCGGAGCAGGAGTTCCGGCTTGAACGGCTGCGCCAGGCGATCGCCATTGCCAGGGAACGGCCGCCGCTGCTGGTGGCCGGCGACCTCAACGAACAACTTGTGGAACTCGCCGGCCGCGCCCCGGCCGACGCCGCCCTGGTGGTATTCCACAGCGCCGTCATGGCGTACCTGGATGCCGGCGGCCGCTCCCGGTTCCGGCGCACCATGGCGGATCTTGCCGCGGAGCGGGGCTGCTACTGGCTCTCGAACGAAGGCCACATGGTGGTGGTGCAGGCAGACGGGTCCAGTGTGGTCCCGGAAATGGATGACGCCCGGCTCCGCGGGCGGTTCCTGCTGCTGCAGGACGGCCAGCCGGCAGCCATCACGGGCCCGCACGGGCAGAGCCTGGAGTGGCTATAGCCTGCGTGCGGCTCCGGCCTGGCTGTGGCTAGGGCCTGCGTGGCCGTCCGGTTATTTCTTGATGCACTGTCCGGACGAAACGGCACTGCCCAGACCCGGCGCCTGAGCCGCCACGGGGCTCAAGTCATTCATGGTGATCGCAAATCCGAGCGAGGACTCGGTTGTGGCCTTGGCAAAGACCACCCCAGCCACCTGCCCGTCCATGGTCAGGAGCGGACCCCCGGAGTTGCCCGGCTGCACGTCGCCGGCCAGCCGGTAGACGTCCTCAGGCGACGCATTCTTGCCATAGATGTCCGGGACCAGCACGGTGGCGATGTCCTGCACCGTGGCCGGTTTGGACTGGAAAGGCCCGCCGTGCGGATAGCCGGCAAAGGCCGCGGCGCTGCCGGACGGCAGGTCGGCGGCCAGCGCCAGGGGTTCCGAGCGCAGACCGTCAACGGCCACGACGGCGAGGTCGTGCTGGGAGTCAAAGTACACGACGCGCCCAGGCAGTGCCCGGCCACCGGGCGTTTCCACCACCGGTTCGTCGACCCCGGCGACCACATGGGCGTTGGTCACCACGCGCCCGGGGGCGACGACGAAGCCTGTTCCCGTCTGGTTCTGACCGCACTGGTAGGCGGTTCCGGCGATCTTGAGCACGGACGCGGCGGCCTTGTTCAGCGCCGGCGTGTCGGTGCTGGTGTCCGGAACGGCAACGGGCTGGCTCTGGCCGAAGCCGTCCAGCAGCGTGGGGATTCCCTCGCCGATCACGGCGGAACGCAGCTGCGCCATTGATGCCTTGACCGGCATCGGCGTCACGCCGTCGATGAACCTGATGACTTTGGATTCCGCGAGCTGCTGGGACACGAACGGCACACCCAGGGCCCCGATGCTGAACGCCAGCATCGACATCACAAGGGCGGACACCACCACGTTCACGCCCCCGCCCACGAGGCGGTCCGCCGCCCGCAGGGGGCTGAACGGGACCACGCTGCGGATTCGCCGCCCGATCATGGTGCCGAGGCCGTTGCCCACGATCATCAGAAGGACCGCCGTGGCGACGATCGCCGTCAGGCGCCAGCCGCTGTCCTCCACGAGGCCGCTGACGATGGGCACGGAGACGAAGGCGGCGACGGCGCCTGCCGCGAATCCCGCGATGCCTCCGAGCGTCACAAGGAAGCCGTTGCGAAGACCGTGGATCAGGTAGGACAAGAGCGCCACAACCAACAGCAGGTCCAAAATGGTCAAGCCAAACACCGGGGCTCCTCACAGACAGTTCAGCGACGATTCTACCGGTGTAAGCTGAACGTTTGCCGACCGGCCGCCAGCCTGCACAGGGATCTGCGCGGACTTCCCGAGCCGTTCGCTTTCGGCCCCTTCGGGCGTTTCCGTGCCAACTACGTCACAGAAGCTCCAAAATTCTGAAAGAATGGCTGAAGCGCCCCAGCCGACACAGCTAGTCAGGAGATTTCATGGATATCGAGGTATTGCGCCGCGCACCCCTTTTCGCCACGCTCGACGACGAGGCGTTCCGTCTGCTGACGGACGAACTTACCGAGGTGGACCTTTCACGCGGTGCCTCGGTATTCCGGGAAGGCGACCAGGGTGACCAGCTTTACTTCATCGTCTCCGGCAAGGTGAAGCTCGGCCGCACGTCGCCGGACGGCCGCGAATCACTGCTGGCCATCCTCGGCCCGGGCGAACTTTTCGGCGAAATGGCGCTGTTCGACCCCAGCCCGCGCACGGCCACGGCAACTGCCGTTTCCGAGACGCGTCTCGCCGGCCTGAAGAACGAGAGCCTCAACGCGCTGCTGCGCACCCGCCCCGAGGTCTCGGCCCAGCTGCTGCAGGCCTTGGCACGCCGCCTGCGCCGCACCAACGATTCCCTTTCCGACCTCGTCTTCTCCGACGTGCCGGGCCGTGTGGCCAAGGCGCTGCTGGATCTGGCCGACCGCTTCGGCCGCCCGGCGACCGACGGCGTCCTGGTCGCCCACGAACTGACGCAGGAGGAGCTCGCACAGCTGGTTGGCGCCTCCCGTGAAACGGTCAACAAGGCCCTCGCAGAATTCGTGCAGCGCGGCTGGCTGCGACTGGAAGCGCGCGCCGTCGTCATCCTTGACATGCAGCGCCTGCGCCAGCGTTCCCGCTAGGGATCCCCAGCAGCAACCACGAAGGCCGGCCCCGGAAACGGGACCGGCCTTCTGCCGTTAATCTTCTGCCGTTAATTCGCGGTGGCGGTTTCGGGCTGGTTGTCCGCGGGACATGTCCACTGGTGCGGATCGGGGCGGAGCATGTCCCCGGGCCGGCAGGCAGCACGAAGGGACATGTCCCGCCCCGGCTGCAACGACTGGACATAATGCCACTATGTCCACCTGTCAGGTCCACCGGAGGGCATGTCCCGGGCCGGCACGCGGCACGAAGGGACATGTCCAGTGCTCAGGAGCAGGGCGGGGCATGTCCCGGGCATGTCCCGGGAATCGCCCGGCCCCCGCCCGGTCCCCGCCCAAGCCAAGCCCTAACAGGCTGCCCGCATGGAGTCAGCCTTCCGTGGCGTCGGCGCTCCCCGGGCCTAGCGTTCCCGCTGCGGTTCGCCGGCGATCGTTTTGGCTGCTTCGACTTCAAGCATGAGCCGGCCGTCTTCCTCGACCAGCTTCGGCTGGTAGACGTGGGCCTTGCGCTTGTAGCTGAGGTAGGCGATGCAGCCGTTGGCCTTGGCCATCTTCTCAAGCATGATCTCCGAGCCAGGGACCAGGAGTTCGCCCAGGGTCCGGCCGACGGTGTTCTCCTGCCCTACCTCGTCACCCAGCACGGTGCTGTCCCGCTCGCTCACGACTTTCCGGACGCACACCCAGCGGCCCCAGACGCCCTTGCTGGCCAGCAGCGAGGGCTGCTGGTTCACGGGCACGGTGGCGGCAAAGTAGCGGGTGTTGAACCGGCGGTGCGCGAAGTCGGGGCTGAGCCAGTTCACCAGGGGTTTGAGCAGGTCAGTGCGCAGCGAGAGCCCGCGCTTGGCGAGCAGGTCGGTGAAGGATTTCTCCTGCTCGGCCACGGCTTCGCGGGCGCGCATCCAGTCGGCGCTGGAGGTCAACTCCACCGTGGTGGACAGGTCGGGGCCGGCCAGCAGGATGCCGGTCTCCTCAAACAGTTCACGGATGGCACCGACGACGTGTCGGCGCGCCAGCCCGACGTCGGACGTCCCCATCTGCTCAGCCCAGTGCTGGGGTGAGGGGCCCAGCCAGCCGACGGCGTCGTCGTCGGTGGATTCCAGCGATCCGCCGGGGAAGGCGAGGACACCGAGCGGGGAGGACCCCGTGCGGTAGCCGAGCCAGGTCTCCAGGCCCGTGGGCGAATCCCGCAGCAGGATCACGGAGGAGGCCAAACGGGGCGCGCGGGGCGTCCGCTCACCGTGTTCAATCCAGCTGCGGGCTGCTCCCTCAAGATCCGGGGGCAGGACGAACAGGCGGCGTTCTAACTGAGGCAACGAAGTAACCGGTCTACTAGGCGAATTCAGCGATCAGTTCGACTTCGACGGGCGAGTCGAGCGGCAGAACGGATACGCCGACGGCGGAACGTGCGTGCTGGCCGGCGTCGCCGAAGACCTGGCCCAGCAGCTCCGAGGCGCCGTTGATGACACCGGGCTGGCCGGTGAAGGAAGGGTCGGAGGATACAAATCCGACAACCTTGACGATCCGCGTGATGCGGTCGAGGTCGCCGATCACACTCTTGACGGCGGCCAGGGCGTTGACGGCGCAGACGGCAGCGTAGGCCTTCGCGTCCTCCGGGGACACCGTGGATTCGTCGGAGGCGCCCGCCGAACCGGTGGAAACCTTTCCGGTGGCCTCGAGCTTGCCGTTGATGAACGGCAGCTGCCCGGAGGTGTAGACGTGGTTGCCGGAAATCACGGCCGGAACATACGCCGCGACCGGAGCAGCGACGTCGGGCAGCGTCAGGCCCAACTCCGCGAGGCGCTGTTCGACGGCGGACGACGCGCCCGCACCGGCCGTGGGGCTCGCTGCGCCGGCCGTGTTTTCGGAGATGTTTTCCGCGCCCGCCGGCGTGGCCGGAGCGGCTTCTGAGGGGGTGTTCATGGCTACTGCTTCTCCCGCTTCAGGTAGGCAACCAGGCCGTTTCCATCGGGTCCCGGAACAACCTGGACGAGCTCCCAGCCGTCGTCACCCCACTGGTCCAGGATCTGCTTTGTGGCGTGAATAATGAGCGGAATCGTGGCGTACTCCCATTTGGTCATGACATAAAGCCTAGTCGTTGCCGGTAAAGTGGAAAACATGGCGACTGGCAAGAACCCTTTATTCGACACGGCCACCACCCTCGGAAAGATCTTTCTTTTCCTGGGCGTGAGCGCTATTTGCGGTGTCCTGGTGGCGGGCCTCCTGGTCCCCGCGGCGGCCGTCTCGGGCAGTGCGGCGAGCGGTTCGATCCAGTTTTTTGACACGCTCCCCGCTGAGCTGAAGGTCGATCCGCCGAGCCAGTCGACCACGATCCTGGCGTCCGACGGCAGCCCGATCGCGAACCTCTACGCGGAAAACCGCACCCGTGTTTCGCTGGACCAGATGTCACCGCACATCAAGGACGCGATCATCGCCATCGAGGACAGCCGCTTCTATGAGCACGGCGGTGTGGACACCACCGGCATCCTGCGCGCGCTCGTGAGCACCGCCCGCGGCAACAAGCAGGGCGCGTCCACGATCACGCAGCAGTACGTCAACAACGTCATCAACTCCTCGCTGGAGGCCGAGGGCAAGGGCGACGAGGTCCTGCTCAATGGCGTCAACAAGGGCGTCGGGGACAAGCTCCGTGAAATGAAGCTGGCCATCGCGCTGGAGAAGAAGTTCACCAAGGAGCAGATCCTCGAGGGCTACCTGAACATCGTGTTCTTCAACCGGGACGCCTACGGCATCGAGGCCGCGTCCAAGTTCTTCTTCAGCACCACGGCCAAGGACCTGACCCTGCCGCAGGCGGCCCTGCTGGCCGGCGTCGTGAACAGCCCCTCCTACTACGACCCGATCACCAATCCGGAGAACGCCAAGGTCCGTCGCGACCTCGTGCTCCACGCGATGCTGACGCAGGGCAAGATCAAGCAGGCCGACTACGATGCCGCGGTGGCGACGCCGGTGCAGACCAAGGTCACCCAGCCCCGCCAGGGCTGTGCGTATTCGCAGACGGCGCCGTACTTCTGCGACTACGTGCTCCACCTGCTCCTGAACAATCCGGCGTACGGGGCCGACGCTGCCGAGCGTGAGCGGAAGATCTTCCGCGGCGGCCTGACCATCAAGACCACGCTGGACCCGAAGGCCCAGGCCGTGGCCCAGGCCCAGGTGGACGGGTCGGCCGGCGCGAACCCGGACAAGTGGGGCGCCTCGCTGGTGTCCGTGCAGCCTGGTTCGGGCAAGATCGTCTCCATGGCCCAGAACACCGTCTGGTTCCCGGCCGACGGCAAGTTCGACCAGACCCAGAACTTCAACGTGGACGTGCAGGACGCCAAGGGCAATGACCTCAACGGTCTCGGCGGCTTCCAGCCCGGCTCCACCATGAAGCCGTTCACGTTCGCGGAGTGGCTCAACGAGGGCAAGTCGATGAGCACCCAGCTCAACGGCGCCGTGCGCCGATACCCGCCCGGCTTCCCGTGGAAGAACACCTGCCCCACACCGACGACCGACTCGTACGACGACACGGCCGGCACCCACGACCTGCAGAACGCGGACGAGAACCATTACAAGTACATGTCGGTCCTTGACGGCCTGGCGAACTCCATCAACACCATCACGTTCGCCTCTGCCGCCCAGGTGGACCTCTGCGGGATCCAGAAGATCGTGGACGCCGTCGGTATCCACGAAGGCCTGCCGAGCCCGAACGGAGACGATCCCAACCCCAAGGTTCCGATGACCCGGTTGAGCAGCCTGATCGGCGCCCGCCAGACGGCGCCGCTGACCATGGCCAGCGCATTCGCCACCTTCGCCAACAACGGCAAGTACTGCGAACCGATGGCCATCGAGTCGGTGACGGACGCGACCGGCGCCCAGCTGCCGGCCCAGTCACCCAACTGCAGGGACGCGATCAAGCCCGAGGTGGCCCACGGCGTCGCGTACGCCATGCAGGAAGTGCTCAACCGCGGCTCGGGCTCGCTGATCCAGCCCCGGATTTCGACCCGGACCACGTTCCCCATCGCGGCGAAGACCGGCACCAACGACAACAACAGCTCCACCTGGGTGGCGGGCTACACCAGCGGCCTGGCAACGGCCACGTGGTTTGGCGATCCCCTGGGCAACCAGCAGCGCGCCGGGCAGAACGTCACGATCAACGGCAACTTCTACAAGGGCATCGACGGTTACATGATCGCCGGGCCGCAGTTCTCGAACTACATGGCCCAGGTGGCACCGGCCTACGGCACCGATCCGTTCCCGGCCCCGCCGTCGGACATGCTGTACTCCCCGGCCCCGGTCCCGGACCCGATCTCAACGCCGCGGACCTCCATTCCGACCGCCAAGAGCACCGAGCCGGCCACACAACCGTCCGCCGACCCGACTCCGGCACCTACGAAGTCCTCCGGCAAGAAGTAGCCGATGACCCTGGGCAATGACCTGGCGAGCCGCGTTCGAAGCATCGGACGCGGCTTTGCCGTGACCGCCGCGATCGGGACGGCGGCGGGGGCGGCCGCTACCGGCTACGGGCTGTGGGAGAAGAACCAGTTTGTGATCAGGGAGGAAACCCTCCCCATCCTGCCGGCCGGGTTCGGCCCGTTCCGGATACTGCACCTGTCCGATATCCACTTCGTTCCGGGCCAGCACCGGAAGGCGCAGTGGCTGTCTTCCCTGGCGCAGTTACGGCCGGACCTCGTGGTGAACACGGGCGACAACCTCAGCCATGCCAAGGGCGTGGACCCCCTCGTAGCGGCCCTGCGGCCCCTGCTGGAATTTCCCGGTGTGTTTGTCCCCGGCTCGAACGACTACTTCGGCCCGAGCCTGAAGAACCCGGCGTCATATTTGCTCGGGCCCTCGGGCGAGCGCAAGCACCCGGAAAGGCTCGACTGGCCCCGGCTGCGTGCCGAGTTCGGCATGTCCGGCTGGGTGGATCTGACCAACCGGTGCCAGTCGGTCGTGCTCAAGGGCATGCGCTTCGATTTCTCCGG
Organism: Arthrobacter sp. 05T45; assembly: GCF_056395875.1. Taxonomy (NCBI): domain Bacteria; kingdom Bacillati; phylum Actinomycetota; class Actinomycetes; order Micrococcales; family Micrococcaceae; genus Arthrobacter; species Arthrobacter sp. 05T45. Next base: position 27,093 of record NZ_JBFTKI010000001.1, on the reverse strand, counting down.
CGTTGACGATCCGCACCTGCGCCTCGAACGGTACGCGGGCTGGCCGCGCGGGACCAAGGGCCGGGACGCCGACCCGCACCTGCGCATCGCCGTCGCGCACGCACCCTACCAGCGCGTCCTCGACCACTTCACCGAAGCCGGCGCCCACCTCCTCCTGGCCGGCCATACCCACGGCGGCCAGATCTGCGTCCCGGGCTACGGGGCCCTGGTCACCAACTGCGACCTGCCCACGTGGCGGGCCCGGGGGCTGCACACCTGGGAGAGCAACGGGAGGACGACGCCGGTGAACGTCTCGGGCGGCATCGGCACGTCCCGCTTCGCCCCGGTCCGCATTGCCTGCCGGCCCGAAGCCGTTCTGCTCACGCTGACCTCCCGCGCCTAGGCCTGGCCGCGGCCAGTGCTGCCCGCCCTCCGGCCTGGCCGGTGGACATGCCCTCCCCTGGCGCCCGAGCCCACGGGACATACCCTCCCCTGGTCGCGGGCACTGGGCATAGGCCCACAATGCCCACCCGCTGCGGCCACCACCGGACATGTCCCGCGGCCACCCGCCGCCCGCACCTATTGCGGATCGCAATGACTGGGCGAGATGCTGGGAGCGCTGAACAACGTGTGAATCCGGTCACCCGATGGCCTAGGGTAGTTGCTACAGGAAACTACATTCAACGGTGCGATCTATGCACGGGCGTCTTAAGAAGCAGGCATGGCCAAGCAGAGCTCATTCTTCACCTCCATCAGCCGTCTCTACCCGCACGTCAGGCCAATCCTGCCCCGGCTGGTCATGGGCCTGCTCTGCGCGCTGCTGGCCAGCGTCATGGCACTGGCCATCCCGCAGGTGCTGCGCGTGCTGGTCAACGAGTCCCTGACCCCCGGCGGCAGCGCGGAAGCCGTCTGGACTGCCTCGCTCCTCATCCTGGTCCTGGGCATCGCCGAGGCGGGCCTCGTGGCCCTGCGCCGGCAGTTCGTCATCAATCCCGCCACCACCGTCGAGACCCGGATGCGGGTCTCGCTCTACGGGCATCTGCAGGACCTCACAGTTTCCTTCCATGACCGCTGGGGCTCCGGTCAGCTGCTGTCCCGGGCCATGACGGACCTGAACTTCCTGCGCCGCTGGATGGCCTTCGGCGCCATCATGTTGGTGGTCACGACGCTCACCGTGGTGATCGGCGTCGCGGTGATGTTTGCCATGAGCTGGCAGCTGGCCCTGATCTTCCTGGCCGCCGCCGTGCCGATCATGATCTACGGATTCCGCTTCCGCACCCGCTTCAGCAAGGTGGCCCGGCGCAGCCAGGACCAGGCCGGGGACCTCGCCACCACGGTCGAGGAATCCGTGCACGGCATCCGCGTCCTGAAGGCCTTCGGCCGCAGCCGGGAGGCCCTGGAGAACTTCAACGAACAGGCCGAGGAACTCCGGCAGACCGAGATCGCCAAGGCCAAACACCTGGCCACGTTCAGCCTGGTGGTGACGCTCCTGCCCGAACTCGCGCTCGGCGCCGGCCTCGTCGTCGGCATCCTGCTGGCCTCCACGGACCAGCTCTCCATCGGGTCCCTGGTGGCCTTCTTCGCCACCGCCGCCGTGGTCGCCGCGCCGGTCGAGTTCTGCGGCATGCTGCTGGCGATGGCCCTCACCGCGAAGTCCGCGGTGGACCGGCACTTCGAGGTCATGGACGCGCAGAACACGATCACCAGCCCGGACCAGCCCCGCCGCCCGGCCGGCCTCAAGGGTGCCCTCAGCTTCCGCAATGCCTCGTTCGCGTTCGAGGACGCCCCGGACAAGCCGATCCTCAAGAACATCACCCTGGACATCCGCCCCGGCGAAACCATGGCCCTCGTGGGCATCACGGGCGGCGGCAAGAGCGCCCTGCTCCAGCTGGTCCCCCGCCTCTACGACGTCACCGGCGGTGCCATCACCATCGACGGAGTGGACCTGCGCGAGTTCGCGGTGGAGGACCTGCGCACCGTGGTCTCCGTGGCGTTCGAGGACACCACGCTGTTCTCCAGCTCCGTCCGGGACAACGTCCTGCTCGGCGCGCCCGACGCCGGATCGGCGAAGGGCCGCGACGCGGCCCTGGAGGAAGCCCTCGACGTCGCCCAGGCCCACTTCGCCTATTCCCTGCCGGACGGGGTCGATACCCTGATCGGCGAGGAGGGCCTCAGCCTCTCCGGCGGCCAGCGCCAGCGCATCGCCCTGGCCCGGGCCATCGCCGCGAAACCGGCCGTGCTGGTCCTGGACGACCCGCTCTCGGCGCTGGATGTGAACACCGAGGTCCTCGTCGAGGCCCGGCTGCGCAAGGTCCTCGCGGACACCACCACGCTGATCGTGGCCCACAGGCCTTCCACGGTAGCGCTGGCCGACCGGGTGGCCCTGCTCGAGGACGGCCGGATCGCCGCCGTCGGAACCCATGCGGAACTGCTCGCCAAGAACAGCCATTACCGCTACGTGATCGCCAGCCTGGACCCGGAACCGCGGGACCTGGATTCAGAATTGTCCGCCCTCGAGGACCAGTCCGAGGAGATTTCCCGATGAGCAGCGCAACGTTCGGCACCGCCAATGAGGACAACGCGCACCTCAGCAGGAACGAAAGCAAGGCCGTCCGGCGGCGCTCCCTGACCCTCCTGGGCTCCCTGATCCGCCCCGTCCGGGCCCGGTTCTGGCTGACGATCGGCGCCGTCGTGCTGTCCCAGGCCGCCCGCGTGGCCGGGCCGGCCCTGATCGCCTTCGGTATCGACCACGCCCTGCCCGCCGTGCGCGCCGGCGACAACCTGCCCCTGGTGCTGACCGGCGTCGCCTACCTTGCCGCGGCCGTCGTGGCGGCCGGCCTGACCGCCCTGTACGTGACCTCGACGGCGCGGCTCAGCCAGGCGATGCTGCTGGACCTCCGCGTCCGGGTCTTCCGCCACACGCAGCGGCTGAGCCTGGAATTCCACGAGAAATACACCTCGGGGCGCATCATCGCCCGGCAGACCTCGGACCTGGAGGCCCTTCGCGAACTCCTGGATTCCGGCGTGAGCTCGCTGGCCTCGGGAATGCTGTTCATGGCGTTTACCGCCGTGACGGTGTTCGCCCTGGACTGGCGCAGCGGCGTGCTGGTGCTGGCCGCCGGCGTGCCGATGTATTTCCTGGCCCGCTGGTACCAGAAGCACTCCCAGATCGCCTTCCGCGAATCCCGGGTGGTCTCGGCCCGGCTGATCGTGCACTTCGTGGAGACCATGACCGGGATCCGCGCCGTGAAGGCCTTCCGGAAGGAACGCGAGAATGCCGCGGGCTACTCCGAACTGTCGGAGGACTACCGCCGCGCGACCGTCCGCTCCATCAACCTCAACGGCATCTTCCAGCCGGGGCTGGTACTGATCGGGAACGTGTGCGTGGCCCTCGTGCTGCTCACCGGCGGCTTCCGGGTCCTCAGCGGCGACCTGGAGGTCGGCGTGCTCCTGGCCCTGATCCTGTCCGCCAAGCGCTTCTTCCAGCCGGTGGACCAGATGGCCATGTTCTACAACTCCTTCCAAAGCGCCCAGGCGGCCCTGGAAAAGGTCTCGGGCCTGCTCGAGGAGGTCCCCACCGTGCGGCCGCCGAAAACACCCGCGGCCCTGCACGACGCGCGGGGCAGCATCGACTTCAACGGCGTCGAATTCCGCTACGGCGACGGCCCGGTGGTCATCCCGAGGCTGGACCTGCACATCCCCGCCGGGCAGACGGTCGCGCTCGTCGGGCAGACCGGCGCCGGCAAATCCACGCTCGCGAAGCTGATTGCCCGCTTCTACGACGTCTCCGCCGGGTCCCTGACCCTCGACGGCGTGGACCTGCGCCAGCTCAGCACCGAGGACCTGCGCAGGAACGTCGTCATGGTCACCCAGGAGGCCTTCCTGTTCAGCGGCTCCGTGGCGGACAACATCGCCCTGGGCCGGCCCGAAGCCTCGCGTGCGGAGATCGAGGACGCGGCCCGGGCGGTGGGGGCGCACGCCTTCATCATGGAACTGCCGGACGGCTACGACACCGACGTCAACAAGCGCGGCGGCCGCGTCTCCGCCGGGCAGCGCCAGCTGATCAGCTTCGCCCGCGCGTTCCTGGCCCGCCCGGCCGTGCTGATCCTGGACGAGGCAACGTCCTCGCTGGACATCCCGTCGGAGCGCATGGTCCAGCAGGGCCTCGCGGGGCTCCTGCGCGGGACACGGGAGGCCGGCACCCGGGAGGCCGGCCAGCGGCCGTCCGGTGGACAGGCGGGCGGCGGACAGCCCGTTGCAGACTCGACCCCCGGCCCGGACTCGGCCCCCGGTCCCGGGCGGACAGCGCTGATCATTGCCCACCGGCTCTCCACCGTGGAGACGGCGGACCGGGTGCTGGTGGTGCACGACGGACGGGTCGTGGAGGACGGCACCCCGGAGCAGCTGATCGGCGACGGCGGCGCCTTCGCCCGGCTCCACGGCGCCTGGAAAGACTCGCTGGTCTGAACAGCGCCTGCCGGGACCGGTCGGCGTCCGGGCCGGGACGACGGCGGGACACGTCCCGGCCGGCGCCCGATTTCACATCCGGGGCCATGATCGGATACTCTTGTGAAGTTGCTTTTGAAGCAACGGATCGGGATGTGGCGCAGCTTGGTAGCGCGCGTCGTTCGGGACGACGAGGTCGCAGGTTCAAATCCTGTCATCCCGACCAAACACAAAGAGGGCCCTCCACATGGAGGGTCCTCTTTTGTATGTCCGGTGGTAGGGCCGGCACGATTTCATGACACCGGCACCGGCGATCGTCCCGGCCAGGGCCCGGCCCCTGCCCCCCGGACACAACGCAGCCCCGGGAGGAAATCTCCCGGGGCTGTGCCGGATATCCGTGCCGCAGGCAGCCGGCCGTTGCTGCGCCGCGCCTGCCGTGTCGGGCTTGTTACATCGGGCTTGTTACATCGGGTCGGGCCAGTTGCCGACGTTCAGCGAGTGGGTCATGGGGTCGGGCCAGTTGCCCACCGCCTGGGCGGTGCGCATGGGATCGGGCCAGTTGCCGACGGCGGCAACGTCTGAGACATCGGTAAGTGAAGCAGCGGACAGCACGGCCGGGGCCGCGGCGGAGAATGCCAGTGCGCCCGCCAAAACGGCGCCGGCTGCAATCTTCTTCAACATAAGTTTCCTCAATATGGGTTGGGGTTCCTTAACCAAGTCAGCACTACCCTTGTTGACACACATTGTAAAATGGTTTCTACAGAGACTGTCAAGCATTTAGTACAAAGAATGTCCGGAATTAGGAGGTATCCGTGGGGAACGGATTTGGGGAGAAGCTCCGCGCGGAACGGCTCGAACGGGGCCTGACGCAGGCGGAGTTGGGCCGTGACCTGTACTCCCCCAGCTACATTTCTCTGCTGGAAACCGGACGCCGCGAGCCGACCGCCGATGTCATCGAGGAGCTTGCCCGCCGGCTTGAACTGGCCCCCAAGGCGCTCGAGGCCTGGAGCCAGCCGGTGTCCGTCAGCGACGCCGAATACGTGCTCGCGGGATTGTATGCCCGGCAGGCCTGGGACCTCCGGGACTACCCCGTGGCCGCCACCCACGCCGCCGCCGCCGCCAGGATCGCCCTGGAGGCCAAGAACACCAGCGCGTGGTGGAACATGACCTATATGCAGGCCGAGTGCCTGATCAAGCAGGGCCTCTGGCAGGAGTGCAAGGACGTGGTCCAGAATCTCCTGGAGCACCCGATGGCCGCGGAGTCTGCCGGGCTCGGCGTCCGGGCCCAGCAGATGCTCGCCGCAGCCTCGCAGGGCCAGGGGCAGCTGACCGCCGCCGTCGAGCATGCGCAGGAAGCGGTGCGGCTCTGCGCACAGCTGCCCAAAGGCTCCACCATGATCATCGGCGCCCTCCGCGCCCTGATTGGTGCCCTGGCCGAGAGCGGCCGGCTCGATGAGGCCTGGGAGTACTGCCAGGCCATGAACGACCAGATGGACGACCACTCGATGTCCCAGCTCGCCGGCGAGGTGGCCTGGGTGATCGGCAACGTGGCCTTCATGCGCCACGACTATCCCGAGGGGATCAAGTACCACGAGCGGGCCGGCCGGCTGCTCTCCCCGGCCAACGACATCGACCTGTGGGCCCGGTTCAACAAGGCCTCCGCCGCCGTCCGCCTCTCCTCGGGAATCGTCGAACCCGAGACGCTCTCATCGATCGAGCGCGCCGAACTGGCCCTGTCGATTGTCGGCGGCAACAAGACCGACCAGCTGGAGGTCGCCTTCATCCGGGCCCGCTGGCTCTACCTCACGGGCGACATCGTGGCCGCCGTCCAGAAGCTGCGCGAGATCCATGCCGAGCGGGAGGCTCTGGCCCGGCACACGGCCGGCGAGGTCTCCCTGCTCCTGGGGAAGGCGCTCAAGGCCGCCGGGGAGGCCGCGGAGGCGCTGGTGTACCTCGAGGAAGCCCAGAAGGAGTTCAGCGCGGCGGGCGCCTCGGACCGGGTCCAGCAGGCGCTGGACGCCGTGCTCGAGATCAAGCTCGCCCAGCGCCGGGCCGAGGCCGCTTCCGCGGAAGCCTAGCCCCGGCCGGACCGGGCTGGGCGAACGGCACAGCTAGGCGAACGTCCGGCCGGTGAGCTTCTCGTAGGCCTCCACGTAGCGGCTGCGGGTGCGCGCCACAACGTCGGCCGGAAGGACGGGCGGGGGCGTGTCCGAGGCCTTGTCCCAGCCCGACTCCGGCGAGGTCAGCCAGTCGCGCACATACTGCTTGTCATAGGACGGCTGCGCCTGCCCGGGCCGGTACGTGGCCGCATCCCAAAACCGTGAGGAATCCGGGGTCAGCACCTCGTCGCCGAGCGTGATGACGCCGGTCGCCGCGTCGAGGCCGAACTCCACCTTGGTGTCCGCCAGGATGATGCCGCGGCCGCGCGCGATTTCCTCGGCCTTGGTATAGATCTCCAGGGTCAGCCTGCTCAGGTCCGCCGCGACGTCCGCACCCACGAGGCCGACGACGGCGTCATAAGTGATGTTCTCGTCGTGCTCGCCCACCTCGGCCTTGGCCGACGGCGTGAAGATCGCCTCCTGCAGCCGTGACCCGTCAACCAGGCCGGCGGGCAGCGGGATGCTGCACACTGTGCCCGACGCGCGGTACTCCGCGAGCCCGGTGCCGGTGAGGTAGCCGCGGGCGATGCATTCGACCGGGAACATGTCCAGCTTCTTGCAGATCATTGCCCGGCCCTCGACGGCGGCGGGGACACCGTCGTCGGCCGTGGAGGCGAGGACGTGGTGCGCGACGCCGAGCTGGTCGAACCACCACAGGCTCAGCTGGGTCAGGATGCGGCCCTTGTCCGGGATCTCGCTGGCCAGGACGTGGTCGAACGCACTGATCCGGTCGCTGGCCACCACCAGGACACAATCCTGGCCGAAGCGTTCCGCGAGCGCCGGGTCCGTCGGGACGTAGAGGTCGCGGACCTTGCCGGAGTAGACGTGCCGCCAGCCGGGCAGGTCCTGCGTAGCGGTGTCGAGCCCGCCCTTGGGCGGGGTCTCAGGCGGGGTCTCAGGCGTGGTCTCGGGCTGGGTGCCGGGCGTCGGCGCTGCGGATTCGGTCACGTTCATGCCTTCGCTTTCGACGCGGCCGCGGTTCCCGGCCCGGCTACCCGGATCTGGCCGCGGGCGGCCTTGCCGCCGATGTCGGTGCGGAACTGGCTGCCGTCCAGCTGGACGAGCTCGACGCCGTCGTACGCCCGCTCCCGGGCCTCCACGAGGTCCGTGCCCAGCGCCACCACGGCCAGGACGCGGCCGCCGGCGGAGACGACCTTGCCTTCGCCGTCGAGCTTGGTCCCGGCGTGGATCACGTGGACGCCGTCCAGGGCGTCGACCTTCTTCAGGCCCCGGATGCGGTCGCCCGTCCGCGGGGTGTCGGGGTAGTTTTCGGCGGCCACGACGACGGCGACGGCCGTGTCCTTGGACCAGCGCAGGGGCTGCACCTTGTCCAGCTCGCCCTTGGCCGCTGCCATGAGCAGCCCGCCGAGGGGCGTCTTGAGCCGGGCGAGGACGGCCTGGGTTTCGGGATCGCCGAACCGGACGTTGAATTCGATGACCCGCGTGCCGCGCGAGGTCAGGGCGAGGCCGACGAAGAGGACGCCGACAAACGGGGTGCCGCGGTGCGCCATCTGGTTGACCGTGGGCTGGGCGACGCGGTCGATCACTTCCTGCACGAGGCCTTCGGGGGCCCACTCCAGCGGTGTGTACGCGCCCATGCCGCCGGTGTTGGGGCCCTCGTCGTTGTCGAAGATGCGCTTGAAGTCCTGCGCCGGGGACAGGGCCACGGTGTTGGTGCCGTCGCAAAGGACGAACACGGAGACCTCGGGTCCGTCCAGGAACTCCTCGATCACCACGGTGCCGCCCGCGTCGAAGCAGGTCTGGGCATGCGCGAGGGCCTCGTCCCGGTTGGAGGTGACCACGACGCCCTTGCCGGCCGCGAGCCCGTCGTCCTTGACGACGTACGGGGCGCCGAAGGTATCGAGGGCGTCGGCGGCTTCCCCGGCGTTGGAGGCAACGCGGGCCATTGCGGTGGGCACGCCGGCCTCGGCCATGACTTCCTTGGCGAATGCCTTGGACGCTTCCAGCTGGGCCGCGGCCTTGCTGGGGCCGAAGACCGGGACGCCGGCGGCGCGGACGGCGTCGGACACGCCGGCTGCGAGCGGCGCCTCCGGACCGACCACCACCAGGTCAACGGTGAGCTTGAGGGCCAACGCCGCGACGGCGTCGGGATCGTTCGCGTCGATCGCATATGTGGGGACCAGCGCGCTGATGCCGGCGTTGCCCGGGGCCGCGTGGACCTCGGAAACGTTCGGGTCTGCAAGCAAGGATCGGACAATGGCGTGTTCGCGGCCGCCGGGGCCGATGACAAGTACCTTCACAGTCTCCAAGGGTACGTGGTGCACCCCGCAGGCTCCTAAGCTGTGTCGGCCGCCGGACATGCTCAATTTTCGCGGCGGCGCCTCGCGGGCGCCGGGCAATCCTGAGCGCGGCGCCCCCGGCGCAGGGCGGCAATCCTGAGTCCGGCAGTCCCGGGCACCAGGCAATCCTGAGCTCAGCAGCGCCGGGGACCGGGGGCAACCCGCGGGACATGCCCAGTCCCGGCCGCGGCCACTGGGCATAATGCCACCATGCCCATGCCTGGCTCCCGAGGCTGGACATGTCCCGTGGTGCCGGAGAGCATGTCCCTGCCGGGGTGCCAAGGCTGGACATGTCCTACTGGGTCCGGGGAGCATGTTGCACGCGCCAAGTTACGGCCGGACATGTCCCCGGCCGCCTGTCACAGACCCAGGCACCAGCCGCGGGACTGCATCTGAGTCCGCAGCGCGGCTCCGACGGGCGCCGGGCAATCCGGGGGACATGTCCTGCCCCGGCCGCGGCCAATGGGCACAATGCCACCATGCCCACGCCCGGGTCCCAAGACTGGACATGTCCCGTGGTGCCGGAAAACATGCCCACGCCCGGGTCCCAGGACTGGACATGTCCCGTGGTACCGGAAAACATGCCCACGCCCGGGTCCCAAGACTGGACATGTCCCGGGGACCGCGGGGCATGTCCACGCCAGGGTCCGGCAGGAGGGCATGCGCACACGCCCGGAACCAGGCCCGGCGCCGGACAATCCGCGGGGCGCGCGGCTACGAATGGCATGTATGAACAAACCCAGCATGAAGCCCAGCAAGCGGTCCCGCGGCGCCACAGCCCTGGCCGCGGTGGCCGGAGTGGCTGCGGCCGCCGTCGTCCTGTCCGTCGCGGAACTGATCGGGGCGTTTTTCACCACACGGGCGACGCCCCTGATTGCGCTGGGATCGACGTTCATCGACTTCACGCCGCTGTGGATGAAGAACTTCGCCGTCGAAACGTTCGGCACCAACGACAAGGCCGCGCTGTTCGTCGGCATGGCGGTCACGATCCTGCTCCTGGCGTGCGTGCTCGGCATCGTGGCGTACCGGAAATGGGCCCTGGGGGTGGCAGGGGTGGTGCTGATGGGCGCCGTGATCGTCGGCAGCGTGGTGACGCGGGCCAGCGTCAAGCCGATCGATGCCATTCCCTCCCTGATCGGCACCGTCGCCGGGCTGGTGGTGCTGCGGCTTCTGATCACCCGGCTGTGGCGGATGCAGGAATGGCCGGACCGGGCCGCGGACGTCGCCGCGAAGGAACCCGAGCGTCCGGCGACCACTCGGCGCGGGTTCTTCGCCGCCGCCGGCATCACCGCGGCCGCCTCGGCCGTCGCCGCCACCGGCGGACGCCTGCTGAGCGCGGCCCGCAGCAACGTGGCCGCGGCCCGCGAGTCGCTGCAGCTGCCCGCGCCCGCCAAGGCCGCCGCCGCGGTCCCGGCCGGGGTCCAGTCCAAGGCGCCCGGCGTCACGCCGTGGCTGACCCCGAACAAGGACTTCTACCGGATCGACACGGCGCTGAGCGTGCCGGAGATCAACGTCCAGGACTGGGAACTGCGCATCCACGGTCTCGTGGAACAGGAGGTCCGGCTTACCTTCCAGGACCTGCTCGACGCCCAGCTCATCGAATCCCATGTGTCCCTGACCTGCGTGTCCAACCCGGTCGGCGGCAACCTGGCCGGCAACGCCAAATGGCTGGGCATGCCCATCCGCGACGCCCTGAAGCTGGCCCGCCCCACACAGGGCGCGGACATGGTGCTTTCCACCTCGGCTGACGGCTTCAGCGCCTCCACCCCCTTGGAGGTCCTCCAGGACGATCGCGACGCGATGCTGGCGATCGGCATGAACGGCGAGGCGCTCCCGCTCGAGCACGGCTACCCGGTGCGGATGGTGGTTCCAGGCCTGTACGGCTTCGTCTCCGCCACCAAGTGGGTGGTGGACCTGGAGGTGACCCGGTTCACTGACAGCAAGGCGTACTGGACCCAGCGCGGCTGGTCCGAACGCGGCCCGATCAAGACCATGGCGCGGGTCGAGGTGCCCAAGTCCTTCGCCAAGGTCCCCGCCGGAAAGATCGCCATCGGCGGCACCGCGTGGGCCCAGACCCGCGGGATCACCAAGGTCGAGGTGCAGATCGACAGCGGGCCCTGGACCGAGGCGGTACTCTCCGACGAGGCCTCCCTCATCACGTGGCGGCAGTGGTCCCTGGACTGGGATGCCACGCCGGGCCCGCACTACATCAAGGTGCGCGCCACGGACGGCAAGGGCGAGGTCCAGACGGACAAGCGGGCGGATCCGGTTCCGGACGGCGCCTCCGGCTGGCAGTCGGTGATGGTGACCGTGGAATAACCGGGGTATCAGCACCGGGCACCATAGACTTGCAGCATGGCTTTGAACCCGCATGCAACATTCACAGTCGACTCCGCCGTCGAACTGGCAGTCATCGAACGCAGCGGCTTCGTGGAGTCCCGCCACATCGGCTCGGCCGTGGTGCTGGCCGCGGACGGGACGGTAGTGATCGAGCTCGGCGATGTGAACGCCCCGATCTTTGCCCGGTCCACGCTCAAACCGTTGCAGGCCCTGGCCTCGATGCAGTCCGGCGTGCCCCTGCGGGGCGCCCAGGTGGCCATCGCGTGCGGCAGCCACGTCGGATCCCTGGATCACATGGACGTGGTCGAGGGCATGCTCAAGGCGGCCGGGGCCAAGGAAGACCAGCTGCAGTGCCCGGCCGACTGGCCCCAGGATGAGACCGCCCGGAACTGGCTCGTCCAGACCGAGCGGGGCAAGTCCCGGCTGGCCTTCAACTGTTCGGGCAAACACGCCGCGTTCCTTTGGGCGTGCACGGAGAACGGCTGGGACAAGAACAGCTACCTCGAACCCAACCACCCGCTGCAGCAGCGCATCCGCTCCGTGATCGAGGAGTACTGCGGCGAACGCATCACCCACCTGGGCATCGACGGCTGCGGCGCGCCGGTTGCCGCCGTCTCCCTGATCGGCCTGGCCCGGGCCTACTCGAAGCTGGCCAAGGCCCCGGGCGACAAGAACTCGAACGCGCGGGCAGCCACCATTGCCACGTCCATGCTGGACTACCCGTGGGCCGTCCAGGGGCGCGGGCAGGCCAACACGATCGTCATGGACGAACTCGGCATCCTGGCCAAGATCGGCGCCGAGGGCGTCCTGGTCATGGCCACCCGCCAGGGCGTCTCGGTTGCCATCAAGATGCTCGACGGCAACATCCGGGCCACCACGCTGGTCGGGCTGACGCTCCTCGCGGCCTCCGGCGCCGTCGAAATCCCTGAAGTGTCCAGCGTCCTGGACAAGGTGGTGGACCCGGTACTGGGCGGGGGACGCCCGGTAGGCAAGATCCGGCTCGGGCGGGCCGTCGCGGCACTGCTGGACTAGGAGACTCGGGAAAGTGGCTGTATCGCGCCGTCGAATCGCCGTGGACGAGGGCCGCGCGGCCCTCGCCGCGTGGCAGGAAGCCACCGCGCCCGCTCCGGGCCCGAACGTGCCGGCCGGGGTCCCGGGCTCTGGAGGACCCGGCGCCGTCCCGCGCACGACGATCGCGACGGCGGTGCGCTACTGCCTGGAGGAAGTCACCGCGCGGGCGCCCGGGAACTCCGTGGAGGTGCGCGTCCCGCCGTTCGGCGTCACCCAGTGTGTGGAGGGCCCGCGGCACACGCGCGGCACCCCGCCAAACGTCATCGAGTGCGACGCCGACACCTGGCTGGCGATGGTCAGCGGACGATTGAGCTGGGCCGACGCCGTCGCCGCCGGCCGTGTTGCCGCCTCGGGACTGCGCGCGGACCTGTCCGCCCTCCTGCCCCTCTAGGCCCCCCCCGGCGGCGTCCCTCAGGACCCACCAGCCGGCGCCCGCGCCCGCAGCCGTGCCTCAGCCGCGCCCGATGAACGGCATGCCCGCAGCCGTCACCACGAGGGATCCCACGTTGGCCGACGCCGGCATCCCGGCCATCAGCAGCACGGCCCGGGCGGCGTCCTGCACCGCAAAGGTCGGCTCGGCCCGCAGGCTGCCGTCTGCCTGGGCGGTCCCGGAGCCGACGCCGATCTCCTCCATGAGTTCCGTCGCCGCGTTGCCGATATCGATTTGTCCGCAGCTGATGCCGAAGCCCCGGCCGTCCAGGTCAATGCTTTTAGTCAGCCCGGTGATGGCGTGCTTGGTCACCGTGTAGGCCACGGTCCGCGGCCGGGGCGAATGCGCCGCGACCGACCCGTTGTTGATGATCCGTCCGCCCTGGGGCGACTGGGCCTTCATGGCCCGGACGGCGGCGGCGGCGCAGAGGAGGGACCCCGTGAGGTTCACGGCGACGGTCGCGTCCCAGTCCTCCACGGTGATCTCGTCCACCGCGGCGGCGGGGCCGAACACGCCGGCGTTGTTGAAGAGCACGTCCACGCGCTCCCACTGCCCCAGCGCGGCGGCGAAAAGCCGTTCGACGTCGGCGGGGACGGTGACATCGCACGGGACCGCGAGCGCCTGGCGGTGGCCGGCCGCGGTCTCTCGGAGCGGTTCTTCCCGCCGCCCCGCGAGGACCACCCGGTAGCCCTCGGCCAGCATGAGCCTGGCCACTGCGCGGCCGATGCCGGAACCGGCTCCGGTGACAACGGCGACCCTTCCGGGGGTGTGGTGCTGGCTCATGAGGTCCTCCTCGACGGTTAGGCGCTGCCCGGCCAGCGTACCGCCGAGACGGCACATCACGGCAGTGTTTCGCGTCCGGAACGCCGCGAGCTGTCTCCTCGGGGGCGTCGGCTGGCGGCTGGCGGCGCTTCAGCCCGGCCGCGGGGCGGACGGCCGAGCGGCAGCCGCCTAGCGGGAGTCGTCGCCGCGGTCCCGGGCCTGCCGGCCCGTGCGGTAGCCGGACCAGAACGCCAGCAGGAGCAACCCGATGCTGATCAGCGCGACCCCTGCCCAGATCCACGGGCCCATGACCATGAGCCCCTGCAGCACAACGGGCCCCGTGGCCACCGGAGCATACGCTACCCAGCCAAAGTCCTCCTGCGTCACCGGCTGGGCAAGAAGGGCCAGCCCGGCGAGCAGCATGGCCGCGGCAGTGAGCGGCACCGCCACACGGCCCAGCAGATTCTTCCGGGCACGGCCGGTGTTCCGATTCCCCCGCGGCTCCATGGCCATACTGTAACCGTTCGGCGCGGCGAACCGGCTGGGGAAACGGCCTACTCGATGATCAGGTCAGGTACGGGCCTGCGCCCTCTTGCCCGCCAGCGAGCCCCCCAAGGTGGAGTTTGAGCGCCCGGCACCGCCGCGCCGCCCCCTGATCACCCGGGCGGACGATCCGGGCACGGCGGCCCGGCCATCGGCGCTGCGGTCCCTGATCAGGCCGGTTCCGGCGATTTCCCTTGCCTGGGCGACGCCGGCAACGGCGGCTTTCTTGGTGGGAAACGTCACTGAGACTGCCATCAGTTGCCCTGCCCCGTCCATCATCCGAATGCGGTAGCCGCCCTCGGGCGCGTCCACGAGCTCAAAATATCCCGCCATTTGCAACACTCCTAGTTCCCTCGTATCCCCCGCCGGGATATTAGTAAGTGTACTTATTTTACGGTGCGGGGAAAGTGCTGAAGGTCCCGCCCTTCGTCCGCCGGCGGTCGCCGCGGCGGGGCCGCGGGGGCCACTGCGGTCGCCGCGGCGGGGATCACGGAAGCGGGGTGTCGCTGCGGCGGACGCCGTCTTCATGCAGTTCCAGCGCGCTCATGACGAGGGCGAAGTGGCTAAAGGCCTGCGGCGTGTTGCCCAGCTGCCGGCCGGTCTCGACGCCCCACTCCTCGCTGAGGAGCCCGACGTCGTTGCGCAGCGCCAGCAGGCGCTCGAACAGCTCCCGGGCCTCATGGCGCCGGCCAGCCCCGATCAGGGCCTCGACCAGCCAGAAGGAGCATGCCAGGAACACCCCCTCCTCGCCGGGCAGCCCGTCATCGCTCTGTGCCGGCAGGTAGCGTCGCAGGAAGCCGTCGTGCGTCAACTCGCGCTGGACCGCATCGATGGTTCCGATGATGCGCGGATCATCCGGCGGGAGGAACCCCACCCGGGGCAGCAGCAGGAGGCTCGCATCCAGCTCCGGCCGCCCGTAGGACTGCACGAATGTGTTGCGGTCGGCGTCGAACCCGTTGGCCATGACCTCGGCGTGGATGGCGTCACGCAGCTCCTCCCAACGGTCCGCCGGGCCGGTCAGGCCGAAGTCCCGGACGCCCTTGACCATGCGGTCCGCCGCTACCCAGGCCATCACCTTGGAGTGCGTGAAATGGCGTTGCGGGCCGCGCATTTCCCACAGCCCGTTGTCCGGCTGGCGCCAGGCCGTCTCCAGATGTTCCATGAGGGCCACCTGGACGTCCCAGGCGTCGTCGGTGTGCTTGAGCAGGGAGTTCCGGGTCAGGGACAGGCAATCGAGGACCTCGCCCCAGACGTCGAGCTGCAGCTGGCCGGCCGCACCGTTACCGGTCCGCACCGGAGCGGAGTTTTCGTAGCCCTTCAGCCACGGCAGTTCGAGCTCCGGCATCCGGCGTTCGCCGTGGAGCCCGTACATGATCTGCAGATCCGCCGGGTCCCCGGCGATGGCGCGGAGCAGCCAGTCGCGCCACGCGCCGGCCTCCTCCGTGTAGCCCGCGGCGAGCAGCGCCTGCAGCGTGAGCGTGGCGTCGCGGAGCCAGCAGAAGCGGTAGTCCCAGTTCCGGGTACCGCCGATCTCCTCCGGCAGGGACGTCGTGACGGCGGCCACGATCCCGCCGGTCGGGGCAAACGTCAGGGCCTTGAGCGTGATCAGCGAGCGCTGGACGGCGTCGCGGTAGCGCCCGGTGACCGTGCACTTCGCCGACCATCGAAGCCAGAACTCCTCGGTCGACGCCAGGACCGTTTCCGGGTTCACCGACCGCGGCCGGCCGAGGTGGCTGGGGCTCCAGGTCAGCACGAAGGGCACACGCTCCCCGGCCTTGACCGTGAAGTCGCTGACGGTATGCATCCGCTCACCGCGCAGGGGCGCCTCGGTCACCAGGTAGGCGGCATCAGGCCCGGCGACGGCGTGGATCCCGAGCTCGTCGTGGCGGACCCACGGCACAATATGGCCGTAGTCGAACCGGAGCGCCAGTTCGCCGCGCATCCGCACCGTGCCGCGGACACCGACCACGATCCGCACGATATCCGCCACCTCGTCGCGGGGCGGCATGAAGTCAATGATCCTGACCTTGCCCTCGGGCAAATCCCACTCGGTTTCCAGGATCAGCGTGCCCTTGCGGTAGCGGCGGCGCGTGCATTCCCCGCCGCCCGCCGGCGCCAGGAGCCACCGGCCGGCCGCGGGGGAATCGAGGAGGGCGCTGAAACAGGCCGGCGAGTCGAAGCGCGGCAGGCACAGCCAGTCGATGGAGCCTTCGGTGCTGATCAGGGCAGCGGTGTGCAGATCGCCGACCATTGCGTAATCCTCGATGCGTACCATGACACTTACAGTGCCACACCGCCGTCGCCCCCGGCACGGTAGAGGGAGCACGGTGGAGGGAGCATGGCGTCGGCGGAAGGGGAAGGGGCATGGCAGGGCACGTGGCCGCTGTGCGGATCGGCACATCCGGCTGGAGCTATGACCACTGGGACGGGGTCCTCTATCCGCCGGGCCTGCCGGCCCGGGACAGGCTGGCATATTACGCGGCCCGCTTCGACACCGTGGAATTGAATGCCAGCTTCTACCGCTGGCCGAAAGAGGGCTCATTCGCCAGCTGGCGCCGCCGCCTGCCCGACGGTTTCGCCCTGTCCGTCAAGGCGCCCCGCGGCCTGACGCACGCCAAGAAGCTTTACGCCCCCGAGGTCTGGGCGGACCGGATCACCCGGTGCTGGCACGAACTCGGCGACAAGCGGGCCGTGCTGCTCGTCCAGCTGCCCCCGGGCTTAGCGCGCGACGACGCCCGGCTGGACTACTTCCTGGCGGCTCTGCCCGGCTGGATCCGTGTCTGTGTGGAGTTCCGCCACCCCAGCTGGGACGACGACGCCGTGTACGCCCTGCTGGAACGTCACGGCGCGGCCTACTGCATCATGAGCGGCGCCGGGCTCCCGTGCGTCCTGCACGCCACCGCGGCGTTCGTCTATATCCGGCTGCACGGCCCCGACCACGACGTCCTGTACGGCGGATCCTATTCCGATGACGACCTGCGCTGGTGGGCGGACCGGATCCGCGAGTGGCAGGCCGGCGGGAAAGACGTCTACGCGTACTTCAACAACGACGGCGGCGGCAACGCCGTCCGCAACGCCGCCACACTGCGCGGGCTGCTGGGTTAGCCGCCACGCTGGTAATCCGGCGTGGCGGGGGCCCGCGTCCGGGGACCCCGCCGGCACAGCCGGAGCCCGGCACTGTGGGAGAGTGGAGGCATGGAATTGGCCTCGCAACCAGCGCAGCAGCTGCCCGTGTCCGGCAACAGGGCCTTCCGGCTCGCCCACTGGGTGTCGGACACCGTCAACGGGTTCCGGCTCAAGACGGCCCGGCGCTGGAAGTTCAGCCCGCAGACAGTCGCCTATCAGGGCTACGGCTCGACCGAGTGGGTCAGGGTACTGGGCCGCGTGGTCCTCACCAGCCGGCCGGTGCCCGGCGGCAAGGCGGAGCGGCTGGCCCTGAACGGCAACCAGAACTTCCGCGGCTGGCGGGCGTTCACGAGCGTCCCGGTCCAGTTCACCGAGGTGGAGATCCAGATCGGCGGCGTCACCACCCGCGTGCATGCGGACCGCGGCGGCCTGGTGGACACCCTGGTTCACGTGGCGTTGACCCCGGGCTGGCATACGGCCGTGCTGCGCGCCGAGGGAACGGAACCGGTCGAGGCCAGGATTTTCGTGATCTCGCCGGACACCAGGCTCGGCATCGTCTCGGACATTGACGACACCATCATGGTCACCGCCCTCCCCCGGCCCTTCCTGGCGCTGTGGAACACCTTCGTCCTGAACGAACGGGCCCGGATGGCGACACCCGGCATGGCCGTCCTGCTGGATCGGCTCAAGGTGGAGCACCCGGAGGCGCCGGTGATCTATCTGTCCACCGGACCGTGGAACGCAGCTCCCACCCTGGCCCGTTTCATCGCCCGGAACCTCTATCCCTCGGGCGCGCTGCTGCTCACGGACTGGGGGCTGACGCACGACCGCTGGTTCCGCAGCGGCCAGGAACACAAACGGCGGAACCTTGAGCTGCTGGCCCAGGAGTTCCCGAACATGCGCTGGCTGCTGTTCGGCGACAACGGCCAGCACGATGAAGAGATTTACTCCGGCTTCGCGCAGAAGCACCCGGACCAGGTGGCCGCGATCGGCATCCGGCAGCTCTCGGCCAGTGAGGCCGTCTTCGCCGGCGGCCACTCCGACACCGGAGACCACTCGGAGTCCTCCGTCCCGTGGTTCTATTCGCCCGACGGCGCGGGGCTCGCCAAGGGCCTGCAGGACTTGGATCTGCTCTAGGTTGACCCGGTTTGAGGGGCGTCAGCTCGCCGGGTGCGGCTCTCCGACGTCGGCGGTTTCGTCCTGCCCGCCGGCGCCGCCGGGCTGCGCTGCGCTGCCGGGCTCTCCGGCGGACGCCGAGCTTCGGGCCGCAATGACCTCCTGGAGCCAGTAGTAGGAGGCCTTCGGCGTGCGGACCTGGGTATCGAAATCGACGTGCACCAGACCGAACGGCTGCTTGTAGCCGGCGGACCACTCGAAGTTGTCCATGAAGGACCACACATAGTAGCCGCGAAGGTCGACGGCCTCGGCGGCGCCGCCGGGACGTGTCGCTTCCAGGGCCGTGCCGATGTGGTCTGCAAGGTAACGCAGGCGCCGTTCGTCCGGGATTATCCGTTGGTTCGCCCCGACAGGCTGGACCACGACGTCCTCGAAACTGGCCCCGCCCTCGGTGATGAAGACCGGGGGCAGATCCGGGTAGCGGTCGGCCATCTCGGCCAGGGCGACGGACATGTATTGGGGCTTGACCGGCCAGCCGTAGGCCGTGGTCTCGGTGTCCGGGAACTGCGCGATGTGGAAGGGCGCACCGGGTGTCCCACTGAGGTCGTCCCCCATGGCCTCGGCCATGCCGGGCGGCACGGCCCCCTCACCCGGACCCGCCCCGACAAGGGTGGGCATGTAGTAGTTCAGGCCGTAGAAATCCAGGGGCTGGGAAATCAGCTCCATGTCTTCGCTGGACGGGCTGAAGGACGACGAAAAGAAGGTGGCGGCCCGGATGACATCCGGGTATTTGCCGAGCAGCACCGGATCGGCGTAGAGCCGGTTCTGCGCCACATCCATGAGTCCGGCACTGACCTTGTCCAGCGGGTTCGCGGTGGCCGGGACCATCGGTGAGTAAACGTTGGTGATGCCGATGTCGCCCGGCACCTTGGCGGCGCGCAGCGCCTGGAGCGCCAGGCCGTGGCCCAGCAGTTGGTGGTGCACGCTGGGGAGGGCCTTGAGCATGAGGGCCTCCCCGGGCGCGTGCATGCCCAGGGCGTAGCCGTTGGTGGTGACTGTGGCGGGCTCGTTGACAGTCACCCAGCGCCTCACGCGGTCCCCGAAGGCAGCCGCGGCGATGGCGGCGAAGTCCCCCAGCCGGTAGGCCGTGTCACGGTTCATCCAGCCGCCGGCCTCATCCAGGGGCAATGGGGTGTCCCAGTGGTAGAGCGTGGCCATGGGGGAAATGCCGTTGGCGAGCAACAGGTCGATCAGCCGGTCGTAGAAGTCCAGCCCGGCAGGGTTCGCGGGCCCGCTCCCGCCGGGCTGGATCCTGGACCAGGACAGCGAAAACCGGTACGAGTCGATCCCCAGCTCCTTCATCAGAGCCACGTCCTCGGGCATCCGGTGGTAGTGGTCGCAGGAAACGGCCGGACTCTGGTCCTCCACGATCGAACCCGGCTTCGCGGCGAAGACATCCCATCCGGAAGGGCCGCGGCCGTCTTCATCGAGTGCACCCTCGATCTGGAAGGCGGAGGTCGCTACACCCAGGGTGAAGCCGGGCGGAAGAAGGGAAGCCAGATCCTTGGCGGAAGCGTTCATCGACGGGGACCTCTATGTAGTTTCGGTGGTTGGTTGACTGATTTTAGGCTCCCCCGGGGGTGAGCGCCACGACCCTGGCCGTTTGACGGACGCGATGCCAACGGCCACTGTTGATCGGTGCACGTGAAAATTGAACAAGGCGTCAACCGCCGGCCGCCATCGGCGCCGCCCAGCCCCGGCCGGCAGACGGCAGCCCTCCTTTGCTTCCTGGCGGTCTCCCATGGGGTGTCCTTCGTGGCGTCGCTGGTCATTATCGGCAACGCCGGCGGCTGGTACGCGGCGGCAGAGAAGGCTCCGTGGACTCCGCCGGGCTGGGCCTTCGGAGCGGTCTGGACGGTGCTCTACACGACAATGGCAGTGGCGGCGTGGCTCGTCTGGCGCCGGGAAACAGGACTTCGCTCCGGGCGCGGCCGGGGGGCCATGACCGTCTACGCCATCCTGCTGCTCGTCAACCTCGCCTGGGCGCCCCTGTTCTTCGGCATGTACCCCATGGCCGGCGGGGCCGCGCTCTGGCTGGCCCTGCTGCTCATCGCCGTCCATGCGGTGGCCGCCGCCGTCACGGTGGTCCGGTTCGGCCTGATCAGCCGGGCAGCGGGCCTGCTCATGCTGCCGTACCTCTCCTGGATCGTGTTCTCGCTGAGCCTGAACGCCTATGCCGCCGCCAGCAACTGATCCTGGCATCTGCTGGTCCCTGCCGTTCAGAACAGCGACGTCTCCGGCCCGAACAGGAAGACTTTGGCGTGCTCCACGGCCTTGCGGAAGGCATCGTTCCGCAGCGTCACGAGCTGCTCAGCCTCATCCAGCGAGGGTTCCAGATACTCCGTGAAGCCGGGCCTCAGCACCCAGATATCACCCGCGGGCGGCAGGTAGAACACGCCGAAGGACCGGTGCTGGCTGTCTTCATCTGTCCAGACCGGGACCACCGCCAGCGCCGCACCCGTGTCGATGTTGATCCATTGCGCACGGGGCAACGGGGCCTCATGCGCCTCCGGGTCCAGGAACGGCGCCGTTCCCTCGCCCCAGCGCGCTTCGAAGCGCTCGTGGAACACCGGCATAAGGTGCGAATCGTAGCGGCGCCATGCGCTCATGGCTGGTCTCCTCCTCAGTGGATGGGGCTGCTGGATGTAACTGCTGGGTGGGTTCCTGCCCGGGTCAGCGGCCTGGCCAGGAGAGTTTCCCCGTCACGGCCCGGGTTCCCAGCGGACGGGGAGCACGCGCACAAGGGGATCCCGACGCCGGATGATGCGCACCGGGATGTCGCGGCTGCCTTGGCCGGCATGGTCGTTCCGGTGCTGGAAGGTGTCGTCCTCGACGGCCTCGACGGCGGAACGCCAGCGGCCGGCGTCGTACTCCGCCCGGCTCCTGGCGTCCCGCAGCACGGCGAAAGCGTGCAGAATGGCGCCGACATCGGGAGGATCGACGTCAGACTGGCCGACGTCGGGATGGTGCCGGCGCATCAGCGCCCGGAAGGCGCGGCCAATCTCCTGCCGGCCCGCCTCCGGCGAGACGTGCAATAGCGCGTAGTAGCCTCGGGGATCAGGGTTCCTGCCGGGCATGATCGGCCTCCGTTGCATGGAGCCGGAGCCGGAGCGACGCTGCGGGCGCCGCGCCGGCCCGGGGGCTACTTCCCGATCTCCTGCATCTTGTCCTGCGAACGGGTGACTTCAATCTTCCGCGGCTTGGCCGCCTCCGCCACCGGGATGCGGAGCGTCAGGACGCCGTCGGCGTAGTTCGCCTTGACGTTCTCCGTATCCAGGGTGTCGCCGAGGATCAGCTGGCGGCTGAACACTCCACGGGGACGCTCCGAGACCATCAGTTCCACGTCGGGCTGCGCCGGATCGCGCCGTTCCGCCCGGACCGTCAGGACATTGCGCTCAATGTCGAGCCCGATCGAGTCGACATTGACCCCCGGAAGATCGAAGGCGACGACGAATACGCCGTCTTCCTGCCATGCGTCCATGGGCATGGGCGCGGGGCGTGCCACCGTCCCGAACACCTGCTGGGCAAGCCGGTCGAAGTCACGGAACGGGTCCGTCCGAATCAACATCATTTCCCACTCCTTCAGCGAGACTTGATCTGCATTCCTTCTACAACCCACCTCAAGTTTTCTGTGGTGGCGGGTATAGATTTTTTATAGCACCGGTGAAACACTGATGCAAGGGAATTTCCGGCCGGAACGGGAGGAAGACCATGGCGGACCGAGGCGCGAATTCAGGCCTGTACGCCATCTCGGTCGTGGCGCAGCTGGTGGGCACGGGGCAGCAGAATATCCGGCTCTACGAGCGCCGGGGGCTCCTCGCGCCGGACCGCACCGCGGGTGGCACCCGGCAGTACAGCGACGCAGACCTTGTGGTGCTGCGGCGGATCGGCCAGCTCCTGGCAGAAGGGCTTAACCTGGCCGGCGTGGCCAAGGTGATGGAACTCGAGGCCGCCAACGCCCGGCTGCGGGCCGAACTCAAGCGGGCGCGCAGCCGCTGACGGGGCTCAGTCCTGGCTGGTGTCGGCGGTGGAGAGCGTCCCGGTGACCTGTTCGCCCGGAATCCGCGCCGTCCGCCAGGTGTCCAGCGCAATGACGCCGCCCAGGATCACGAGCGAGATCGAGAAGGCGCCCAGGGCATCGGTCATCCAGTGGTAGCCGAGGTACAGGCGGCTGACGGCGGCGAAGAAGATGCCGATCCCCGCCACGATGAAGGCGATAACAGCGGACATGGGGTTCTTCCGGCGCGAAAAGACCAGGTACGTGGTCACCAGCAGGAAGTCGCACGCGCCGAGGACGTGGCCGGACGGAAACGAGAACGTGGAGTCTGCGCCGAAGAGCATGAGGTCGATCGGAGGCCGGTGGCGTTCGACGATGTGGCCGATAATCTGCGCCAGAATGACGCCGGTCAGCATGGCACCGGCCAGGAGCATCGGCCGCCAGGCATGCTTGGCGATCAGGCCCCAGGCCACCGTCACGATCAGGACGATGATTGGCAGGCCGATGGGGCCGAAGATGATCGCCAGGATGATCATGATGATGGTGGTGGGTTCCGCGCGCAGGGTCAGGAGCCAGGTCCGCACGGGCTCATCCGCTGCCGAGATGCCGGCGTGCTGCAGGACTCCGGCGAGGATTACCACGAACAGCACGGCGCCCGCGATCATCAGCACGACGGCGGTCCGGTAGAGATTCCGGCGCGCCGTCACGCTCATGAAGCGCTCCTCCACGACGAACTTTTCGTGGAAGGTCCGCCACCGTCCCTGGGGTTTGCCTGCTTGAGCCTGTGCCATGTCGCTGTGCCGCCTTTGCGCCGTGTTGTGGATGGTCCCCGTTGAAGATTATCCCTGTTATTTACCGGGCGGCGGGCACATGGGCCGCCCGGGCTTCCCGCGGGATGGTCCCGGGCCGGCGGCCGGTTGCGTAACCCGCCGGCCGGACAGGGCAGGGCCTTGCTGTGAGCCGCTTCACAGTGTAGCCTCCAACACAACTTGTGATGCTTATAAAGCAACTCTTAGGAATCAATGATGAGCTGGATGGAGAACAACATGGTCGAGGAAAAGCCTGACGGCGCCGGCGCAAGGCGGAACCGCGGCAAGGTCACCGACGTGGAGACCTACGGCATTGAGCGGATCCCCGAAAAGGACCGCAATGCCAGCGCCTTTGACTTGTTCAGGGTTTCGTTCGGCGGAGCCAACACCTTTGCCACCGCCTTCCTGGGCGCATTTCCGATCCTGTTCGGCCTGTCGTTCTGGCAGGGGCTCGCCGCGACGGTGACGGGCCTGGTTGTCGGCGCCCTCCTGCTGGCGCCCATGGCCGTCTTCGGCCCCACGAACGGAACCAACAACGCGGTGTCCTCCTCCGCCCACCTGGGCGTGCACGGCCGGGTGGTCGGATCATTCCTGTCACTGCTGACCGCGCTGGCATTTTTCTCCATCTCGGTCTGGAGCTCCGGCGATGCCCTGGTCGGCGGGCTGAACCGGCTCGTTGGCCTGCCGCAGGACATGGGCTCGTTCGCCGTCGCCTACGGCCTCTTCGGTGGACTCGTTCTGGTGGTCTGCGTCTACGGGTTCAAGTTCATGCTGCTCGTGAACAAGATTGCCGTCACCGCGGCCACCCTGCTGTTCGTTGTCGGGTTCATCGCCTTCGCGGGCGACCTCAACCTGAACTTCGAGGGTGCCTTCGGCACCGGATTCGACGGCGTCGGCGTCGCAGGGTTCATCCCGGCGTTCATCGGCGCGGCACTGATCGTCATGTCCAACCCCATCTCCTTCGGCGCGTTCCTGGGCGACTGGGCGCGCTACATCCCCACCGCCACCCCGAAGCGCAAAGTCATGGGCGCGGCGCTGCTGGCCCAGCTGGCCACCCTTATTCCGTTCGTCTTTGGCCTGGCCACGGCGTCCATCATCGCCACCAAGGCGCCGGAATTCATGGACCCGGCGGCGCCGAACTACGTCGGCGGCCTGCTGGCGGTCTCCCCGGCCTGGTACTTCATCCCGCTCTGCGCCATCGCCCTGATCGGCGGCATGTCCACCGGGGCGTCCTCGCTGTACGGGACCGGCCTTGACTTCAGCAGCGTCTTCCCGAGGTTCAACCGGGTCCAGGCCACCCTGTTCATCGGGGTCCTGGCGATCGCCTTCATCTTCGCCGGCCGCTTCGCCTTCAACCTCGTCCAGAGCATTTCCACGTTCGCCACCCTGATCGTGACCTGCACCGCGCCCTGGATGGTGGTGATGATCATCGGTTTCATCACCCGCCGCGGCTGGTACGACGCCGATGCCCTCCAGGTGTTCAACCGGCGCCACACCGGCGGACGGTACTGGTTCAACCACGGCTGGAACCTGCGCGGCATGACGGCCTGGCTGGTCAGCGCCGCCGCCGGGTTGAGCATGGTGAACATGCCCGGCCAGTTCCAGGGGCCCCTGGGCAACCTGGCCGGCGGTGTGGACATCAGTCTGCCGGCATCGCTGGGGCTTGCCGCTGTCCTCTACCTCGGGCTGCTGTGGATCTTCCCGGAGCCGCGCGGAGTGTTCCCGGCGGCCGGGCCGCGCTGGATCCCCTCGAAGGACACCCCGGTGCCGCCGGTCATCGATGCGGCTGGAAACACCGTCGCTGCCGGAACACCGGAGGCAGCCGCGCCGGGCTTGCACGGCGACTTCGACACGGAACTGGTGGGCCAACGGTGACGTGGTTCGATCTCAGCGTTCCGCTGCGCACCGGAATGCCTGTCTATCCCGGCGACCCGGAGGTCCGGATCGCATCGGCACTGACCGTGGAGGCCGACGGCGCCAACGTGCTCTCGCTCGGGCTCGGCTCCCATTCGGGTACCCACGCCGACGCACCCCTGCATGTGGGCGACGGCTGGGCAGCTTTGGACGAATTGCCGCTGTCCCTTTTCGGCGGCGTCGCCGAAATCGTGGATGTCCGGGACGTGGCCCGCGGCGGCGCCATCACCGCCGCGCACCTGGCGGGGATCGCCCCGGCGGGCTCCGCCGGAAATCCTGCGGAACCTGGAAATCCGGACAATCCCGATAAGATCCTCCTGCTGCACACCGGCTGCGCAGCGGCGTGGGGAACGGAGGAGTACCTCAAGCACCCATGGCTGGAGCCTGCGGCGGCGCAACTGATCGTGGACCGCGGCTACCGCGCCGTAGGCCTGGATGCCCTCAGCGTGGATCCAACCTCCCCCGGCGCCACGCACGGCGACCAGCAGGGCAACCAGCACGGCAACCCGGCCGGCGGCGGCTTCCCCGCCCACGACATCCTGGCCGGAAACGGCTGCATCATCGTGGAAAACCTCACCGGACTGGAGCAGGTCCAGCGGGCCACAGACGCAGGATCCGACGTCGAGCTCTTCCTCTTTCCCCTCAATATCCCCGGGGCCGACGGCGCCCCGATCCGGGCCGTGGGCCGGCCGCTGCCGGCTGCGGCGCTGCAGCCGGCAGCGCCCCGCGCCCTCAGCCGCGAAGAGGTCCAGGAGGCAGCCGGCCGCCTGGTCGCCGCCTTCGCCGCCACGGACACCGAGGCCTACTTTGCGGCCTTCAGCCCGGAGGCGACCTTCATCTTCCATCCGGAAGCCCGGCGCCTTGGGTCCCGCTCCGCCTACCGCACCCTTTGGGACAGCTGGCTCGCCGGTGGTTGGCGTGTGCTCGAATGCCGGAGCAGCGAGCAGGATATCCAGCTCCTCGGTGCTACCGCGGTGTTTTCGCACCGCGTGGCCACGACGGTCCGGGTTGACCGGGACGGTGGCCGGGATACGAGCGATGAACGGGAGACCATCATCTTCTCCCGCGCCTCCGACGGAGGCATTGTTTGCGTCCACGAGCATCTTTCGGCCTGCCCGCAGTGATGCCGGGTGATTAGACTCACTGGGACCACCCGGGCCTGGGTGGATCTGCAGGTCAGCCGCCCGGGCCGCAATCTGCGGGCATTTGGCGTCCGCACGGGCCACGCGCACATGCGGCGTGGTGATTTGACGGGCCAATAAATATGACGTTACTGTTCCTGAATCCATTGGGGCCGACTAGAAGTACTCCAAGAAAGACAGAGCGATGACCACCATTACCGAGCCCATTGAGATCCAGGTCGACAACCGGCGCGTGCTCGACGACCGACTCAACGACGCCGTCCGCGGGCTGCAGCAGCTCGCCATGACAACCGGGACGCACGGCATTTTGCTCACGCGGCACAAGCCGGGCCACTACACCGCGGCCCTCTCCGACCAGGTCCCCTTCGGCATGACCCGGGAACAGGTTCACTAAGCAACCAGCAAACCGGACGCTGAGAGCCGGACTCAAAAGAGCCAGGTCCCGGGCGGCTGAGCATCGACTCGCCGCCCGGGACCTTTTTGGTGCTTAAGGCACTGCCATCCGTCAGTGCCAGTTACCCGTCGTGGACGGTTTACCGGTCCTCGGGTTACCAGTCATGGACGGTGCCGTCGACGAGGCGGTTGTAGGGCAGGTAGGCCTGCTGGTAGGGGAACGCGGCGGCGGCTTCTTCGTTGAATTCGACGCCGATGCCGGGCGCCTCGCCGGGGTGCAGGTAGCCGTCGACGAAGGTCATGGATTGTTCGAAGACCTCGTTGGTCGCATCCGAGTGCTGCATGTATTCCTGGATCCCGTAGTTGTGGATCGCCAGGCCCACGTGCAGCTGCGCGGCGAACCCGACCGGGGAGATGTCGGTGGGGCCGTGGAAGCCGGACTTGACCTGGTACTGCGCGGCGTAGTCCATCACCTTCTTCAGCGGGCTGATCCCGCCGAAGTGGGT